>JACKPT010000010.1 GCA_024233345.1 Verrucomicrobiota bacterium
TGGCGGAACGTGATCAAAGGATCGTCGGATTTGAGATCAAGAATCGAGCGACTGTGACAAACGCCGATGCCTCAGGCCTACGCAAGCTGGCTGTAAATCTTGGGGAGAAGTGGTCCGGCGGAATGGTTGTCTATGCCGGCGACAAGATTCAGCGATTGGAGAAAGATCTCTGGGCAGTACCGTCCTGGCGACTTTTTTCAGGATTGTAACTGGTGGGCGATACAGAACTCGAATCTGTGACCTCTTGCATGTCAAGGAACGCGTCGGACAGGACGCCCGAGGGTCGGGACACGCGATTTTGCCCGTAAATAAAGGGGCTTCCTGCGTTTGGACGTGTGACCACGTGGAGGACGGAAGGAGCGATTCAACGCGAACGAAGACGAGCAATGGTCACAAAGTGGCCACATGGTCGGCCGGTTTTTCGAGCACCGTCAGCCTGGGATGCGCAACCGAGGCGACGCGACCGACGATCGCACCGATAGCCGAACGGTGGTGATCGTAGTTGTTGGAGATGTAGCGCGACGTGGTCCGCAGATTCGTGTGCCCCATCAATTGGCTGAGGCTGGTTTGATTGATATTCGCTTCGGCCTCCATGCTGCCGAAGGTGTGGCGCAGCGCATACGGAGGACGCGGCGGGATTCCGGCGCGCTTGCACCAGCGCATGAACCGCTGACGAAAGGTGTGCGCCTTGTACGGGTTCCCGTCCGCATTCAGGAACACGAACGACGATGCGGGGTGCGCAGTGAGTTGCTGCCGGACGATCGCCGCCGCCTCGTCGGTCAACGGCACGCTGCGGGCCACCGGTTGGCGGGACATTCTCGCGGTTTTGTGTTCCCGGATATACAGGAAGAACCGACCTTCGCCGTCCTGCATGACCTGGTCACGGTTCAGTTGTCGAATCTCCTGCGGCCGCAGGCCGGTCAGCAACGCGAAGTACACCATGTCCCGGAAGCTCCGGAACTCGGGGGCCTGGAGCCGAAAGAGCTTTTCGAGTTCTTCGTCGGTGAAGCGGCGGGTCGTGGGCGGAGCCTCGGGCGCGCGGGGAAAACGACGAACCGGGCACGGACACAGCCCGACCTCCTCGCCCCACAGGAACATCGTTTTAACGTTCCGCAGATAGGCCGCGCCGCCGTTTTCGCTTTTGGAGTGATGCTTCCTCGCCCACGCGAAGAAGTTTTCCAACGTCAACCGATCGATCCCGCTGACCGGACGATCCCCCACGAACTTCCTGAAGCCGATCAGGAAGTGGCGGCGGTTGTCGTAGGTCGCCTTGCGCCGGTTGTTCAACACCCATTCCAGATGCTTGTCGATCAACTCCGACAACAACAGCCCGGCATCGGGGTCGGCCAGGGGTGCGGTCTTCTGTATGGAAAACGACACATCGCCGGTGATGAGTTCACGTTCAAGCTTTCGGAGCGCGGATTCCGCATCTTTGCGGTTCTTGCCGAAGGTAAATCGTCGCCGCACTTTCTGAACCTGGATCTTGGCGTAGTAGATCCCGGTCCGGGGGTCTTGGCTCAACTGGTGCTTTCGAAAAGCCATGTCAAGTTCGGGTTCGTCCGAGAGAACGATTGTTAACCTCTCGGCCCATTGTCAACTATACTTGTCATTGCAGGCAAGGTAAAATCCCCCGATGAGGCAAAAACACAGGACCATGCCGTATGCTCGGGACGCTATGGCAGGAAGACCGCCCACCAAAGACGCGCCGCCGTTCGGTCGGCGGCTGGCCGCCGCGCGGGAGCGCCGCGGCCTGTCGCAACAGGAACTGGCCGACCAACTCGGCATGACGCGAAGCATGATCGCGTACTACGAACGACGAGCCGCGAACCCGACTTCGGAGTTCATTGAGAAGGTTTCCGAGGCGCTTGGGATTCCGGTATCGGAGTTGATCGGCCGCGCGGCGGCGCCCCCGAAACGCAAGCGGCCCGGCCCCCCGGCGAAGCTCGAACGGCAGTTGGAAGAGATTCGCAAGCTGCCGAAGTCGAAACAGAAGTTCTTGTCCGAGTTGCTCGACTCGGTGCTCAAGCACCGTCCGTAACCAACCGGCAAGGCGAAGAGATTGTGGGATGCTCGGAGAGTGAAGGGTTCCGCGCGGAACGCGCGGGAAGCGGGAACCGGAGGGTCCTGATTCTGGAAGGGGGTCCGGGGGAAACCTTTTCGCGCGGGTTGTCCTTGCCCCCAAAAAGGCTTTGCTTTTCAAGGCCCCCACTTCCTTCGGGCCTTGAAGAGCGAAGCGGGAACATCGACGCGGCCACCGCCGCGACCGCATTCGCGAACGACCCGCAGGACGCGTGCAAGCTCGGCTGGCGCGCGACCTGCCGCGAGCGCCGGGGCCGGCACGAGCCTGCTCAGCAGGCGTAGTGACGGCTCTTGGGGGAAGGGGTGAATGACGGGACACGGTGCCGACTTGTTCGGCACGGTGCCCCGGCAGAGGGGAACCGGGCTTCGGGGGGTTCCCCTGCTAAGGCCGACCCCGCGCATGCGGGAGAGGCCGCCCTAGGTCCGCCGCGGGCTGTGGCGGCGCTCGCCTCACCCACCACGCTCGATGCACCGAAAGCAGCGCCAAGGAGACATAACGATTTATGTCTCAGCGCGGGGGTGGGCCGGAAAGGGCAACGTCGCATAACACGCGCTGTTATGCGATTCGTTGCCCGGTCGCCGCCGGGCATTCGGTCGGCGAGGATTCCGGCCCGGCCCCGCGCGGCTTGGCGCTGCGTCGCTCGAAGAATCGGCCACGTTCGATGCCTCCACAAGCCGCAGCCCGCAGCGGCCCGCGTCGAGCGGAAGCAGTGGGCGGACACGGACATCCGGGGCCGCCCTCTGCTGGAGCGAGGCCGCATGGGGAAGCCTGGCGCGGCGGGTGCCGAGCAGCCGCCGTGATCAGGCTGGGGGTGGGACATGGCAATGCGGATGGGCCGTGCGCGGCAGCGGGTGATGCGAGCGACCAGCGGGAGCGAGCTTTCCGAGGCCCGGCTCACGCCGGGCCGAGGTCGGGGGGGGCATTTCTACTCCCAACTCGTCTCATTGCTCGGATTGAGAGCTCGGACGTGATGTCACATGCAGCATCTTTAGCTTCTCAGCAATTCGATCGTTCATCCATTTTTCCCCCTCACGCTCGGCCTCCGTGATGGGAACCCATGGTTTCTTCCGCTGCACATATTCATCCAGTAACTGCGCCTGCATTTCCGGTGCAAGTCGGTCAAGTCGCGATACAGCCTCTTCACGTATAGAAAGGTATGGATCGCCAAGGGCTGTCCGCAGCAGCGATGGAAGCTCATCTGATCCAGCCCATAGATCCAGGCCCTTGATTGCCAAGAGGCGGTAGACACCATTTGAACCAACAAACAGCTCCTGCCATTGTTCGGGCGTACCAGCAGGAAGAAGCCAATGCTCGGGAGCTGGCGCGCGTGGAAGAGAACTACTTGCTGTCACGTCTTCCCCAGAAGGCGGTTGTTGAACGGCATGTAGTTCTTTGCCCCACATAATGTCCGCAAGAGCACAAAGATCGAGCACTGTGGGCGAACGGGTTGATCGCTCTTTCATGACGGCCCAAATCATTTGACCGTTTCTATCTGAGAGTTCACGGAATGCATCTGTCTGCCGAAGAAGGCTTCGGCAACCAGTGACTCCAAATTCAGCCAAGATCCTGTTTGTGAATTCATCACCGGATGGAACGTGTCGGTCAGATGCATCGTCTGTGAGTACCTGAAGAAAGCGGTAGGCGAAGAGATCTCTCACCCAGATCCGCGGATCTTCCTCCGGATACACTGCCGTTAACACTTTGTTGTATCCAGATTCTGACAGAACCACTTCTTGCAGTTCTGGTGTGGAAAGGTCTTCAACCACGTTGTCATGGCTCGCAGGGGGCGTCTCTGCAAGCGTGTGGCCAATAGTCATCACGCAAATAAACGCAGCCATAACCCGCACCCAAGCTATTGCCGTCATCTCAGCGCGAAGAAAATGCATCGTGACTCCTCAATTATTTCCAGTTCACAATGATATAGTTACTTACTCGCTCGTGTTTGAACGGCGTCAACGCCTCCGGAAGCCCCCATGTCAATCCAACAGTATGCCGCTGTCCTGCCGATCCATATTTGTCTAAATCATCACCATAGCGGTTTCTGTGAAGGAACGCGATGCTTGATGAACCATCCATCTCAAAGACGGTTTTTGCCCCAGACACAACCAAATCATCGACAAGCGCCTCCATGTCGACATTCGGACTGTAGTCCGGTTCAGGGTCAGAGCTGACAAGAAAGAATAGTACACCGTTTGTGCTCCACCCAATAAGATTTGAACCGTCTGTGTTGTAACCAAAAGCATTGGCTGGAATCGTTCGTCCCGTTGTATTCGGATGAAAAGCAATCAAACTGCCAACGGCGACCCGAAGAGAACCTCCGAGCGGGGGATCTGAGAGCGGGGGAGACGACGATGGTTCGCTATACAACCATTCGTCCGATTGCGCAGCTTGTCCAATCCAACCCCTGTGGTTGTAAAAGTAGTCATTCGTGGTTAGGGAACGGGAGTGCAACACTTGTGAACTGGCTTCAATGCAAATGCCCTTCACACATCCGGCATAGGGCGGCTCGTCTTCCGGGTCACTCCACGTTGTGTCAAAGTATCCCCCATTGACGATGACTACAGCACTTCCAAAGTCGGCTTGTACGTCACCGTAGTATTTATTCACAGGATCGAGACGCGCGTCATGGTTGTGCATCGTCGTCTCCTCGGTGAGAACGGCGACGAGGTTGTGCGTGAACCCGGCTGGTCCCCCAGGCGCATCAACTTCGTCTTCAAAAAGCTTGTAGTCTTCCGCGAAGTCGCCTCGATATTCTTTGATGTAGTCCACGATCGAGGCGAAGTAGGCATGGTGTCCCAACTCTCCACAGACCGTTATCCGGTTTGTGTCCGCCCATTCCGCATCATCCATCTTGTAGTGAAGAATGACCTCGATTTCAGCGTTCGGGGCTGTGGTTGCCAGCCCTTGAACATAGACTTCATACGGCAACCGATCGCCGTTTCCAAAATTCCAATAGGGAGAAGACTCCGAACCGGAAGGGATTTCATCGTAATTGGGATATTCCCAAAGCTTCACCTTGGATGTGTCGTAGGTAAACCAGGCAACTCCTACAGAAGGGGTGGGCTGGATATCCACGGCCACATATTGAAAATCGTCGTCTTCCCAGCTTGATCCGTCGTCCGCATCGTCCACCCGAACAATTTCCCCCATGTCCTTGTCTTCGAGAGGGTCGTCATCATCGTCTATATCCCCGTCATTATCGATGTCCGAATCCAGATCGACGAGGGGTTCGTCGTTGTTGAGCAAAGAAGGGAAAAGGATATGAAGGTGATGCCTGCCGGTTTTCTCGCCCCCAATATACGGGCTGTTGGCTTCGTAGGAATGCGTGACCGGCCACGTGAAGTCGTTTTCGGTGATGCTGTACTCCACTCCCGGCTCAACCGTGTACACGAAGGTCAGGTAGTTGTTCCATATGAACCCTTGGTGTCCCCGGAAATAGATATTGGTGGCATCAGCCGGAAGTTCACCACCGCTGTAAATGCCGGGTAGGCTAAGGAACACAGCCATGGGCTCGGCGTTTTCCGCGTGTTTGACAAAGCGAACCTCCGAGAGATACGTCCTGTCCGAAGTTTCGAGTTCTTCATACGTCATATCCGTTCGGTTGTTGATAACGGCTCGGCCAAACTCCACAAGGTAAGGAACCGTCTTCTGAGGTGTGATGGTTTCTACCCCAACCACAATGCTCGTGGTCCATTCCGGACCGGACAGTGATGCCGTGTCATATACATAGTGAATATTCGTCGACGATTCTGATCTGGCGGTAAGAATGCCTGCGTCCCACACAAAATTTTCGGTTTCCTGTGACCATCTCCGGTCATGAATCGTCCGGCCTGAATAGATGGCCCAATCATATGAGCTCGTTTCTTCGGCGTGTCGATACCAACTGACATATCTGACTTCGTAGCTATAGACTCCGTGGCCGAAAGGCAAGTCGCCTTCGCCGCCTTGAGACAGGATGCCGTAGCCCCCCGTAGCAAGAGCGGCCATTCCACGAAGTTCATTGCGCCCTTTTTCCAGGGGCACTGAGGATGTGGTGACGAATTCGACCCGGTCGGTCAGGGTCGTGAGATTGGCATCGACGCCGTTGACGGTAATCGTGGCCCCGACGAAGTCCAGGGACGCATACCCTCTCACGAGAACGCTTGTCGAGTTTATGACCTGGCCCGGCGCCGGACTGGTTATCGCGAGGAAAAAGCCATCATCGCGGACGACGGTGTAGCTGGACGTGGTGGCGTGACCGGCTGGGTCCTCTGCAACGAACAGAACTTCGTTGATTCCGGAGAACAGGGAGGTCGAAGTCCACCGCTGAGTGTTCACCCCGGCCATGGCGATTGGACCGATTTCGTTGTCTCCCTGCCGCACGGTCATCGAGACTTCGGCAAACGGGTCGTCCGTGCTGCCGCTGAAGGAGTAGACCTCATTCGAGCCGACATAGGAAGGAACCTCAAAAGAGATCGACGGCGCGGTTGTATCCAGAGACAAGTCCTGAACGACCTGAAGAACTACCTGGGTCGAATGACCGGCACGGTCCGTGGCGGCGACGGTGAGGAGATTGGTGCCCGGATCAAGGCGATACCGCTCGAAAGAGTAGCCGCCTTGGTACGTTCGGTCCGGATAGCGGCCATCGATTTGTACGCTGACGCCAAGCCCATCGTCCTGAATCGTTCCCTGAACGGAAATCCACCTGGCGGAGGTCACCATCGCCGGAGATGGAGAGGTCACGGTCAAAGTCGGTGGCAAGGTGTCCAGGTAGAGAGTATCTACGAATGCCCGGCTGGTTTCTCCGGTTCGAACCAACCGAAGATAGAGCGTTCGCCACCCGTTGCTATCCGTGCTCAACGGATAAGAAACGACCTCACTGAACGCGGCGGTCCAAACCGTTTGAAACTCGACGGATTCGGAGACCTCCACCGTCTCGGCGGCAAACGCAGCCAGATCAAGCGTAACCGTTGTGGATGTCGGTATCACCGAGCTCTCGGCAAGGAATGATGAAATCGCCGGGTAGTTGGTTGCGTTCATCGGATCGGTCATGTGGGTGACTTCGTACCAGTCAGTGAACCAATCCTGATCGCTGTCGTCGGATGATCGGTCGAACAGGGTGATGTCAACCCCGGTGAGGCGATGGCTGACGGTGATCGAAGAGGCCGAGTATAACCCGGCGTTCTCGCTGCCGGAGAACTCGCCATCGCCATCCTGATCCATGAATGCCCTGATCCAGTAGTTCGACATTGGCATGACCGCGATGGAGTAATCCGCAGGGAAACTCAGGTAAACCACCCCACCGGTCAGGTCGGCGGTTCCCTGCTCCCAGGCCAGAACTGTTTCATAGGTGGCATCCCAACTGTTCGATTGAGCCACTGCGATGACATGAACGTCACCGGTGTGGGAGCCGCTGTAAGAGATCGTTCCCCAGATCGACGGTTGATCCTGAAGCGTGATGTCGATGCCCGAAACGTCACCGGTGACCAGCATCGACGATTCACTGTATAGCCCCCACGGTTCCCATACCTGCCGACTTCCGTTGTCATCGACATCCAGAAAGGCTTTGAACCAGTAGGATGCGTCATTGCCCACTTCATCGTTGGTGTAGGATCCCGGTCCGGGGATGTTGACGGATTTGGCGAGCGACCAACTGCTCTCATTGGTGGTGACGAGCACATGGATGGTTCCGGTTTCGGAACCACTGTAGGCAACGGTGCCGGATACCACGACAGGCCTGGAGTTGGAATTCAAAGGGTCGGTCAAGTAAACCATTTGCTCTCTGGCATCCGCGTATCCATCTCCGTCCGTGTCCACGTCGGAATCTCCGGCTGAGTAGAGCCTGAAATCTGACTGCCCTTGGAGCCACTGGTTGGTGTCGGCCCAGATCAAGAAACTCGTACTCTGGATGGACAACTCCCGAGCCGCGAAGGTCCACGTGTGAGGCAGAAGGTCGATGCACGTGAAGATATCGACGTTGGTGACGCCGTCGGGGATGCAGAGTCCAACGTTGACGGCGCTGTTGGAACTCTCCATGCCGGTGAACACGATCTGCGTGCAGGTCCCACCGCCCATTAAAAGGAGCATTTCCGAGCCGCCAAAGGTTTCCGGAAGCAACAGGTTTGCCGAGGCGACCTGCACCTCTCTCTCCGCGTCCGCGGTCGTCTTGTCTTTCAGGGTCACGCACCAGACCACGCGGCGCTTCGACAGTTCACGGAACAGGTAATCCGAAAGCCCCTCCTCCGTCTTCACCTCCGGCCAGAGCGGCGCGGTATAGACGATTTCTTCCGTCAGGCTGCTCCCGTCTTCGCGCAGAACCAGCAACTCCCCCTTGACCATGTCTTCGTAGAAAACCAACCGGGTTCCGTGGTCGATCTGCCGGGACAAAGCGCTATGGGGCTTGATATACAATTCGCCCATATCGAACCGCACAAACCAGTCCGGTTGATCCTGGAAACCGGCAAGACCGTACTGGCTCTCGATCGCTTCGACCTGATCGCCGACCATGTACCAGGACGGCACGCACAACATGTAGCTGCCCTCGCGATAATCGAGGTAACGACTCACGAGGTCTTCATACGAATCCACCGTGTTGCCGTCATCCGTGAGCTGAGACACCGCCCATCCGACGGTGACGGAAAGAAGAAGAGTCGAAAGAAGGATCAGCGATTGAATACGTGCACTACCGATTACCGCCTTGAGTCTTTGTGTCATGTCGCAACGTCCTCTTCGTGGTTTCGTAATGAACTAGATTTCGCACGCCATCCGCCCGATGTATCCAGGGCTCCCGTTGGTCATCATCGTACCCGGCGGGGCTCAAGGCGACTAGATCGGGGATACCCTGATTTTAGTGAGCGCTTGCCTTCCGTGGTCCGTAAACCCTCCGCCCGAGCTCGCGGACCATTCACGGACCAGTTTGATTGCCTCGTGCATTTCGCCGCGGGAGGTCGGCAATTGGGGGGGCTGTTTTTGCGCGACAAACGCTGGGTTTCTCGATGAGGGCCGGGGATGAGCTGTTGCTTGACATGCAAGAGGTCACAGATTCGAGTTCTGTATCGCCCACCAGTCCCGTTTCGCCCGCCCAACGGGCCTTTGCGCGCCTTCTCGTCGGCCATCGCTCATGATGCGGGAATCTTCGCGCACCCATTTTTGTGACCACTTATTCCGGAAACTTTCCCTTGCTGGTGATTGCGCGGGGATTTGATACTCGAATCACGAAAGCGAGGTAATCGGATGGTGGAACAACTGAAGCGAATAGTCGGCAAGGTGGAAGTTCGGACGCTGACGGTTTTGTCGGTGCTGGTTTTGCTCGTCGTCATCGGCTGGTCGTATGCGCAACTCACCGGCGCCTCGAACACGGTTGGTTCCTATGACGACCTCGTGAATCGTTACCTCGATTACCGCGAGCGCAGCTACATGTTGTGTGTGCCATCCTGGTATCTTCTCGCCGATCAGGTCGAGGCGATCGACAGCCAATACGGATTGGCCGGTTTTCAGGATCAGCCGGACTGGTACGTGAATTTCAACATGGGTGAACTGGCCATCGAGCCCGATAGCTCTCTCGCGGCGCTCGTGGCGGACGGAACCAGGCTGATTCTTTACGAAGACATGCTCAAAGGTGAATTGCTTGTCATACGGGACACCGGAACGACCTTCGAGGAGGAGATTGTCTACAAGTCACCCAAGTGGCCGAAGGAGGAAAAAAGCGAGACCGCCGCCGCCTACTTGATCCGAGAACTCTCGAAGCGCCGGGTTGTCTGGCATGTGACGTTGAGAGATGAGGCCACCGCCCAGGCGGAAACACAAACCGCACTTGCCCCGGTCGGAATGTCCGGCTCGGAAATGCTGTTGTTGATGAGTGGCGGATCTTGCACACAGATCGTGTTCACCGGCATCGAGAAACCCGTGACCAATGATACGGTGGACCTCGGGTTCTGCATCCCGGACGGCATTACCAATATCGACATCTTCGTGGCCTCCGAACCGCCCCTGTCGGGGCATCCCTGGGAACTGACGGCCACCAATGTTCCGGTGGTGTCCAACAGCGTCATTTGGTCCTGGTCCGGCCTGTCGATCTCCAATCTTGTTTTTGCCGCTGGGGATGGTTCTGTTGATACCGACATGGATGGGTTGAAAGACGCGGTTGAATTTTACGTGACGGGGACCGAAATGAGCTTGTGGGACAGCGATGGCGATGGTGTCAATGACGGCATCGAATGGGCTACCGGAACCGACCCGAACGATCCCAATGCCCCGCCTAACATCAATGGCGCGATCTCTTATGCCGGTTTGCAAACGAACGCGATCATCGTGATTGCGGCCCTTGACTCCAATTCGTGGTATTCCGCGTATTCAACCACCATGGGTGGTGTTGGGAGTTATCAGATCGCCAATGTTCCCGCGACCAGCCTCTATGTGAAGGCCTACCGGGATTTGAACGGTAATGGTCTGCGCGACGCGGAGGAAGCCATCGGCTGGTATCTCAATAATCCGGTCGAGGCGACCGGCATGGTGCTTGGCGTTAACATTACGCTTGAAGAGCCCGACACGGATGGAGACGGCGTGTCGGATTATACGGAAACAACGATCTTTCGGACCAGTCCCGAGGATGCGGCGGACATTCCGCAACAACTCACACGCGCCTCCGTCTCGTGCTACTATGGCTATGGCTCGGGGAACACCAACTGGCATTATCAGGAAGGACTGCTCGGGTTGACCAAGAGATATTCTCTCGGTTCCGGATGGGTTGTGAGCAATGTCTTTCTTCCAGATCTTTCCCACAGCAGTGCGGCGATCAAGTATGGCGAGGCCCTAGGTATCGGAAGCCACTTATCCGGCGGATGGATTTATGCAACCGACACCACCCTGGACCATGATGTCAGCATGAGCAAGGGGTGGCTTTGGGGAGAAGGCTACCTGACCGACTACCGCGAGCCATCGGAATACATCTATTACCTTC
This sequence comes from Verrucomicrobiota bacterium, assembly GCA_024233345.1. Classification (GTDB taxonomy): domain Bacteria; phylum Verrucomicrobiota; class Kiritimatiellia; order CAIVKH01; family CAIVKH01; genus JACKPT01. The sequence goes on from JACKPT010000010.1 coordinate 11,019, forward strand.
AGCCGAATGACGATGACTTCCCGGATCTGTTCACGTTTTCCCAGTACGTATCCAGCAATCCGGGAAAAGACAGTGTTGGCCATGGTTGGACGACGCCCGGCTCGTTCACGCCGGATCTTACCCAGGTGGCTTCACAGATCTACCAGGGGTTGGCCAATGCCCATGGCTATTCCACAAATCTTGCCCATCGGCACATCCTTCCCGCGAGCGAAACCTCCGGTTACAAAAAGGGTCAGCTTGGTACCGGATGGGCAAGTCCTGCGGGCTACATCCCCAACACCTCCGTGTCGCGCACATACTACTATGGCGTCTATGACGATGCGCTCGGAGTCTCCGGTTATTCCAGCAGCACGTTGAGCTTCGGATTCAATTCCTACATAACCCTCGGTTCAGGGTACTTGGCGGGCAACAACTTCATCCCCAATCCCGCGACCCAAGGGGGGCCGCCCATCAGTTCCTACGATCAGAATGGGGACGGATTTATCGATATCCCGATGTCTTCCTCGAATGAGTTTGCCCGAATCGACGACAGTCCCCTTCTTTTGCTGGATGTTACCATCGGGGATGCCAGCGGTTCCCACACGGAGCTCTACGGATTCGATCTCGACGACTTCAGTTTCGATATGCCGTATGTCAATCAGAACGAATACCTGTTCACGCATGAAGTTCCCCTGGAGCGCGGCCAGACGTACAGCGGAACCCTCCGCAACCTGCCGGATGATGACGATGACGGGGACTACACTTTCCTGGTCGGCGGAGCGCTCCACGGTCCCGATACCAATCTGACCTATTCAGGTCAGGCTGAGCCCGGCGTTGTCGTCCAAGCAGGTTTCCCGCACAGTGGCGAGCAGGACACCAATATCTTCGGCTATGTCAACGACTCCGGCTTCAACAGCGGCTCCAAGGCGTTTACCGTGATCGTCCCTCGCGTGAATATCCGGGCGCACAGCGCGGGCACATATCAATCCGCAGGAACCGAAATCACCAGTTTCCACGAATACCTGCCCGACGCCGTTGTTCTTCCCGTGTCCACCGGAACGGTCGGCTCTGTTCTCTCAACCGACGTCACAATGTCGGCCCTGGTCTTCGAGAAATTCCTGCCCACGTCGCTGGATGAAGGCGTCCTCAAGCTCATGATCAGCGACACCAACGTACTGGCGCTCTACGATTCGAGCAACAAGCGCATTCTGCCGACGGAGTATGACCTGGACACCGGTTCGATTACCAATCCACTTCGCTCCCTCACGCTCTACGATCGCACGTTCCACGCTGTCGGTATGAATCCCGGCAGCGCGTCGGTGACCCTTCAGTATCTCGATGTCAACGGCACCGTTGTCTGCTCGGATACCGTGGCTTTTGGCGTCGTGTCCATAACGCTGGTTCGCCCCGTGGTGAATTCACAATATCCCGCAAACAACAATTATGTTTTTGATAATTCAGTCCCTGGAGTATGTCGCGTAGCATGTATTGCGTTGGTGTCGCCGGACACGCCGGAAGTACGGAAACACCTGCAAGGGAAACTGAAGTGGTCCATCGAGAGCGTTCCTGGCTCAACCCTCACGTGGGAATTCGGTGGCACTTCAGGTGTGGCGGTATACGATATGGGTTACGGTGGGTGGCGTGAGACTGCGATCTTCACGGGCTTGCCCGAACAGAATTCTTCTTTCGGTGACAAGGTGGCGACACTCGAGTTTGAGGGAAATACATATGAGGGAATGGCTCAAGTGTTTTACTCCAAGGACGCGAAGAACCATCCTGGTAGTCAAAGTGGACAGACGCCGAATTGGTATTACTATTGGAGTCAAAGTTCCGCCAATTCAGGAAGCCATACCTATGGAGGAAATCGCCCAGGACTTGCAGGTCAGGTTCCGTACACCGGCCCTAATGCTGGTACCGTATTCATTTTTGATGGTGCAAGCATGACCGGTGCGGGCTATTTCCCGCAGTTCCAATCTCGCACCTATATTGACTGTTTTGCGAGCGTTGTCCGCCATGAGTTGAAGCACCAGAGCGATTATTATGCGAACTGGAATCCATATTCTTTCGCGCTGGATGCCGATGCAAACGGCGGTCCCGACCTGTTGAAAGACAGCGTCGAATCTAGTCTAATAGGTATGGATGGAAACTCGTACGACAACACCGAGCGGGATACAAATGGGGACGGTGTAATAGACGGTGAAGATTATGCATCAACCGTCGAAAATTCATGGACGGTTGGCAGTGCCGACTCCGAAGACTGGGCTTCGCCAGGGAACAACTCAACCAAGTGATGACTATGAAAACAAAGATTCTTCCTATCATTGTGATGGCCTGCGTTGCGTACTGCATTGGCACGTTCGCGGCAACCGAAAATACGCCCTCAGATCTCACGGCGGCCTTTGATCATCTTCAGGCTGATGGTGAGGTGTCGGGGGCCGTGCTTGACCCCTTTGTGCTTTTCTATAAAGGGGATTTGTTGAAGGCCGTACCGGATCAATACCTTGAACAGATTGCGTTGTCGTCCTCGCGAAACGCTCAGCTCCACGCCCTCTTCTTGTTGGCAAGAAAAGGGGATGACGCCGCGCTCTCGAAACTCAATGCACTTGCTGAAAAAGAAGATCAAACGGAAGAAGAGCAGGGAATCCTTGCCTATGCGTATCGGGCGGGCTTGTTAAGGAGTTCAGACGCATCGCGCGATGACGTGTCGGTGATGTCGGTCCCCGCGCTCCTAGATCATATTGCCAGCTTGAATGAAGGGGGCATACCCCGGACGCAAGCTCAAGAGATGGGAGAGGCGAAGAACGTCATTGACCGCCGGGTGTTGCTGTGCGCTCCCGAAGCACTCGCATCGTTGGACGTAGATCGTCTGAATCAGTATGTGGCCAGCGGCAATGAACGTGCCCACATACATGCGTTGTTCTTGCTCGCGCGGCTCGGAGATGAAGATGCTCTTGCTGAGGTGAAATGGTTGGCAAAGAATGCCGACAATGGCTTCGTTCGACAGGGGGCCGTATATATTCTCGGCATGATTCAGAAGGAGAGTGACCCCGAAATACTGCCCATACTGAAGGCGGCGCTGAATGACCCTTTTACATATATGGTCGGAGATGTCGAAATGGGCGTCGGTGCCGATGCCGCGCTTCAATACTATGGCAAGCGGGCAGTGTGGACGAATGGGGCCTGGGTCGTGATCGATGCAGAAATGCATGATTCAAAGTAGAACGCCCAACGTCATTGCAGGCACGGCTCAATGCCCCCCCGACCTCGGCCCGGCGTGGGCCGGGCCTCGGGAAGCTCGCTCCCGCTGGTCGCTCGCATTACCCGCTGCCGCGCACGGCCCATCCGCATTGCCGTGTCCCACCCCCAGCCTGATCACGGCGGCTGCTGAGCACCCGCCGCGCCAGGCTTCCCGGACGCAGACTCGCTCCCGCAGAGGCCGTCGCGTTCCCCGCCTGTCGGCGTGGCTCGCGTCGGCCACTGCGTCCGCTCGACAACGCTCCGCTGCGGGCCGCGGCTTGTCGGCGGATCGAACGTGGCCGGTTCTTCGAGCGTCGCAGCGCCAAGCCGTGCGGGGCCGTGCCGGAATCCGCCCCGACCGATGGCCGGGGCGACCGGGCATCGTCGCATAACGGCGCGCGTTATGCGTTCGTTCGGTCGAAGACTCCCTCACACGTTGCCCTTTCCGGCGCACCCCCGCGTTGCCTCCTACCCACGCTGAAGGGGATACCCATTAAAATATCAAATAGTTGTCTTGTAGGGTTTCATTGGGTACTCGTTGAGCATGTCGAGGAAGGCACGGATCCAGTTTGAAGGTGCGTTGTATCATGTTTTTAACCGGGGTATTGATCGTCGGGATTTGTTCCGGGACGACCGGGATCGCGCCTGTTTTCTCGATTGCCTCGAGTTGGGGGTCGAGCGGTTTCATGTTGAACTTCATGCGTGCTGCTTCAGGTCTTTCCATTTGGGCGCGACAGGGCGGCGGATAGTCATTGACGCCTCCCTGCCGCTCTGGTACACCATCGCCCGCTATGGGACAACAACTACGACTTCGAGTAAAACGCAAAGCACGCCTTCGCCGCAAAAAGCGCCTCAAAGAACGCGCCAATGAGCAAGCGAAGACGTCTGCTTCCTGATGAACCCGCGGATTGCATCCGCGCCTGTATTCACGGTATACTGCTTTCCGGAGTTCCGCCGGGGAAGGACGCAACCTTTCTGTCCGGGCGGTGCCTGATGCATGGGAGAACGCAATGATTCTGGTAGTGGACGATGATCACGCGATGGTGCAGACCCTCAGTAATGTCCTGACCAAGGAGGGCTATGAGGTGCGCAGCGCGCATAATGGCGAAGAGGCCTATCGGCATCTGCTTGATCAAAAATGCAAGGGGATGATCCTCGACATGATGATGCCTGGCATCAATGGCGCGGGTTTGTTGATGTTGATGGCTTCGGACGGCATTCGGCTTCCGGTGATCGTCATGACCAGCAACCCCGATTTTTCCGAAGAGGAGCTCAAGCAGTTCCCCAATGTCCGGATGGTCTTGCGCAAGCCCTTTTACACCGAGGATCTATTTCCGCTGGTTCGCGAGCTGATGCCGAAAAAGCTGGCGTCATGATGCGGGGGGCGCTTGATTTTAACCAGTGCCCGTTGCTGGTGATCTGGGAGGTCACCCGGGCCTGTGACCTCGCCTGCCGACATTGCCGGGCCTGCGCGGATGCCCACCGTGATCCTGCCGAGCTGTCCTTTGAAGAAGGCTGCCGGCTGATCGATGAGGTGAAGGCCATGGGTACCCCACTGATGATTTTTTCCGGCGGGGATCCCTTGCAGCGGGATGATCTGGAGTCCCTGGTACGGCACGCCAAGGCGCAGGGGCTCCGGGCCGCCACCATTCCCGCGAGCACGCCGCGATTGACCCGGGAGCGGGTGCGGGCGCTCAAGGCGGCGGGCCTCGACCAGATCGCCTTCAGCATCGATGGGGCAACCCGGGAAAAGCATGACGCCTTTCGCGGGGTCGAAGGGTCCTTTGATGCGGTGATGCAGGGGGTACGCTGGGCCCACGAAGAGGGTATTCCGCTTCAGATCAATTCCGTTTTCGGGTCATGGAATGTCGATGAATTTGATGCCATGGCGGCCCTGGTGCAGCAATTGGAGATTGTCTTCTGGGAAGTGTTTTTCCTCGTGCCCACCGGCCGCGGCAAGGAATTGGACTGCGCGACGGCGGATCAGATGGAGCAGCTTTTTGAGAAGCTCAACCTTCTGACCCGGCATGCGAACTTTATTGTCAAGCTGACCGAAGCCCCGCATTTCCGGCGCTATCAGCGTCAACATCCTCATCCCGAGGGTACCGCGATTCCCCACCCGATGAACCGGGCCCCGATTGCCGCTTCGGTGCAAACCGTCAATGCCGGGCGCGGGTTCTGTTTTGTCGATCACACCGGGATCATCAGCCCCAGCGGATTTCTACCTCTGCCCTGTGGCAATGTACGCGAGCAATCGATCGCCGATGTGTATCGCGCCCATCCCACGTTTGTTGCGCTGCGTGATGTTTCGCGCATCGGGGGCAAGTGCGGGATCTGTCCGTACCTTAACCTGTGCACGGGGGGCTCCCGGGCCCGGGCCTACGCGGTGCATGGGTCGCTGGAGGCCGAAGAGCCCTGTTGCGCATTTGTGCCCTGACGGACCGGGCTATCGTAGCGCCGCGTTCTGGATTTGCTGATACAGCGCCCGGGTTTCCGGATTTTTCAGTCCCTCGGCCAACAGGGCATACAGTTTGTCCCGCTCACCGGTTTCACGATAGCTGGTCAACAACGCGATATCCGTGCCCGCCCGTTGAAGCACCGTCTGTTTTTGCCGGGCCGCTTCGAGCAGGGGGATCGCCCGCACATGGTCTTCCATCAGTTGATAAAGCCGCCCGGCATAGGCCTCGGCATTTCCGGATGCGGTCAAACCATGAGCGATCAACACCTCCGCCTGGGCTACCGCGTTGGAGGACTGTTCCCAATCGGCGGCGGTCCATCCCCCCAGTTGCTCCTTTCGGTTTGCCTGGCGAAAATACATGGTCTCGAGGTACCAGGATGAGTAGGGCGGAGTGGAGTGGAGGGCGGTTTCCAACAGGGCGTCCGCCTCGAGGGGGCGGCCCTGACGAATGGATTCGAGGGCCATCACCGAGGTCACCGGCTTCTTCCCGAGTGGCGTGGGGGGCAATTGGCACCAGTGAAGAAACGGTTGGCGGTGGCTTTCCGGCACCTGGTTCATCAGCACTTCCTGTTGTCGGCGAATCCGGTCCGCGACAAAGCCGTTATATCGCTTCATAAACGGGATGTCGAAAATGGAGGACATCATGATGGTCACGGCCAGGCGGTCGTACAAATTGGCACCCTGGTCGCGCAGAAGTTCAGCTTCGCTGGGAAGGCGGCTCGGTGTGGTCGCTGTGATCCACTGATTCGAGACCAGGGCGTCATACCAGATGCGGGCCAATCGAGCCTGACCTTCGATGGTCAGGTGAACATGGTCATCAAACCACGCCTCGCCCGGAGCCGGGCCAACCACCGCCTGTACATCACAAAACGCCGCATGTTCCTGCCGGGCAGCCTGGCGCAGGGCTTCCTGCTGGAGCGTGGTCGCCCGCCAGGGCATGGTGTCCAGGTCCACAGCCTGGCGATAGTGTTCCTGGCTGTCTGGTCCCGCTTGTCCTGTCTTTTCCAGTGCCTTGCCGAGAAGAAAGTGCCCCATGGCACTGTCCGGGTGCGGGGCCAGCCAGGCTTCAAGTAAGGGGATATCTTCGGGGGCGAAAGTGTCCGACCGCAGTTTGGTGAGCCAGGCTTCCTTGTCGGGCCATTGCTCAAATGCTTCGTCGAGCCCGATTGGCGCGAGCGCACTTTCGTTAACGGGAAGGGAACAGATCATCACCGGGATACCAAGTTCCCGGGCCTTGGCCGCCATCGCGGCAACATGGTGAAACAGATTGCGGGCTGCTCGCTCCCGCAATGGGCTGTCGGGATGAATCGGATCCTGCACACCCATCATTTCCATCAACTGACCACGGGGCAGCCCGGGGTCCGATGGTGAGAACAGACGGTTGGCAAGATCGGTCAGGGCCCAGCGGCGCAGGGCCAGGTTGGCCTGCTGCCAGGCTGGGGAGCGATTCCAGAGCCGGTTCTCGGCAACCCCGAACGCCCCGAAAAATTCATTGTGTCCGGCATAGATGATCAACAGGTCCGGTCGCAGCAGCGGGAGCGCCTCTTCGGTCATATCCCGCACCGGAAAGCTGGCCAGTGCGGTTGCCCCGAAATTGATGACCCGGATTGGTTGGCCGGGCAATTGGCTCTCGAGAATTCGCTCCAGAAATGCCGGGGCGGAAAAGCCGAGGAATTGCGGAAACCCCTTGAGTGCGGAGGCGCCCACGCAGAGGATGCGCACTTCGTCCGGACTCTTTTCCCGGGGGAGGGTGACCGGATTCATCGGGCTCATCCGGTCGGCAAATCTCCGGAAATAGGCCCCGGCCCGTTGGTAGTTGGCATGCAGCAGGGTTTGGCCATGATCAAGCGGAATGGACCGGAATACCGGTGCCTTGCCCCCCAGGCCTGCCAGGCGCAACAGGGCCTCGGCCCCGGCCACCAAAAGACAGGGCAGGAGCAGGCAGAGAATCCGGAACAGCCAGCGCTTGGTGCGGTTACTCACACCCGCTACATGATGGTAATGGTGATTTCGTCGTCATCCGGTTGGGCCGCCTTCTCGTTGCGCTCCTCTGCGGATTCCATCTCCTGGCCGGGTGGCATCTCCGGAAGGGTCGCCTCGCGCGGAACCCGTCCACCATTCTTGAACCGGTCAAAATCGGCGGCGAGATTGTCGTCGAGTTCGAGCCGCAGCACGCCATCCCGGTCGAGATTCTGATAGTTCACCAGGTAGGAAAAGGGCTTTTCATCGATCTGGGCGGGGTTGCGCATCTTGTTCCGGTTGGGATAGGACGCGCTGCGTCCGGTGCCACGGGCTTCGTTCCAGGCCAGCAACTGGCGGGAGTACTGGCCATCCGCCCACATATTCTCGGTGGGGATCAACTGGCGGGGGACCCCGGCCTCAGGACAACTCCATTCCAGCTTGCTGATGGCATGCACATACACATCGCAGAAGGCATATTTGATATCGTAGGAGAGTCCGGCCAGCATTTCGAGTTTGACCTCGTAGGTGGTGCGCTGCACTTCCAGGAACTGGTCGAGCATCAGCTTGCCATTGATCCACAGCCGGGCTCCGTCATCCGATTCGAGATACAGGGTATACATGCCGCTGCGGGATGGGGTGATGCGTCCGGTCCAGATAATGGAAAAGGTATCCGGATCGATGTAATCGGGCCACGGGCTGTTTTCTTCCCACTGGTGGTTCATGGTCTTGTCGATCCGCATGTAGGTTTCACCGGTGAAGTCGACCGAGTTAAAATACGAACCCAGCAAACCGTTTTCCTTGGCCCGGTTGCCATAGCGGCGGGTCAGGGCCGAGCGGGTCAGGTCGTCGGAGCCCAGGGCGGAGACATCCAGCTTCAGCGGGCTGTCGAGCGAGGGCAGCAGTTCATCCAGTGAAGGAGGGGTGATTTCATCGACATCGACAATATCCTGCACCTCCTCGGGAGCGAGGGGTTCGACATCGGTTTCGGTTATCGGAACATCGAGCGGATCGAGGGGGACCAGTTCGTCGAGTTCAATATCCGGAGCCTCGACAATCTCCAGGGTCAGGGATTCGTCCCGGGGCATGATGGTAAAGCCCAATGTATGGAGCAGGATGATCACCACCCCGACATGAAGCATCAGGGACAGCATTGGTCCTGACAGACGTATCCATTGCTTTTTCTTCGTCATAGCTGAGTTCCCAAATCGGAGTGCCAGTATGGCATAGTTCACCCCGGTGGTTCAATGGTTTTGGAGCGTCGGTTCCCCTCCCTCCGTCCTCCATGAAAATATTCACTAGAAACAACAGGAAACCGACAGTAGGGTAGGCGTTCAGGGTCAGATAGGGAGGTCGAATGTATCCGGTATTGATGGAATGGTTGAATGTGTTTGCCCGATGGATTCATGTCATCGCGGGGATCATGTGGGTGGGCAACTCGATGTTGTTCAACTGGCTCGATCGCAATTTGTTGTCGGGGGACTCCCTCGAGCCCAACAAGTTCGGCCACACCTGGCTGCTTCACAGCGGGGGATTTTACCGTGTAGAGAAGTACATTTCTTCCGAGCTCCCTCCAGTCCTGCATTGGTTCAAGTGGCAATCCTACACCACGTGGCTCACCGGGTTTTTGTTGCTGGTGGTGGTGTACTACAGCGATGGGGGCTCCTTTCTGATCCCTGCCAATCATTCGGTACTCACCCCGGGGCAGGCACTTGCCCTCGGGTTGGCCGTGGTGTTTGGCGGCTTTTTTGTCTACGACCTGGTATGGCGGGCCCCGTTCGTGAAAAAGCATGACCTGATCTTCGGGGCGCTGTCCATTGCGGTGCTTTTTGTCGGGATCTATGCGCTGCACCAGGTCTTCACCGGGCGATCGGCCTACCTTCATGTCGGAGCCATGCTGGGCACGTTTATGGCGGGGAATGTGTTTTTTCACATTATTCCCTCCCAGAAGCAGATGACCCAGGCCATTGCGGAGGGCAAGGGGTTCGACATGGATCTATCCAACCGGGCCAAGCAGCGATCGATTCATAACAACTACTTCACCTTCCCCCTGATATTTACCATGATCAGCAACCATTTTGGCGGGCTGTACGGGCATGAATGGAATTGGCTCATTCTGATTGTCCTGATGGTGACCAGCGCCCTGGTCCGGCATTTCCTGAACATCCGGTTTGATTTCAAACATTGGCGGGCGGGAGTGGGCGGAACCCTGGCCGCTGCCGCCTTGGTTCTGATGGTGATCTTGAATCCCCACGGAGCGGGCGCCCAGCCAGCCGGGGTCGGAGAAGAAGGCGGTGCGCCGGTCACCTTCGCAGAGGCCCGGGCGATCATCCAACAGCATTGCCTCTCCTGCCACTCCAAATGGCCCACCGACAAGGTGCTGTCCCTCGCCACCGGCGGGGTCCACTACGACACCCCGGAGGAAATTGTTGCGATGGCTGACCGGATCTACTTCCGGGCAGTGGAAACCAAAACCATGCCCTTCAACAACATGGGTACCATCACCGACGAAGAGCGCGAGACCCTCGGCCGCTGGATCAAACAGGGCGCGAAGCTGGAGTAGGAACGGATACTCGACGCCTGACCCTGATCCTTAGCGACCACGTTTTACCTTCACCACATGGGTGAAGCCGAATCAATCGTATCACGGGCTCGCATAGCTCGCCCCTCCAAATAGTTGTGGAGGGCGGAGCTATGCGACGCCGAAGTGTCGCCATGGATTAAGGCGCCTGATCACTCTCTCAGGATAGTGATTGGCTTATATCTGATTATCAGATAGTATCTGACAATATGAAAACGATGACTGCCACGGAAGTATCGAGGAAGTTCAGTCGTCTTCTTGATTCGCTGGAACATGGGGGCGAAGAGGTGGTGATTGTGCGAAACCAACACCCGGTTGCAAAGCTGGTGCCCGGTGCGCCGAGAATGAATGCACTCGAAGCTCTGGGGGATGTATATGGGGTTTTGGAGGATGCCGAAGGCGATGGTTGGCTGGCAGATATCCGCAAGGGTGATCGCATGCTTGCGGCGGAAAAGCGAGACCCATGGGCGTGATCCTCGATACATCGATTTGGGTGGATGTTGAGCGAGGTCGCCTGGCCCCCCGTGACGTTGCCAACCTTACCGGAGACGAGCCGGTTTATCTGGTACCTCCCATTCTCGCTGAATTGGAGTATGGGGTTCAACGTGCCGCAACACCTGGCCAAAGGGCAAAGCGTTCCAGTGCGCTGGCGCGTATCCGGAAAAAACCATGTCTCGTGATCGATCAAGATACCGGGTCCTTGTTTGGGCAGCTTGCCGCTGCTGTGGATGCATCAGGCAAACCCAGTCGCCACCGAACACAAGATTTGTGGATCGCCGCCGCGGCCATTCAGCATCATCTCAAGGTGCTTACCCGGAACCGCACAGACTTTGAGGACATCCCCGGGTTGGATCTTTTGGTCATTTAACCCGAATCTTACACGATGAACGCGCAAGATTCGCCGGGTTAACGACCGAATTGTTTTTCACCTGACACCTGCCTGCCCGGCCAGGGAAACCTGCCTGCCCGGCCAGGGAAACCAGAACACTCCAATCCGGCTAAGGGACTTGTGGCAACCCGACCCGGCCCCGGTAGAACACTTCCGATTCCGGGGCATTGGTGACGATGAAGATCAGGTCGCTGCCATCATTTTGTCCCGGCAGACTTCCGTTCAGGTTACTCCAGGAACCGGAGACCAGGTTGGTGGCCCAGGACAGACCGTAGATACGGCTGTTGGTGGTTGGGGCGGCGATCTTGACCATGACCGTCCCGGCGGTGCCCGAGGTGTCGTTGACGGAAACCTTGCCGAAGAACGAGGCCCCGTTGGTGGGAACGGTATCCGCCCAGTATTCCTCGAGGTCGGTCAGTGTGTCGCCATCGCTATCGTCCTGATCGGTGCCGGTGAGATTGTAGCGGTTCCGCCATTCGAGGGGGATCTCGCTATTGATTGCGGGGCGAACAATGACCACCGAGGCGCTGGTACTCACCCCGGCGCCACCTTCGATGGAAAGGTTGTTGAAGAAAAAGTCATAGTCCGAACCCTCGCCGGCATTGTAGTTCCAGGCCCTGAACAAGGTGATGTCCTGGTCGGCGGCGGCAATCAGGTTGCCGGTATTGGTGCGGGTGTTGCCGCCATACGGGGTGATGACCGCGACGTAACTGGTCGGGCTGGACAGAGCGACACTGACATCGAGCCCGCCTGCGGTCCAACCGATGTCGGTGATGCCTTCGCTGATGCTGTAGTTGGTATCCCCGCCGTTGAAATAGAACTCCCACAGGGTGACCCCGGCGGCATTTTGCAGGGCGACCCCGGTGCCCGCGCCGGGATCGAGAAAGCCGTTATCCATGCTGACATGGAATGTCTGGCCGATGGCCAGAGCTCCGGGAAGTTGACGCTTTACTTCGGAGGTGTTGTTGCTGTTTGCGTATAATCCCCAGGCCGGGGTTCCAATATCGACCGAAGCACTTTCGGCAATGAACCGTCCGTTCCGGCTGCCATCTTCCGAACTGGTGAATGCGGTCCAGGCACCGAAGCCAACGCCGCCATTGTCGTTGGTGCTCCATCCGTCGGCATAGAGCGGGTCCGCACCGCTGTCTTCAGCGAGCGGGCCGCCCACATTGGTTGCGGTCACGGTGATCAGGTTGGTACCGAAGCCGAGGAGGATCGAGTCAAGGGTCCAGGCTGAGCTGATGGGGGCGATGCCGGATGCTCCGGTATTGGCATTGGACCAGACAAGGCCGGTCCACGCAGTTGCATTCGCGGTACCTTGAACGGTGATGTTGGAAGTGCCGGTGTCGACAGTAAGATTCATCGCCGGGTTGGTGATGACCAGATCGGGCGGGACCGGATCATTTTCGAGGAGGGTTACCGTGGCGGTTGCCGGCGATCCAAGGCTTGCCCCTGCCGGACTGCTCAGGGTGACCGTGAATGACTCATTCCCTTCGTACTGCGGATCATCGATCAGGCTGACATCGAAGAACTTGTTGGCGAGATCACCGCCCGCCCAGGTGAGGGTTCCGGTGGTCGCGGTATAGTCGGACCCGGCGGTCGCGGAGCCGTCAGCGGTCGCATAGCTCACCGAGACCGAGCCGGTTGCGCTGCCGGTTCTGGAGGCAAACACCCGGACCGAAGTACTGGTTTCCGAGCTGCTGTACCCCGTCGCGGTGAATTGGATTGTATCCCCGATGTCGGCAAAGCTGATCCGGAGGGCTGCAACCGCTCCGTTGTCCGGGACCTTGACCCCGATGCGGCCTTCGTTGGTGATGCGCCATCCCTGCGGGCCATCGCCGAAGTCCGCGAGCTGGGGCAGGGGAGCACCATTGAGGGTCACCCCTTGCACGGTATCGGTGCCGGGGTTGTAGCAGTACACATAGAAGTCCCGGGCTCCGGTGGCATAGGTTCCCTGTTTGGCTTCGATGGTGAAATCCCAATAGGCCTCGGTCCGGCTGCTGACCATGCGGCGCTTCGAATAAGCTCCATTTTGATAATCCCAGCTTTCCCCGTCATCCTCGAACAGGGTGAATTCACTGTCGCCCTCCGGCCAGCAATTGATGTCCATCCATGGCGACTGGTATTCATTGGCGTGCTGCATCGAGGGGCCCATGGGGATGATGGCTCCGGACCGGACAAACAGGGGGAGGGTACCCAGCGGGGCATCGACCTGGACGGTTTGTCCCCCCCCATACTTGGCATTGGAATGCCAGTAGTACCAGTTGATGCCCGCTTTGTAGGGCAGGTACACATAGCGGGTCGTTGCCCCCTGATCATACACCGGGGCGGCGAGCAGGTAGTCACCGACCAGGTATTCATAGTCGCTCAAGTTGTGGGTGTTCGCGTCGGCATAGTAGTCGAACGCGGGCGGCACATTGACCGGTTCACCGGTCTGGGTTGCTTCGTAGGCGAGGGTGTAGAAGTAGGGCATCAGGCGGTAGCGGAACTTGATGATATCCCGCATCAGACCCTGTGGACCGGAATCGAACCGCCAGGGCTCGCGATTGGCCGCGCTCTTGTCACAGTGGTTGCGGAAGAATGGCGTCAGGGCATTGGCCTCGGTGGAGCGCACCATCAATTCATCGCTCGGGGTGCCGGCAAACCCCCCGACATCATTGCCATACCAGGCCGCGCCGGCAATCATCGCCCCCATGCCGAAGCGAATCGTCGCCCGGTGATAAAACCAGTCCGCCCGGGTATCTCCGCTCCAGCTCACCGCATACCGCTGCAATCCGGCGTTGCCGGAGCGGCTCAACACAAACGGCCTGAGGTTCGGGTTCTTGGCGGTCATGGTGTCGTAGCTCTGTTTCGCACATCGCAGCCCGAAGTAGTTGCGCTCGTTCGACCAGAACCGGCGCGAGTCGGTGTTGGAGGTGCCAAACTGGCCATCGATCCACAGCAAGCCGTCATGGGGGATGCTGTCGCCACCCTCCGGCTCGGTCAGGTCATTCCAGATCCCTGCGAATCCCACCGAATTGAGCCAGTTGACAATTTTGCCCTGCCACCAGGTTTGCATCGGGGTGCTGGAATAATCGAACCAGGACACATTCCCGACATAGATGCCGCGGGTCACTGTGTTGCCGGCGTTGTCCTTGATAAAGTGCAGCAGCCCCGCCGCTTCTCCATGGAGCGGATCGCTGGGTTGCAGCCACGGTTCAATCAACGGGACAACCTTGACCCCCCGGTCATTGCAATAGCTGATCATGCCTGCCGGATTGGGGAAGTTGGAGTTCATGGTCAACTGCCGGAGGTTTCCGTCCGCGAAGTTATTGTCTTCGGGGGTGGCGTCCATGTAGTCGATATCGAGGTAGACCGCATCGAGGGGAATGTCGGTATTGCCCGCCTCGTTGGCAATGTATTCGACCCACGACTGGTTGTTGTAGCTGAACCGGGACAGGTGATAGCCCAGGCCCCACTTGGGCAGGAAGGTCGGACGCCCGGTCAGTTCGGAATAGCGGTCGATGACTTCGGCCATCCCATGAGAAGCCCCCCCGCCAAAGAAAAAGTAATCCATCCGGCCATCCCCGGCCTGGAAGGAATACCGGTCGCCGGATTCGGTCCCGAATTTAAACAGGGGGCGGCAGGGGTTGTTGAGGAAGAGTCCATAGACAAAGGCGGGGTTGCCACCCTCGGCGGGCTGGAGGCCGTAGAAGAATGGTATATTCATGTAGGTCGGGTTGGTAAACTCCCCCCAGTTATAGGTTCCGGAGTTCCAGCAATCGATTTCCTTGCCCCGCCGGTTCATCGGGCCGCCATATTCACCCAGGCCAAAGATCGCCTGGTTGGCGGGCATGATTTTCCGGCATTTGAGCTTGGAAGAACCCGTTCCGCGCTGGCCATTGTAGTAGTAGTCGGCATCCCGCTCCATGAAGTCATCCTGCAGCAGGTAAAAGCCGGATTTGGATTTGAAGTGGATCTTGAGTGGAGTCTTTTCGATTTCCACATCCAACTCGGAGGTCTGAAGCAGGTATTTTGTTCCCTGATCGGTCAGGGTGGCCGGGGTTGCCGACCATTGATCCGCCGGTTTGGCGATCATCGGTTGGGCGGTGTCAAAGGGGCCGGTCCAGTGATAGTTCACCCGGATGAGGTCGGGAGCGTAGGGGGAAACCTCCACCGAACCGCCGTTACTCAAGGCAAAGGAGATCTCGACATTGCCGGAGCTGCTGTTGGTGGTGATGGTGGCTCCCGTCACATTTCCCGCATTCACCACGGCTGCGCGTGCGGACAGGGTGCTCAGTAGGGCGATGCCAAGGGCGGCGAGGGTTTGACGTACTTTTTGGTGCTTCATGCGTGGGACTCCTGAACTGTTACACCCGCCTGCAGTTACGAATGCAGAGTAAAACTAGCGGCCCCCGAGAAGCGTGTAAAGCGCTTTATTTGGCTGGGTGTAGCGGTTTGTCTGGGGTGAATGGGTTGGTTGGAACTGCCTTCTTGTTCTCCCGCAGAGGCGCTGGGGCGCAGAGAGTCATTCTTCGAGCCCATTCACACAACGGGTGATCCCGGTCATCATCACATCTTCGCCAAAGTTCAGCAGGTAACCGAGCTTGCAGCCCGTGAGCCGCAGGTAGGTCTGCACCTGTTCCTTGTGGGCGGAGATCGCCGCCTCGATCACAATCGTCCCGATCTCGTTCTCCGTCATCCTCTGCGCCCCTGCGCCTCTGCGCGAGTCATCTTGCCATCTGAACGTCACCGTTCACTAGTCGCTGGAGGACGCGCTTCGGCCCGGCTTTCAGTGGTATGGTGAGACGGTTTGTTCGCTGTTCCGTCTCCATTTCGTTTCAGGTAGATGCTTCCTGCAATGATTACTGAAATCGGGATGAGGTATGCCCATCCCCCGTTCTTCAATCCGTCTTGGAACACATGCCAGAATCCGGTCGAGCCGAGACCATCTTGATCCCATGAACCCCAGAACAGGGCGGTGAATGTATGGAGGCCCAGCATTGCAAGGAGGGCGATGGTCGCAAGGATCGTGATTCCCATGGCGAGTGTCTTCATTTCATCTTTCAGCGAACGATCTGCCCCAGGGGCCTCTGTGAGTGCTCATGTTATGCCCCCTTCTTTTCTTTAGGTAAAATCTCGGCTGCAGAATGGGCACGAGCAAACCAGTAAAGACTAAGTAAGTTACCGCAGCACATGAAAGAATACATGAGGCCCAAAAGTGGGGCCAGAAGCATCATTGCTAGAATAGAAATAGGAAGTGAATATTTCCAGTCGGGCAACAGCTCTGCCATCTTCTTGTTGTTTTCAACTTCTGGTCCTGCCTCCGGCTCTCCTTCGGGGTGATTCAAGCCCAGATTAGTGTAGGTGATGAGAAACGGAAGTACACTGGCGATGAATGCTATGAAGCAAATAGCCACGAATGTATCGCCTGAGTCGGCGGTTGGATTCCATTCGAAATAGCCAATGGCAAAAAATCCTGCGGCCAGAACCGCATTTGTGATGATCATCGCCTTTTTCATTATTCATGCAGAACTAGTTTATTACCGGAAAGCCTGTCGCTTATGGCGGTGCCCACAGATTGCCTGACCCCAGTATCCCTCCAGTCTCCCTGCATCACCTCGAGGGACATGATCGATTTGCTTCCCATTCGTTTCTGAGTATACCAAACAGTACGATGTCTTCGCGTTGATCCCACTTCAGATCATGACTTCTCAGGCAACCCTCTTCTCGCATACCGAGCTTTTCCATCACTCGGCGCGATCCGGGATTTCTTTTCATGAAGCACCCATGAATTCTGTTTAGCTTTAGCGTGTTAAACCCGTATTCCATGATGCAGGCTGCCGCTTCTGTGCAATAACCATTGTTCCAATAGGGCGTACCGATCCAGTATCCGATTTCACCGCGCCCGTGATATGCGGATAGGTTCATCAGCGAAACCGCACCGATCAGGGATTGAGCCACAGAGTCAACGACTGCGAGACTGACAAGCGTTCCCCGATCAAATGCTTCTTGATGCGAGGAGATCCACGCCTCGGCAATTCCGTCTTCATACGGATGCGGAATGTTGGCGGTTGTGTCGGCAATCGCCCGCTCGCCGGCCAGTTTTTGCACGTCAGGCGCATCCGTTAAAGCGAATGGCCTCAACTCGAGGCGGCGAGTTTTCAGTGTTGGAATCTGTTTCATGGCACGTTTTCAAGAATCGATCAGTCTGAGTGGGCACCTGGAGCGCAGCGAATAGGTGTCCACTCAGAGCCCGTGTGAGCTTATATATCAATTCTTACTGTTAGATTCGTTGAGGACCGAAACTCTACCAATGTGGAAGCCGGATCCCATGTGATTGATACTGTTTTAAGTTCCCTGTAAGCCATGGGGTGTTTCACTGTTCCTGTTTCAAGTATGGCTTTGTAGAGAACATTCTCATTTGCATCGATCACTTTTGCCACACCTCGAATGCTCAGGAAATCTCTCGATAGTGGATTGAGATTCCGGTATCCCGATAGAGTCGCATAAAACCGTTGGTCCGGCGATTGCACACCGATTCCGCCGCCACCAACGAAATAGGGGACAACGAATGGGCTTGTCAGTCCGGCTGCGAGGAACAGCAAACACAAGAGAAGAAATCCTGGTCTTACTTTTTTCATTTACTCAGCTATCGATCAGGCTTAGCGCTGCGAATGCCTTTGACTGAATCAAAATGCCTCGTACAGCGTCGGGTCAAAGCGCTCGTTCGGTTATCTGTTTTTACTCTCTAGTTCTCTGATCCTTTGTCTCAATTGCTCATTTTCAGCTGCAAGAGATTCTTTCTGGTTCGTCTCGCTGTGTGCGTGTTTAACGATGGTGTCATTCGTCATATAGACCCCGCTCAGCATGGATGTTTTCACGTGTGCCTTGTGAGTGTTACCGTGCTCGTCTTCGTAAACAACCTGATAAATTCTGGAATCCTTTTCTCCAAACCAACCGGGACCAAAGGGATCCCAACTTCGGTCAATAAGCTTCCATCCTTTCTTTCGGATGTACTCCTCGACTCTGTCTCCATCGAAAGACCCGGCGACTAATCTGAAAACGATGGCTATGACAATGAAAATAAAAAATACGCCAAAGGGTTCCATATTATTCCTTTATACTACGTGAAGATGACCGTTTTCAAATGGCCGTCCGCGGCCATTTGAAATACGGGTCAATCTTGTGGTTGGGACTCCTCGTCTTGTCCTGTGGCGACTTCGGCCACACGATCCCAGTTGAGCAGCTCATCCGTGAACCGCCATGTTGTCTTCGACACCCGGTACGACATGATTCCCGCTGCGATCTTCCCGAGGGCATATCCAATCCCGATACCGCCGAGAATCTTGATTCCGTCTGATTCCGAAAGCAGCAGGAACGAGCCCATCCCGATGAGCACGATTTTCAGGAAGGTCCATCGACCGCCGAGGAACAACCGCAGCGGCATGTGGCCGCCCCGGTGCTCCAACAGCTTTTGGCAATATTGTCTCTTGTTCATCATCAGTCCCAACGTGTGCACTCACGAGCGGCGGTACGCCGTACCGTGCAGTGCCTGGTTCGATGATTCCTTTCTCACACAAGTCCGATGGCGAGTCCCAAGATGAGGACGATCCACCACAGAGCTCCTTCTCCAATTCTGTAAAGCAGCCAGAAATACAAACTGCTCAGGGCAAAACGAATGACTGTGGCTATCAACAGGGCAAGAAACGGAGCTTGGCCACCCATGACAGCCAGCAAGCCCAAAGCGAATCCAACGAATGTGTAGAGACCAGAGCAGAGCAGTGGTTTGTCGGTCGCGATCAGCAACCGGATCAACGCGACCAACACAATGATCTTGATTATCATCCGTTATCTCTCCTCATCGAACTAGTTTATTCCCGGAAGGCCTGTCGTTTATAGCGGAGGGCAGGTAAAGTAATCGTTTCCAAAGGTGTTGTCTGGTGATTTCCGGCTGGTTTGATTTTCTATTGTGCGCCTGCGGACGCCTTCATGGCCTGATTCTTGCGAAAATATGGGTTGAAGGCCAGCGAATGCTTGCAATTTCTTGATTACGGGGAGGCGAGGGTGCGGGAGTAGTGTTATTGCCGAAAAGGCCGTGATGTTTGCGGCCACGCCACACCAAACGGGGCGTGCGGCCTCGGTCCGGGTGGGCGGTGGGACGGCGAGGTCATCCGGGATGTGGTTGGGGCGCGATAAAAAACCCGCATGGCGCGGGCCATGCGGGTGTGAAGAGGTCGAGGTAACGGGAAGGTCAGCGCCGACGACGACGCAGCAGGACGAGGGCGCCGGCGAGGGCGGCCAGGCCGATGACCGAGGGTTCGGGAACGATGGTGTAGGAATCGAGAACGCTCCCGGACTGGTAGGCGTCACCCCAATTGGCGATGGTTTGCAGGTCATCGCTGAGGGCGTCGATGGCTCCATCAGTGCCGCCTCCGCCGGTGGTATAGACATCGAAGGTGAAGCTGTTACCCACCGCAAGCCCGAGGGCGCTGAGATCGACGGCAACGGTTACCGAGGAGGTATCTTTGGTGGTGGAAAGGTTGATGGTGTTAGCGTTATAGGTGGCATCCACCATGCTCCAGCTTCCGCTGTAGTTCCAGAGTTCAGCGCCATTCCCGGAGTCCACCCAGCTCCCGAGCCAGTAATCCATGCCGGTGCTCATCGAGATGGGGCGTCCCCATCCATTTCCAGCGGTGTCGCCCCCACCAGTCGTGTTGATTCCGACAAGATATTTGCCCCAATCGGTGGCTACCGGATCACCGGCGATGTTGATGGTGAAAATCAGTTGGTTGGCAGTGTTTGCTACATCCACTGAGGTGATATCCAAAAGGGTTCCAAAGAAGGTGTCGCCTGTGGCATCAGAATAGGAATCAGCAAAGATTCCGGAACAAAGGGCCAATGAGGACAGAATAACAAGTAACTTCTTCATTCAACGATCTCCTGTTGGTGACGGATATCATTAAAGTAGATAAAGTTCTTCCGTGCCGTCAAGTTCCGGATTCAGAAAATGTTTGCTCCGGGGGCGGGGTTTGATTATCACTGCATTCCCTATCGGGATACAGATTTATTGGGAGCGGATATGAGCCATCGAGATATGAACCAGGCCACGTCATGCGTTCACGCCGGGGTACGCAAGGACAACACCTTTAATGCGGTGATCACACCGATTTATGCAACGTCCACGTTTGCCTTTGAAGCGCCGGGCAAAACCAAGGGCCATGATTACAGCCGCACGTCGAATCCGACCCGCTCAGCCCTCGAGGAATGTCTGGCCGCACTGGAGGGGGGCGCGAGGGCGACCGCGACCAGCACCGGAATGGCGGCGGAGGCGACGATTCTTCATCTGCTCCCCCCGGGGTCGCATGTCATTACCGGCAACGATATCTATGGTGGCACCTACCGGCTGTTTTCCCAAATCCTGTCCCAGCGTGCCCTGTCTTTTTCGTTTGTGAACATGCGGGATCTCGATGAAGTGCGGGCGGCCTGGACACCGGAGACGAGGGCGGTGTGGATCGAAACGCCCAGCAATCCCTTGCTGAACCTGGTGGATATCGCGGCGGTAAGTCAGATCGCCAAGGAGCACGGGGCATGGTCGATAGTCGATAACACCTTTCTGTCCCCGATATTTCAGCAGCCGTTTGCATTGGGAGCGGATGTGGTGGTGCACTCGACCACCAAGTATTTGAATGGGCACAGCGATATCGTCGGGGGTGCGGTGATCAGCAAGTCGGAGGAGCTGGGGGTGGAAGTCGCAGCGATGGTGAACAATCTGGGCACGTGCTGTTCGCCATTTGATGCCTGGCTGGTATTGCGCGGGATCAAGACCCTGCCATTGCGGATGAAGCAGCACGAGGCCAATGCCATGCGATTGGCGGAATATCTGGATGCCCACCCGGAGGTCGAGCGGGTGTATTATCCGGGTCTGCCTCATCATCCCCAGCATGAGCTGGCCCGGCGGCAGATGTCGGGTTTTGGAGGGATGCTTTCGTTTGACATTAAAGGAGGCGCGCCCCGGGCCTTCGAGGTGATCGAGAAGTTGAAGCTCTTTGCCTTTGCGGAATCCCTGGGTGGGGTGGAGTCTCTGATTGAGCACCCCGACACCATGAGCCACGCCTCCATGACCGAGGAAGCTCGCCGGGCCGGCGGGATTTCCCCGAGCAATGTGCGGATATCGGTGGGGATCGAGGATGTGGAGGATCTGGTCAAGGATCTGGAGCAGGCCTTCGGTTCCTGATCCCGTTCACCCGCCCGGCAGAGATCCTTTTCCAGTGCCGGAAAAGCACCGTGAATTTGTTTGATAAAGATTTTTCTCCATTTGCGCCGATTCCTGATTGACGAGGTAATGGCGAGTCAATAGCTTACTCCGGTGTAGAGATTTATCAGGCAAACAACTATTTTACGCTGTGCGAACGATTTTTGGGGCTATACACAAGAGTATGAAGGTACATGACTTGCAGGTGGTTGCGGGATGACGCAGATCTTTCATCCGTCCGCAAACACCTTGGCACGAGTCAGTATTGTCGCTGGATTTTTCAGTATTGCCGGGCTTCTGGTATTGGGCGATGCCCTTCAGAAGTCGACTTACGTTACCGAAGTCAACATGCCACGCGAGCAAGTGGTTCCCTTCAGTCACAAGCACCATATGGCGATGGGCTTGGATTGCCGGTACTGCCACACTTCGGTTGAGGAAGAAGCCTTTGCGGGAATTCCTCCGACCCGGACCTGCATGAATTGCCACAAGCTGGTTTGGAATGAGGCACCAATCCTTCAACCCGTCCGGGATAGTTGGATGAACAACAAGCCGCTGGAGTGGAACCGGGTGCATGATTTGCCCCAGTTTGCCTATTTCAACCACTCGGCGCACGTCAATGCCGGGGTCGGGTGCTCGACCTGCCATGGCCGGGTGGACGAAATGCCTTTGGTACACAAACAGAACACCCTGTATATGAGTTGGTGCCTCGATTGCCACCGCGCTCCGGAAAACTTTGTCCGCCCGCGCGACCAGGTGTTCAACATGGCGTGGGAACCGCCGGCCGATCAAGTCGAGGAAGGCAAGAAGCTGCTGGAGCTTCATAAGGTCGACACCTCGAATTTCCGTATGTTGGATTGCTATAAATGTCATCGTTAATGAACAACCAGAATACCCCGGAAAGCATCCGGGAGGCCTTGAAGGAAATGGGGCCGGAGCAGGGGGGGCGCGCCCTGTGGCGTAGCCTGGAAGAACTGTCCCGGCGGGAGGATTTCGGCGAACGGCTGGTGGCGCAGGCCCCCGGCCTGGCCGCCGAGTGGGATCCGGTCAACCGCCGCGATTTTCTCCGTTTGATGGGGGCTTCCCTGGCTTTGGGCGGACTGACCTCCTGTACCCGCCAGCCGCGGGAAAAAATCATTCCCTATGTCGATCCACCGGAGAATGTGATTCCCGGCAAACCGCTGTTTTTTGCCACCGCGATCCCGGTGGATGGTTATGGGGTCGGGGTGTTGGCGGAAAGCCACATGGGGCGCCCGACCAAGTTGGATGGCAATGAGCTGCATCCCTCCAGTCGCGGTGGAACCGATGCCTATCTTCAGGCTGCCATCCTGAACCTGTATGATCCGGACCGGGCCCAAATCATCCAGCAGAGGGGTCGCCCGTCTGAGTGGAATGGTTTTGTTCAGGCAGTATCGACTGCGCTGACCGCTGCCCCGGACGGAGATGGGGTGCGCATTCTTTCCGGCAACACATCATCGCCATCCCTGATCGCCTTGATGGAGGAATTTCTCGCGGCCTATCCCAAGGCCCAGTGGCACACCTTTGATCCGATTAACCGTGACGCGCTTTACGCCGGTACGACCCTCGCCTATGGCAAGGCTCTGGATCCGGTCTATGCCTTTGACCGGGCCGATGTGGTGCTCGCGCTGGATGCTGACTTCATGGCTCAGGGGCCGGGCCATCTCCGGTATGCCCGGGATTTTGCCACCCGCCGGGATGTCGGCCAGGGTGCGATGAACCGATTGTATGCGGTGGAAAGTTCGGTAACCGTGACCGGTGCATCGGCGGATCACCGGTATGCCATGACGCCTGATCAGGTGGAGGCGTTCGCCCGCGCGGTTGCGGCGGAACTTGGTCTGTCGATTCAAGCCGATGTCTCCGGGCTGGATGCGGCGCTTGTCCATGCGGTGGCGGAAGATTTGAAGGCCCACCCGGGCAAGGCGTTGGTCGTGGTGGGGGAGCATCGATCCCCTGAACTACAGGCCCTCGCGTTTGCCATGAACGAAGCGCTGGGCGCTCGCGGTACGACCCTGGATCTGGTGCCCTCCGCGCTGGCCCGCCCCGGAAAGTCGATGGCCTCTCTGGCCGCTCTGTCCGGAGATATGCTGGCTGGCAAAGTGAGCCTCTTAGTCATGCTGGACAGCAATCCGGTGTACCATGCACCGGCCGAATTGCAGTTCCCGGAGGCGCTGCGCAAGGTCGCGCTAGTGGTGCATCAAGGACATGCCGAAGACGAAACCGCCCGGTTGTCCCACTGGAACATTCCGTCCACTCATGCCCTCGAAGCGTGGGGCGACGTCAAGGGGCACGATGGCTCGGTATCCATCATTCAGCCCCTGATCGAACCTCTGTACGCGGGCAAATCCGCGATCGAGGTGATGTCGGCCCTGCTCGGTCGACCGCAGGCCAACGCCTACGACGTGGTCCACGACTATTGGCTTGCCCAGTTGGGCGATGCGGGTGAAAAGGGCTGGCGAAGGGCCGTCCATGACGGGGTGCTGAAAGACACCGCGTCTGCCCCGGTGTCCGATCCGCTGGCGTGGGCCGATACCGGCCGGGGCGAACCCGCGGTTGAACACGGGGCCATCGATTTGTCCATTCTCCCCGACCCGGGTTTGCACGACGGATCCTATGCCAATAACGGCTGGCTGCAGGAACTGCCCAAACCCCACACCACATTGACCTGGGATAATGCCCTGTTGATCAGCGAGGAAACGGCGGTCGCTCTTGGCATCCGGACCGGCGACAAGGTCGAGGTCGGGGGCGAGGCCGGTCAGGTTACGGTGCCGGTCCTGGTGACGGTCGGTATTCCCATGGGGGGCGCTGTCCTGCATCTCGGCCATGGACGAAAAGCCGCCGGACGTATAGGCAACGATATCGGGGTGGCAATCCAGATGCTACAACGAGTGAATGCCCCATATCGAGCTGCGGTGACCGTGGCCAAGACCGGCTCCGGTCACGAATTTGCCCTGACCCAGACCAGCCATACCATGGCCGGGCGGCATCATGTCCGGACGGGAACAGTGGCGGACTACCATGAGAATCCCAAGTTTGTGGATGGGTTTGACGAGTTCAAAGGCAAGCCGGTTCCCTCGATTTATCCAGCCTTTGACTATACCAAGCGGCCCCAGTGGGGGATGGTGATCGATCTGTCCACCTGTATCGGCTGCAATGCCTGTGTGACGGCGTGCCAGGCCGAAAACAATACCCCGGTGGTTGGTAAGGATCAGGTCGCCCGCGGCCGCGAGCTGCACTGGATTCGCATCGACCGCTATTATGAAGGCAATGCCGCCGATGCCGAGGTACACCACCAGCCGGTGACCTGCATGCATTGTGAAAACGCCCCCTGCGAGGCGGTCTGTCCGGTGGGCGCCACGGTGCACAGCCGGGATGGGCTCAACCAGATGGTCTACAACCGCTGTGTGGGCACCCGGTATTGTTCCAACAACTGCCCCTACAAGGTGCGCCGGTTCAATTTCTACAAGTTTGCCGATCACACCACGCCCAGCCTCAAGCTGCAGCGCAATCCCGATGTGACGGTCCGATCGCGCGGCGTGATGGAAAAGTGCACCTTCTGTATCCAGCGGATCAGTGAGGCCCGGATCAAGGCCCGACTGAAGGACCGTCCGATTGCCGACGGTGAAGTAATCACCGCCTGCCAGCAGGCATGCCCGACCCAGGCGATCACCTTTGGCGATCTCCTGGATCCGGAAAGTGCGGTTGCCCGCAAGGCGGCCAGCCCGCTGAAATACTCCCTGCTCAAAGAACTGAGTACCGAACCGCGGGTTACCTATCTCGCAAAAGTCCGCAACCCCAACCCCGCGCTGAAATCCGCCGGGGCAGTCATGGAGGCGCATGGTCATGGCGGCTGAACCGGCAACCAAGGCCCTGGGCCATGAAGAGATGACTGCAGTCATTGCGGAAGGACACTCGTTCGAGACGGTCACCGACAAGATCAGCAAGATTTCCCTCACCCCGACCCTGCCCCGGCAGATCATCCTGTTTGGCTTGATCGGTCTGATGTTGATGGGCGCGTTGATGACATCGGTGGCCATGCTCGTGGTCAAAGGCACCGGGGTCTGGGGCATCAACCAGCCCATCGGCTGGGGATTTGCCATCATCAACTTTGTCTGGTGGATCGGTATCGGCCATGCCGGCACCCTGATCTCCGCGATTCTGTTTTTGTTCCGCCAGGAATGGCGAACCAGTATCAACCGGTTTGCCGAATCCATGACCATTTTTGCCGTGATGTGTGCCGGCTTGTTCCCGCTGCTGCATGTCGGACGCCCCTGGCTGGCCTACTGGCTGTTTCCCTATCCGAATGTCATGCAGATGTGGCCCCAGTTCCGCAGTCCCTTGATGTGGGATGTGTTTGCGGTCTCCACCTACTTTTCCGTGTCCCTCCTGTTCTGGTACACCGGGCTGATTCCCGACCTCGCCACCCTGCGCGACCGGGCCAAGAGCAAGCTGGCTCGAATCGGCTACGGAATGGCCTCCATGGGCTGGCGCGGCTCCGCCCGTCACTGGCAGCGGTATGAGGTGGCCTACCTGCTCCTCGCCGGATTGTCCACCCCGCTGGTCATCTCGGTTCACAGTATCGTCAGCCTCGACTTCGCGGTCTCGGTCATCCCCGGATGGCACACCACCATCTTCCCGCCCTACTTTGTTGCCGGGGCAATTTTCTCCGGGTTTGCCATGGTGCTGACTCTGGCCATACCGGTTCGCCATCTGTTCGGCCTGAAGGATCTGATCACCCTGAACCATCTCAACAACATTTCCAAGGTCATGCTGGCCACCGGCTTAATGGTTCTCTACGGCTACGGCATGGAAGTGTTCTTTGCCTGGTACAGCGGGAACCAGTACGAAGGGTACATGATGTTCAAGAACCGGATGACCGGTCCGTACTGGTGGAGTTACTGGGCACTGATTTTCTGTAATGGCGTGGTGCCCCAGTTGCTGTGGATCAAAAAGATCCGGATCACCCCGCTGCCCCTGTTCGTCATTTCCATCGTGATCAATATCGGTATGTGGCTGGAACGGTTCGTGATTGTGGTCACCAGTCTTCACCGCGATTTTCTGCCTTCCTCGTGGGGTATGTACGCCCCCACCAAATGGGACTGGGGCCTGTATCTTGGCACCATCGGTATGTTCATGTTCCTGATGACCCTGTTCATCAAGTTCCTCCCGATCATTTCCCAGTTCGAAGTTCGGGAGCTCTTGCACAAGAAAAAGCATGCCAACGGACATCACGAATGATGAAAACCGCTGAATCCTCCAGAATCTATGGCCTGGTGGCGGAGTTCGACTCCTCGGAAGCGCTCCTCAAGGCCGCCGAACAGGTGCGGGATGCCGGGTATACTGCCACCGATGCTTTCTCCCCGATTCCGGTCCATGGCCTGACCGATGCCCTCGGAGTTCGTCCCTCCCGGTTGTCTTCGCTGGTCCTGATGGGCGGGCTGACCGGGGCCTGTGTCGGCCTCGGCTTGCAGGCCTGGGTATCCATCCTCGCCTATCCCCACATCATCAGCGGCAAACCCCTGTTCAGTTGGCCCAGCTTCTTCCCGGTCGTGTTCGAATGCACGGTCCTGTTTGCTGCAGGCAGCGCGGTGTTCGGGATGCTGATTCGCAACCGGCTGCCTCAGCCCTATCACCCGGTGTTCAGCACTCCTCATTTTGAAAAAGCCACCACCGATGGATTTTTCCTCTGCATCCAGGCCAATGACCCCAAGTACGACGGCCAGGAAACCATGGCGTTTCTGAAGGGGCTGCGCGCCATCGAGGTCACGGAAGTGGAGCGTCACCCCGACGACGAAGACAAGTCATGAAGTTTACGATGTTCCATTCTATTCGCGGAGGATTGGCCTTCCTGGGCGCGGCCCTTCTGATCGCCGCCTCCACCGGTTGCGAGCTTCGTCGGGCCATGTATGACCAACCCAAGCTGTTGCCGCTGCAAGCGTCGGACTTTTTTGAAGACGGCATGGCTTCCCGATATCTTGTGGACCACACCATTGCCCGCGGACATCTGGAGGAGGATGAACACCTCTTCGCGGGCACCGTGGATGGAACGATGGTGGAAACCTTTCCCTTTCCGATTACCACCGAAGTGATGAAGCGCGGCCAGGAGCGGTTTCAGATTTTCTGCGCTCCCTGCCATGACCGTTCCGGATCCGGAAACGGGATGATTGTTCAGCGCGGATTCAAGCAGCCGACCAGTTACCATGACCAGCGGCTGGTGGACATGCCGGTGGGGTATTTTTATATGGTCATTAAAAATGGCTTTGGACTGATGAGCGGTTATGCCCCCCAGATCCCGGTGGAGGATCGCTGGGCGATCGTCGCTTATATCCGGGCCTTGCAGTACAGCCAGCGGGCCAGCCTTGACGATGTACCGGAAACGATGCTTGCCGAGTTGGAAGCGGAATCAACCCCATGACCGAAACAACCGTAGACTGTTCCAAACTGAAGAAGCCCGCGTTGATCGCCGCGGTGGTCGGGCTCGCCCTGTCCGCCGTGGGGTATGTCACCAATCATGCCCAGTTCGCCCAGTCCTGGCTGATCGGCTGGAATTTCTGGTTTTTGATCGCGTCCGGCTCCCTGGGCTGGCTGATGATTCACCACATGGTCAGTGGCCGCTGGGGCTTTGTCATTCAACGCCCGCTGGAAGCTGCCGCCCGCACCATTCCCTTCATGCTGGTCCTGTTTGTACCGGTACTGCTCTCCATGCACGAGCTGTACGAGTGGACCCATGAGGAGGTAATCGCCCATGATCATCTGATCCAGGCCAAACTGCCCTACCTGAACGCGCCCGGTTTCATGATCCGGTTCGGGGTCTACGCGGTGATTTGGATCTTTCTGGCCTACCGGCTGTCCGCGCTTTCCCGCAAACTGGACCAGGGCCCCGATGAGGCGGTGGTGAAGAAAATGCGGGCGATCGCTGCCCCCGGTCTGGTTCTGTATGCCCTGGCCATGAGCTTTGCCTCCTTTGACTGGATGATGTCGCTTGAACCCCACTGGTTCTCTTCGATTTATGGCGCCCTGTATATGGTGGCCGGTGGCCTGAGTACCCTGTTGTTCATGATTCTTGTCCTGCGCCGAGTCCCGCCACTCCGGGCCGTCGCCACCGCTCAACAGTCGCATGACCTGGGGAACCTGACCTTTGCCTTTACTGTCCTGTGGGCCTACATGACCTTCGGGCAATTCCTGATCATCTGGTCGGGTAACCTCTACGAAGAGACCTTCTGGTATCTGGACCGGGCCGCCAGCGGCTGGCTGGTGGTTTCCTGGATCCTGTTTGGCTTTGGTTTTATCTTGCCGTTTTTCCTGCTGTTGATCCGGAACAACAAGCGCCAGCTCAACCTGCTCGCCACGATTGCCCTCGGCATGATCGCGGTGCGGTATGTCGATGTATACTGGCAGGTCGCCCCCACCTTCCGGGATCACCCGGCCGCCTTGTCCTGGATGGATCTGGCTGCCTGGGTCGGGGTCGGTGGCACCTTCCTTTACCTGTTTGCGCGTCAACTTGAAAAAATGAAGCCCTTGAATCAAGACCATCGATTTGCCGATTTCATCGCGGGCGGAAAGGAAGGGCACTGAGATGGCCACTTCCAACAACCCACACGGTCAATATACCGATGCCGAGATCAGGAAACGGCCGCTGATGATCTTTCTCGCGATGACCCTGATCGTGGTACTGTTGACAGCGGTGGGCATCTGGGGCCTGCTCAGTTATTACTTTGCCCAGGATGCCTCGATTCAGGAACCGGCCAATATTTACGCGACGGAAAGGCTGTTGCCCACCAACGCGGTGGTTCAGGGAGCTGGCGAGGCGGCGATTGCCCTCAAGCTGCTGCACGACCAGGAGGATGCGAAACTGTTGCACTACCAGTGGGTGGACCGAAACGCCAAGACCGTGCAGATCCCGATCGACCGCGCCATGGAACGGCTGGTTGAAAAAGGACTGCCCGTGCGGGATCTTGGGGAGTCGCAGGAAGCCGCGAACTAAGATGACGAACAAACTCCATTCCATCGCTGTCCTGGTGCTGGTCACCGCGTCCGTGATGTCCGCCCAGGCCCAGCCGCGCTTCACCAAGCCGACCGCCCCGGACTATTCCTCCATGGGGCCCGCCCCGGATGCCATGCAACGGGCGGGATTCGAACAGAAGCTCGACAGCCAGATCCCCCTCGATCTGGTCTTCCGTGATGAGGCGGGAAATCCGGTCAAACTGGGAGATTTCTTTACCGACAAACCAGTGGTCCTGACCCTGGCCTACTTCAATTGCCCAATGCTCTGCAGTGTTATCCTGAATAGCACCATCGATACCCTGAAGGATATCTCCCTGTTTCCCGGCAAGGATTACGAGATCATCACGGTCAGTTTCAATCACGAGGAAGGCCCGGAGCTGGCCGCGGCTAAAAAGGCGAATTACATTGAAACCTTCAACAAGCCGGGGGCCGCGGAAGGCTGGCACTTCCTGACCGGAGATGAGGCGAACATCAAGACCTTGTGCGACTCGGTCGGATTTACCTTTGCCTGGGATGAGGAGCGTCAGGAATATGCCCACGCCAGCGGACTCATGCTGGCCACCCCCAGCGGTCGACTCTCCCATTACTTTTTTGGGGTGGTGTTTGATCCCAAGGATGTGCGCCTGGGTCTGGTCGATGCTTCCGAAGGGAAAATCGGCACCCCCCTCGACAAGGCCAAACTTCTGTTTTGCTACCAGTACGATGCATCCCTCGGCGCCTACACGCCGGCGGTGTTCCGGGTGATTCAAATGGGCGGGGTTTTGACCATTGCCGCACTGGCCCTGTTCATCACCCTCGCGGTTTCCCACGAACTGAAGAAAAATAAACCCGTCGAAAAGACCGCCTAAATGAAGTCTGTATTTTCACTTTTACCCGATCAGGCCTCTGAATTTGCCCGGCAGATAGACCACCTCTATCTGTTCATCAGCGCCGTGTCGGTGTTCTTCGTCCTCCTCGCCGCCTTGCTGGTCATCGTTTTCGCGGTGAAGTACCGGCGCCGCCCCGGCGATAAGCGGCCAGAGCCGCCCCATGACGACAGCACGCTGGAAATTGTCGCAGGCAGCGGATTGCTGGTGCTGCTCATGGTGATGTTTTTCTGGGGAGCCAAGCTCTATTTCCAGGGCAACCAGCCGCCCAAGGATGCGATGGAAATCCTGGTCACCGGCAAGCAGTGGATGTGGAAACTGCAACACCCGAACGGGAAGAAGGAAATCAATACCCTCCACATCCCGGTGAACCAGGCGGTCAAGCTGACCATGACCTCC
Organism: Verrucomicrobiota bacterium; assembly: GCA_024233345.1. Lineage (GTDB taxonomy): Bacteria > Verrucomicrobiota > Kiritimatiellia > CAIVKH01 > CAIVKH01 > JACKPT01. Next base: position 41,640 of record JACKPT010000010.1, read on the forward strand.
GAGGATGTCATCCATAGCTTTTATGTCCCGGCCTTCCGGGTGAAAAATGATGTGCTTCCCGGCCGCTATACCCAGGTCTGGTTTCAACCCAACAAAGAGGGAACCTATCACCTGTTCTGCGCCGAATACTGTGGGAATGAGCACTCCCGCATGGTGGGTTTTGTCCAGGTCCTCAGCCAGGAGGGCTATGAAAAATGGCTGCTTTCATCCGGGGGAACTGCGGCCGGCGCGGCCGCTGCCACCGGCGGCGGAGCGGCCCAGGAATCACCGGTGGATGCCGGAGCCCGGTTGTTTGCCGAGTACGGATGCGCGACCTGCCACCATTCCGAGGCCGGAGCGCTCGGTCCCAATCTCGCCGGAACCTTTGGCGCCGAGCAGATGCTGATGGACGGCACGTCGGTGATTGCGGATGAAAACTATCTTCGCGAGTCGATCCTCAACTCGCAGGCAAAAATCGTGGCCGGTTATGCCCCGGTGATGCCCCTGTTCCAAGGGATGATTTCTGACGAAGAGGTGACTCAGATTATTGCTTACATTAAAAGTCTATCGACTGCGGGAACGGATGGTTGATTCATGAGCACGGCCACTTCAACAGCATCTGAAGGCAAGCACTACCTGAATGCCAAGCATACGGTCCTGTCCTGGCTCCTGACCGTGGACCACAAGCGCATCGGGATGATGTATCTGGTTTCGCTGGTTGTGTTTTTTCTGATTGGCGGCGCGGCAGCGGTGCTGTTCCGGCTTGAACTGATGACACCCGCCGGGGACCTGCTGCGGTCCGAGACCTATAACAAGCTATTCACCATGCATGGCATTGTGATGATCTTTTTCTTCCTGATTCCATCGATCCCCGCCGTGTTGGGCAATTTCCTGCTCCCGATCATGGTGGGTACACGGGATGTCGCCTTTCCCAAATTAAACCTGGCCAGTTGGTATGTCTTCATGCTGGGGGGAATTCTCGCGTTTGTGGCGATTGTCGGCGGCGGGGTCGACACCGGGTGGACCTTCTACACGCCCTACAGCACGATGTACGCGAATTCCAATGTGATTCTTGCGGTGTGCGGGGCCTTCATCGCCGGCTTTTCTTCCATTATGACCGCGCTCAATTTTGTGGTCACCATCCACAAGATGCGGGCGCCCGGCCTGACCTGGTTTCGTCTGCCCCTGTTTGTCTGGGCCATGTATGCCACCAGCCTGGTGGTTCTTCTCGGCACCCCGGTGGTGGCGATCACCCTGGTGATGATCTTTGTCGAACGGGCCTTCGGGCTGGGAATTTTCAATCCCGCGCTGGGAGGCGACCCGGTTCTGTTCCAGCACCTGTTCTGGTTCTATTCCCACCCCGCGGTCTATATCATGATCCTGCCCTCGATGGGGGTGGTCAGTGAGATCATCGCCTGCTTCAGCCGTCGGCGGATCTATGGCTATAAGTTTGTCGCCTACTCCAGCCTCGCGATCGCGGTGATCGGATTCTTTGTCTGGGGGCATCACATGTTTGTGAGCAGCCAGTCCACCTATGCGGGCATGATCTTCTCCTTTTTGACCTTCTTTGTCGCGGTGCCCACCGCGATCAAGGTGCTGAATTGGACCATGACCATGTACAAGGGTTCGATTTCGCTGGAAGCCCCGATGCTCTATGCCTTCGGCTTTCTCGGCCTGTTCACGATTGGCGGGATGACCGGGCTGTTCCTGAGTACACTGGCCACCGATATTCACCTCCACGACACCTACTTTGTCGTAGCGCACTTTCATTATGTGATGGTCGGGGGTGGCGTGATGGGCTTCCTCGGCGGCCTGCATTTCTGGTGGCCGAAAATGACCGGTCGCATGTATCCGGAAGGGTGGGCAATCTTTGCCGCGATTGTCATCTTTGTCGGTTTCAACCTGACCTTCTTCCCCCAGTTCCAACTCGGATACCACGGCATGCCCCGGCGGTACCATGAATATCCCGCCGACTTTCAAGTCCTCCATATCATGTCCACGGCCGGGGCCTCCGTCCTGGGCTTCGGATACTTGTTGATGGCTGGCTATCTCGGCTGGTCCCTGAAATTTGGAAAGAAGGCCGGGGCCAACCCCTGGGATGCTCGCGGACTCGAGTGGGAAACCTCGTCGCCCCCGCCCACGGAAAATTTCCTCGTGCCGCCGGTGGTTCGCCATGAAGCCTACGCCTACGAATTTGAATCGGAAACCTCCCCGGAATCCCACCCTTCATCGGAGTCATCGGCATGAGTGATTCCCACCCCTCCTACTTGGCCCATCAGTTTGACGATGTGGAGCAGCAACGGCAGGCCTCCACCATGGGGATCTGGCTGTTCCTGATCACCGAGGTGATGTTTTTCGGCGGCTTGTTCACCGGCTACATTGTCTATCGCGGGATGTATCCCGAGGCTTGGAAACTCGGAAGTCATGAACTCAATATCCTGCTCGGAGCGATCAATACCGCCGTGCTGATTCTCAGTTCCCTGACCATGGCGCTATCCGTTCATGCCGCCCAACTGGGTGAGCAGAAAAAACTCTCCCGCAACCTGCTGGCCACCATCGGCCTCGGGGGGGTGTTCCTGGTCATCAAGGCGTTTGAGTACAAAGCCAAATTTGGCCACCACCTGGTGCCGGGCGAGCACTTCCACTTCGAGGGGCCTTTCTCCAACCAAGTCCAATTGTTCTATTCGTTCTATTTTACCATGACCGGAATGCATGCGATTCACATGGTAATCGGCATCGGCATTCTCTTCTGGTTGTGGGCTCAATCCCGCAAAGGAAAGTTTCACAAGGACTATTATAATCCCGTCGAGGTCACCGGTCTGTACTGGCACTTTGTCGACCTGGTATGGATTTTCCTGTTCCCGCTGCTTTATTTGATTGGGAGGCACTAATGGAACATCCTGTCGTTCCGGTATCCACGTATCTCAAGATCTTCGCGGCCCTCATGGTGTTGACCGCCCTTACGGTGGCGGTAGCCTTCATCGACTGGGGGTTTTTCAATGATGTGGTGGCGATGACCATCGCCGTGATCAAGGCCCTGCTGGTGGTCTCGGTTTTCATGCACCTGAAATACTCCGCCCGGTTGCTTTGGTTGATTGCCGGTTCCTCGGTGGTCTGGTTCATGGTGATGGTAGGTCTGACTCTGACCGACTACCGCTCCCGCGACTGGTTACTGCATGAGGGGATGCGTCCGGAGCCCTGGCACTCGGTGCCGGCGGAAGTCATGCAGGATGCCGCACCCTCTGGCCACAATGGGGCTGAGGCTGGATCCACAGGACACTGAACGGAGCCGCGACGTGCCTCCATCTGCCTCCCGCACCCTGCGCGATGCCTGGCTTGAGCTGATCAAACCGGGAATTCTGAAGATGGTTCTCGTGACCACCGCCCTCGGTTATGTTCTGGCCGCTCGCTCCATCCCTTCGATCTGGACCCTGCTGATCACCCTGGTCGGCACCGGCCTCGCCGCCGCCGGGGCCGCCATCCTCAACAACTACCTCGAACGGGATACCGATCAGCAGATGCGGCGCACCATGAACCGGGCGCTTCCGGCGGGTGAAATTGATCCCGACCATGCCCTGGCCGCCGGGGTTGGGACGGTGTTGGGCGGGGTGGTTTTACTGGCCTGGCAAGTCAATCTCCTCGCCGGGTTCCTTGTTCTGCTCACCGCTTTTCTCTATGTACTGGTCTATACGCCCTTAAAGCGACGGACCTGGCTGAATACCCCGGTGGGGGCGATCCCCGGCGCCCTGCCCACCATGGTGGGGTGGGCTGCCGCCAACAACGCGCTCGATCCGGGGGCCTGGGTGTTGTTTGGGATTCTCTTCGCCTGGCAGCACCCGCACTTCTATGCGATTGCCTGGATGCACCGGGAAGACTATCGGAAGGCTGGATTCCAGATGTTGTCGGTGATTGATCCCTCCGGGCGCCGGGTGTTTCGTCAGGCAATCGGATTCTCCCTGCTCCTGCTCGTGGTCTCCCTGGGCTTGTACTGGCTGGATTTAGCCGGGCCGCTTTACCTGTTCGGCGCGGTGACCGCAGGCGCGGGCATGCTGACCGCATCGGTGCTGTTCTGGAATGCCGGTACCGTGCAGGCCGCCCGCAAGGTATTGCTCACCTCGATTGTCTACCTTCCCGCGATGTTCGTTCTGATTGTCCTCGACTTGCTCCTGACTGGAACCTGGTCATGATGATGACCGTCGAACAACTTCCCGCGCTGAATGCCGGACTGAATACGCTTGCCACCCTGATCCTGCTCTATGGTTATGTAGCGATCAAACAAGGTCGTCCTGACCGACACAAAAAGGCAATGCTCTCGGCCCTCGCGGTCTCGGCGGCCTTTCTCACCAGCTATCTGATTTACCACTACAATGCCCCCGGCATGACCCGGTACCCTGGAACCGGATGGGACCGAACCCTCTATCTGTTCATCCTCGCCACCCACATTCCCCTCGCCATTGTCATTGTCCCCGCATGCTTTGCCGCGATCGGCTTTGCACTCAAAGGGAATCTGGCCCGACACGTGAAGATCGTGAAGTGGTTGTGGCCGACCTGGATGTATGTCTCGATTACCGGCGTCCTGATCTACCTGATGCTGTACGTCTGGTAGCGGGATTTCATCACCGCCGGATCCAACGCGTCCCCTGGGCCACACTCCACTGATATTTGCGGGCATGCTCCCGAATCAGGAAGGGGAGGTCCAGGGTGAGGTCCAGCGTGAAGTCGGCATCCAGCAGGCCGTGAAGCCCCTCCAGGCTGGTTTGGGGTGTCCCCGCGATGGAGCGACCGCCCAGCCAGGCCTCCTCCGGGGTATATGCTTGCATCCAGGTATAGGGTGACAGGAGCAGAAGCTGGCCGCCGGGATTGATGAGCCCCGGGAGCTGCCGGAGGCAACGGGCCGGATCGGGCAGGCGGTCGATCAGGTTGGCCATGTGGACAATGTCGAAGGCGCCGATATCCTCGCCGGGATCCATCGCATCGCCAACCCGAAAGGTCACCCGCGAACGGTCCATGTCACGGGGAACCTCCGCAACCGCATCCTGCCAGATTTGCCCTTCGACCTGGAATGTGTACGGGAGACAGCCCTCCGCCTGCAAGATGTGTGCAGCCTCGATGAATCGGGATGAGGCGTCGATGCCAATGACCTCGTCGGCCCACCGGGTCAGTTCAAATGTGGATCGCCCCACCGCGCACCCGAGATCGAGAGCGCGGCGTGTCCTGTCTTTTCCCAGGCGGGCGGGGTCCAGCAAGGTGTGCACGGACTGCACCGGATAACCAAGGGCATCGCGGGGGCCGAAGGGGTAGGGAAGCACCTCCTCCGACTTGCCGTAATGAAAAAGCAGATATTCGGAAAGCCCCTGGTCGGAAAGATAGTAGGGTTGGGTCATGGCGCCATTGGCCGTTCAGCCGCGAGGCCGGGGCTACACCATCTCTTTGCCCGCCAGGGCATGGTTCAGGTAGTCCGCCGGTTGGAAATGCTCCTGGACCACGATCGCCGCACCCTCCTTGTACATCCGGACCTGGGGCACATGGATGTCCGGGGTTTTGAACGGCGCAAACAGAATGTCATCATGGGTGGCGTGACTGGCCTCCTTGAAGCTGGAGCTGTCGACATGTCCGCCAAGATGGTCCGACCTACCGGTGGCAACATGTACCGTGCCAAGAATTTTCTCGTCCTGAATATCCCGTCCCGAGACCGGCAGCACCTGGGTGCCGAACCCCAACTCGCCGAGAATCCCGGTGTTCGGATCGGTCTTGAGCTTCTGGTTGTGGGCGTCCACCACCGCCTGGTCGCCGCGCAACAGGGTGGACTTGGTCACGAAACCTTGATCGACCTGCATCAGACCGATCGTGTCGCGATCCTCTTCATAATACATGGGAAAGGAACCGCTGGCCGAGGTGGGTACAAAGTAGACTTCGCCGGCGGGCAGGTTGGCCACATCAGGCTTGCCGGGCGGGCACAGCCCGTGGCTCTTCTGAGCTTCCTGCTTCCCGGTTTCCAGCCGCAGGGTGTAGGTGGTGCCTTCGAATTGAAAATCGATCTCGAAGGCATCCGCACCGGTCATCGCGAGCCGGAGTTTTTCCGCGTCTTTGCTGACTTCCCGGTAGTCCACACTGAGACCGGAGGAGAGAATGATCTCATTGACCCCGTGAAGGGTGGCTCCCCGGAATCCGAAACGCTTGGCGAACACGGTCAGTGGCGCGGTCGCCGAGTAGGTGGAGATGCAGAGGATGATGTCGTGGGCCGGGTAGAATTGTTTTTCAAGCGAGAGCTTCTCGCCTTCAGCGTCCCAGGCCTCATCCGGCAGGTCGAGATTACTCCCCCCGGTAATTGCGTACGCGACAAACGCTCCCGGCAGGATGCGGGCATCCTGCCCGGCAAGGTTGTGCAGCCCGCGGTAAAAGACATCGTGGGCAATTTTCTGAATCGTGAGGGAGGCGTCCCCGAGAAAACGAAAGTGCCCCACTCGCTGCGGGTCGGGCAGGTCAATCATCACGCCAATCTTTTGTTTTTCGTCGATGGCGAAAACGGTGTCGAGCAAGCGCTGCAAACTGAAGGGGGGGAATTCCATGGTGATCTCCTTTGTGGAAACTGTAGTCCAGCGGGGATGAATTGCAACCGCATAGGCAAAATCAATTCCGCTCCCTCCGGGCCAAATGGCCCGCGCTCATCGGCAACCGTCTCGGGCCGGTATTCATTCGCGGCAAACGGGCAAGATCAGGGTTTGCGTACGACGCTCCCTATGGCATTCTATCGGCGGAGAAACCTATGGAACAAAATTTGAAAATCACCGGTGAATTCACCCAGGACCCGAACATCTGCAAGTTTCATCTGGAAGAGCCCATTGTCGAGGAATGGACGCTGGTATTCCAGTCGGTCGAGGACTCCAAGGGCTCGCCCTTGATCGATGCTTTGTTTGCGGTGGAGGGAATCGAGACAATTGTGGTCGAGGGGGCTTCGCTGTCGATCACCAAGAACCATCCCGCCCCGTGGCAATCCCTTGCCCCGGAGATTGGCAAGGCGATTCGGGCGACGTGTGGACCGGGCTGCATACCCATTCACCCTCAGGTTATCGAGGCCCTGCGGAATCTGCCCATGGATCAGGTGGCGGCGGATATCCAGAAGCTGTTTGACGAGTCCATCAATCCTGCCCTCGCTTCCCATGGTGGGTTTGTTCGGTTGGTTGAATTGCGGGACCGGGATGTCCTGGTGGAAATGGGGGGCGGCTGCCAGGGCTGTGCCTCGGCCCGGGCCACTTTGCGGTACGGGGTGGAGAATGCGATTCGCCGGGTGGCTCCCCAGATCCGCGAATTGATCGATGTCACCGATCATGCTTCGGGCGAAAGCCCCTATTACCGCTAAACCCGGAACCGCACGCCGAACAGTGCGTGCCCGGGGAGGGGGTCCTGTGTTTGTATTCAGTAAATCCCCTAGTTTTCCATTGAAGATTCCCGCCAGAGGTCTAGACTGTACAACAGGTAACCGTATCAACCATTTGTGGTGAAACAGACGGAGCGATCATGTCAGAGCGCGAGCTAGAAGTATATGTGGCCGAAGAGCAGGGTGTCTCAGTAATTGTTGTCGATGGCCCGGTCGATTCCGCCACCATTGAGACCTTCAAGAGCAGGCTGGATGCGGTTTGCCTCAAACCGGGATTGCGTGTCCTGATTGACTGTTCCAAACTCTCTTATCTCAACAGCCGTGCGATTGGCCTTCTGGTGAAATATCATCGCTCGTTGTTGCTCACCCGCGGGCGGCTCGCGCTGTGCGGGCTGAATTCGCGACTGGTCAGAACCCTCGATTTGCTCCAACTGGGAAAGATGCTGGTATCCTATCCCTCCAAGGATGACGCGATGACCGCGCTGGCTCCCAAGGGGTGACCACGGAATCATCGTTTCGGCCGGAAACGCGGTCATGCGCATAACCTTCGCGCAAAAAATATCGATGTTGATGGTGGGGCTGATTGTACTCACCGGGGCCATGCTGACGGCGGTGACCGCCTATCAATTTCGGGAGGACCTGGTGCGCGAGGAGGTCCGTTCCGCCTATACGATTTACCTCACCACGATCAACTATCTCTCCGGTCACTATTTCAGTCACAAGGGGAGCTTTGTCGAATCCACGCTGGACTTTGTGCTGGAAGAGCGATTTCTGAACACCGGGGGCGAGGCGATGGGCGATGAGACGCCCCGGCTGACTGCGCTGAGCGTATTTGGGGCAGACCGGGAAGAGCTCTATGCATTCGTCAGTTCTGACCGGACCTTCAAGGAGCCGCTTACCCCGCCATTGATGGAAGAGGGGCGATTCCGGATTGCGATGAACTTCAAGGCGGGCTGGATGCGGGCCTCCGGGCCGATTTCAACCCGGGGCGATGTTCCGGGGGCCGTGGTGCTGGAATTACCGACCACGATTCACGCCCGGATTCAGGCCCTGTATACCAAGGCGGCCATCACCCTGCTGGTGGTGGGGCTGATCGGGACTGCGCTCGCGGTCTACGCCACCCGGCGGTTTCTGGCCCCGGTGCAGGCCCTGATCCAGGCTACCGGCCATATCCAGGAAGGAGATTTTTCCATTCAACTGCGCGAGGATTACCAGGACGAGATCGGCCAGATGGCCCGGGCCTTTAATCAAATGGTGAGATCCATTTCCCGCCGGATTTCCACCATGGGCCGCATTCACCAGTGGAGCCTGAAACTGACCAAGGAAATGGATGTCCGCAGGCTGGTCCAGTTGATGGTGAGGATGTTCAAGGAGATGAGCGGGGCCTCGGGCGTCGGGGTCATGTATCGATCAAACAAGGGCGTCGTCGATGTGCTGGCCGAGGACGGCGCGCGGCCAGGTGCCGACCTGCAATCCATGGTGACCCAGTTGAAGCCCGGGGATCTGGATGCCCTCGCCAGCGGGGAAGCGGTACCGTTTTCTTCTCGCAATCCCGGCCAGACCCGGAACGGCGCCGGCGAGTTTCCCGAACAGATCCTCCTTCCCCTTTACCGCGATGAGCGGGGGGATGGGGTGGTCGCCCTGGGTCGGCGGGATTCCGGGATGGGGTATGATCCGGAGACCATCTCCACCCTGGCCAACCTGGCTCAGAATGCCGGGCTGATTATCGAGAATGCCCGCCTCTATAGCGAACTCAAGGAGCAGGAGCGGATTCAGCAGGAGATGCAATGGGCCCGCGAGATCCAGCAAACCCTGTTGCCCCGAGCCGCCCCCCGGCTGACCGGGTATGAGGCGTATGGCTACAGCCGTCCCGCCAAGGAGGTCGGGGGGGATTACTACGACTACATTCCCGGCAATCAACCGGCATTGTATCACTTGATCATCGGAGATGTGTCGGGCAAAGGCGTACCCGCCGGGTTAATTATGAGCGTTGTGCGCTCACTGGTCCATAGCTATTCCGAATTCGAAGCAACCCCGGGGCTGATTCTTCAACGGGTCAACCGCACCCTAACCGAAGATCTCGAACCGGAAATGTTTGTTACCGCGTCCATGATGACGGTGGATTTTTCAACCCACTCGATGCGGATGGTCCGGGCCGGGCATGAGCCGGCGATTCTGATTCGCGGCGATGGCTCGGTGAGCCAGTTGCATCCGCGCGGCACCGCGCTGGGATTGGCGGACTGCCAACACTATGAACAGAACGCCGAAGAATTGGTCGTTGCCCTCCAACAGGGTGATCTGATTGTCCTGTTCACCGATGGCATCACCGAGGCACAGAATCCTGCCGGACAGGAATTTGGTTTGGAACGGCTGATCGATTGCATCCGACGGTATCGGCACGATCCATTGGCTAGCCTCGGAGACCAGGTGCTGCGGCACCTCGGTGATTTCACCCAGGACCGGGAACAGCTCGACGATATCACCCTGCTCGCGCTACGGCGTTCCCGGGCGTAGTCGCTCGGTCACCCATGCCGAACCGGCCGGAACTTCAACCGGTGGGGAGCCATCGCCTTTTCTCCCCCGGTCTTGATCCGGTAGTCCCGGTACTCCTGGTAATTGCCCTCGAACCAAACCACTTTGCTGTCCCCTTCAAACGACAGAATGTGGGTTGCGATCCGGTCCAGAAACCACCGGTCATGGCTGATCACCAGGGCGCATCCGCCAAAGTTCAACAAACCTTCCTCCAGTGACCGGAGGGTCTCCACATCCAGATCGTTGGTGGGTTCATCCAGCATCAATAGATTCCCCCCGCCGCGCAGCAGTTTGGCCAGATGAACCCGGTTGCGCTCGCCGCCGGACAGGGTCCCGACCTTTTTTTGCTGATCCGTGCCTTTGAAGTTGAACCGGGCGCAATAGGCCCGGCTGTTCATGGGCTTGCCGCCGAGATCGAGGGTCTCCTCGCCCCCGGAAATTTCTTCATAGACGGTATGGTCCGGATTGAGGGAATCCCGCAACTGATCCACATGCGCCGGAACCACCGTGGGTCCGACTTCAATCGAGCCGGACGTGGGCAGCTCGGTGGCGAGGATCATCTTGAACAGGGTGGTTTTGCCCGCGCCATTGCCTCCGATGATGCCGACAATCCCGCCCCGGGGCAGGTCGAACGTGACGTCTTCCATGAGCAGGGTGTCACCATAGGCCTTGCCAAGATTTCGGGCCCTGACCACCAGGTCTCCCAGCCGGGCTCCCGAGGGAATCTGAATGGTCAGATTGCTTTCCTGGGTATCCACCTGCTGGTTGGCCAACTCCTCATACCGCTTGATACGGGCAAGGTTCCGGGCGTGACGCGAGGAAGCGTTCATCCGTACCCACTCCAGCTCACGATCGAGCAGCTTCTTGCGCGCGGTTGCCTGCTTGGCCTCCCGATCCTGCAGAGCCTGCTTCTGGACCAGGAAGGCTTCGTAATTGCCCTGGTAGGGAAAAGCCCGCCCGCGATCCAGCTCGAGGATCCACTCCGCTACATTGGTCAGAAAGTAGCGGTCGTGGGTCACGGAAACCACGGTGCCGGGGAAGCTCTTCAAATAGGATTCAAGCCACTGCACGGAGTCGGCATCCAGATGGTTGGTGGGCTCATCCAGCAGCAGTGCGTCGGGGTTCGACAACAACAGCCTGCACATGGCCACCCGGCGCCGCTCCCCCCCGGAAATGTTTTGGATCGGCATATCAGCAGGCGGAAGCCGCAGGGCATCCATGGCCAACTCCACATGATGATCCAGTTCCCACAAATCGTGGGCATCGATCTGGTCCTGCACTTTTCCCAGCTCGTGATTGAGCTGGTCCATCTCTTCGTCGGTTAGATCCTCACCCATCCGGTCGCACAAGGCATCATATCGGGCGAGGATGCCCCGGGCCTTGGCAACCCCTTCGTCCACCGCCTCGGCCACGGTTTGGCTCAAATCCAGACGCGGCTCCTGAGGCAAATACCCGATGCGGATATTCTTCGCGATCTGCACCTCCCCGATAAAGTCCTTATCCTCCCCGGCCAGTATCCGCAGCAGGGAAGATTTCCCCGATCCATTGCCCCCGATCACCCCGATCTTCGCTCCAAAATAAAACGCGAGCTGCACCTGATCCAGCACCGTCACTTTGTCGTACTGCTTGGTCAGTTGCTGCAGGTTGTAAATATATTCGCCAGCCATTGTGGGTCATCCTTTGAAATGGGGCTGAGGGTAGAAAATCAGGGTCGAAGAACAAGCATAATCATCCAGCATGACACGGACAACCGGGCACAATACTCCCCATACCGGGCCTGTCGCGCGATCTTCCAACCCCTGGAATAGGCCAACCGAAAAGTTCCAACCCTTGGAACTTTTTTCGCCTCGTTTTCCAGGCGTTGGAACTTTTGAGGCGAATGTTCCCGTCCTCATCCATGCGGTCCGGTTGAAAGAGTTCGAGTCCACCACAGAGGACACAGAGAGCCACCGAGGGTTGGATACACAAGTTACTCCGCAGCGTGGGTCTCCCGGTCCGCATTGTGTCTGGGACGAGGTCTATCGAGTCAATATCTGAAAGACGCGCTGCCTTCTGTTCCCCCCTTTTCGCCTTGAATGGGAGGAGCCAAGTTTGCGGGAGCCGAATCATTGTCTCTTGATTCCGCTCATCCGTGCGATCGGCAAGATCCGTGGGCATTCAGACCAACGCAATCCATACAGCCATTGGCTAACCAGAGGGACGGAGAGTCGGTCCCCGGAGGGTAGCGCCGATTTCCATATCGGCGACTCATCCCGCCCGCCAAAACAGCCAACGCCCATTCGGAGATGGGCGCTACACGCGATATGGGCGCGGGCATTTCAAGCTCAGATTGACGGACGACTCATTGCCTGCCCTCTGTTTTATCTCAGCCATTGGTCAACCAGACGAAAAAAATAATCCGCAGTTGGCCCCCAAATTTATTGTATTCTGACCTTTGGGTCGTATGCTTGCCATTGCCTGAACAGGAGGAAAAAATGCGCACAGTCATCATCGCCGGATTGATCATGATGGGAACGCTCGGAGCCCGGGCCGAAGTGGTTCCGTTCAACGTCTTTCTCAGTTCAACGAACTTTTCCTCCACGCCGGACAGCTTTACGATCCCAGCCGGCAAGATTTATATCATAGAGGCTGTCCAACTTGTTTCCCTTGCCCCTTTGCCCTCAAATACGGAGATTCGGGTTATCTGGACGGCGGACAACCTGACCTTCAATTCCGCCTTGAACATCACCATCTCCGACACATTTGCAAGTGGCAATTTGGTCTGGTTACCTCAACCATTCCGGCTCAAGGCTACCGAATCACTGCTTGTACCCCAGAATGCGGTCTACTCCATATGTCGCTATTCCGGGCTGATGATCGACGAGGCGGACCTGTACGCCCAGGCAGTTCCCTCGGAATTGGAGAGCATGGAAACCGCAGGTGGACAGCTATTCGCCAATGTGAAGTTTGGTTCCTCCCGGCCGCGTCTGACCACCATCGAATCTGCGGTGGATATCCAGAACTTCATACCGGACGCCACAGGCGTCGAAATGGCGGGGCTGAATCGGGATGAGTCGGTCGTGACCATCGACCAGAACGGTGATCCCGTAAAGTTCCTCCGGGTCCGAGCCACCGCCCGGAATTAAGCCCCACAGGAGATTCAAGTACCTGGAGAGGGAAACAAAGGAACCCTCATCGCTTGGTTCCTGTTTTACCCAACCCAATCCTCATCCGTGCAATCCGCAAGATCCGTGGGCATTCAGACCAACGCAATCCACATAGCCATTGGCAAACCAGAGGGACGGAGAGTCGGTCTCCGGAGTGTAGCGCCGATTTCCATATCGGCGACTCGCCCGCCGAAACAGCCAACGCCCATTCGGATATAGGCGCTACACGCGACATGGGCGCAGGCATTTCATGCTCAGATTGACGGACGACTCATTGCCTGCCCCCCCTTTTAGTCCGAAATGCCGATAGCAATGCGCCGGGAATTTGTTTCATCAGGCAAGCCCCGACTGAACTGCCCTCTGCATGCTCATATGCTTGGCAATACCCTCTACTCCATTGCCTTATAGGAATCAAACCTGATTTCGTAAGAAACAGCGTCAGTATCCAGCAGATGACTTTGGGCTTCCCATAGCAGAATGAACCGCTACGCTTCTACCTCATACCGAGTGCCTTACGGATGCATTGCAAGAACATGTGATGCTCACGAGAAAAAGCACTCAATAACTTGTTGGGCTCCGGGAAAAATGAAAACTCCATCCAGATATGATCTGCAACTTTTCACAATAGCCATTATCACTTGGGGATATGCCTTCTCGTGGATATTCGCCAGGAGGTTCTGGAGTGTAATAATTGACGTGTTGCACCCATCCCCCGCTATGCTCAGTGCGTTTTTCGGAACATCCGTCATCTTGACGTGCGTCGTTTCCATTTCCGCCGTAGTCATACATGGCAATACGATGCTTTCAGTTCCCAAAAGGGAACGTAGGAGACCGAGAATTCTGGGCCACATATCCGCCTTTGCCCTATTATGGGTGGGGATTGGCTCTGCAATAATTATCGTTGAAAGACCATTTCCGTATTCGGAAAATACCCAAAATATTAATGAAAGCGTCGAACATGAAGCTAGAAGGGACGCTGTATAGCTGCGCGGCACAGCGCCCCTCAGCTAGGTGTTCGAGGATAAGAATGAAACGAATACGCGCGATAATGGTTTTGCTTATCTCGACTGCTGGATTCGCGCAGACCGGGCCCATGGAAGATCCCGATCTCATCGCGAAGCAAATCATTCAAAGCCGACTCGCAACAACCCCTATCGTCGGCGCATCTACCAATGCCGTACTCCTACGGGAATTAGACTCGCACCTGTATAGGGCGGTGCTGGACTCGAAGGATAAAAAGCTGAAGGTGCTGATCGCAATTAAGATACTGAAAGACATGCCTTACATTCATCGCCCAGGATACCCAACGCCAAGCGACGAAGAACGACTGACGACTCTGGCAAAGAATCCGCAATATCAGATTTTGAAAGACAGGTACTTCCAATTGGTTAAAGATGACAGAATAGAGAAATGAGCCTCGAACATAAGTCGTGAAGGGATACCTATTCGCTTCGCTCACAGGTGCCCCTCAGACTAGGCGTCTGGCCATAATATATCCATGAACGGCAATCAAACAGAACTCGTGCTTGAATGGTTCACTGAACTTGAGCAACGACTTCACAGATTTCTACGCACAGTAAACTACAATGACCAGAATCGTGATAGTGTCTTTCCCATCCTTGCCAACATAATAGTGGATGCAGGGAGCATACTCGATACCGTCTTTCGAGAAGAATACAGTGCTGACACACCGCAGAAATCGGCGTTGACCATCAAACAGTTTCTCCCTCACTACGAATCCCGCCTTTCATTGTCAAAAGGCAGAGTGTTGATATATCAATTCCCACCACAATATCTGGAGCCCTTTGCAGCGTGGAGCACTAATTGTCAGCACAATTTAACATGGTGGAACGCACATAACGAACTGAAGCATAACCGGATATCTGAGTATCGGAGGGCGACACTGCACACTGCCGTGATTACTCTCAGCGCGTTGTTCCAAGTAATCGCGTCTCTCAACTCGTTCTTTGAAGCGTTGCTGAGGTGGGACATGGTGGACACGAATAATTTAGGGGTGTCCGGCCCTCAGCGTCTGCTAATTGAATGGGTTGATGATGGAAAGTGTTTAGAAACCATACTCATCGAGTCGCTCCTATTCGCTTATCCGAGGGGTCACCAGCGATTTCCTCCACAGATTGATGAGATGAAGCCCGCGCACTTCGGGCGACGACGACTTGTAAAGTTCATGGGTCGAGAGTATGCGTAGGCGAAGTCCATAGAGAGGGACTCAGTACCCGCTGCGCGGCCACCGCGCCCCTTATCGTGGTCTGGATTGAGGAGATGGAAAACAACAGAGAGACAACTCGCTTCTTCACGTTCTTGGGATTAATCGGTGGGGCGGCCTTCATTGTCGCGAGTGCAGCCGGTCGGACGTGGATCCCCATTGCCATCTTTACCGGACTCCTCGTTGGCCTGCTTGCCGTCTCCCTTCTGTGGGCTCTGCTCTTCGTTCCACTGTTCACCGCAATCGGTTGGCTTACTGACCGGAAGCACGCAAAACGCAAACACACCCGGGAATCCGAACCAGCAGGAGGATGCTAGCGTCGCTAGCGCGCTGCAGCCTCACCTGCGCAGTTGGAAGCAAGAGACAGAATGAAGATCAGTGTCATAGTCGCTCGCGTCCTAGTGGCGTACACAATCCTCGCATTCCTCGGGATGCTTCTCATGTCTGGGTGGGGTGAACCACCGCGCTGGACTGTAGTCGCACCCGTGTCTATCACCCTCGCTGTTCTCGCGTGTCCCACATCCCTTATTCTGAAGTCGCGCATTGCTGAAGTCGGAGTCGTCCTCTGGCTTGTCGGACTGCTGGGTATAATGCTGTTCCTCGGGGAGTGGACTTCCTCGTTCGTGCACGTTGCTGTGCTGTTCGGATTGATCGCCAAGCCAACTCTTGTCGGCATTGCTGAATGGGAGAAACGGAGGGCTTCCAACCATCAAATGCAGGCTACTGGAGACCCGCGGACGGTTCGCCGGTCCGCACAGCCATGACGTCGGGTAAGAGAATGAATGATGAACGCGAGAGACTGATGCAATGGCAGCCCGGTATGCCCGGCTTCTCGCAAGACGAGGTTGTTCTGGCTGTCGGCCTCCAGTGTAAGCATCGTCGGTTTACACTCGCCGATGTCCTTCACTGGCTGGGCTCGCCTGACAAAGCCAGCGGCGATTCCATAGGTGGTCACCTCGTCTATTTCCATAAGGGCCCATACACCGGGGAGCCAGACGATGAAACAGCCTTCATGTTCGATGTCTTGAATGGACGAATTGTTGATTTCGGCACCATTGCCAGACACCGCAACAATGCATTCCGCCAGGATGAAGTCACTCAATTCAACCTTCTTGACGAAATGGCGGCATTTGACCAAAAGGCATTCGTGCCGATCACCCAGCAAGACGATGCATCGGATTCCTCACCCGCCACCGGCTCGGAACCCGATGATGATAAAAAATCTTCCTGACCCCTGTTTTACAATCCCGTCCTCATCCGTGCGATCAGCATGATCCGTGGGCATTGATCGCAATTAAAAGCAAGCCGTTGACTGGGTGATCAGAATAGTGTACACGACTGTACAGAAAGGACGCATATGATCACGATCCCCTTCACAGAATTCCGTCGTAATGCATCAGGCCTACTTGATCGCGTGGAGAAAGGCGAAGCCTTGCTAGTACTTCGTCATGGCCGCCCCGTTGCAGAGATTACCCCCGTAACAGAAAACGACAAGAGCACGCCTTCATGGAAACGACCTGGCGTTAAGCTGGTTACTAAAGGGGGGCAACTTTCTACTGCGATCATCGAGGAACGTTCACGTGAAGACATTCTTTGATTCCTCGGCATTCGCAAAACGATACATTGACGAAAAGGGATCAGCCAGCGTTGACGAAGTTTGTCAAAATACCGACGAACTAGCTCTGTGTGTTCTTTGTGTTCCGGAAATTATTTCGGCATTAAACCGTAGGGTGCGCGAGAGGAGTATCGCTCATTCAGATTACACAACTGCAAAAAAGCATTTGGTAGATGATGTGCGTGATGCCGTGATCGTGAATATGACGAGTGATGTCGTTTCATTATCAATATCAATTCTCGAGCACAACACCATCAGGGCGATGGATGCTCTTCATGTTGCTTCTGCTTTTGCATGGGGTGCAGATTTGTTTGTTTCGTCCGATAAGCGTCAAGTGAAAGCAGCTCATAAACAAGGCCTGAAAACAAAGCTGGTTTAAAGATACACCGGGGAGCCAGACGATGCATCGGATTCCTCACCCGCCACCGGCTCGGAACCCGATGATGATTAAAAATCTACCTGATCCCTGTTTTACCCAACCCAATCCTCATCCGTGCGATCCGCAAGATCCGTGGGCATTCAGACCAACGCAACCCACATAGCTATTGGCAAACCAGAGAGACGGAGAATCGGTCCCCGGAGGGTAGCGCTGATTTCCATATCGGCGACTCGCCCCGCCCGCCAAAACAGCCAACGCCCATTCGGAAATGGGCGCTACACGCCATATGGCCCACGGATTCACGGATCGACAATGTGGCACGGCCAGCTTGGCCGTGGCCGGTGATCCGGTTGAAAGAGTTCGGATCCACCACAGAGGACACAGAGAGCCACCGAGGGTTGGATACAGGAGTTACTCCGCAGCGTGGTCCTCCCGGTCCGCATTGTGTCTGTGACGAGGTCTATCGAGTCAATATCTGAAAGACGCACTGCCTTCTGTTCCCCCCTTCTTTTTGCCCTGAATGGGAAGTGTCACGTTTCCGGGAGCCGAATCATTGCCCTTGATTCCGTTCATCCGTGCGATCCGCAAGATCCGTGGGCATTCAGACCAACGCAACCCACACAGCCATTAGCAAACCAGAGGGACGGAGAATCGGTCCCCGGAGTGTAGCGCTGATTTCCATATCGGCGACTTCCGCCAGCGCCTGATGATGACATACTGTCAGGTGGTTATAGCGCTTCAAAAAATACCCCCGCATTTCCGCCTGAGAAATTCTGCTCATTCCCCGTGTGCAGAGCCGGGGTGGGGGGCTCTGTGGGGTTGAGGTCAGTGGCCGGTGATTCCGGCCAGCACTGTGCGCAGGGGGGGGGAGAGGGCGATCCCGGAGCGATTCAGAATATAGAGGTGAATGCCGGGGGCGCCTTGTTGGAGGAGTTCTTCAATTTGTCGGGCTGCCCATTCGATGCCGACCTGTTGGGAGGCTTCGGCGTCCTCTCCGGCATCGGCTAGTTGCTGTTCCAGTTCTGTGGGCAGGGCGGCGCGGCACATGGTGCACATGCGCTGGACCTGTTTCAGGGAGAGGGCGGGGAGCAGACCCGGCAGGATCGGGGCGGTGATTCCGGCGGCCCTGGCTCTTTCGACAAACGAGAAGTACAGGGCATTGTCAAAGAAAAGCTGGGTGGTTCCGAAGGCCCCCCCGGCATCAATCTTGGCCTTGAGATTGGCGAGATCGCTTTCGGGAGAATCGGCTTCCGGGTGTACTTCCGGGTAGGCAGCCACTCCGCAGCAGAAGTCGGGATGTCGCCGCTTGAGGAGTTGGACCAGCTCCACCGCAAAGGAGAGGCCATCGGGCGCGGGCTGAAATTCGGTGTTGCCCTTGGGGGGATCGCCCCGGAGGGTCATGATGTTGCGATAACCGAGCGCGTGAATTTCATCCGCGATCTCGTCAAGATCAGCGCGGCTGGAGCCCACGCAAGTCAGGTGGGGCATGACCGGGATATCGCTGAGATTCCGAAGCATCCGGCAGACCTCGAACGTTTTCTGGCGGGTGGAACCCCCGGCTCCATAGGTGACGGTGACAAAATCCGGGGCAAGGGCAAGCAGTTCCCGGGCATGGGTTTGGAGGGTCTCCAGTCCGGCTTCATCCTTGGGGGGGAAGAATTCAAAGGACAGGAGGGGGCGTTGTGCCTCCGCAAATAAGGTTTGTATCGAGACATCCGTCTTCACAGTCGAAGACTGTAAAAGGAGCAGGGGGGAATGAACAAGGAAAGAAATCGGGTCGATCCCAATTGGGGTCGGGCTGGTGGTTGACGGTGATGAACCCCCGGCTAGTAAGGGGGCGCCGGATGGCAATCCTGCACTTGCACCCTCCCGCCATCGCCTTTACCGTGACTTGCACGAATAGCGAGCAGGTTACCCACAGCCAGGCTGCGTATGCATCGGGCTTTGCCGTGGAAAGAACCAGGTGTCAACACCCTGATTGAATGAAACTGAACCCATCCATAATCCGGCAGAAAAGACAGGACAAGCGGACGGGGATTCTATTGATCCTGGCCCTGCTGGGGTGTCTGGGGTGTCATGTGGATGGAGATGCCGCCCCGGGTGATCCCCGGGGGCGTGATCTGGGGGATTTTCTGGGCTCCCCGGCTCGATTGGTTTGGGTACAGGATGGGGGGGATAACAAGGATGTGTTTGCCCAAGGGGATCAGTTGCGGTTGATGGGACTGGATACCGGGGATGGTCTAGGCGAGCGGGTGATCCTGGCCGGACCGGGCAACTTTTACCGCCCAATCATTTCTCCGGATGGATCGCAGGTGGTTTTTTCGGACCAGCAGGCGCACCAGGCCGAGGTGGTGGATTGGTCGGGTAAGAACCGCCGCCGGCTGGGACCGGGGGTTGCGGTGGCGGTCTGGCGCGATCCGGAGACCGGGGCCGACTGGGTGGTGCTGGGGCGCGATCCGGTGGAAGGCGGTGGGCCCACGTTCCAGCGACTGGTGCGCATCACCCTGAATCCCCCGCACCGGGAAGAAGCGCTCTGGGATCAATCCCTGGTGGGCGCGGACAATGTCCAGTTTTCCGCTGATGGCCGGCTGGCTTCGGCGGTCATGCCCTGGCCGACCTGCGGCATGCTTGATTTCGCGGCGGGAGAACCGGTGACCCTGGGAAAAGGCTGTTGGCCGTCACTTGCTCCCGACAATTCGTACCGGTTCTGGTTCTTTGATGGCGCCCACCGGAATCTGGATCTGATCGAGACCCGGAATGGAATCAGGCACCGAATAGCCCTTGCCGATGCACCGGGAATTGGGGGGCATGAGGTGTATCATCCCCGATGGAGCCGCCACCCCCGGTACATGGTGATGACCGGTCCGTACACCATTCGACAGGGTGGCAACAATATCCGCGGCGGCGGCGAGGGTATTGAGATCCATGTCGGTCGATTTGCCCCCGATTATGCCGGGGTCGAGGCATGGTTCCAGGCCACAGACAATCGTCGTCTGGATGTGTATCCGGACTTGTGGGTAGCCACCATCCCTGAGCTGGCGGGTGGGATGACCGACCGGACAGAGCCGGCCGGGCCCGCCCCGGTGGCGCCGGCACTGGCCAGCGTTCGGGTCCGGGCGACCCTGACGAAGGCGACCCCGATTCCATCGCCGGAGGATATTGCACCCTATCGGCAAGGACTGGTCGCGAATGCATACCAGGTGGCGGAGGTAGTGGAGGGAACCCTCGAGGACTCCGAAATTCTGGCCGCGCACTGGGTGATTCGCGACGGGGCCTTGCTGCCTGACGCAGCCCGCACCGTGGGGCAGGTCTACACCCTGGACCTGGTGCCGTATGATCTCGTTCCGGAATTAGAGGGGGAGCGCCTGGCCATGGACGGGGACGACCTCCTGCTTCCCCTGTTTTATGACCGGACAGCACCATGACACGGGTCGGTTAATCCCATGGTTTTCAGCTCCTACTTTTTTCTGTTCTACTTTTTGCCCGCCGCTCTGCTCGGGTATTACCTGATCCCCGGCCGGGGCAAGCATCTGATGCTGACCCTGTTCAGCTATCTGTTTTACGGGTGGTCGAATCCGGCGTTTGTCCTGTTGCTTCTGTTTTCCACCGTGGTCGACTATATCTGTGGCCTGGTGATCTCGGGAATCCGACCCTGGGGCCAGGAGGTTGAGGTGGCCTTGCCCGAAAATCGCCGCCACACTCCTGCCCAGAAATGGGCGGTTACCATTTCGATCCTCACCAACCTGTCCCTGCTCGGCTTCTTCAAGTATTTCAATTTCGCGGTGGGCTCCTGGGATGCTCTGATCGCATCGTGGGGGCTGGACAGTTGGATGGTGGATACCGCCCTGAAAGTAACCCTGCCCCTCGGGATCAGCTTCTACACCTTCCAGTCCATGAGCTATACCATCGATGTGTATCGGGGTCACGCCCGTCCGCTCAAAAACTTCATCGATTTCGCCTGCTATGTATCGATGTTTCCCCAGTTGGTGGCCGGGCCGATTATCCGCTATGCCGAGGTATCCGAGCAACTGCGGTCCCGTTCCCACACCTTCGCAAAATTTGCCCGGGGTGTGGCGTTTCTCTCGCTCGGGTTGACCAAGAAAATCTGGTTGGCGAATCCCTGCGGCAAGATCGCCGATGTGGTCTTTCTGGCCGATGCCCGTACCGCGATCGATGCCTGGTATGGCGTGATCGCCTATGCCTTTCAGATCTATTTCGATTTCAGTGCCTACTCGGATATGGCGATTGGCCTCGGCCTGATGTTGGGTTTTGTCTTTCCCAAGAACTTCAACGCACCCTATCGCGCAATTTCGATCACCGATTTCTGGCGCCGGTGGCATATCTCCCTGTCGTCATGGCTGCGTGATTACCTGTACATTCCGCTGGGCGGGAACCGAAAGGGAGAGGTCCGAACCTATGTGAATCTGATGCTGGTGATGCTTCTGGGAGGTCTTTGGCATGGCGCCTCGTGGAACTTTGTCATCTGGGGCGGGCTGCATGGGTTGTTTCTGGCCAGTGAGCGGAAGTGGCACGATTCAGGGTTTACCCGTCTTGTTCCCAGGCCGCTTCAGATGGGGGTGACCTTTGGGCTGGTGCTGTTGACTTGGGTCTTTTTCCGGGCGGAATCCCTCCCGTCAGCCTGGGCCTATTTGCAATCGATGGCAGGGGTGGGTACCACCCACTCTGCGGACAACCTGATTGCCGGCCTGATCTACCAGCCTTTCTATGTCGGCGCCATGTTCATCGCAGCGGTGGTGACCTGGAGAGGTCCCCAAACCTGGGACTGGACCCGGTCGCTGCCAGGTTGGAAGCTGGTGATTTCCCTGCTTCTGTTTGGCGTTTCGGTAACCCTGCTCGCGGCTCAGGCCTACAACCCGTTTATCTATTTTATTTTCTGACCATGAACGCTTCCCGTCCCCCCATCATGAGCCGCGAGGAGCAGGCCCACCGCGAGGTTGGGTTCACGGAGATATCACCCCGTGCCGCGAAAACCTATGTCCTGGTCTGGTTGGCCCTGATCGCCCTGGTCTGGGTGGTGGATCATGCGGTGGAATGGCGCACCACCGGTTCTCTGGGGCAGGCCCGGTCCCTGGCGGTGGCTCGCGCGTTGCCCGATCTGTGGATGGATGCCTGTACTGATGGCACAACCCCTGCATCGTGGCTGACGTTGAACCGTTCGCTGCTCCAGGTGATCGATGCGACGGAAACTGCCGTGGATGACGAGGGGGCGGTGGCGGCGTTTCTCCGGCCCTGGGCACAGGCGGGATTGTGGGCCGTCGGTGCGGGCAATGAGCAGGTGTACCGGGGGCGGCAGGGGTGGATGTTTTACCGGGCCGGCCTCGACTCAGTCACCGCGCCCGGCTTTCTGAATCCGGCACAGTGGGCCCGCCGCCAGGCGATGTCGGCCGAGTGGGACGAGCCCCCCCAGCCGGATCCGCTGCTTGCGCTCAACCGGTTCCATCGCGACCTCCAGGCTCGAAAGATCGAGCTGATCCTGGTCCCGGTCCCGGTCAAGCCGGAGCTGTTGCCCGATCAATTTTCTGCCCGGTACCGTGCGGGGGATGTAGCCCGGAATCCATCGATGCCGGAATTTCTCGCCCGTTGTTCGGATGCAGGGATTACCGTGGCGGATGTCGCGGGCTGGCTGAAGGATGAACAGACAGCCTCCGGACGGCCTGCATATCTTTACACGGATACCCACTGGACACCGGAAGCAATGGCTCTGGTGGCAGAGCGGTTGGCGGATCTGGTTCGCGAAAAAACCGGGTGGGCTCCTGTACCGCTGACTCCCGTGGAGCGAACGGTGGTGACGAATCGCGGGGACGTGGCGGCGATGCTGACATTCCCTTCAGGGTTTCATCCTTTTCCTGAAGAGACCGTCACGGTCTCGCGGGTGGTTGACCGTGAGGGTGGTTGGTGGCGGGCTGACCCCGGGGCAGAGGTTCTGGTGCTGGGCGACAGCTTCAGCAATATTTATTCGCTGGAAGGAATGGGCTGGGGGGAGTCGGGCGGATGGGTGGAACATCTCGCCCGCAACCTCGGCCGCCCGGTGGATCGATTGGTTCGCAATGATGCCGGAGCGTACGCCACCCGCCAACTCCTTGCCCGCGAATTGGCCCGGGGCCGCGATCGCCTCGCCGGCAAAAAAGTCGTGGTGTATCAGTTTGCCACCCGGGAGCTGGCCCTGGGTGATTGGAAGGTGTTGCCGCTTGAACTGGGTGAGGCTCTGCCCTCCGAATTCCTCCGGTTAAGTCCGGGGGAGCAGGTGGAGGTCTCGGGAATCGTTCGGGAAGTGTCGCGGGTTCCCCGCCCGGGAGCCGTGCCCTATCGGGACCATGTGGTATCGGTACATCTGGTCGATCTTCAGCGTGCCGATGACGAAGAGAATCTGGGCGAGGCGGTTGTGTTTTTACAAAGTATGGCGGATAATCATTGGACTGCGGCCGCCCGTTTGCGTCCGGGCGATCAGGTGGCGCTCCAGTTGCGAAGCTGGGAGGAGATGGCGGAAACCATGGAAGGCATCAATCGCAGCGAACTGGATGCCTTGGATCTGCAACTGGAGGAACCGGTTTGGGGGGAGTTACGGCGATGAAATGGATCAGTGCGAAATGGTGTGGTTGCTGCCTGATGGTTCTGGGAGGATTGTGGATCACCACGGCCCGGGGTGAGGCCCAGGTGGTGGAGGGTGACAACGGATGGTTGTTTCTGGCGCAGGAATTGCGCCACCTCGATGCCGGTCCGTTCTGGGGAGAAGCTGCCCAGAGGGTCAGTCAGGCCACCCGCGAGGATGCCCGCGATCCCACTCCGGCCATCGTGGCTTTTCATCAGGCGCTGGCTGAAAAAGGGATTACGCTCCTGCTGGTGCCGGTTCCGCCCAAGGCATTGATGATGTCGGAGGAGGTGCCGGAAGATAAGGTTTCCGACGAGTGGGGATCCGCCCTCGATACCTATTACGCATTGCTTCGTGAGCAAGGCGTACAGGTGGTGGATTTGCGCGATCGATTCCGGGAGGAAAGCCCGGGCCGGCCCTACTATTGCCGTGAGGACAGTCATTGGTCCGGAGCCGGTTGCGTCGCGGCGGCGGAGGTGGTCGCCGAGGCCATCCTTCCGTTGATTCCGCAGGGGGCGTCAGGGTATGCCGTGAACTGGAAGGATCTGGAGATCCAGGGTGATTTGCGGGTCATGATGGGGGGGGAGAATCGGGAGCGGATTGCGCTGCGCGGGGTCACGGAGAACGGAGCAATTGCATCCACCACTGCCGACACCAGCCCGGTGCTGGTGTTGGGTGACAGCCACACCCTGGTGTTTCATGATGGCGGGGATATGCACACCCAGGGCGCGGGTTTTGTTGATCAACTTGCCTATGCCCTTGGACAACCGGTGGATTTAATCGGTGTCCGCGGGTCCGGAGCCACACCGGCCAGAGTCAGCCTGTTTCGCAAAGCCCAGCGAATCCCTGGTTACTGGGCGGGCAAAAAAGTTGTGGTGTGGTGTTTTGCCGCCCGCGAGTTCACCGAATCGGATGGATGGCGGGTCCTCCCGATTGAGCGGTAAACGAGCAGTTTGCCTTGGAGCCGGGATGGTTCTTACCTTATAGTTGTGTCGATATCGCGTACCGCCAAGATGACCAAGCCTCGCATAATTCAGGTCCCGTTGCCTGCAGGTGGCGCGCTCGCGGTTCTGCTGGCGTGGTGTGCGATGACCCTGCCGGTGCCTGCGGTTCAGGTCGATACCGCTACCGTGGGCTCGGCCCTCGTGTTGTCCCGATCCGACACGAATCCCCTGATCATCGATGAGGTCTGGGTCGAGTTTCTTTCCCAGGAACTGGGGTTTGATGATCTCTTTAAACCCATGGGCGAGGACACCTTTCTGCTATCCCTCGCCGCTTCCACCCCGCAGGTATGGATCCTTGATGATACCCCGCAGGCGTTTGATCCCGTGGCGGAACTGAATGATGAGCAACTGCTGCAGGTGCTTGCGCTGGAGCCGACCACCAGCGCGTTCTGGTTTGAAGCGGGCAAACGGCTCTATCAGCAGGGGAACCTGAAGGCCGGTCTCGAATATGTGGAGCGAGCGGTTCAACTGGACCCGGACCAGGATGAATACTTTGACTATTATACCGGCTTGCTGGTTTTGGGGAAACAATACAAACGTGCGGTGGATCTCATTCGATCTTCGCTGGTCCGCAACCCCTACAACATTCTCCGCCGGTTCAATCTGGCCTGTGCCCTGGCCGGATTGGGTGCGCGGGACGCCAGTGTCGAAGAGTTGCTGATTCTTCATCGCATGAACTGGCCGAATCTGTTTCTCTACCTGGGCGACAAGGATCTGGATCCGGTACGCGATCATCCCGCATTCATCGCCCTGGAAAATCAATTGCTCGAGCAAACCCGCCGCATCAATCCGGCGGCGGTCCTGGGGGCGCCCGGGCTTCGTCCCTCCTTACAGTGACGCCCCATCAACGGATCGGCTTGCAGCTTGATCTGTACATGCCGGGGGGCGTTTTGATTTTTCTGGCACTGTTCATTCACCGCACCATAATACGCCCGGAGTGAAATGAAGAACCCGTGGTTACCCCAGGAAGAACGAGGCGGCCTTCGGATCCCCCTTACCCAATCATGACTGAAGCGATTCAGGAATTCGAACATCGCCGTCTGCTGTTTATTGGCGACAGCATCACGGATTGTGGTCGCCGGGAAGATGAGCGCCGGTCCTTGGGGTGCGGTTATGTCGCGATGATCACGGACCTGCTGACCGCGCTCTATCCCCGTCAGCCGGTTGAGATCATTAACCGCGGTATTGGTGGTGACCGGGTCGTCGATCTGGAAGCACGATGGGATGAAGATGTGATTGCGTTGAATCCGGATTGGTTGTCGATTTCGATCGGCATCAATGACATTTGGCGTGGCCTCAGTCCATTGGCCGAGGTGCGGGCGCAGGCAATCCATGTCGATCACTATCGTGACACCTACCGGAAGCTGTTGCAGCGAGTTGTCACGGAGACGAAAGCCCGGATTATTCTGATGGAGACTTCAATCATCGATGAGGATCTGGCCAGCCAGGGTAATCAACGATCGAATGAATACAACCGGGTTGTGCAGGATCTCGCCGATGAGTTCAAGGCCGACCTCATTCCGATCAACCGTGCCTTTCGTGAGGCGATCGCCGCACACCCTGGCATGGCCTGGACCACAGATGGGGTGCACCCGCACCCGAATGGACACATGCTCATGGCGGTAACCTGGCTGAAGGCCATGAGATTGCTTGCCTGAGTGAACATGATCCGGCAGCCCGCGAAGCGCAGGAGTGCGGTCCAGCCGACCTTCCCTGACGTGAAAATGCGCCTGTGGCACACGTCCGGGAAGCGAAGAGGGGCATTCAGGGCCGGGTTCCGGTTGCGATATGGGATCCGGTCGGGGCTGTCGATGACAAGGCTTGTCAGAACGCATGAACCGGTTTACAGTCGGGGTTCACTTTTACGAAGAACAGAGGATGCCTATGGCTGGTGATCGAGAAGATACGTTAGAATTGGACGGGACGGTTGTGAAGGTCCTTCCCGCCACCATGTACCGGGTCAAGTTGGACAGCGGACATGAAATCCTTGCCCATATTTCGGGCAAAATGCGGAAGCATTTCATTCGAATTACCACCGGGGACAAGGTCCGGGTGGAAATCTCGCCCTACGACCTGACCAAGGGTCGTATTACCTACCGCCATCGGGTCTAGCCCGATTCCGTCGCCTCGGCAAGAGGCCCAGGGCGATCGCCAGTCCGGTCATTTCCTCTGGCAGTGGAGACTCGGTGGACAGGACTGCCTGCGTGAAAGGATGCCGGAAGGACAACCGGCATGCGTGTAGCATGTGTCTGGTGCATTGCCTTGCCCACGCCGGTTCGGCTTCCCCCCCCCGCCGCGGATATTGCTTGTCCCCGGCTAGTCCGAATCCATAGAGCTGCAGATGCCTTCGAATCTGGTGGGTCCGTCCGGTCTCCAGGCGGCACTCCACGTAGCTTGCCTCGTCGGTTGATCGCACCACCCGCAGATGGGTGAGGGCTTCCTGCTGATCCAGTGCCTTGTTCATCTGGCGAAGGGATTGCGGCACCTTGCCCAACACGATGGCCCGATAGACCTTTTCAACCTCCCGCTCCTGGAACAGCGGGATCATCCGTTCAAAGGCCTCGGTGCTCTTGGCGAAAAGCAGACATCCGGAGGTGTCCCGGTCCAGTCGGTGCACCGCCTGAACTGCCTGTCCTGTCTTTTTCAGCCGGGTCTCAACGCTGTCCGGATGTTGGTTGGTGACCCATCCCGCCGGTTTGTCCGCCACCAGGTACCAGTCGTCCTCAAACAGGATGGGAATGGCGAGCGGACCCGGTTTCCGTCCGGGCTCGCGCACGGCTGGATACTCCACCACATCCCCGGCCGCCAATACATGCCGGGCCATCCAGACCCGACGTCCGTTGATGAAGATTCGTTTTTGATCAAGCCACCGCTTGACCTGCCGGTTGGACGCGCCGCTTTTCCGGGCCACCCACTCCTGCAGGGTCAGGCCCCGCTCGGGAGCGGACACCTTGACCGAGCGGGCTCCTGCAGGCCTTCCGGTTGGTTGGGGTCTGGGGGATGGGCCATGCATTACTTCAGGCGTTCGATTTCGACGGACCGGATCGACAGGGCATCGTCCGTGCGGCGCACGAAAACCAGTTGCCAGGGAAGGTTGGAGGGCAGGTCGATGGTGGTATCGAGGGTCTCGGATCCGGCCATCGGGAACCTTTGCCGGACGACGCCGCGGGGTTGTTCGAACGCCCACTCGCCATACGTTGCTCCGTCCGGGGCCTCCGAGGTTGCGTCCACTCGTATCCGATAGCGTCCGGGTTCCAGAGGAAGGCGTGGGCCGTAAAAGACAATGCCATCGCGGTGGTAATCCGCAGTGAACACGACCCCTTGCGTTTCCGTGTCGGTCTCCCCGGCGTGAAAGAAAAGGGCGGCGGGGAGGCTGATGTGACCGTCCGGGCTATGCTGGAACAGATCTGTCAGGCTCGCGCCCGCGATCAGTTGTCCGTGATCCAAGTCCACCGAGCCCTCGACCCACTCCGCTCCGAACTGGTGAACCAGATGGGGGTCGGTCTGGGGCATGGGAATATCCATCCAGGTCCAGTCATCGCTGTCAATCATCAGCGGCAGCTCGCCGGCGGATTGATGCTGCACAAAAATTTCGATCCGCAGCTTCCCGTGACCCCGAACCCGGAGGCTCCAGCGAAGTTGATCGGCATCGGTAATGGCCGCCATGGTACTCCAGAGGATGTCTCCCTGGTTTTCAAACCGGACAAACTGTCCGCCCGAGGCATCGTCTCCGGCCAGGCTGGTGCCGCCATGGCGTTTCCAGGCTTCGGCTTCGATGGACCGCGCGGGTATCCAGGTTTTCCAATCCTCCACGATCGGGGAGACGGTGCGTTCCTCCCGCAGCAACCGGAATGCCCACACCGGTCCATCCCGCTCCAAAAGTCTCAGGCGCGGATGATGGAAATACTGCTTGAGCACGAACCCGATCGGGAACGGGGAGACCTTTTCCGGATAGAGGTCTTCATGAATGAGCAGATACTCGATACCCCGGTCCAGCAGGGCATCCACCTGCTCGGGCAGCAGGTTCCCCCGGTTGACGGTTTCAAATACCGAGTAGAAGTGCTCCTTGTAGGCCTGGGGCACAAACGGCCGGTATCCATTGGCCAGGCGGATACGGTGGATGGAGGCAAAGTACTGGTACAGCGAGGTGTAGTGGCTATCCCCCGGCCAAAGGGTCACCACCACGGCGCGGGCTTTCAGATCCCGCTGTTCCGCGTCATCCGCGACGGCGGTGTAAGCGCCGTTGTCTGCATCGAGCATGCTGAGTACCGGCCGCATTTGGCCCCGCTGCTCCGCGATCAGCAAACCTGCGATGATGGTGTAGACGCCAACCCTCATCCAGCGCGATTTGAGGTAGGTCGAGCAGACCCCCACGGAGATCGCGGTCATGACCGCGAGGACCGAGGGGAGCAGGGCATAGATTTTTGCGGGTTGGCGAATCATCGTGTAGGGCGGAATCAGCTTGCGAACCGCGAGCAGGGCGCGGCCTTCGAAGGGGCCATTGGGGCCGAGGGCGAGCGCAATGATCCCGGCTGTGGCCAGGGTTAGTAGAAGGAGCAGGGCCAGAGGGCGGTAGATTCGACAATTGGGTTGGCAGACCCGGAATCCGAGCAGGCCAAACCCCATGAGGGCAATCGCGGCATAACCATAGCCAAGATAGATCTGATGGCTGATGCCCGCGGCTCTGGCATTGAACAGTCCGTCGGCATGGGGGGAAAACAGAGCCACTTCCTGCAGGGTCCGGCCGGCCGAGGTGGTGGATTCCTGAATATGGCTCGCGGTGAGTTTGCTGAATGAAAAGGAGATGGCGATAAAGATCAGCACCGGCAGCAAGGCCAGGCTCCAGCGGATCCAGGTTTTGGGCTCCAGCCAGTCGATATCCCGGCGCTGGACCAAGGCCAGAATCCCCCACGCGGGAGCAACCAGGGTGGCGAAAAAGTACACATGGGTATCGCTCCAGCAAGCGAGCAGGATCGCCACTCCGGCGAGAATGCCTCCCCGGATTTTTTCCTCCCGCACCGCCATGTCGATCCCGAGAAAAACAAGGGGGACCAGGGTCATGCCAAACCCGGTAGGGCTTCCGCCGAGCAGACTGTGCCAGCGGTAGGGCAACAACAGGGCAGCCAGACACCCCAGGAGAATCGCGGCCGGGCACTGGGTAAACCGTCGTATCAGCAGCCAGGTGAAATAGGCGGTCAACCAGATCGATAGAAATCCCGCGAAATTCCAGCCAAAGGCCTGGCCGCCCATCCAATAGCCCGCGGTAAACAGCATGGAAAAGGGAACATAGTAGGAACCGGGCATATAGGTTTCCGCATCGGACCCGGTATTGAATTCGTAGAGGTTGTAAAACCAGGGTGTGTGCCCGGAGACCATGTCGGCAAACAGCCAGAAGTGATACAGGAGCTGCATGTGATCGCCCGGCATGTTTCCGGCGATCCTGGTTTCATGATCGGCATGGGTCATTCCGGCGGGAATGGTGGTGCCGAGATGCCGGGGGAGGGGCCAGGTGAGTATTGCCCACACCACGAGGCTCATCAGCAGGGTGACCCACAGGGGGTTGCGTTCAATCCAGGTGGGCTTGGGATTCATCATGGGGTTTGAGCTGTTGTATGACTTTCGCGGGCACGCCGACCGCGATGCTATTCTCCGGTATCGGGGAACACACTACCGCGCCCGCGCCGATCACGCAATGCTCACCAATCGACGCGTGGTCGGTCACGGTGATTCCCGCGCCCAACCAGCAATTGGGTCCGACCGTCAGGGGGCCGCGGGTATTCATTCCGCTCTGGCGGGAAAAGGGTGTGCGGTCGTGATAGTCGTATTCACCCCCGCTCAACAGGTAGGTGAAGGCGCCAATGACCGTTTGCGCGCCGATCTCAAGCCGGTTGGAGGAAAAAATCTGGCAATTGGATGAAAGATTCACCTCGTCGCCCAGGATGATGTCTCCATTCTTGGTATACACGATGGTATTCCGCCCGAGGTAAACCTGATGTCCGATCTGGATGCCCTGATTGGTGTTGCCCTTGGCGTCGAGGACTACATGGTCGTCGATAATCACCCGGTCACCCAACGTTATCTTGTGGGCATGCCGCAGGGTGATGCCCCGTCCGAACACCACCCCCCGGCCGACCTGCCGGAACATCAGAGGATAGAGCGCCTTGCGCAGGACCAGTCCCAACGCGCCGGGAATCCAGGAGAACAGGGTGGTGATCAATTCACAGACCAGCACATGGGCCAGCGAGGTATCGCCATAGTACAGATCACGGTATTTGCGAAACGCCGAACCGGAGGATTCATTTCCGACCGATTTGATTTTATAAGCCTGTTGTGTGCCTTCCATCGGGATCTTCCGCCACTTGGGACGGGGTCAGAGTGGTTGCCCCGCCCCCCCTGCGTCAACAAGAAATCGAACTTCAAGGCGAGGCGGGGCGGTGTTTCATTCGGGCATAACCTCGCGATAAAGCAAGGGGTTCGAGCGGGTGAAGGGTTGGCCATTCCACTTTCCTGTTGTCAGGCGGGGCGGGATGCTTTAACTAGGAGGATTCAACTCAATCGTTTTACTACTTAGCGCGAGGACGGGATATGGCGACATCGGACGATATGGAATTGCAAACGGACACGGAAACGTCAACCGGGGAAACCGTTCAACAGATCGAACAGCTTCGGGAAGTTTACCGTAGTCAGGGGCCGGAGGCGGGGGAATCCGAGGCTGCCGCCCTCGCGGCTTTGCTGCATGAGCAAAAGAATATCGATGGGTGGTTGGCGGTGCAGAAGCTTCGCTGCGAACAGGGAGCGCCCCAGCTTACCGCCGATCACGTGGCTGAATCCCTCCTCGATCTTCTCGGAGCCACGTGGGAAGCGAAGGTGCTCATTGAACAGGCCGGATTTCAATCCGGCCTTTCTGCTGCCGGGGCCTTGCAGCGGATGATCACCCTGCGGGCCCTTCATCCCGATACGCTTGTCTACGACAAGACCTGGGGAGCCGGCAAGGTGGGGCGGATCGACTATTTCTATAAGAAAATTGACATCCGGTTTCGCAAGAAACCCAGTCACCAGATGAGTCTTGCCTACGCGGCGGAAACCCTCGATCTGCTCGATGAGAGCCATCTTCTGAGTTGGACTTTTCATCGCAAGGAGGAGCTGAAGAAGATGATCGCCGAGCAACCGGGCGAACTGGTCAAGATGGCCATCCAGTCCTTCGGCCCGCTTCCGGTGGCCCTGCTGCAGGAAAAGCTCATTCCCGAAGTGCTCTCCGACAAGGAATGGAAAAAGTTCTGGGAAGGGGCCCGCAAGGCCCTCAAGGCTGACGACACGGTTTTGATTCCCGCCAATCGCAAAGAGCCGATCCAGGTGATGGCCGGTGGCAAGTCGACCGATGATATGCACTTTGCCCAGCTCGCCACCGAACGCAGCATCGATGCGATCATTACCCATTTCGAGCGGATGGTCGACGAGAAGAAGGCAAATTTGAACGATGCGCAGAACGAGATCATTCGTGACCGGCTTGCGTTTGTGATCAAGGGCGCATGGCCCCGTCAGCTCGGTCATTTGATTCGGGCCAAGCTGGCCGCGATGGCCCTGGGCGCGGATGATGACCGTCCGGAATTGCATGTGGCCGACCGGTTTCTCGATGACAAGCTCCTGCTCCGGGCCCTGCAGCAGGCGCCGGTGCGGAGTGCTTCGGACTTCCTTGAATACCTGGCCCGGGATCACGCCGAATCCCTTCACCAGATGTTGCTCAAGCAACTTACCCGCATGGACATCAGCTCCTTGAATGTGGCGATTGACTATCTGACGCCCCATCTCGGAGAAGATGCGGTGGCCGCGAAGATTCGCGAGGTGTTTGACCGCCGCAAGCCGGGGATTGAGGTCCTGGCCTGGATTGCCAGAAACATGGAGAAAATTGAAGCGTGGAAGCTGGGCCACACCCATCTGGTGGTTCAGTTCATGTTGGATGCCCTCGATCACGAATACACCGGGGATCCCCTCAAGGCCCGGAATCAACTGCGTGAACGGTTTGAAAAGCCGGAATGGATGCGGGCCCTGCTCGACCAGTTTGACTACAAGCAGCGGGTCAATCTGCTGAACCGGCTTCGTCTTTCCGCCGCCTGGGGCAAGCTCGACAAGCAGTCTGTGCTTGCGATGGTGATCAAGCAGGCCCCGGAACTTGAAGCCGTGATGGCGGAACGTTCCGCCACCGAATCTGCGGACAAACCGCGCGGGCCCCTGACCTCGATTCGCAGCTATGAAGAGCGGAAAGAGCAACTCCAGCGGATCATCGAGGTGGAAATTCCCAAGGTGGCCAAGGAGATCGGTCACGCCCGTGAGTATGGTGATCTGCGGGAAAACTTTGAGTTCAAGGCAGCCAAGGATGCCCAGGCGCTGCTGTTCCGGCGACGCGATGAGTTGTCGCAGGCGCTGTCCACGGTAACCCCCACCGACTTCAAAGATGCCACCTACGACGAAGTGAGCCTGGGGGTGACGGTGGTGATTCGCTATGAGGATGGCCGCGAAGAAACCTACCACATTCTCGGGGAATGGGATGGCGATCCCAAACTCGGCATCCTCTCCTGTAACGCCAGGATGTCCCAGACTCTGGTCGGCCACAAGGTGGGCGAGACCCTGGTTGTCCCCTCGGAGGCGGGCGATGTTGCGTGCACGATCAGCGCGATTCAGCCCCTTCCGGATACGATCCGGAAGTGGATTCTTCGGGAAATCTGATTCCCCGCATGCACGACCTGCTCCAACAGTTTTTTCAGCGGGATGCCGGACCTCTGGTCCAGTTCATCAAGTACGCCCTCGTGGGGGGCGTGGCTACGGCGGTGGACATCTTCGTGTTTTACCTGTTTGCCTGGAAATTCATTCCGGCGCTGCGGGAGACCGACCCGGTGGTCCGGTTTCTCAAACTCACGGTGACCCCGGTCACTGAGCAACAGCGGTCCAACCGGTTTATCATCATCACCGCGATTGCTTTCCTGGTTTCGAATTTTGTCTGCTATCTGCTGAATGTGTGGTGGGTGTTTGAGCCGGGACGGCACGTCTGGTATGTCGAAATGGGGTTATTTTATATCGGCTCCGGGATCAGCATTGTTCTCGGTACGGCCACCGGTTGGGTGATGATCAAATACTTTCATACCAGTACCACCGCCTCGTATCTCGCCAAGATGATCGCCTCTCTCTTGATCAACTACGCGACCAGGAAATTTATCATCTTCAAGGGTTGAGTCTGGGCCGGTCTACCCGCGTGCCTTCAACCACAGCATCATTCCCATCGCCAGTCGCAGGCCCCATTGACCGGCAAAGGTCTGCCGTTCGGGCGCGGGCGGTTCGGGATACGCCGGCAGATAGGCCCGCAGTTTGTCGGCCTCGAATAAGGTTTCTGCGGCCTCGCGCCCGGCCTCGGCCTGTGCGCGGATCTCCCGCCATGCCGGTGTATCGATGCCCATGATGCGCGGATAGCGATGGGCATCCTGGGCGGTCTTGCCGTCGAGACGGAGGCGCGCCATGTGCATCCGGTGATACAGGTGGTTCCATCGCGACGGCAGCACGCTGTGGGGCTGGTTGTGCATGCTGTCCAGTGGAATGCGTGCGAGCTTTGGCGACAGATCTGCCACGGTTTGCCGTTGCAGAAACCGGTCGCGCAGCAGGTCACCAGAAACCCTCCGGGTGGCCTTTACGAATGGAACATCGGTGGCAATGAGCTGCGGCCAGGTATGGAAGGCGACCTTCCACAGGTGCGAGCCGAGATGCGGGCGCATGCGGTGCCGGGTAAGTACCTGCCAGTGCCGGTCGGCAAGGTCACCGCAAAGCGATGCCCACTCGCTCTCAATTTCATGCAGCGCCTCCCGCACCGCTTTGCGCATGTCTCCGGGGCGGGCCATGTCCAGCAAACGATCGGCGGGTATCCCGAAGCGGTTGATCCAGACGTCCATGCAGTAGGGCAGGGAGTCCTCTTCATACGTGCTGGGTGCACGATAAAAGGGGGAGTAATGCACGTCGAGTAGCAGGCCGGTCGTGACCCGGGGAATTGCCGCCCGGCCCAGAGACTCGAAGCCGGTCATGGTTACCGTGCTGAATCCCCCGGCAAGCGACAGGAGGTCCAGTTCTTCCTCGATCATCGTTACCGTCGGCGGCATTTGGTCGGGCAGGATATGCCAGCGTCCACCCACCTGCCGGCAGGTGCGGCGTGCCTGAACCGCCTCGAAGTCGGTAGGCTCGCCGTAAGTGTACCCATCGGGGCGATGACCGGAGCGGATGGCCAGAGCGGCCAGCTGCCGGGTATCCAGGCCTCCGGACATCAACATTGCCTGGCTATCGGTACGGGTATGGCGCTGATAGGCCGCTTCCGACATCGAGATGGACAAGGCCACCGCCTCGCGGGGGTCGGTGATTTTGTCCTCACTCAGCCAATCGATGGAATGATCGAGCAGTGCCGGTTGGAGGGATGGAGAGGCGAGAAGGTGTACTACTTGCCCGGGTTGAATGCGTCGGCTTCCCCGTTCGACGGTGCGGCTGCTCGCACATCCGTTTTCGATCAAATGGCGGGCAAGGCCGACGAGATCCGGTGTGCGGTCGTATCTCGGATGCTGTCGCAGGGTGTTGATCGAGCTCGCCAATGCGAAGGCCTCTGTGTTGCAGGTGGTGTAGAGGGGAAACAGTCCGAACGGGTCCATGCCGGCGAACAGTTCGCCCGACCCGCGGATCACCAGCCAGCAGAAGTAACCCGAGGCGCGGGTTACCCCGGGCCAGTCACCATACAGGTCCGCCGCCGAGATTCTGTGCGGGGTGTGGTTACAGAGAGCCTCACCCAGCAGCATCGCCACGCCTCCGTCGGGACCGGTGAAGAGGTCGAACGGGGTATGGTCGGCTGTCCATGCCAGGAGTGTTCCATTCGGGACACGGAACTGGTGGATGGTTCCTTTCAGCCGGGCGGGGGCAAGCGAGGCGGCCATGGCCGCGAGCATTGGGCGGTTGCCGGGGTTGTCATCGTGGCGCACGTAACAGAAAGCGGGCATGGGATCATGGTCTCGGGTCAGGCCGTAGCCCGGATGAACATCAGGGACCAGTTCAGATGAGCGCCTCGGTCGTCGGTGTGGTACCCGACGGTATCGCTGATTCCTGTGAGCAGGTCGGCATCGGATGGGTTGAGATTCAGGCCGAACAAGGTCCGACAGAACTGGAGCATTTCGGCGGTGTCGGCAAAGTCCCAGGTGTAGGTGTGTTCTTGCCCGGTGACAGCGGTGAATCCGCAACCGCGCAGGTGGTTGCAGACATCCTCATCGAAATAATTTCCGTGGTGGCCCATGGTGTTGAATTGATGCACGACGCCATCCAGGTAGCGGCTGGTCGGCGAGCCTTTTACCGCGTCCCCCACCGCGAGTGTGCCGCCGGGTTTCAGGATCCGGTGCCATTCCCGAAACACCGCCGCATGGTCATCGAGATGGTGCATGCCAGCCAGGCTCAGTACGGCATCGAAGGTGCCGTCCCCGAACGGCAGGTCATCGTGTTGCGCGCAGACGATCCCGTCCTCATGAGGGTGGTTGCCAGCGTGTAGAAATCGATCCGCAGGGTCGGCGGAAACGAGCCGAACATGGTTGGGGAGATAGGTGCGCAGGTACCCCCCGCCGGATGGGATGTCGAGGATGCATACTTGGTCACGGCGCAGGTTCGCAGTTGCCACCAGAAGTTCAAATTCGCGGGCCCGCGCGGCTGGGCATTCTTCCATCGCACGATGATACAGCCCGCCGCGCGTATTGTAGATCTCCTGATAGGTTCTGAACATCAATCGGCCTGGCGATGGTGAAACTGACATCGCGAAATGAACAGGATCTTCATGAAATAGAGGTAACGGATTGGGCGTGGAGGAATCAAGTGCCCAGAACGCACAGGGATGGGTTTTGACATTCGGGCCTGAGTCGCGGGGGAGGATTTCAGAAGCCGGTCGATCATCACGAAGGCGAGGGCGGCGCGTTCATTACGCGTGAGTTTGCCTTCGAGAATAAAATATTGTCTGTCCCCCCATTCTGTTCACAGGGCAACCGAAGCGTGGCCCTGGGTTGATGGTACGATGCTTTACCTCGGGGAAATAGGGGGTCAATTATTGGGCCCCCATTAATAGGGACTCGTGCCCCATATCCCCAAAGGAAATGAGACGAGCATTTTTTGCGAAAAAAGTTTGCCCAGGGTTTATTCGATGGCGTTATCTGCTTTCTGGCATGCATTTATGGCGGATGAAAAAGCTGCCCCCTTTCCCTCAAGTCACGCTTGGATCTCGGTGTAGCGTCTTTGCCGGATAGAGTTTGTCGATGGACACCCGAAGGGCACGGGCGAGGAGGGGGAGTTCTTCATCCGACACGCAACGAAGCCTTGCCTCGATCTTGGAAAGGGTCTGGCGACTGATGTCCCAACGAAGCCGTTGCAATTGGGCCGCGAACTCCTCCTGGGTCCATCCGCGTTCGTAGCGTAACTTTCTGATTTGCGGGCCAACAATATTCTGCGGCATGCGGATTCTTGCTCCAATAACAGAGCTTGACTTTACCGGTGACTTAAACTTGGATGGCTCCGTTATCGGAGCTCAATGCGCAGGGATTGGATCATTGTAGCGAGGCAGGCCAGTTCGGACATCGCGGGACGGAAAGGCTTTTGTTGAAGTGGGGGAATCCCCGATCTCGGCCCGGCAACTCTTGCTGTGTAGGATGGCGATGAGGTGGGAACGCCTCCTGCATGTGAATAGATGATTACGTTATGGACGTTTCAACTACGAAAAAGGATAGTGCGGTATGAGGCAAAGGTTCAAGGCAGCTTTCGGCAGTGCACGTACCCAATTGCTGATCCTTCTTTCGACTCTTCTTCTTTCCGTCACCGTCGGATGGGCGGTGTCTCAGCTCACGGATGACGGCAACACGGTGGATTCGTATGAAGACCTCGTGAGCCGTTACCTCGATTATCGCGACCACAACTACAGGTTGTGCGTGCCGTCCTGGTACATGGTCGGCGATCAGATCGAAGCGATCGAGGGCCAGTACGGTCTTGCCGGTTTCCAGGATCAACCGGACTGGTTTGTGCGGTTCGACATGGGCGAATTGTATATCAAGCCTCACAGTGCGCTGTCTCGGCAGATCGACCATGGAGCCCGGCTGGTTTTCTACGAAGATATGGTCACGGGGGAGTTGCTGGTTCTTCGCGATGACGGGAGCAGCCTGGCGGAAGAAATCGTCTATACCGCGCCGCTCTGGCCGGAGGTGAAGACGGAGGAGGCGCTTTCGGATTACCTGTTCCGTGAACTGTCGAAGCGCCGCGTAGTCTGGTATGTGACCCTGAAAGACAAGGCGACCGCGGATGCGGAGAGAGAGGCACAGGTTGCCTCGGCAAACCTGTTGCTTCCGGAAACCTTTGGCGGATCGGAAATGCTCCTGTGGATGGGTGGTGAAACCTGTACGCAGATCGTGTTCACCGGCATGGAGAAACCCGTGACCAACGATACGGTGGACCTCGGGTTCTGTATCCCGGACGGCATTACTAATATCGATATCTTCGTGGCCTCTGAACCGCCTCTATCGGGGCATCCCTGGGAACTGACGGCTACCAACATCCCGGTGGTGTCCAACAGCGTCATTTGGTCCTGGTCCGGGCTGTCGATCTCCAACCTTGTTTTCGCAGCCGGGGACGGTTCTGTTGATACCGACATGGATGGGCTGAAGGACTCGTTTGAGTTCTATGTTTCGGGCAGCAGCATGGACCTGTGGGATACCGATGGCGATGGCGTCAATGACGGCATCGAATGGGCTGCCGGAACCAACCCGAATGATCCCAACGCCCCACCCAACATCAATGGCACGATCTCTTATGGCGGCTTGCAGACAAATGCGATCATCGTGATTGCTGCCCTCGACTCCAATTCGTGGTATTCCGCGTACTCAACCACCATGGGTGGTGTTGGGAGTTATCAGATCGCCAATGTTCCCGCGACCAGCCTCTATGTGAAGGCCTACCGGGATTTGAACGGTAATGGTCTGCGCGACGCGGAGGAGGCCGTCGGTTGGTACCTCAATAATCCGATCGAGGCGTCCGGCATGGTGCTTGGCGTTAACATTACGCTCGAAGAGCCCGACACGGATGGAGACGGCGTGTCGGATTATGCGGAAAGAACGATCTTTCGGACCAGTCCCGAGGACGCGGCTGACATTCCGCAACAACTCACACGCGCCTCCGTCTCGTGCTACTATGGCTATGGCTCAGGGAACACCAACTGGCATTACCAGGAACAAGCTCTCGGGTTGACCAAGAAGTATTTTCTCGGGTCCGGATGGGTTGTGAGCAATGTCTTTCTTCCGGACCTTTCCCAAAGCAGTGCGGCAATCCAGTATGGCGAGGCCCTGGGCATCGGAAGCCACTTATCCGGCGGATGGATTTATGCGACCGACACCACCCTGGACCATGATGTCAGCATGAGCAAGGGGTGGCTTTGGGGAGAAGGCTACCTGACTGACTACCGAGAGCCATCGGCGTACATCTATTACCTTCAACCGAATGACGACGATTTCCCGGATCTATTCACGTTTTCCAAGTTGGTATCCGGCAATCCGGGAAAAGACAGCGTCGGCCATGGTTGGACGAGACCCGGCTCGTTCACGCCGGATCTTACCCAGGTGGCTTCGCAGATCTACCAGGGGTTGGCCAATGCCCATGGCTACTCCACGAATCTTGCTTATCGGCACATCCTTCCCGCGAGCGAAACCTCCGGTTACAAAAAGGGTCAGCTTGGTACCGGATGGGCAAGTCCCGCAGGCTACATCCCCAACACCTCCGTGTCGCGCACATACTACTATGGCGTCTATGACGATGCGCTCGGGGTCTCCGGTTATTCCAGCAGCACGTTGAGCTTCGG
Source organism: Verrucomicrobiota bacterium (assembly GCA_024233345.1). GTDB lineage: Bacteria > Verrucomicrobiota > Kiritimatiellia > CAIVKH01 > CAIVKH01 > JACKPT01. Next base: position 81,397 of record JACKPT010000010.1, read on the forward strand.
ATTCAATTCCTACAGAACCCTCGGTTCAGGGTACTTGGCGGGCAACAACTTCATCCCCAACCCCGCGACCCACGGCGGGCCGCCCATCAGTTCCTACGATCAGAATGGGGACGGATTTATCGATATCCCGATGGCTTCTCCGGATGAGTTTGCCCGAATCGACGACAGCCCGCTTCTTTTGCTGGATGTTACCATCGGGGATGCCAGCGGTTCCCACACGGAGCTCTACGGATTCGATCTCGACGACTTCAGTTTCGATATGCCGTATGTCAATCAGACCGAATTCCTGTTCACGCATCAGGTTCCTTTGGAGCGCGGCCAGACGTACAGCGGAACCCTCCGCAACCTGCCGGATGATGACGATGATGGGGACTACACTTTCCTGGTCGGCGGAGCGCTCCACGGCCCCGATACCAATCTGACCTATTCAGGTCAGGATGAGCCCGGCGTTGTCGTCCAAGCAGGTTTTCCCAACAGCGGCGAGCAGGACACCAACATCTTCGGGTATGTCAACGACTCCGGCTTCAACAGCGGCTCCATGGCGTTTACCGTGATTGTCCCGCGCGTGAACATCCGGGCGCACAGCGCGGGAACGTATCAGTCCGCAGGAACCGAAATCACCAGTTTCCACGAATACCTGCCCAACGCCGTTGTTCTTCCCGTGTCTACCGGAACGGTCGGCTCTGCTCTCTCAACCAACGTCACGATGTCGGCCTTGCTTTTCGAGAAATTCCTGCCGACGTCGCTGGATGAAGGCGTCCTCAATCTCATGATCAGCGACACCAACGTACTGGCGCTCTACGATTCGAGCAACAAGCGCATTCTGCCGATGGAGTATGATCTGGACACCGGGTCGATTACCAATGCACTTCACTCTCTCACGCTCTACGACCGCACGTTCCACGCCGTCGGTATGAATCCCGGCAGCGCGTCGGTAACCCTTGAGTATCTCGATGTCAACAGCAACGTTGTGTGCTCGGATACCGTGACTTTTGGCATCCTCTCTCTGGAACTCGATGTCCGTGAAACTGCGCGTCCCAACAACCGCATGGGTCCGGACGACCCACGCCTGGTGCCACCGGATGACGACAATGCGCGTGACAAACTCTTGGTGTGGGGAGGTTCTTCAAGCACCATTAGTTTTGATGCCGTTAGGCCGCCAGGTATTACGGGGCCGATATGGATTCAGATAGAAGACTCCGGCGGTGCCGTTCAGCAGTTTGAGAAGCTTGAACTTGCCGACAAGACCTATACCGAATCGTATGCCGTAAATAAGCTCGATCCTGACCTGACCCTGAAGTATGGGATCGATCAGGACAACTCAAGCACGCTCACCGGCGATGAGGTGAAGGGAAGCTACGAGATATACGGTGTCAGCGAGAACGAAAGAGTAGCATCGGTTAATACTCTCAATGCCACGTTGGCGACGGCTCTTTACGACTTGGCTGATGCCCTTGTCCGCAAATTCGTTGAAGGCAGCTTCAGTGCTCCTGGGCCTTTCCAAACGGACTTCAGACCTGACAACTATACTTCTCCTGGCAACATCACGCTTTCGCCAAACCCTGCGGCTGAAGTGGTTCACAACTTTGGTGGTACGTTCACGCAGTTACCCTTCGTGACGATGAATGGGCGACAGTACCACGAAGCCAGCATAACCATGCCTCTTTTCGCGTGGGGCGCCTCTAATCCTGCAAATGACTTGTTGAGAGGCCACGGTGACTTCGAGGAAGCTATTGAGAATTATGCGAACAGCCTCAGCTATTCGGCGGTAGGCACCGCTTGGAATGCCGGAACCGCAACGGCGAACCCCGATATTCGAATCTGTTCCTTTGCCATTCCCCCCACAGAGGACTTCTTTGACTTTCCTCCTGCGGGAACAGTTGGACTCGGCGATTGTGACGTCGCTTCAGGGGCGCTCATTATTCATGTTGAGAAAGTCGGCAGCAGTTACTACGTCTACGCGAATGACACAGACCACGCGTCTGTTTCGTCGGTGATTCTAGAGGATAAATGGGACTACAATTACTTCAAAGACGTTGGCGGTGCTGCTGGCTTTGAGTCGCAAGCTGCCGCTCAGGTCCAATGTAGCCATGGTCAGTCTGGTGTGCCCTCTGGCTCGGGCGAGGTCTTCTTCGTCAGAATAGAAGTTGATGGTGAACTCGACGAAGCTATTTCAATCGTGGTGGGGCCGTGAAAATGAAAACAATCTACCTATTCTTTTGTGTCTGTGCTGGGGCTCTTATTCTTGCTACTCAGGCGTTTTCCGAGCAACCCAAGGACTTGGCTGAACTCATTGAGTCCTATCCAAGTGCAGAGCTTTCTGCCCTCGCCGATGCGGCTTGCAGTTCTCTTGCTGAACTCCCATCGCGGGGAATATCCGCATCCCAACAAGATGTTCTTTCCCTTATTCAGCTTCGCGACAGACTCATTGCCGAAGAATCCCTTCCGCACCAGATGTTAGGGCTTCAAATGCAGAGAGGCGTTGACTTGGCTCTGTTCACCGAGCTTGTTCGTTCCGAGTTGGACAAGAGGGGTGTTGAATGGGGGGCTACCTTTGACGCGGCAACCTATGACACAAAGATCCTAGAAGATCTTTTGGCCAGGAACGAATTACCCGAGAATGCTCTGTACGAGAACTTCATCGGCGGTCGTGGAGAAATCGCTCGTTACTGCAAAGAGCGTGATGTGACGGCGGATGATTTCGTCTCTGGAAATGTTGTCCAGAAGCTTTCTGGCGACTTAAAAACCACGGTGCGCTACCTCTCTTCAAGTTCCAAGCTCACGGAATTAAATCCTGATGACATGTCGGACATGCTGTTCGTTACGATGCTTAAAACGACCGATGAGGCCCGAGACATTCGGCGGGTGTGTCAGGTCTATTTCGCAGACGGAGAACTTCCGCAAGACAGTCGTGTCTTGCGTGCCAAGCTTGCAGCGGATCGCAACATGGCGACACGTTCGCGAGCTCTAACTGGCAATCGGGATCGCGCCATTGAAGTTGCCAGTATCATGTCCAAGCTTATCGGCAATGACCCTGACCAATATAATCTTCTGCTCGCATACTATTTTGCTCCGTTCATGAGCGCATCCAGCGAGTTGCCCGCCGGGGCGTCTTCTGCATCCCATGTGGCATCAAGGGGAATCTGGTTGAAGCCTGCCGAGGCTCGGTGATGGCTTGCAGGGAAAGTGCCGTCGTTGGAATCGCTGTTGTTACACTTGCGGCTGTTGTTGCCGCAGTGCTTTGGATCGCGTTCCTGAAAGTGCTCTCAGGGGAAAGGGAAGTTCTCCCCGCGCAAACGTGGACACACACGCTTCTCTCCGGCGCACGGTTCGAGTTCACTTACCAGTTAGTGAATCATACAGGTTGGGGAGGAGACAGCGACGGAATAACGGACGTTGTCTATTACCCATCCGCGCAAGCAGGCCCCGAACATGTCGGTCAGTTGTCTTACCCGCTCACACCAGCGATCTTTGATTCCTCGACGGTCATCATCCACGAAGCAAAGGACATTGTGGTGTTCGCAACATCTGGTAGGGCCTATATTCGTCGTGAGGCGTTGTGGAGTACATCCGTGTTCGCAAGCCGTTCTTTCCCCGGACAGGGCAGCCCTTTGCTTGACGGGAAGATCGAGCCTTCCTCCGGCCACGAGGGGCATTTCAAATTCATAGGTGTCGAGCCCCAAGGCCCTACTCTGAAAGTGATGTATTCCGATGCTGTTGGGTCCTGGCTTTTGGTCTACACCATTGTGGATGAGACAGAGCCTTTACGCCTTGTTGAAGCAACTCCCTTTGGTCAACAACACTGATAGCCTTTACCTCCCGCCCTGTATCCCCCGGCACCCGCCGCGGCCACCGGAGGTGGCACGGCGGCTGCGTTCCGCCCGTACCCCCCGCAAGAGTCCCGCCAGTAAAACTGGCAGGCCTCTTGCGGGAAGCCCCCGGCAGCCTGGCCGCCAGGAAACCTGGCACCCATACTGCTTGCGCTGCCGCGTGATACGTACGCCCTGGGCGGTTGCGCGGGCACATCGACCGTTGCCGGTACATCGACGCGCTGTGAGTGCCCGCGCTGCGCTACGCGGTATGTCACGAAAGCTGCGGAGACAGCTTTTGCGCCAACCGCTCCGCTGATGCGGACTCGCTCCAGCAGAGAGTGTCCCGGAGGACCGGGCCACTCACTGCTTCCGCTCGACACGGGCCGCCCCGGGTTGCGGCTTCGAATGAAGCGAGCGTTTACCGTGATGCCAGCGTCCGCAGCGCCAAGCCGTGCGAGGCCGGGCCTGAATCCGTCCGCCACTGACGCGGCGGCCGACCGGGCGACATCACATAATGGCGGCCATTATGCGTTCGTTCGGTCGAAGACTCCCTCACACGTTGCCCTTTCCGGCGCACCCCCGCGTTGCCTCCAGGCCGACAAGTCCGGCTCCGGCTGTCTCCACACTTTTCGGCCTTCCGGGAACGCTGCGGGCTGGAACAGAAAGCGTTCTGTTCCCTTGGTGCTGCTCTTGGTGCATCCGGGCGTTGTGGGTTTTTCAAGAACCTGTCGACACAGGAAGAAGTCCGGGAGCCTGAAGTGATGGATGCAGAGCGCGCCATAGAGATCGTAAAGTGCCTTGCCGATGGGATGCCTCAGGGTCAGGTTGCGCTGAAAGGGCCCGATTTGTACCTCGCTAGGGGTGTGCGGTTGAGCGATGAACTGACAACTCAGGAGCTGTTGATCTGTGGTTCTGCCCTGCAAAATTCAGGTTGCGGGGGAGGATTTCAGAAGCCGGTCGATCATCACGAAAGCGAGGGCGGCGCGTTCATTGCGCGTGAGTTTGCCCTCGAGGGCCTCGAGTTCCTGTTGGATCTTGGGGCTGCTGTCCGGATCTTCGGTGGCGAGACGGAAGGCATTCTGGAGTTGGCTCTGATTGATGCAGTAGACCGACTCGCCGCCGAGCAGTTCGATGGGTTTGATCACCATGGGATCAAACCTGGAAACTGGCGCCGCACCCACAGCCTTTTTTGGCCTTGGGGTTCTTGAACCGGAAGCCGGAGGCAATCAGGTCATCCGAATAATCAATTTCCAATCCATCCAGGTAGGCCACGCTGTTGGTGTCGGCCACGATGCGAAGATCGTCGTCGGCGTATACCACCTGATCGGTATCGGACAGGGTGTTGTCGATACAGGCGGAGTAGGTCATGCCGGAGCAGCCTCCGGGGATCACCGAAATGCGGAGAAAGTTTTCGCCCCCGGCCTCGAGGGCCAGGAGTTCCTTGCGGGCCCGCTCGCGCAATTGGATCGCACCGCTGGCCGAAAAAATATCTGTATTCATGATGGGTCAACCTCCTGTTGTACACAGTAGTCTGCATTGCCTCGAAATGCAAACCGAGGGTGGTATTTACAACATGCGGCAGGGGCCGTGCAATGGTTTGTTTTGGAGGGTGATCAGGGTGGAGGGTCCGGCGGCGATCCAGGCCCGTTCGGCTTCCTGTTCCTGTGGATACAGGTCGAAATAGGCCTCCACGGTGCTGGAGCTGGTAAAGATCACCCGGTCAAAGGGGGTGGAGGGCAGGATGGAGTAGGGGATGGTCCGGTTCCGATAGAAGCGGGCCGGGGTCAGCATCAAGCCCACTTCGCGCATCCGGGCCTTGCGTTTTTCGGCTGGGGCTTTGTCCGAGCAAGGATAGAGATAGTGCCCCCGGTGCTCTGGTCCCAGCTCGAGGAGCAGGGCTTCGACCCCGCCGAGATTGGGTGCGGCTACGTCCGCCTTCAATCCATAACCCATCAGTTCATCAGCGGTGGCTGGGCCGACCGCCAGCAATCGCTTTCCGGTCAGTGCCCGGACATCGGCAATCGCAAGGAGGGCCTCCATATAGCCGCGCACCGCAGGCCGGGATGGGAACAGGATGCCCTCCATCTCGAGGGAGTCCCGCACGGCTTGCTTTCGTTGCTCCAGCGGCTCCATGACCAACTGGATGACTGGCCAGTGGATCAGGGGCCCATACCGGAGGAAATGTTCCGGTTCCGAGCCGGTGAATAGCGCGGCGGGCCTGGGTCGTATCACCCTTGGTCCGATCAACAGGACGGCGGGGGCCAACGGGGCGTACTGGTCCATATGCCCGATGTCGGTGACCTCGATGGACTCGTCGGGGTAGCCGATCCGTTCGGCAAAGACCACCGGCGCATCCTCCCGCCAACCCGCTTCGCGCAGCTTGCGGTGTTGCTCGGGCAGGTTTCGCACGGACATGTAGGCCGCGAGATTGCCGATCTCCGGCCCGGGAAGCGGTGGCGCGGCTCCCTCCATGGGGGGCGATCCGGAAACCAGGGTCAGGCGGTGGCCCTCCCCGCGATGGGTCAGGGGGGCTCCGACCCGGGCCGCGGCGATCTGGGCGGCGGTGACTCCGGGAACCACTTCGGTGCGCAAGTGCCATGCGTTGAGAAACTCCAATTCCTCGGTCAGATGTCCATAGATGCCGGGGTCACCGCCATGGAGGCGTACGACCAGTTTGCCCTGTTCGGCTTCATGCAACATCAGACGATGAATATCGAACTGGGAGGTGGAGGTCTGGCCACCTGCCTTGCCAACCGCGACCGCTTTGGATTGAATCCGCAGCAGAATGGGGTCGGGAATCAGCCGGTCATGATAGACGACATCGGCCATCTCCAAATACCGCTCGGCCCGGCAGGATAGCAGTGAGGGATCTGCGGGCGCTCCCATCAGGACCACCATGCCTGCCTGGTCCCGCACATCCACCTTCCACAGCCACTCGCGCAGGTCTGTCCTGTCTTTGGAAATGACCAGGGCCAGGCGCCCCTGGTTGGGCGTGGTGTCATAGGGTAGATATTCGTGGATTCGGTGTTCGAGATTCAGGCGCTTGAGTGCGCAGGCGGCGATGATCACCGCATCGAAGTCACCCCGGTCGAGCTGTTCGAGGCGGGAATGAATGGGGCCCCGAATGGGTTTACATTGTGCCTCGGGATAGCGGGCGGCAATTTCTTCCTGCCGCTTGATACTGCTGGTGCCGATGGTGCGGATCGCCTCCGGGCCAGCCAGCGATGAGCGGATGACCAGGGCGTCCCGAATGTCTTGAGCAGGAAGCAGGGCAGCCAGGGTCAGGTTGGCGGGAAGGGGCTCGGGCAGGTCTTTGGCGGAATGTACCGCGAGGTCGGCCCGCCCTTCAAGAAGGGCCTGATCCAAGTCGCGGGTAAAGAAATCCTGCGGCAATGCACTGTCGGTGAGGGCTTTTTTGAGGTCCCGGTCGCCGGGGGAGGTGACCGGAATCTTTTCGAACTGTAGTTCCGGGGCAAGGGTTCGCAGATAACCCAGGGCTTCGTCCACCTGGACAAGCGCGAGGGGACTGTTGCGAGTGATCAGTCTCAGGACTTGCTGGACCACGCGAGGGCTCCATCCCGGATCATCCGGGCGGCAATATCCGCTCGATGGCGGCGGTCTTCGGAGTTCACCTGGGCCTTGGCCTCGATGTCTTCGAGGGAAATATAGGCGAGTTGCTGTTCTTCCCGGATCGCGGCAGCGCAATCGGGGGGAACCCCGAGGTCGATCACCGTCAAGTCGGGGCCGGTTTTCTCCAGATGGTGGGGATAAACCAGGGGGTGGGGGGCTCCGGTGGCCGTGATGATGCCGCTCACCCCCTCGAACAGGTGAGCCAGATTGTCCAGGGCGCCACTGAATCCCTCGACTTCCATGGCCAGCATATAGGCGCGATCGGGGCACCGGCTGGCAATGCGTACCGGATATTCGCCGCGTTTGCGCAGATTGCGGACAATGCTGCCGGCGAGGGATCCCGCGCCAACCACGGCGATGGTCGAGCCATGGGGGACCCGGTCCACCAGTTCCTGGGTGGCCAGTCCGCTCAGCGATATCAGGTTGCGGTCGATCCCGCTGGCCTTGCGGGCGGCCCGTCCGAGAGCAAGGGCGTCCTGGAAAATGCGGTCGAGGAGGTTGTGGTTTCCGTTTGCGGACTCACGAAACAGTTTGTAAGCGGTACGGACCTGGCCGAGCACTTCCAATTCACCGAGGACCCGGCTTTCCACGCCGGCGGCGATGCGGGCGATACGCTCGAATGCATCGGAAGCCCGGTAGGTTTGCAGCACCCGGATCCGGGGGTCTTCGGGAATGCCATAACCATAGCACTCAAGCCGTTGACAGGTGCTTAATACCAGGAACGGGGTATCCGCCCGCATCATCAAGTCGCGCACCACCTGTTCCCGTTGATCCGGGAGCAGGCATTCCACATCATATCCGCTGAATGGCTTCATCAAATCGTTGATCTATGGTGTCGCGATCATTCTGAACAATCGCTTCCAGTAACTGTTTATCTCGAACCATATTCTTTAGCAACATCTTGCGCGCTTGTCCACCCGGCAAAGACTTGCGCAGCGCCGCCATCCTGTCCGCCGCATAGGCCCAGCCTTCGGAGAGGTTGGCCTCCAAGTGTTTACGCAGCGCAACCGAGAGCGCCGGAGCATCGCCCCCGCTGCTGATACTGATCACCAGAGGTCCCCGATAAATCAGGGACATGTAGTAGAGATCACAATACTGGTTTTTGTCCACTGCGTTTAGGGGTTTCCCGTATTTGCGGCACCAGGCAGCAATTTCGTCCGCTTTTTGGAGGTCCTCGGTATCTTCCACCACGACCTGGGCCTTGCTGACATCCTCCTCGGTGGCTTCCCGGGCGAGATGGATCATCCGCTCATCCTGCGCCACTTCCGCCCGGACTTCGTCCGTGAGGGTGGGGGAAATCAGGTAAATCTTGTACCAGTCAAACTTGCGGGCATCCCGGACCCGCTGCAGGGTTTCATCGCCACAGCCGATAATCAGCAGGGTTGAACAGGAGGTGACCAACCCTATCGGGAAAGCTTTGTAGCGGGTAGATTCGCTCATACTCAGATAAAATTGGAATGAACAGAAGGAAACGAAGGAAACGACGATGACGTTTGGGGTAAACATCCGGTCCCCTCAAAGGATGTCGGGGGCCCGGATCTTTCCAAAACCTCTGGTGATCCAGCGATCTTCCTTCTTCAGACTTGAGTCGCCGGTGCCGGAACTCCCTGATACTCGGCGGATCCGAACCCGAGGATGGGGAAGAAGATAATGGGGAGAAGGATCAAGCCTGCGGCAAACCCGCCTCCCTTGCCAAATGCCTTGGCGAGGTTTATGTACACGAGAATGCTGACCACGAAGTTGACAAACGGAACAAACAGCAGGAGCACCCACCACAGAGGTTTTCCTGCAATCTCCAGCAGGACGATCATGTTGTAAATTGGAACAATCGCCGCCCAGCCCGGCTTACCCGCTTTGGTGAACACCATCCACATCGAAGCAACCACCAGTGCGATGATTGCCACATAGATGAAGAGGCCAAACATGCCAATTCCGTTGCCGCCCGATGCATAGTCCGCTGAATAGTCCATCATATTCTCCTTTGTGGGCTCCTTTTGTGGAGCGAAACACAGAGTACTTGGGTGTCATGGCCGGGCCAAGAACGAATTCCGGGCAGAACGAAGGAGAACTGGGAGATTTACAGAAGGAAACGAAGAAGCTTCACAGAGATATGTTGGTGGGATGGGGGCAGACACATGTAGTCATTGTCTATTCCTCTTGTCCCCCAAACATGATGCCTTTCGCCGACCGCCTCTGGGCGGTTCCCATTCCAGTGCTTTGGGGCAACCTGTAGTGGTAGATAACCTCTTTCTTCGTTTCCTTCGTTTCCTTTTGTAAAAAAAAAACAACTCAGATCTGGTATCCCTCGAATTCCGGTTGGGGCGGCGGCGGGACCGGTTCGCAAATCATACCGGCGGCGAGGGTGGTGTTGGTGGCCTCGTCGATGAGGATGAAGCCTCCGGTATAACGGTTGCGGGCGTAAGCGTCGAAGGCGAGAGGGACATTGGTTTTGATGGAAAGCCTGGCAATGTCGTTGAGACCCAGTTGCTCGATGCCCGCTTCCGGTTCGAGGGTGTCGATATTGATCCGGTGCTGGATGTCCTTGATCATGCAGCGGGCGGAGCGGGTGGTATGCTTGAGGCCGTATTTGATGCCTTTGCGCAGGGGTTGCTCGCTCATCCAGCAGACCATCGCTTCGAAGTCCTGAGTCAGGTGGGGAACATTCCCGGGTTTGACCAGCATATCGCCGCGGCTGATGTCGATGTCGTCCTCCAGCAGCAGGGTGGCGGACATGGGGGTGAAGGCTTGATCGATGGAGCCTTCATACGTGTGGATATCCGCGATCCTGGAGGTTTTGCCGGAGGGCAGCACCATCACCGGGTCGCCTTTGTGGAAAATCCCGCCGACCACCTGCCCGGCAAATCCCCGGAAATCATGGTATTCATCCCGGTGGGGGCGGATCACATATTGCACGGGAAACCGGGGGTCGCTCAGGTTGCGGTCGTTGTCGATGTAGACATCCTCGAGGTGCCGGAGCAGGGGGGGGCCGAAATACCACGCCATGGTATCCGATTTCTCGACAATATTGTCCCCCTTGAGGGCGCTGATTGGAATGAAGGTGACATCCTGGATGCCGAGGCCGGCCGCGAAGGCGGAGAATTCCTGCTTGATATGGTTGAAGATGTTCTCGTCGTAGCCGATCAGATCCATCTTGTTCACGCAGAGCACCAGGTGGGGGATGCGGAGCAGGGAGGCGATGTAGGCATGCCGCCGGGTTTGTTGAATGACGCCCTGGCGGGCATCCACGAGAATGATCGCGAGGTTGGCGGTGGAGGCCCCGGTGACCATGTTCCGGGTGTATTGGACATGGCCGGGGGTGTCGGCGACGATGAACTTTCGCTTGGCGGTGGCAAAATAGCGGTAGGCGACATCGATCGTGATGCCCTGCTCGCGTTCGGCGCGCAGGCCATCGGTGAGGTTGGCGAGGTTGATCTGTCCGGCCCCGGTGATATCACTGGACCGTTCAAGAGCCTCGAGCTGATCCTGGAGGATGAGCTTGCTGTCATAAAGCAGCCGTCCGATGAGGGTGCTTTTGCCATCGTCTACGCTGCCTGCGGTGGTGAAGCGAAGCAGGTCTTTGGTATCATGCATTGTGGTCATTAGAAATATCCCTCGCGTTTACGGTCTTCCATCGCGGATTCGGATCGCTTGTCATCGGCCCGGCTTCCCCGTTCGGTGACCTGGGCCACCGCAATTTCCTGGATGATGTCGCCCACGTCGGCCGCGGTGGATTCCACGCAGCCGGTGCAGGAGATGTCCCCGATGGTTCGGACCCGGACGTCGAGCACCTTGACGGTTTCATGGTCCTTGGGCTTGAGGAGGGGGCTGACCGGCAGCCATTGCCCATCGCGTCTCACCACTTCCCGCTGGTGGGAGAAGTAGATGTTGGGAATGGCAAGATTTTCCTTCTCGATGTACTGCCAGATATCCAACTCGGTCCAGTTGCTGAGCGGAAACACCCGCATATGATCGCCGGGGTTGATGCGGGCGTTATAGAGATTCCATAACTCCGGCCGCTGGTTTTTGGGGTCCCACTGTCCGAAGGCATCCCGGAACGAGAAAACCCGTTCCTTGGCCCGGGCTTTCTCCTCGTCGCGGCGGGCGCCTCCGAGGGCACAGTCAAATTTGAATTCCTCAATCGCCGCGAGGAGGGTGGGGGTTTGCAGCCGGTTGCGGCTGGATTCACCGGGGGTTTCCACCGCGATGCCGGCCCGGATGGCCTCTTCCACGGTGCGGACAATCAGCTTCTCGCCAAGTTCGGCGGCACGCGCATCCCGGAAGGCAATCAGCTCGGGAAAGTTGTGACCGGTATCGATGTGCATCAGCGGAAACGGGAAGCGGGCCGGACGGAAGGCCTTCTCCGCGAGCCGCAGCATGCAGATGGAATCTTTTCCCCCGGAAAACAGCAGTACCGGCCGTTCAAATTCGGCCGCCACTTCACGCATGATCTGAATCGATTCGGCTTCCAGTGCCTGGAGATGAGTCAAGGTATGAGAGATCATATCTGGTAAGTTCCTTTTTCGGCGGGGACAGTCAAGTGCAGTCCGCATTCCTTGTGTTCGGGAGACTCCCACCACCATCGCCCGGCCCGTTCGTCCTCTCCGATACGGATCGCCCGTGTGCAAGGTGCGCACCCGATGGATGCGTAACCCTGATCATAGAGCCGGTTGTAGGGGAGGTTGCGATCTTTCACGTAGTATACCGCCTGCTCGTGGGTCCAGTCGGCGAGAGGACTGATTTTGAGGATGCCGCCGTTCGCCTTGTCGATTTCGACCACATCGAGTTTGGCCCGGGTAACACTCTGGCTGCGTCGAAGCCCGGTCATCCATGCCTTCTGATTTTTCAGAGCACGGCGGAGCGGCTCCACCTTGCGAATACTGCAGCATTCCTTGCGGTTTTCCACCGTCTCGCGAAAAGAAAACAACCCTTTGGCCCGTTCAAGGCTTTCGACCGCTTCCCGGTCCGGAAACATCCACTCGATTTCGATGCCATACTTTTCCCGGACCCGTTCCGCGCATTCGTAGGTTTCCGGATTCAATCGCCCGGTATCCAGAGAAAACACCCGAATATCCGGTTGTATCTGTGCCGCCATGTCGATCAAGGCGATATCCTCCACACTCCAGCTTGAGGCGATGGTGAGGGCAGGGTGATACAGGGAGAGGGCATGACCAATCACCGCCTCCGGATTAGCCAGATCAATCCCTGTCCATGCTTTCATAGTCTCGCTCATAACGTCCTTAATATCTATTATGTCTACCAATTTACTAGAGATTGTGTCAAAATTTTTTTTATCAGATGGTGTAGTTCATTGCTTCGGAGGAGTTTCTAGCTCTCTCCATCTCGACAAGGTCTTGAAGGGAATAGGAGCTGAGCACATCGAGGAGCGATTTTTCCGCCCGCTTCCAGATGGGGGAGAGAACATCCGGAATTGGGGTGGGGGAAGCGCTTTCATGGGCGGTGGCGCTGGGGCTGACCGCCATCAGGGGGCCCTCGAAAAAGAGGATCAGGTCACCGAGTCGGACGAAGGTTGGTTCCTTGGCGATCACATAACCGCCTTCTTTGCCTCGTATGGAGTCGGCATAACCGGCTTGCTTGAGCTGGCGCAGAATGGCCTCGAGGAAGCGTACCGGTATACCCTGGGCCCGGGCGATTTCGCCGATGGTGATGGGACCCTGGCCTTCGCGCAGGGCCAACTCAATCATTGCCTTGAGCCCATAATAGCATTTGTTTGAGATAATCATGCCTAAACTACACTTACCCGATAGGAATTGCATGTTCAGTGTGTGGTTGTCAATCCTTGTTTTGAAGGGTCCCGGCTATTCGCTGTTCGCGGGGTCGGAAAAGTGAATCCGAAATCCTGGTCTTGCCCGGTGCCTGTTTGGGGGGCGAAGGCGAACCTAAGACCAGGTTCAGGGGGACCAAAGATAGAGGGCACGGGGACGCTGGAGCCTGGTCAGGGTCCGTACCGGGTCGGGAGCCCGGAGGCTGGAGAACCAGTTGAAGAAAGAGGGATGTTCGTAGTAGCGGACAAATTTCAGGTCCTCGGTTCCGGCAAGCTCCTTCGCCTTTGCCGCTGCGTCTTCCCAACGACCCAGCGCATCAATCATGCCCTCGCGCAATGCGGTGGGCGCGGAGAAGATACTGCCATCGGTGAGAGGCGAGATGTCCCGGTCTCCAAAGTTCCGGCCCTCGCGGACGATGTCGGTGAACCGTGTATAAAGCTCATCCACCATCCCTTGAAGCATGGAGGTTTCCGCTTCGGTCGGGGTGCGGAAGGGATTGAGCAGATCCTTGTTTTCACCGGACTTGATGGTGACGTCGCTGATGCCAATGCGCTGGCTCAAGTCGGCCCAGTTCAGTGACTGCATGATCACCCCGATCGATCCGACCATGGCGGTGGGTTCAGCGACAATCCAGTCCGAGGCCATCGCGATATAATAACCTCCCGAGGCGGCCATATCCCGTATGTACGTCACAACAAAGCGATCCTCCCGGCTTTGCTTGAATTGGTTGAGAGCGGAATAGATCTGGTCGGTGGGGGTGATCGCACCGCCGGGAGAGTCGATTTCGAGCAGGATGACCTGAATTTCCTCATCCAGGGTGGCCGCCCGAATCTGGGACAGGGTGTAGGCCACCCAATCGTAGGACTCCTCGAACAGCCCGCCTTCGACCTCGCGAAAAATCAGGCCATCGATGGAGAGGCGCAGCGCCTTTGTCTCACCATCGCCGTAAGACCATTCCTCTTGGAATTCGGGAAACTCATCCACGGCGGTGTCGCCAAGGGGTGTGGTGGTGCCGAATGATCCGAACGAGGAGGAGATCGCCATCGCGATGCCCAGTCCAATATTCAAGGCGATACTGCAGGCAAGCCCGATTCCGAGGACCAGAAACAGGATCCAGATGCCGCAGCCGCTACGGCGCTTGGGTGGGGCGGAGGTGGTCGTTTCCATGGGGGACAAGGTACGGTTGCCAATCGGTGGCGTCAAACCTGGAGATTCATTCACCTGGCGAGGACCCGGAGGTCCACGCCAGGTAAAAACGGTGCTCCTGCTCTGCTGGAACGAGTCGCCGATATGGAAATCGGCGCTACGGCCAATGGTCGGTTTCGTCCACCCGCGCCCGTGGTAGCGCCCATCTCCGAACGGGCGTGGGTGGTTGGGGTGACGGGACTAGAAACTACGGGTGCGCGCCTTGGGCTTGCGACGGGCAGGATGAGGACCGCTCCCGCGGTGAAAGCGCTTGCCGCCTCCCTGTCTTCCCCCCCCGCTTCGTCCACCGCGGCCGCCGAGAATCGGCCTCGACATGGTCGAGTGGAAGGCGTCTTCACAGTGGTAGGGATGGTCGGTTTCCATGGGCACCGGCTCACCGAGCATCTTCTCGATGTCCCGCAGGTAGGCGCGGGATTCCGCACAACAGAAGGAAATCGCATGCCCGGTCGCGCCTGCGCGAGCGGTGCGCCCGATCCGGTGAATGTAGGTTTCCGCTTCCACCGGAAGGTCATAGTTGATCACATGGGTGATATCGTCGACATCAATCCCGCGCGCCGCGACATCGGTGGCTACCAGGGCCCGGAAATGCCCCTGCTTGAATCCATGCAACGCCTTGTTGCGGGCAGCCTGGGTCTTGTTTCCGTGAATGGCGGTTCCGGAAATCCCGGCGTCCATCAGCATCTCCGTGACCTGATTGGCGGTGTGTTTCATCTGGGTAAACACAATCACCTTGTCGACCTTGGGGTCGTTGAATAGCGACAGCAGCAGGGCGGTCTTGTTTTTCTTGCCGACAAACAACACCCGCTGGCGAATGCGGTCCAGCGCCGGACCTTCATCGGCCACTGCAATCACGGCGGGGTTGGTCACCATGGTGTGGGCGAGAGAGAGCATCGCGGGGGCAAGGGTGGCGGAGAAAAACAGGGTCTGCCGTTCAGGGGGAATTTCTTCGAGCACTTGCTTGATATCGGGCAGGAATCCCATGTCCAACATGCGGTCCACTTCATCGAGGATGAAGTACTGGATACCGCTGAACCGGACATGGTTCTGGCGGTAGAGGTCGAGCAACCGTCCCGGGGTGGCGACCAGAATGTCGACCCCGCGGCGAAGCGCCTTCACCTGGGACATTTGGTTGACCCCGCCGAAAACCACGGTGTGGCGGAGGCGGAGAAATTTCCCATAGGTCTGGATGCTCTGGGCGATCTGGGCCGCAAGTTCCCGGGTGGGGGCGAGGATCAGGGCGCGTGGGGTGCCCTGTCGGGGGGGGCGGGTATCCGCCGCCAGCTTCTGCAGCAGGGGCAGCACAAAAGCTGCGGTCTTGCCGGTGCCGGTGGGGGCGCTGCCGATCAGGTCCTGTCCGTCGAGCAGCAGGGGAATACACTGCTCCTGGATGGGTGTCGGGTGGACATATCCTTCGGCGGCAATCGCCCGCTGAAGTTCCTTGAGCAGGCTGCCAAAGGCGCCCTGCAGGGGTTGAGTTTGCGGCTGGGCCGCTGGCTTGGTGTTCATGGTATTTCTTTCCTGTTGGTAAGGTCCGGGGTTCTACAGATCTCAAACCGCCGGACGCGAGGATAAGAAACGACCGCGGAAAAATGCGGTACTGGGTGCGGCCCGGTTTTCAGGTCCGGGTGACACAATCGAAAAGTGGTTGGTTCGTAATCGGGTGGCTACAGGCGATCAGACATGCCTGCACGAAAACCCGTGTGTTCATACCCAGTCGCAGCCGGGATGGATACTGGTAACCCCCCGCCTATGGCAAGACAAATCGAAAAAAAAGAATTCATGCAGCGGGGGTGTCCGCGATCAGGCTTGGAATGAAACCCCCGGGTGAGGTATGCAACAAGGCATGAAATGGGCAAGTGTGATTGAAGAGGGAGCCAACCTGTCGCAACTGGTGGATCGGGCCGCGGCCCGGCTGCATGAAAAGTTGGGCACGGGTCAACCGGACCTTGTCCTGTCTTTTTGCACGGGGCATTTCCGGGGTGAGATCGAACATTTTCCCGGTCTGCTGCAAGCCCGGTGCCCGTCCCGGGTTTCCGCGGGCTGTCTGGCATCCGGTGTCATTGGCGAAGGGAGGGAAGTGGAGGGGCGTCCAGCGCTCAGTCTGGTGGGGGCGGTGCTTCCCCAGGTATCGATCCAACCGTTCTATCTTGTCACCGATGAGCTCCCCGATGAGGACAGCGCGCCGGAGGTCTGGCGCAAGCGTATCGGCATCGACGATGCACCGGGCGGTCCCCGGCCTCAGTTCATTTTGCTGGCGGACCCCTTCACGTCGATGACCGAAGCCCTGCTGGCGGGGTTGGATTATGCCTACCCCGGCAGCACGGTTGTAGGCGGGTTTGCCAGTGCGGGTCGGCAGCCGGGGGAAAATGTGCTGTGGTTGGGATCCGGGTTGTATCGCGAGGGCATGGTGGGTCTTGCCCTTTCCGGCCAGGTATCGCTTTCCCCGGTGGTGGCTCAGGGGTGTCGGCCGATCGGTGATCCGCTGCTGGTATCCTCGTGCCGCGGTACCACCCTGTTTAAGGTGGGGGAAGAAACCCCGCTCCAGTATCTGAACCGACTCTATACATCGGTCTCTCCGGGGGCCCAGGCGCGCATGAAGGATTCGCTGGTGATCGGAATGCAGTTGGCGGACCCGTTGGGAAGTGACGTCAGCCAGGCCCCCTTTCTCATTCGCAACCTGCTTCAGGCGAACTATCAGAATGGCAGTGTGGATGTCGGAGCCTATCTGCGGGATGGCCAGGTGGTTCAATTTCACATCCGCGATCGCGCGGCTGCCAGTGAGGAGCTGACGCATCAACTGGATTCCGCGGCCATGGACCACCTGACCCGGAATGATCCGGCCGGTTGCCTGCTCTTTTCCTGTCTGGGCCGAGGGCAGCATCTGTTCGGGACACCCGATCATGACTCGGCGAGTTTTTTGTCGCGGTTCCCCGGGGTGGAGCCGGGCGGATTTTTCTGCGGCGGTGAAGTGGGGCCGGTGGGGAGTGAGACCTATGTACATGGGTTCACCAGCGTGTTTGCGCTGATCGGTGATCCCCCCCGCGGGTTGGATGCAACTTGAAGCCGCTGGTCTATGCCATTACCGGCCATGGGTATGGCCATGGGGTCCGGTCCTGCGACCTCATTCATGCGCTCTGTTGCCGGTCCCCGGATCTGCCGATCATCATCGTATCGAGTCTCCTGGAGAGTTTTCTTGAGAACCGGCTGGAGGGATTCCTGGACCGGCTGAGTTTTGAACCGCGGTCGCTGGATGTGGGGATGGTGCAGCTCGATTCGGTTCGGGTGGATCTGGCTGCCACCGAACAGGCCCTGACCCGGCTGTGCCGGGATTGGGAGAAGCTGGTCCGGCAGGAAACGGTGTTTCTGGAGGCGGTGAGGGCTTGCGGGGTGGTGGCGGATATACCGGGCATCCCTCTGGAGGCGGCAGCCCGGGCAGGCATTCCCGGGATTGCGGTGGGCAACTTCGGCTGGGACTGGATTTATCGCTCGGTGGTGCGGCGGGACCCGGTTTGGCAGGAGGCGGGATACCGGTATGCCGAGGCCTATCGGGGGGCCAAAACCTTGATTCGTCTCCCGTTTCATGAACCCATGAGCGCCTTTCCGTCGGTGGTGGATTCGCCACTGGTTTCGCGCCGGGGTACCCGTCAGCGCGCCCGGTTGGCAGCGCTTACCGGCGCCGATCCCGGCAAACAATGGGCTCTGCTCTCGTTCAGCACGCTGGACTGGGGTGAGGACGCCATTCGCCGGGTACAGTCGCTTCCGGCCACCGAGTGCTTTACCGTCAAGCCCCTGGCATTTCCCGGACTTCGCGCCGTCGACCGGCGCGATGTAAGCTATACCGATGTGCTGGCCAGTTGTGATGTGGTGGTCACCAAACCCGGCTACGGGGTGTTGTCGGAATGCGTGGTTCACGACAAACCGATCCTCTATGTTGAGCGAACCGACTTTGCGGAATACCCGGTGCTGGAGGCGTCGGTCCGGGCTCACCTTCGTCATGTTCACCTGCCCGCTGAGAGGCTCTATCAGGGGGAGCTCCAGGCTGGTTTGGAGGCGATTGCTGCCTGTCCGCCGCCCGAAGTGAGGTTGGTCTCGGATGAGGGGGACCTTGCCGCCTCGGAAATCCTCGCCATGCTGTAAGGAATGGCTGGCCCTGGCGACTCACCGGAAACAGGAGGAGACGGCATGAAGCAAGGTTGGCTGATACTCTGGGTAATCGGAATGATGGGAGGCTGGGCGATGGCAGATACGGAGAAGAGCAGGAAAGACGTGGAGACCGCGACATTCGGGGGTGGCTGTTTCTGGTGTGTCGAGGCGGTCTTTGAAGGGGTGGAGGGCGTGCTTTCGGTCGTGTCCGGCTACGAGGGCGGCGACCAGCCCCAGCCGACCTATGAGCAGGTCTCCTCGGGCCGCTCCGGTCATGCCGAGGTGGTCCGAATTGAGTTCGATCCCCATCAAGTCTCTTACGACCGCCTGCTGGATCTGTTCTGGGAGGCCCATGATCCCACCCAGGTGAACCGCCAGGGAGCAGATGTCGGGACCCAATACCGCTCGGTGATTTTCTACATGACCGAGGACCAGCGACTACAGGCCGAGGCCGCCAAGGCCAAACTTGGCGCCTCAGGAAAATACGACAAGCCCATCGCGACCCAGATTGTGCCTTCCACCGGGTTTTACCCCGCAGAGCCCTACCATCAGGATTACTTTCGCAATCACCCGCGTGCGCCCTACTCGATGTTTGTCATCCAGCCCAAACTGAAAAAACTCGGGCGGAAGTAATCGGCTTACGCCTTGGCGTATTCTCGCAGGAAGCCCCGGAATTGCTGACGGTGCTCTTCTTCGTCAGCGAGCAGGGTGATGCAGAGATCCTGGGTGACGTAATCCTTGCCGTCGCATAGCTTGACCAGCTTGTTGTATCCCTTGATCGCGTCTTCTTCGGCGGCAATGACGCCCTTGATCACCCCAATCACATCCGTGCTGTCCTTGGGTGGTTGCAGGTATTTCTGGGTCGCCTTGAAGGCCATCGAGCCGGGAACCTTGCCGCCCAACACCTTGATCCGGCGGGCAAGCTGCTGGGCATGGCCCAGCTCTTCGGTGATGTCGGCGGCGAGTGAATTCTTGATTGCTTCAGCCCGCACCCCGTCGAGGTTGGTTGCGTTTGCGATGTAGTTTTGAACGGTTTCGATCTCGCTCCAATACGCGTCGATCAGTGCGGCGATAATTGCTTTTGTAGCCATAGTGGATTCTCCTTCTTTCTGTCCAAGATACCATGAATGGCCGACCAATCCAAGCCGCCCCGGAAGGTGGACTCTTTCCCCCCGATTCTACACAACCCAATCCTCATCCGTGCGATCTGCAAGATCCGTGGGCAATCAGACCAACCCAACCCGCACAGCTATTTGCTGCGCATCGATTCGTGGTTTTCGTGATATTCGTGGGCATTCAGACCAACCCAACCCAAACAGCCATTGGCAACGCCCTCTTTACCATTGCCTTACAGGAATCAACTCTGATTTCGTAAGAAACACCGACAGAATCCAGCAGATGACTTTGGGCTTCCCATAGCAGAAAGAACCGCTACGCTTCCGCTTCATACCGAGTGCCTTATGGATGCAATGCAAGAACATCTGATGCTCACGAGAAAAAGCACTCAATAACTTGTTGGCTCTAGAAGAATGAAGATCAAATTGACATGTCTGGCGCTCTGCATGCTGGCCCTGTGCGGTTGCGGGAAGCAGCCAGAGAATGTAGCCAAGGTGCAACGGCTTCCAGCAGGGCATTTCATTTCGTGGGACCAAGCACAGTGGGTGAACTGGCTAGGCAACGCTGGTTTCACACAGATTCAGACGAAGGACGACGGACTGGCTTGTGATCTCATGGGAACGACTACCGACAACAAACAAGTCGTCGTGAACTTCTTCCCCGACGGCAAACTGAAGGACCTGATGTTTGCACACATCACCTCAGACCTAAGCGCCACCGGAAAACTGGCGACTGCACAGAGCTGTCTCTCGATGGTCGACAGTCTGGATCCATACCTCGGCGACAGCTTTGCCGAAATAGCGGATACTGATCGAAATGCTGCCTTTCTGATGAACACTCGGAAGTATCCGTGGAGAAACACCCCCTATGTCATCGGCATCACCACGGCAAACAAGTTCTGGCTGGAATTCAAAACCGAATGAGCGAACAATCACCTTCACTTTATCGTCGGCCCGCTGGGCCGCCGAAAAGTGAGGTGGCACGTTCGCCATGGATGATGGCTGCTTTACGAAATTTGTGTGAGATGCTAAACTATTGCCATGATTCAGAAGGTGATACATCGGCAGCCGCTCAAGGATGAAGGCAGGCCAGCAATCGAGTTGCGCTACTGGTTAAGTGTTCCTCCTGAGAAGCGCATTGAGGCTGTTGAACTCCTTCGCAGGCAGCACTATGGAAGCTCAACCCGACTACAGAGAACTGCTCGAGTTGTTCAACTCCCGAGGAGTTGAATTTCTCATTGTTGGCGCCTATGCGCTTGCCTTTTACGGATCACCCCGAACGACAGGCGATATTGACCTACTCGTCAACCCGACCCCAGATAATGCCGAGCGGATTATCGCCGCGCTGGATGACTTTGGCTTCGGGTCTCTTGGGCTGAGGAAGGATGACTTTCTCGCCCCCGACCAGGTCATACAGCTTGGCGTTCCTCCTGTGCGCATCGATATTCTTACTTCTCTATCGGGCATTACGTGGACGGAGGCATACGATGGAAAAGAAGCCGGCAGCTACGGGGATGTGCCTGTGTTCTTCATCGGCAAGTCCGAATATATCAAGAACAAGAAGGCCACGGGCCGCAAAAAGGACGAAGCCGACATTGAAGCCTTAGAAGATAACCAAGGGCGAACATGAGGCTCGAGCGGACCGGGTATCGCTGCCGCTCAGCCTTGTTGGAACTGAGATGAAGAAGATGCGAGCCATATTCATTGTGATTACTTGCGTTATCTCCTGTTACATAGCTGTCGTATTGCTATGGAAGGACGATCGGCTCGTGGGCGTTTATGCCCCGGATGCAATCGAAACGCATGCTACCTGGAAGCCATGGTCAGAAATCACTCTTCATGACACTTACAATATTCTCGGTCAGATATTTCAAGAGGCCCCCGTTCAATTCACAACCCGAAAAATGGCCCTGAAAAGTGGTGCGGATGCCGTAACAAATCGATATTGGACACTCTGGAAGCGAAGCAATGATGCAGTGATTTTTGTGCGCCCATTCACGGTCTTCCACGTTACGTATACGCTTGATGGGATGTGGATGAAAATAATTCCCAACACCGGGAAGTCACTTCACGCCAAGATGCTGCGATTAAGAAACCCGGACTATTCATTGCCGTGGTGGCTTCAGGCTGAAACCCGGATTAATGAGCAGTCGAACACCAGCACTTCCGAAACAGACGGTCAAAATAACACACCATAAAACGATACGTTCCAACATGTCCCTCCAGAGGAATCAGGTAATTCGTGGGTTACACAGCTATTGGCAAGCCAGGGAACAGAGAGTCGGTCCCGGCGTGTAGCGCCGATTTCCATATCGGCGACTTACCCCGCTCGCTGTAACAGCCAACGCCCATTCGGAGATGGGCGCTACGCACGATAGGGGTGCGGACATTTCAAGCTCAGATTGACGGACCACTCATTGCCTGCCCACTGTTTTACCCACTCCAATCCTCATCCGTGCGATCCGCAAGATCCGTGGGCATTCAGACCAACCCAACCCAAACAGCCATTTGCTGCGCATCGATTCGTGGTTTTCGTGATATTCGTGGGCATAATAAACTGAGGAGTGCCGTGTCGGACCACAGATTTCTCCAGGGCATCAACGGGTTACGTCGCCGGAAACGGGTGTTTGGATGGCTTACGGGCATTTTTGGGGGACGAAAAACAGCTGCAACGAGGTTGAGCTGGTTTCCCGGGAGTAAGCGCGTCTGGCGGGGCCACAGGCATGAAGAAGCGACGACGGATTGGATGGAGACTCGAACCAGCGGCTCCAGGGTACGGCCACCGCCGCCCATGAGACTTCTTGTTGGCCCGTTAATCGCTAAGGCGAGACTTGACGCAGTGCGTCATTGGCGTACAGTTTCACCATGATCTTTATCGAGACTCCGGTGTTCACCCGGCAGATCATTGCGCTCATCCCGGAGGATGCCTATCGGGAGTTGCAGCAGGATTTGGTCTTTAATCCTACCGCGGGCGATGTGATTCCGAACAGTGGCGGTCTCCGGAAGGTCCGGTGGCGATCGGCCACCCGAGGGAAGCGTGGTGGGTTGCGCGTCATTTACTATTGGTATGTGAAGGACAATGAAATGTACATGCTACTTGCCTATGGCAAGGGAGAGAAGGATGACCTGAGCGCGAAGGAACTGAAAGTTCTTCGGAAACTTATTGAAGAGGGCATATCATGAAAAAAGAGCTGTTTGACGAACTGGTTGAGAGCATCGAACAGGCGGGGGCGATCCGGAAAGGCGAGCTGAAGCCTGCCCGTGTGTTTGCCTACCGTCCCGTTGAAGTGAAGCGCATTCGGAACAAGCTGCGCGTCTCGCAGAGCCAGTTTGCCATGATGATCGGGGTGAGCAAATCGACACTTCAGAATTGGGAACAGGGCCGCAGGGAACCAGAGGGTCCGGCCAAGGCCCTCCTCAAGGTGGTCGACAAGAACCCCGAGGCGGTTCTCGAAGCGCTGCAGGCAAAGTAGCCGAGGCCAACCACCGGCTTCTGCAAACGGACTGCCGCCCGTCGCAGAGCCCGGCCGTTGGGTAGACCGGCGTTTTAAGCGGATGACAGACCTGCGTATGAAAGTGGCCGCACCTTTCACACGCGGAAGAAACAACCAGCGCGGGCGGCACATAGGAAAAGACAAGCCATGGCAACAGAAAACAGCAGAGTGGTCTTAATCACGGGCGGGAACAAGGGATTGGGCAAGGAGATCGGGCGACAGTTGGGGGCGCTCGGATACACGGTGGTCCTGACAGCGCGGGACGAACAGGCTGGCGCGGCGGCGGTGGCGGAACTCACGGATTCGGGGATTGATGCCCACGCGGTTCGGCTCGATGTCACCAGTGCCGACGATATCGCCGATGTTGTGCGCTACCTCGACACCCAGTTCGGCAAACTCGACGTGCTTGTGAACAACGCTGGGATTGCTATCGAGTGGGATGGAAGGCCAACCGACGCCGACAAGATCCGCCGCACCCTCGAAGTGAACCTAATTGCACCCTTCGCAGTCACGGAGGCCCTCGTGCCGCTCCTCTCGCGGAGTGACGACGCCCGGGTGATCAACCATTCGTCGATGCTCGGCTCGATGGGGGCCGCTGAGAGCGGATGGGAACAGATGGCGACCTTCATGACCGTAGGGTACTCGACCTCAAAGGCCGGGCTTAACATGCTGACATTGATTCAATCCAAGACGCTGGCAACCAAGGGGATCGCCGTCGCCGCGGCCCATCCCGGGTGGGTGAAGACTGACCTCGGAAGCCAGGCAGCGCCAATGGAGGTTGACGAGGGCGCCCGCACGGTCGTCGATCTCGTGACCATTGGCCGTGAGCAATTCCCACACGGCCAGTTAATGCATAAAGGCGAGCGCATGCCCTGGTAACACCAGGCGAAAGCCTTATTCGACAATCTCGTTCGATCCCACGAATTGACATAATGATAGACGGGTTTTCCATACACGGTTATCGCAGCTTCGACCAAACGGGCGTTCGCGCCCCAGATTTGTCGAAGGTCAATGCCTTTATAGGAAAGAACAACAGCGGTAAGTCCAACATTCTCCGGTTTATCGCACTCCTCGCTGATCTAACGAAGCCACGCGGATACAACGAGCGCGCCCCAACACTCGATCCACTTCTGGACTACTGCCTCAATGATACCCAGAAGCAAATCGCATTCGGCATTCAAGTGAAGGCTGGAGGGTTTACAGATGACATTTTCTCATCAATTCGCGAACCCTTTGGCAACGCGTGGGATGATGTGTTCCCTGATAACAGAGATTCCATGTGGTTCCATTTCAAGGCGTCGGCACAGAAGGAGCCACTTGAAAGCAGTATTGAGGCACTGGCCGGATTGATCGCCAAGAAGTGTCGACCGGAGTTCACTAACCGCCTCACGAGTCAACTTTGCCGTTACACGGGCGGCTCAGAGCAAAAGCGAAATCATGACATCGCTCAGGCCCTTCATGGGCGTGTCAACCTCGGGCTGACCGTGAGTACGATTGAAGCATTTCGCAGGATATCTGATGGCGGAGGGCATGTATTGTCTGGAAGTGGCCTCATCAAGGAACTCCGCAAACTGCAGGCACCGGAACTTGCTCAGTACGATGCTGGGAAAAAGCGCTTTGCGCGGATAAATGCTTTTCTGGAATCGCTATTGGGGGTTGCGGGTGCTCACCTTGAGATTCCGGCCGAAAAGGACGAAATATACGTTACCCTCGACGGGAAGGTATTGCCGCTTGGTTCTCTTGGCACGGGAATTCATGAACTGATAATCATGGCCGCAGCGGTGACTCTTGTTGACAACAGCATTTTCTGCATTGAGGAGCCGGAGATTCACCTTCACCCCGACCTCCAGAAGAAGTTTATTCGATATATTGCGGCGCACACTTCGAATCAGTACTTGATCGCTACACACTCCAACGCATTGTTCGATTTGCCCGACGTCAGCCTGTACAGATGCTGGCAAGAAGATGGCAAGGGGCGATGCGAGCTTATCGCGACAGCCCAAGACAAATTCTTTGTACTTCAGGACCTCGGGTACCGCCCGAGCGATCTACTCCAAGCGAATTATGTAATCTGGGTTGAGGGACCATCGGATCGAATTTATGTCAATCGCTGGATTAAGGAGAAAGCGCCAGAGCTTGTCGAAGGCGTACACTACGCAATCATGTTCTACGGCGGCAGGCTACTCGCTCATCTTGCCTATGACGACCCATCGATCGATGACTTCATCAAATTGTCACGTCTCAATCGCAGCGCATGCATCATCATTGATAGCGACAAGCGCGGGCTGTACGCGAAATTGAACGCCACGAAAAAGCGCGTTATTGAAGATTTTCGCAAATCGAAACGGTTAGTCTGGGTAACGAAGGGCAAAACGATTGAGAACTACATCGCTGGTCCATCATTCAACAAGGCGGTTCTTACAGTACACCCCAAAGCAAGTAAGCGCCCCAAATGGAACCGTTTCACCGATATGACCAGACTCTCGGCATCAACAACAATCGACAAAGTCGGCGTTGCGCGTGAGGTAGCTTTGGGTCAACCTCAATTCGATGTTCTTGATCTGGATGCTGAGGTGGGACGACTGATTGCAGATGTCCGCAGGCACAATGGATGAATCAAGGATCGAACAAACTGAGGATTGGTTCCGACTGCAAAGCGGTCGGCGACTAATCCCTGGTTCAAGAAGCTGTGTCCCGCGTCCATAGGGCAATAGTTCGGATGGGGTGAGGTAAGCCGAGGGTTAGGAAGGAGTTGTCCGCGTATTTTGGGGACAATCTGCGGCGCATCGGCATCTTTTTCTGTGGGAGTGGGTGGTCCCAATGTCCGGAAAGGGGGCGGTGGGGAAACAGGTGGAAACAGGCTTCGGGTAATTAGTGGGTCAATCGCAATAAACAGACAGAGAAGCGATTGCGATTAGGATTGGGATTGGGAGCAACGGGTGGTCCTTGAATCTCATGATAGGTACTGAAGGCACATATTACCTATCCCCAGTCCCCCCATCCAAGTCGGACTGGTGGGTGCCTTTCCCCGCGCGGGGTGCGACCATTTACATTTCACTCGTGTGCTGATTTGGATAGGGTGGGGGCGGCAGGGCGAGGGTTTCATGCACGGAGTTTCCTTTATTCAGGATCTGGCGGTGGTGATGATCGTGGCTGGTGTGGTCACGGTGATCTTTCATCGTCTTCGTCAGCCGGTGATCCTGGGCTATATTCTCGCCGGATTTATCATCGGCCCCCACACCCCGCCATTTCCGCTTGTCGCCAATACGGAGACCATTCAGACCCTGGCCGATCTCGGGGTGGTTTTTCTGATGTTCTCCCTGGGCTTGGAGTTTCATCTGCGCAAGCTGCAACGGGTCGGAATGCCCGCGATGTTGACTGCAGTTTTTGAAGTGTTGTGTCTGTTGTTGATCGGTCATGAAATCGGCGCGCTGTTTGGGTGGACGCCGATGGAGCGGATTTTCCTTGGCTGTATCCTCGCAATCTCTTCCACCGCGATCATTGTGACGCATCTCCGGGAATCGGGTTTATTGAAGGGGGATGCCGGCCAGTTTATCACCGGACTGCTGGTGATGGAGGATGTCGCGGTCATCCTGATGATGGTGCTGCTGCCGGGACTGGCCCGAACCGGGGAACTCCCGACCAGCGAGATCGCCCTGACCATGCTGCAACTGATCCTGTTTTTGGTGGGCCTGATTGTGGTCGGCTTGATCGTGGTGCCGCGACTGTTGAAATATGTTTCCCGGTTCAACAGCGATGAAATGCTGTTGGTGACCATCCTTGCCCTGTGTTTTGGCACCGCCATGCTTGCGGCAAAGCTGGAATACAGTGTGGCCCTCGGTGCCTTTATCATCGGAGCGATTGTCGCGGAATCGCGCGAATTGGGTCGGGTGACCCGCTTGATGGCCCCGATTCGAGATCTGTTCATGGCGGTGTTTTTTGTCGCCATCGGCATGATGATCAAACCCTCCTATCTGCTGGATCATCTCGGCCCGGTCCTGGTGATCACCCTCCTGTTTGTTCCGGGAAAGATGCTGGCCTGTTCGCTGGGAGCGTTCCTGACCGGGCGGGATGCCAAGACCTCGCTGGTGATTGGCGCGAACATGGCCCAGTTGGGGGAGTTTGCGTTTGTCCTCGCGGCCCTCGGCCAATCCCTGGGCTCGGTGGGAACTTTTCTCTATCCGGTGGTGGCGGCGGTGACGGTCCTCAGTGCGGTGCTGCGTCCGCACCTGATTCATCGGGCTCCCGACCTTGCTACCTGGGTCACCGGGCGGCTGCCTGCACCAGTGGTCGCCTGGCTGACGGTTTACAATCGATGGGTCCTGCAGTTGGGGACGCACCGGCGAGCCAATCCGGCCATGAAGTTTGTCCGCAGCCTGACCTTTCAGATCGCCATCACCGTATGCCTCATTGCCGCGGCATTCGTGGCCGGCGCCTTTCTTGCCCGGTATATTGTCGCACACCCTCAGGGGCTGCCCCACTGGCTGGGGGGCGCTCCGACGGTCATCTGGATGGGCATCGTGATCTTGCTCCTGCCCCTGTACATTGCGGTGGTGCGCAAGATGCAGGCCCTCGCCATGCTGTTATCAGAAATCGCGGTGGCGGATCGGGAACTCGAGAAGAGAAGGGCCCACCCCCTGCGCCGTCTTCTTTCTCACACCATGTTTCTGCTTCAATTGGTTTTGCTGGGCATGATCACCCTGCTGGCCAGTGCCGCCCTTCTCCCCCCCTGGCAAACCCTGGGGGTGTTGCTGTTGATCATCATACTACTCGTCCTCGGGTTCGGGAAGGTGTTCAACAAATGGTACTCGCGTGGCAAATTCGCCCTGCTGGAAACCTTGAGCGAACCGCCACTCACGGAAGAGGCGTCCGAACCTCCAGCTCCTCTGCCGGATTTGCTGCGGGATGCCAAGCTGGTCACGGTGATCCTGCCGCAGGGGACGGCGGTAGCGGGCAAGCTGATCAGCGAGCTGGAGCTGCGCACCAGGTTCGGGGTCAGTATTGTTGCAATCCGCCGCGCACAGGAGAACCTCATCAATCCGGGACCCGATGATGAACTGCGAGAGGGTGATCAGGTTCTCCTCATCGGGGATGATGCTCACCTGGCCGAAGCCTCCCAGTGCCTGCGTTCCGGCCACCGCCCAAGTTCGGGGGTCGTCGAGGGTTCGCTCCGCCTCTGAACCCGAAACCGCGACCAGGCAAGGCCGGCTCTTGATTCTGCGCGTGAATGGGCCAGCCTCTCCGTCCCATCGCTCACATTATAGATAATGATTGTCATTATCGACAAAATGCTGCCGTATGCCTGTGTGTAAAATTCTCCATGAACCGTTACAGTTCCTTGTCATGGTGATGCTTAAGGTTCATGGTGAGATCGAATTTTGCCCTCGATCCGCAAATTTAACTTTATTACTTGCATGGCCTATGTCCATCTGATAGCAGTGGGCAGTAGTTTCCATCATGGATTAACTCGAGTGTATCTATGAAGCCCATCAGTGTTTTGTTGTGTATCGTCATGAGCGTGTGCGTTGCGACGGCCCCGTCCCTGCGCGCCGCGATATTCGAACAGACCGAAGTATTCAGTGGGATTCCCAATCTGGAGGAGGATCTGGAATTCCAGCAGTGGAATCCGGACTGGGGCACCCTGAATTCCATTTTCATTCAACTCAGTCTGACCGCGAATGGTGGCGCCTACCAGGTTGATAATGATTCGGGTACCGGCTCATCCAGTGATGTTTCCTTTGGCGCAAATGGCAACCTGTCCTCTTCCGATGTGTGGCTGTTCAATGGAGCCAATGCCACGATTTTCAACAGCGACATCATTGCGGCCACCACCGCCAACATCACCCTCACCGGCAATGATGGTGACGCGGAGGTGGGCGGCACCGGAAACTTCAGTTTGCAGGGAACAGACTACGGGCAGGTGATCGGCGGTGAAGTCACCAGTTCCGGTTCGGACTTCGTGGGGGCCCTCTGGTACGACTTTGGCGGCCGCAGTTATCTGGGTTCCGGGACGTTCACCCTGACCGCATCGATCGATCAGTACACAACCCTCGGCTCCATCTCCGGTGTGCAGCAATTGATTACGCCCCTGGATGTCGAGGGGTTCGTGCGGGTCACCTATGACTATGACGGGCCAGGCCCCTTCGGGCCTGCACCGGTTCCCGAGCCCACCACCTTGATTCTGTTCGTCCTCGGCGCCGCCGCCAGCTATCGCCGGGTCCGGGTTGGGCCGGATCGGTTTCAGTTCCGGCCGTGATGGCACCGCGGGCCGGTGACCTTGAGCCTGAGCCCGGGCGAACCTTGGGCTCCGGAAATTACCTTGGGTCTGTATGGATTCCAATCTTGACGCGAGACAGGAGGAGTGCGTACCGTCTCTCGTTTCCGTTTAGGGCGGATCAAAGAGTCCCTACCGGGGCAAAGCGCGTCGTTTGCCCGATGGTGTAATGGCAGCACACGGCCCTTTGGAGGCCAGAGTCTAGGTTCGAGTCCTAGTCGGGCAACCAGATGAAATCACAATGACAACGACCTTGAAAATTTTAGCGGGCAATGCCCATCTCGATCTGGCCAGGCAAGTGGCCGACTACATTGGGCAACCCTTGGGCGATGTCGACATCAGTCGTTTCCCGGACGGGGAAATATTTGTAAAAATCGCGGAGAACATCCGGGGGCAGGACATTTTTATTTTTCAACCGACCAGCTATCCGCCCAATGAGAACCTGATGGAACTGCTGATCATGATGGATGCCGCGAAGCGGGCATCCGCCGCGCGCATCACCCCTGTCATGTCGTTTTATGGGTATGGCCGGCAAGACCGCAAGGACCAGCCGCGGGTGCCGATTACCGCAAAACTGGTGGCCAATTTGCTGGTCGCAGCGGGAGCGGACCGGGTGATTACCATGGATATGCATGCCCAGCAGATCCAGGGCTTTTTTGACATACCGGTCGATCACCTGTTCGCGGCACCGATTATCGTCAAGCATTTGCGCGAGCGGGATTTGTGCGGGGAGAACATGGTGGTGGTTTCTCCGGATCCGGGCGGATTGAAAATGGCCTATGCCTATTCGAACATGCTTAAATCCGGACTTGCGATTGTCGGCAAACAGCGTAAAAGCCCGACCGAGGTCGAGGCCATCAACATCGTCGGCGATGTCGAGGGCAAGGATGTTTTAATCGTTGATGACTTGACGACGACCGCGGGAACCTTATGCTCCGCAGCCAATTTGGTGAAGGCGAGGGGAGCGCGAACGATCCTCGCCGCGGTGACCCATTGCCTGTTGACCGACAAGGGCATTGAGCGATTGAAGGCGTCACCCATCAAGGAACTGATCACCACGAACACGGTGCCGCCCAAGGACTGGCTCGGGTTCCCGGTGACCATTCTGTCGGTGGCGGACCTGCTGGCGGAGGCGATTTTACGGGTACACAATAACCAATCCGTGACATCGCTGTTCAGAATTTAAGTGAGGGTTGACTGAAAAACGGAGAAGGAAGATATGGCAACGGCAGTAAAAATTTCAGCGGAACCGCGGAGCGGAAAGTCGGGGAGTGCGGAATCCAACCGGCTTCGCAAGAGCGGATATTTCCCGGGTGTGGTCTATGGTGCGGGCAAGGATGTGCAGTTGGTTCAGGTTTATGAGCATGCCTTTCACCAGGCGTTGGTGGGGCATCACTCCGAGCATGTGATGCTGGACTTGGAAATCCAGGGGCAGGAAGTCAAGAAGGTCCTGCTGCAGGAAGTACAACACAATCCGCTCAATGGCTCGATTCTTCACGCGGATTTTCACGAGGTATCGATGACGGAAACCCTGGTGGTGGAGGTTTCGGTGGAACCGGTGGGTACCCCGGTCGGGGTTTCCATGCAGGGCGGCCTGCTCGAACAGTCTTCACGCATTCTGGAGATCGAATGTCTGCCCGGGGATCTGATGGAGTTCATCCAGGTGGATATCAGCGGTATGAATGTCGGCGATGTGCTGACTGCCGGGGACGTCCAGTTGGATGCCGCGAAATACAAGGTGGTCACCGATCCCGAACAGGCACTGTTTGTGGTTACCGCGCCCAAGGTGGACGAGGATTCGACCGCCGAGGGAGCGGAGGCGACCGAGCCGGTGGTGCTCAAGGAAAAGAAGACCGAGTCGGAAGAGGGTTGACGGTTCTGAATCCCGGAACCCGTTCCGGGGGTTGAACCCCGGGGCAGCAGGGGGCCATGAAGTGTATTGTTGGGCTCGGGAACCCCGGGCGTGAATACGAGCGGACTCCCCACAATGCGGGATTTGATGTGGTGGACCGACTGGCCAGTTCGTGGTCGGTTTCCTTCAAGCGAAGTTTCCGGTTTCCGGCGCGGTTGACCGAGCACCGGGTGGATGGAGAAAAGGTCATGCTGGTCAAACCCATGACCTTCATGAACCGAAGCGGGCAGGCGGTGGGGCCGATTGCCCGCAAGCACGGGGTGGAGGTCCAGGATATCCTGGTGGTGGTGGATGATGCGGATTTGCCGTTGGGAAAGATCCGCATTCGCGCCCAAGGCAGCGCGGGCGGTCACAATGGCTTGAAATCGGTGATGGCCGCTTTCGGGTCCGAGGCATTCCCGCGCATTCGGATCGGGATCGGGCGTGGCGGGGGCGACCTCAAGCCCTACGTGCTCAACCGGTTGCCCCCGGAAGACCAGCAGGTGCTGGACGATGCGTTGGACCGCGCGGCGGCGGCGGCGGAACACTGGATCGGGAATCCGGTGGCGTTGACGATGAATGTTTACAACGGTTGAGGGTTGCCAAGCGGTATCCCAACAGTGTAGGAATGCAGGTTCCCCGGGAGAACCGGGTTTTGATGTGGAGGAAGTAGATCGTGAATAAGTATGAAGGCATGTTCATCTTTCCCGAGGGTATGAGCGAAGACGAGCTCGATACCGCTCTCGACAAGGTGAAGGTAGAAATTGAACGTGCGGGAGGCACTGTGGCTGCGGCAACCAAGCTGGGCCGCCGTCCTTTTGCCCGCATGATGAACAAGCAAAGCAGCGGCATGTATTACGTGGTTACCTTTGACATGCTGGGGGAGCAACTCGCCACCCTGCGCGGTCGGTTGAAATTCAACGAGGATATTTTCCGCGCCGAATTCTACCGGGCGGAAAAGCCCGTGGTCACGGTTCCGGACGCGCCGGCGACGGCGGGAGCCTGAGCCCGGCGAAGCGACCCCGAGGAGAACCACGACCATGGCATCCCTGAATAAAGTCCTGTTGATCGGCAACCTGACCCGTGATCCGGAGATCCGGTATACCTCAACCGGTACTGCGGTGACGGATCTGCGCCTGGCGAGCAATCGCCGGTACAAATCGGCCACCGGAGAGGACAAGGAAGAAGTGGTCTATGTCACGGTTTCGGTCTGGGGACGCCAGGCGGAAACCTCCGGCGAGTACTTGTCCAAGGGATCGCCGGTGTTGATCGAGGGCCGGTTGCGGCTCGACGAGTGGGAGAAGGATGGCCAGAAAATGAGCAAACTCGGCGTGGTGGCCGAGCGGGTTCAATTTCTGAGTTCTCCCAGAAAAGCATCCATGAGCGATGGTCCCGGTGAGTACCGGGGAGGCGGCGACAACCCGCCGGGCCGGTCCTCCGGTCCGACCGGGGATGAGTTTAGTGGTGATGACGAGATTCCGTTTTAAGTGGAGAGAATGAAGATGAAACCGATGCAACGAAAACCCAGCAGACGTTCGGAACCGACCGATTTGGCCCCCGTGCTCAAGCGCGGCGCGAAGTACCTCGAAGGGGTGGACCAGATCGACTACAAGGACAGCGAACTGCTCAAGAAATTTATGACCGAGCGCGGGAAAATTTTGCCCCAGCGCATTTCCGGTACCACGGCAAAGCAACAGCGGCAGATCAAGCGCGCCATCCGACGCGCCCGGGTGATGGGACTGGTATCCTGATCCCACGGAGATTTTCATCATGGCACAACACGAAGTGATTCTTATTGAGGATGTACAGGGCCTCGGCGAACAGGGCAATCTGGTCAAGGTAACCGACGGATACGCGCGGAACTTTCTGCTTCCCAAGAAGCTTGCCGTCAAGGTTTCTGCGGGCAATCTCCGGCAGTTGGAGAAGAAGCAGGCGGACTATGAAGCGCATCGGATGAAGCTGCGGGCGGAAGCGGAAGCCCTCAGCACCCGGATCGCGGATATCGAATTGAAGATCCCCGCCAAAGTCGGTAACGAAAACAAGATCTTTGGCTCGGTAACCTCCCAGAACATTCACGAAGCGCTGGAGGGGGCAGGTATCTCCATTGATCGGCATCAGATTGTTCTCGAACAGCCGATCAAGGAACTGGGTACCTACAAGATTCCGATCAAGTTGACATCGGAGATTCACCCCGCCCTGACCGTATCGATCGTTTCGGAGTAATCTGATGGCCTCCACGGCCGGTCAGGACAAGCCGGTTCGCCGCGGCGAACCTGTGCCCCCGCATAGCCTGGAAGCTGAACGGGCGGTTCTGGGCTCCATCCTGATCGATGCCGAGCGGGTCCTCGATCTCTCCATCGAACGCGGCCTCTCCGAGGATTCCTTTTACGCCCCGCAGAATCGTGCCTTGTATGGCCTGCTGCGCCGGATGCACGATGAGCACAAGCCCTGTGATCTCGTGGCAACCCACATCCGCGCCGGAGAGCTCAAACTGCTCGACCAGATCGGGGGCGTGGAATACCTCGAGGAACTGTTTGACAATACCCCCACCGCCGCCCGGGCGGGACACTTTGTCGATGTTGTGCGCCAGAAGCATTTGCTTCGAACCATCCTGGACCGGGCGCGGATCGCCATGGATCTGTGCTATGACGAGGAGGATGAGGCGGACCGCATTCTCGACCGGGTCGAACAATCGTTCTATGACATTTCGGAAAATCAGATAAACACCATGGAGGACTGGGCGGAGACGGTCAGCTCCACCATGAAAGAGCTCCACCGGATTATCGACGACAAGCGGGGAATCACCGGGGTGCCGACCGGGTTTCTGGATCTCGATAACAAGACCAAGGGCTTTCAGCCGGGGGATATGATCATCATCGCGGCCCGTCCGTCGATGGGCAAAACCTCCCTGGCCATGAATATTGCGGAAAATGTGGCCACCGGAGATGTCTCCGACAAGAAAAAGCGCAAGGTCGCGGTGTTCAGCCTGGAAATGTCGACCGGCGCCCTCGCCAAGCGGATGTTGTGCTCACGGGCGGGCGTACCCTATCACAAGTTGTTCGACAGCTATGTCGGCAAAAACCAGAATGAGAAGTTGATGTCTGCCGCCAGTGTCCTGGCCAAGGCGGATATTTTTGTCGACGATACACCCGGCCTCGAGCCGACCGAGTTGCGAGCCAAGGCGCGCCGGCTCAAAAAGCGCCATGAGATCGACCTCATTGTGATCGACTACCTTCAGATGATGAATTTTTCAACCTATGCCCGGGAAGGCCGGCAGCGCGAGACCGCGGCGATTTCCGGGGCCATCAAGGCCATGGCCAAGGAACTCCATGTGCCGGTGATTGTTCTCAGCCAGTTGAGCCGAGCCCCGGAAACCCGGGACCGGCTGGCCAAACCCAAGCTCTCGGATCTGCGTGATTCGGGGTCGATTGAGCAGGATGCGGATGTGGTTTGTCTCCTCCGGCGGCCCTGCAAATATCCGGACGACGAGGAATCGGGGGACACCAAATTGGCGATCCTGGATGTGGCCAAACACCGCAATGGCCCGACGGGCGAGGTGCGGCTGAATTTTGAAGATGAACTGACCCGATTTGAAACCCGTTATCATGGGACGGACGGTTCGCCGCCTTCCCCGCCCTCGGGACCGTGAAACGAGGAATGGAGAGACCCATGAAGCCACTGATCCGGATCATCTGCCTGTGCGGGCTTTTTCTTGCCACTGCGGCGCAAGCCATCGTGGTGACGGATATTCGCGCGGTGCGGCGGGATGGCCGCCCGGTGGACCTTGAGTTGATCGAGGCCTATACCAAGACCCGCACCGGGATGGATATCTCCCGGGACCTGCTGTCCGCGGACATTGACAGTCTCCGTGATTCCGGGCGTTTTTCCTATGTGGCCATGGATATTCCCCAACTGGGCGATCAACTCAGCCTGGTGTACGTCGTCGAGCCCAAGTTCCGCATCCGGCGGCTCTCCATTGACGGAGCCAACCTCGACGGTAATCGGAAGATTCGGGAACTGCTGGCCCTGGAGGTTGGAGATCTGGTCGATGATGCCACCCTCGCGGTCAAAGCCAAGGCGGTGCGGGAGTGGTACCAGAAAAAGCATTATCCGTTTGCCACCCTCACCTGGGACCTGGAAGAACAGGCCGATGGCATGACTGCCGATGTGCGGATCGAGGTGAAGGAAGGGCAGCGGGCTCGCATTCACGCCATCAATTTCAGCGGAAACCATGTGGTGGACGACAAGGCATTGCGCAAAACCATGTTGTTGAAAAAGCGTGGCTTATTTTCCTGGCTCACCGGTTCCGGGGTGTACGACCCTGACAAAATGGGCATCGACCGGGTCGCGTTGCGCGATGTGTACATGGACCGCGGTTTTCTCGATGTGAGCATCGGTGAGCCGGAAATCGTTCCGGTATCGTCATCCAAGGTGAATGTTGAGATCCCGGTGGTGGAGGGGGAGCAGTACTTTATCGGTGAGGTTAGTTTGAAGGGAGTCACCCTGTTTCCGCACATGGAGCTGGAAAGCCGATTGCGGCAATCCCTCTCCGAGGTCGCATCGGTTCAGATGTTGAATCGTGCATCGGGAATGCTGCGGGATTACTATGGCAGCCGCGGCTACATCAACACCCGCGTTTCCTACCGGCTGAACCCCACGGTGTCCCGGTCCGCCAGCGGTGCCGCGGTGGTGGATGTCGAGTTTACCGTCCGCGAAGGCTCCCTCGCCTATATCCGGTCGATCGACATTGTCGGCAATGTGGTGACCCGGGATAAGGTGATCCGCCGGGAACTTGCGGTCTACCCCGGCGAGGTGGTCAATGAAGTCAAGCTCCGCACCAGTGAGCAACGGCTGCGCGGTCTCCAGTATTTTTCCTTCGTGAATTCCACCCCGGTGCCGACCGAGGATCCGGAGCAGTATGATGTGGAATTTGAGGTGAAGGAACAGAATACCGGACAGTTCCAGATCGGAGCGGGCTTTTCCAGTATCGACTCCCTGATCGGGTTTGTACAAATCCAGAAATCAAACTTTGATCTGTATAGCTGGCCTCCGGTGGGGGGCGGTCAGAGTATCATGTTCCGGGGCACTCTGGGCACGAAGCGACAGGACGTGGAATTGAAATGGTCCGACCCGTGGTTTCTGGACCGTCGCCTCAATTTGGGCACCGCGTTGTTCCGGCGCAACAGCCAGTTTCTCAGTGATGAATACGATCAGCAGAACACCGGCGGACGGGTGAGCCTTGGCTTTCCGGTACTTCCCTTTACCCGCATGAACCTCACCTATGGGCTGGAGGAAATCCGGGTGTACAATGTGGACGACACCGCCTCCGACCTGATCAAGGCGGAGGAAGGAACCCGAATCAAGAGTTCCCTGTCACCCCAGTTGCGCTTTGATACCCGGGATCATCCCCTGATCCCGACCCGGGGGATGAAGTCGACCCTGACCGGTACGGTGGCCGGGGGGCCGCTGGGCGGGGAAACCGACATTTACGGGCTGGAGTTTGATGTCACCCATTACTGGCCCCTGTGGTTTGATCATGTCTTCCTGATCCATGGCTGGCTGTCGGGGGTGGACGCCTACGGGCGTTCGGATTCGGTGCCGATTTTTGACCGACTGTTTCTCGGGGGAGCCAGGACCTTGCGCGGATTTGACTACCGGGATGTGGGCCCGAAGGATGAGACCGGGGAGCCGGTCGGCGGTTTGTCCGGCTGGTTTGCCTCCGCTGAATACACCATCCCCCTGTCGGCGCAGTTTCGATTGGCGGGATTTTATGATATCGGGATGGTGCATCCCGAGGCGTTTTCGGTGGACTTTGGCGACTACAACTCGGATGTTGGTCTGGGTATCCGGGTGGATATCCCCGGCTTCCCGCTTCGGCTGGACTATGCCTGGCCGCAGGAAGCGGATGAATTTAATGACCGGAGTTCGGGGCGGTTCCAGTTCTCGCTGGGCTATTCCTATTGATGACGAAAAGAAAGGTACGGGTAATGAGCAGATATTGGATGGGGGCGATGGTGGTGATGGCCGGGTTGTGGATCGGGGCGCCAGCGGTGCAGGCTCAGCAGTCGGGTGGACCGCTGGTGTATGTCAATCTGGATACTGTGTTCACCAACTTTTTCAAGACCAAGGCCGCGAATGATCAGTTGCAGGAACAGGCCGACTCGTTCAAGGACGAGCGGAAAGAACTGATCGATCAGTACGAGAAGCTCAAAAACGACTACCGCACCCTGCGGGACCGCGCCCTCGATACCGCGCTCAGCGAGGAGTCCCGGAACGAGTTGCGGCGGCAAA
Source organism: Verrucomicrobiota bacterium (assembly GCA_024233345.1). Lineage (GTDB taxonomy): Bacteria > Verrucomicrobiota > Kiritimatiellia > CAIVKH01 > CAIVKH01 > JACKPT01. The sequence continues at coordinate 119,036 of JACKPT010000010.1, forward strand.
CCGAGGAAAAACTGGTCGAGATCAAGGACGATGAAGCCAAGATCCGGCGGTTTGACGAGTCGCGTCAGCGCAAGCTGGATGAACAAAGTCTGCGGATGCGGCGCCGCTTGATCGGGGAAATCAATGAGAAGATTGCGGCGTATGCCCGCGATCAGGGGTACTCCGGGGTGGTGGATTCTTCCGGGATGTCCATGAATGGGGTGCCGATCCTGGTTTACGTGGATCCCAATCTGGACATCACCGCAAGGGTGATCGACGTTTTGAATCAATGATCGAAGCACGGAGGCTTGCATGAAGCTTCAGGCACTGACCGCTGGTGATATTGCCGACCGATTGAAGGGACGCTGTGATGGCGATCCCACGGTGGTGTTGAGCGGGGTCGGAGGGGTGCGCGATGCCCAGGCCCACGAACTGGCGTTTGTCTCGCAAAGCCGTTATGCCTCGGATGCCTCGGAAACCCGGGCGGGGGCTTTGCTGGTTGGACATGACTGGAGCCATCCATCGCCAGCGGTGCTGATCCGGGTGGATAAACCGGAGGTCGCGTTCGGTGAGATTGCCCGGTGGTTTGCCGGCCCGGAGATCGACTATCCCCCGGGGATTCATCCCTCGGCGGTGATTTCCCCCGAAGCGACCGTGGGCGAGGGCGTGCATATCGGTCCCTTTTGCGTGGTGGAGGCCGGCGCCTCGATCGGCGCCGGTTCCATTCTGGTTGGCCAGGTCTCGATTGGTCGCGGGGCCAGGATTGGGGAACACTGCCGGTTCTATCCCCAGGTCTCCTTGCGGGAGTATGTGGTGATCGGGGACCGGGTTATTCTTCACAATGGTGTGGTCATCGGGAGTGACGGTTTCGGCTACGATGTGTCACCGGAAGGAATCCGGACCAAGCAGCCCCAGATCGGAATTGTGATCATCGGCGATGATGTCGAAATCGGAGCCAATTCCACGGTGGACCGCGCCCGCTATGGCAAGACCCGGATTGGCAAGCGGGTGAAAATCGATAATCTGGTCCAGATTGCCCACAATGTCTGGATTCAGGATGACGCGGTCATTGTTGCCCAGGTGGGCATTTCCGGCAGTACGATTGTGCAAAAGAAGGCGATTCTCGCGGGCCAGGTGGGGGTGGCGGGGCATCTGATCATCGGAGCCGGGGCGATCATCGGCGCCCAGAGCGGGGTCAGTAAGGATGTCGCGCCCGGAGCCTACATGTTTGGCACCCCGGCGGTTCCCCACAAGGAATTTGCTTCCGACCTCGCCAATCTTCGTCGGTTGGAATTGCTCAAGAACCGGGTGGCCGCCCTCGAAGCCAGACTCGGATCATAAACGGCTCCCCGCGCGCGGGGCTTGTCGGATACCGCGCGGGTCCAGCAAAGGGAATTCTCCCTTCCCGACCGTTTGTTGTTTCTTCTCCGAGTCCATGTCGGGTATACTCATCGGCCGGATTTCGGGATGACAGATCAAGCATTGCCATACATCAATCAGAGCATCCTTTCAGGGTGGTCAGGCCCCAATGAACTGCGGGAGGGGAAGCGGATTTTCGATGCTGGCTGGGTAGAACAGTTGGACATTGAAGCGCCGTTGATTCGGGGGCGCATTCAGTTGGGAACCCGGGAAATTCTGACCCGGTTCAAGTTTCTTCCCGACGGCAGTATCGAAAATCAATGCCCCTGTCGTGACTCCCGGGAGCGGGGCCTGGTGTGCAGTCACGCCATTGCCCTGGGGTTGGCCTATATCGACCTGACTGGAGATCCCCATCAGGACCGGGCGCTGCGCATTGAAGCGCGCCGCCAGTTGGAAGCCCGCCGCGGCCGGGATTCCCGTTACTGGAAACTTGCTGGGCCGGAATCCCTTGAGGGATCCGAGGCCCGGTTGCGCCTCAAGCTCGACCCCTCCTGGCCGGTTTTTGCCGAGGCTCAAGGGGTGTATCCCTTGCTGATTCAAGTCCGCGTCGGTGGGAAAAACATTCGTGCCGATAAGGTGCATCCGCATCAGGCGTTGCGTTTTTCCCCCATGGAGCATGAGCTGGTCTATATCCTTGAGGATATGGCGGGGGGGGCCTTGCCCGCTTGCCTCTCTCTCCATACCGAATTGATGGTGCAACTGCTGGCAACGCTGAAGGGGCAGTCATTGCATAGCGGAGGGGATGGCGCGGAGGTCATTGAAATCCTGGATCGGCCGATCCTTCCCCACCTTTCACTCCATGCTGTTCCCTCCTCTCAGGACGCACTCTTGTCGATCCATGTCGATCTCCCCTCCGCCAATGGCGCCGGCGGACCGGCCTGGGTGATTGGGCGCAAATCGGGTTGGGTCTATCATGACCATGCGTTTTATCCGCTGGAGGCCATTCTACCGAAGCCGTATCGGGATCTGTATACCGGTCCGCGAACCATCGCGCGCATTGACCTGTCGAGATTTCTGGCCCGGGAGTTGCCGGGGTTGGAGGAACTGTTTCTGGTGGATCAGGGCTATCCCGTCGACCAGATGCGGTACAGCAAGGGAAGTCCGGTTATTTGCATGATGCTGGCCGGCAATCACGAACAATTGACCATGCAGTTGATGGCGGAGTATGGCCCTGCGGCAGTTCCTTGCGGGGCCGGTGGCATCGGACCGGAAGAATTTGCCGCACCGGATCCGGAGGATGGATTCCATTACTGGGTGCGCGATCCCGATGCCGAGGCCGATGCGATGGCCCGGCTACCCGCCTTCGGGCTGGAAGCCCTTGCCGGGGATCGCCTCCCTCCCCTGGAGGGAACCCGGGCCGTTGTCGATTTTCTGGCCTCACGCGTACCTGCGATGAGGGCGGCGGGCTGGCGGGTCGATTACGGCGGATGGTTGGATGTGCTGACCAAAAATGCCGAGTGGGTCGTGCCGCATGTGGACTACACCCGGAGCTCAGACGAAACGAGTTTCACCCTGCAATTCAATTACTATGATGGTGAAGAGCAACTGATCCCTCCCCATCTGGTGGAGGATGTCTATGTCCGGGGGGAATCCTGTCTTGAATGGAAGGGGCGAACGATTCTGATCGATCGGGATCTTCTGCATGCCCTGCATCAGACCCTGTCGGATATCGGGCTGGCCGATGCCGCCGCGGGTAAACCCTATGCAGTGGATGCGGTCAATGCCGGGTACGCCTTGGCGGCGGCGGAGAATCTCCGTGGGGTCACCATGCGGGCGGATCAGTTGATGAAGGCCATGGCGGAGCGGCAAAACCGGCTTTCCCAGGTGGATGAGCCCGCGGTCCCCGAGCGGCTGCGGGAAATTCTACGGCCCTACCAGAAGGACGGGATTGGCTGGCTGGCCTTTCTTGAGCGCAATGGATTCGGGGGGATTCTTGCCGACGAAATGGGTTTGGGGAAGACGGTGCAAACGCTGGTCTGGCTCGAGCAGATGTGGCAAAGGCTTCCGGGCCCGCACCGTCCCGCGCTCGTGGTTTGCCCCACCAGTCTGGTGGTGAACTGGGCGGAGGAAAGCCGCAAATTCACGCCGGATCTCCGGGTTCTGATGATGACCGGAAGCGACCGCCACAAGCACTGGAAAGACATGGGGAAAGCGGATCTGGTCATCACCTCCTATGCGCTGCTGCGGCGGGATGTCCAGCGCTACCACGAAAGACAGTTTGCCGCCGCCATCCTCGACGAAGCCCAGCACATTAAGAATCACTCCACTCAGAATGCCCGGTCCGCCAAGCAGATCCGTGCCGATCACCGGCTGGTCCTGACCGGAACCCCCATGGAAAACACCGTGAGTGATTTGTGGTCGATCTTCGACTTCCTGATGCCGGGGTATCTCGGCAATCATGCTCATTTTCGGAGAAACTTTGAGCAACCCATTGGTGCCGGAGGTCTGGAGGCGGAGGCCTGTCATGCCCGGTTGCATCGCAAAGTGCACCCGTTCCTTCTCCGCCGCATGAAGCGGGATGTCGCCAAGGAACTGCCGGATAAGATCGATCGGGTGGCCTACTGCGATATGTCGCCGGATCAGCTCCGGATGTATCGGCGCATGCTGGAGTCCTCCGCCCAGCAATTGTCGGAACTCGTGGAAAGTCAGGGCTTTGCCCGATCCCGGTTTACCGTACTCAAAACCCTGACCCGGTTGCGCCAGATCTGCTGCCACCTCGACTTGCTCAATGGAACCGACTTCAAGGTCACCCAGCCCTCGGCCAAGCTGGACCTGCTCAATGAATTAATTGATGAAGCTATGGATAGCGGCCATCGCGTCCTGCTGTTCAGTCAGTTTGTTTCCATGCTTTCCATCCTCCGCCGGGATCTCGAACAGCGAAAAATCCCTTACTGTTATCTGGATGGCTCCACGGTCAAGCGGTTGGAAGAGGTCCACCGCTTCAATAACGATGAATCGATTCCTCTTTTCCTGATCAGTTTGAAGGCGGGAGGAACCGGGCTCAACCTGACCGGGGCCGACATGGTGATCCATTACGATCCCTGGTGGAACCCGGCGGTCGAAGACCAGGCCACCGACCGGGCCCACCGGATCGGGCAGAAGCGGACGGTCTACAATATTAAACTGATCACCCGGAACAGCATCGAAGAGAAGGTCCTCGCCCTCCAGGAAAAGAAACGGACGATGATTGATGCCACGCTTCAGGTCCGAAAGGATCTGATGGGGCAGCTGACCTGGGAAGATATCAAGGAACTGTTGACCATTTGAACCCGCCCCTTCGAACCCCCTTGAAGCTGCGCTTGCAGAAGGTTTCGACCCTGTTTCGCCTGCTGGGTTATGCGGCGGGATTGCTGGGTGCGGGTTGCATGTGGTGGGGCTCCGACTCCGGTCGGGAGCAGCTCCGGGTAGCCGCAGTTGCCGCCATGGGATCCATGGTGATCTGCTTTGCGATTCACTACTCCCTGAGGATGCTCGCCGCCTGGCTTCCGGATCGGCCATTGGATCCACCGGAATGAGCGCAGATACCTTCCGGTCCATTTACCCCCAGAGCGTTCTCAAGGGGGCGGCATTCATTGTTGGCTCGGCATTCTTTTTTTCCGCAGTCGGCGCGATGGTCAAGCAATTGACCGGGGAGTTGCCGGTGCCCATGGTGGTCTTCTTCCGGAGCTTTCTGGGGTTGCTGATCCTGACCCCGTGGTTATGGCAAATGCCGTCCTTCACCTTCCGCACCCGAAGGCTGAAAGGTCATGCCTTTCGCGCTCTGGTCGGGGTTTGTGCGATGTATCTGTTCTTTTTTGCCCTGTCCCGCCTGCATCTTGCCGTGGCCATCATGCTGAATTTCACCGCACCCCTGTTCATCCCCGTCGTCGCGTCGGTCTGGTTGAGGGAGCCGCTTCAACGCCGCGTTATTGGCTTTTTGCTGGTGGGTTTCTGTGGGGTGCTCGCCATCCTGCAACCGACCCAGGGGACCTGGGAGCCCGCCGCCATCGCCGGACTGATCTCCTCCTTGTTTGCCGCAGTGGCGCTCGTAGGGGTTCGAAATCTATCCAGTAGCGAGCCTGCCGCCCGGACCGTTTTCTATTTCGGGGTTTTTGCCAGCGTGGTTTCCCTGCCCGCTGCTTTATGGGTGTGGGTTCCTCCCACACCCCGGCAATGGGGGCTCGCCTTTCTCATCGGCTGCTGTGCCACGATCGGGCAGTGGCTGATTACCCGTGGCTATTCGTCGGCTCCGGCAGGCAGGGTGGGCTACTATCAGTACACTTCAGTCATCTTTGCCACCGCGATCGGCTGGATTATCTGGGGGGAAATCCCCAATGGCATGGCCTGGCTGGGGGGCGGATTGATTCTGGCAGCCGGGATTGCCGCTTCGGGAAACCGGTGGGGGGGGCTGGGAACCGTGCTCCTGTCCGTCATGCCTTTCCGGACCCGCGCGGGGGATGGAAAAGATTACGCAACCAGTCTTTCCAAAGACGACGGAAATCCACTACAATGACCCGATGAAAATTCCGTTTGCAAAAGGGTTGGGGTCTCATCTGGCTTGGGCTGTACTGCCGCTTGGCGGCGCCGTCTGGAGCTTCCGGGCCGAAGCGTGGGGGGTATCGGCAGCGCTGTTGGTGGCCGCCGCCGCCTATAGTCTGTTTATGCTCTACTTCTTCCGCGACCCTGAACGGGTGCCGCCGGAGGATCCTGCCCTGGTCGTTGCCGGAGCCGATGGCTGGGTCCGCTCGGTGGAAGATATCGATGAAACCACCTACCTGTGCCAACCCACCGTGAGGATCAGTATTTATCTTACCCCCTGGGATGTCCATGTGAACCGTTCTCCGATTCAGGGGGCGGTGACCCGATTGGACTACAGCCCCGGACGCCATGTGTTGACCCGGAATCCCCAATCCTCGGAGGTGAACGAGCACAGTTCCATCCTGATCGAAGGGGATGTTCCCTGTCTGGTTCGCCAGATTGTCGGCCCCCTGGTTCGCCGGGTGGTCGCCTGGCTGGATGAAGGGCAGGCGCTGGCCCGGGGGGAAAGAATTGGCATGATGAAATTTGGATCGCGACTTGATGTATACCTGCCCCGGGATCGTGTCGAGGTGGTGTGCCGTCGCGGAGACCGGACGACGGCCGGGGTCACCCCGATTGCCAGACTGCGAAAGGATCTTTGACCGATGCCCAAGATGAACTGGATTCCCAGCCTGATCACCTCCGCCGCCATTGTCGTCGCCTTTTCGGCATTGGTGGTGATTGATTCAGGAGATTTTGCCCTCGCCGCCAAACTGATCATGATCTGCCTGATCCTGGATGGACTGGATGGGATCACCGCGCGAAAACTGAAAATGTCCACCAATTTTGGGGCGGAACTCGATACATTTTTGGATCAACTGGCCTATGGGGTGGTGCCGGCATTTTTGGTCTATACCCTTCTGTCGCCTTACTATCCCGCGCTGGGCTGGGCCCTGGCGATTGTGACCGTGCTTTCGGGGTCCGCGCGACTGGCCCGGTTCCGGGTGGTGGATCCTGCCCGTGGTGAGAAGGGGTATTTGGGGATGCCGATTACCGTGAATGCCGGTTGGGTCGCGATGTTTGTGTTTATGACCGAATCGGGTTTTGTCGAGGACCCCCGGTTCCAGTTGACCGGCGGCTTTCTGGGGTGGGGGGTGTGGATGATCTCCCTGATCTTCCTGATTCTTCAGGTCTCCACCGTTCGCTATCGCAAGCCAACCAAGACGCCCCTGATGTTTTTTGCGGGGATTGTCGCGGTTCTGCTGTTGTTCACCCGGGTGGATGTCGCATTTCTGTCCGCCCTACTTCTGACCGTGTACGGGGTCTATTATGCATTGATATCCCCCTGGATGCCCGGTCAACGATCCAAGGTTGCGGCCAAACGTCAGGCGTAGAAATCCTGGAGTGCGTGAACCGTCCAATCCCGGTCAATCATGTGATGAAGAGCGGACAGGGTGGCCATGGCGCCGTCCCGGGTGGTGACGATGGGAATCGAGCGGAGAATGGCCTCAGACCGAATCATCACCTCGTCGCCCCGGGCCAGTGCCCCGCTGGGTGTGTTGATGACCAGGTGCACCTCCCCTTTCTTCATGAAGTCCAGTACATTGGGGGCTTTCTTTTCGGCCAGCTTGTGAACCAGTTGAGCGGTGAGCCCGGCGTCCTGTAAAACCCGGGCGGTACCCTCGGTGGCGATCAGAGAAAATCCAAGCGCATGGAGTTGATGGCCAATGTCGACCATCCAGTCCTTGTCGGCATTGCGTGCGCTCAGAAATACCCGGCCCCGCTGAGGCAAGATCTGCCCTGCGGCAATCTGGCTTTTCCAGTAGGCCAGTTCGAAGCAGGTGTCGATTCCCATCACCTCGCCGGTCGATTTCATTTCCGGCCCCAGAATCGGGTCGACCCCGGAGAATCGATTAAAGGGGAAAACCGCTTCCTTCACCGCACACCATTGCGGGAACTTTTGTTTGATCGTGGTATCCAGATCGGCGAGTTTGACGCCGGCGGATATTTTCGCGGCCAGCTTGGCCAGAGGAACTCCCGTGGCTTTGCTGATGAAGGGTACGGTTCGAGAGGCCCGTGGATTCAGCTCGATGACATACACTTCGTTGTCCTTAACCGCCATCTGGATATTCATCAGTCCCTTGACCTTGAGCTCAAGGGCGAGGCGGAGACAGTCCTGTTTGATTTTTTCCACCACTGACTCAGGGAGCGAGTGGGGCGGGGTTGCGCAGGCCGAGTCACCGGAGTGGATGCCTGCTTGTTCGACATGCTGCATAACGCCGCCGATATGGGCCTGTTCACCATCACCCAGAACATCCACGTCGACCTCAATCGCCCGGTCAAGGTACCGATCCAGCAACACCGGGAACCCCGGACTGGCTTCAAAGGCTGCCTGGACAAAGGGCTCCAGCTCTTCTGGATTGTTGGCGACCATCATTGCCCGCCCGCCCAGAACATAGGACGGCCGCACCATGACCGGGAATCCAATCCGTTCCGCGATGACCTTCGCTTCTTCGAGGGTGGTCGCAGTGCCACTTTCCGCCTGTTTGATCCCGAGCCGCTCCAACAGTTCGCGGCAGCGCTTGCGGTCTTCAGCAATGTCGATGCTATCCGAGGAGGTGCCCAGAATGGGTACACCAGCGGCCATCAATGGCACCGCCAGGTTCAGCGGGGTTTGCCCGCCCATTTGCACCACCACGCCCTCGGGCTTCTCCCGCTCATAGATGTTCATCACATCTTCAAAGGTCAGCGGTTCAAAAAACAGCTTGTCGGAGGTGTCATAATCGGTACTCACCGTCTCCGGGTTGCTATTGACCATGATCGTCTCATATCCAAGTTCCCGGAGGGCAAACACGGTGTGCACACAACAGTAATCAAACTCGATGCCTTGACCGATCCGGTTGGGGCCGCTGCCCAAGACCATGATCTTGCGCTTGTCGGTAACCCGGGCCTGATCCATGGCCTGATAGCTGGAGTAGAAGTAGGGCGTGTAAGCCTCAAACTCGGCCGCACAGGTGTCGACCAGTCGATAGACGGGAACAATACCGTGTTGGGTGCGGAGGGCCCGAATGTCTGCTTCGGTCACGTCCGCACCGCGCAGGGCGGCGATTTGCTTGTCCGAAAATCCACTGCGCTTGGCCGTCCGCAGCAGTTCCAGAGTTAACGCCGGGGCATCGACCAGTTCCTTTTCCAGTTCGACGATCTGGAGAAAATTGTCGAGGAACCAGGGATCCATGCCCGTAAGTTCGGCAAGCCGGTCAATCGAATAGCCTTTCTTGAGCGCCACTTTGATGGTGCGGTGGCGGTCGACAGACGGCTTCCGCAATTCCGCATCCAGATCCGCATAGGCCAGCGCGGGCTTTTCAAACTTCAGGTCATAACCATCCACCGAGATTTCGAGCCCACGCAAGGCCTTTTGATACGCCTCCCGGAAATTGGTGCCGATGGCCATGGTTTCGCCGACCGACTTCATGCTCACCCCGAGAATAGGCTTGGCGCCCGGGAATTTCTCGAAGGCGAACCGGGGAATCTTGACCACACAGTAATCCAGCGTGGGCTCAAAGCAGGCGGGGGTTTCCCGGGTAATGTCGTTGGAAAGTTCATCGAGGGTATAGCCAACCGCCAGTTTGGCGGCAATTTTGGCGATGGGGAACCCGGTTGCCTTGCTGGCCAGGGCGGAGCTGCGGGACACCCGGGGATTCATTTCGATGACCACCATCCGCCCGGTTTGGGGATGGAGGGCAAACTGGACATTGGAGCCTCCGGTTTCGACCCCAATCACCCGCAGGACCTTGATCGCGGCATCCCGCATGACCTGATACTCACGATCAGTAAGGGTTTGGATCGGAGCTACGGTAATGCTGTCGCCGGTGTGGATGCCCATGGGGTCGACATTCTCAATGGAGCAGATGATCACGCAGTTGTCCTGATGGTCCCGCATCACTTCCAGTTCAAATTCCTTCCAGCCCAGGACCGACTCCTCCAGCAGGCAGGTGCTGTTCAAGCTGGCCTTGAGCCCCCCCGAGGTGATTTCAATCAACTCGTCAAGATCATGGGCGGTACCACCTCCGGTGCCGCCCAGTGTATAGCTGGGCCGGACAATGATCGGAAATTCCATGGCCTCGGCGGCATCACGGGCTTCATCGATCGACCGAATAAGGCTGCTGCGCAGGCAGGGGATACCCGCAGCTTCCATCGCTTCCTTAAACAGAATCCGGTCTTCGGCTCTCCGGATCACTTCGGCCTTGGCTCCGATCAACTCGACCCCGTACTTGTCCAGGATCCCGAGATCGGCAACTTTGAGCGCGGTGTTGAGCGCAGTCTGGCCCCCCAGGGTGGGCAGAATGACGTCGGGGCGTTCCTTGGCCAGAATCTTCTCAATGACCTGGGGCGTGATCGGTTCCACATAGGTCCGGTCCGCAGTCTCCGGGTCGGTCATGATGGTCGCGGGATTGCTGTTCACCAGGATGACGCGGTACCCCTCCTCCCGCAGGGCCTTGCAGGCCTGAGTTCCGGAATAGTCGAACTCACAGGCTTGCCCGATGACAATTGGGCCGGAGCCGATGATGAGGATGGATTGGATGTCAGTACGCTTGGGCATAGAAGGTCACTCCCATTCAATGGTGGCAGGAGGTTTGGAGCTGATGTCGTAGACCACGCGATTGATCCCGCGGACTTCGTTGATGATTCGGCTGGCAATTCGGTCGAGGGTTTCGTGGGGGAGGCGATACCAGTCAGCGGTCATGCCGTCGAGGCTTCGCACGGCCCGGACTGCGGCCACATGTTCGTAGGTCCGGTCATCGCCCATGACGCCCACGGTTTGAATGGGGAGCAGTACGGCAAAGGCCTGCCAGATATCGGTGTAGTTGGGGAGTTTGAGGATCTCCTCCTGCACCCGCAGATCTGCCGCTTGAAGAAGCGATACCCGCGCCCGGGTGACTTCGCCGAGGATGCGCACCGCCAGACCGGGTCCGGGAAACGGCTGTCGGTCGACAAGTAGATCCGGCAACCCCAGCTCCCGTCCCAGGACCCGAACCTCATCCTTGAACAGCTCGCGCAAAGGCTCGATCAATTCAAATTTCAGGTCAGGTGGCAGGCCTCCAACATTGTGATGACTCTTGATCGTCGCGGAAGGCCCGCCAATCGGTGAAATACTTTCAATCACATCCGGGTACAAGGTGCCCTGGGCAAGAAACCGGATGTCGCCAAGGGTCCGGGCCTGCTCGGTGAAGACATCAATGAAGACCTTGCCAATGATCTTGCGTTTTTGTTCCGGGTCCACCACGCCGCTCAGGGCGTCCAGAAACAGGTCCGCGGACCGCGCGGTATGCAGGTCCATGCCGAATGCATCGCCAAAGATATCCTCGACTTGCTCTGCTTCACCGGCCCGGAGCAGCCCGTTGTCCACAAAAACACAGTGGAGCTGATCCCCGATGGCCCGGTGGAGAAGGGCGGCCACAACTGCGGAGTCGACGCCGCCACTCAGGCCGCACAACACATGATCCTTCCCCACGGTGCGCCGAATCGATTCGCAACTTTCCTCGATGAATCGGGACATCTTCCAGTCCCCGGTGCAGGCACAGATCGTGAACAGGAAGTGTCGCAACATCATGATCCCTTGCGGGGTATGAACGACTTCGGGATGGAACTGCAGGCCGTAGAAGTTTCTCGCGGTATCGGCCATCGCCGCCACCGGGCAGGTGCGGGTATGCGCGACGGCTTCAAAGCCTTCAGGCAGGACCTCAATCTGGTCGCCATGACTCATCCACACCTGGGTGCGGTCTCCGATGTGTTTGAACAACACAGCGGGGTTGTCGATTTCAATCTCCGCAAACCCATATTCGCGGGCTTGACCCGGGGTGACAGATCCTCCGAGGTTCCGGGTCATCAACTGCATGCCGTAACAGATGCCGAGGATCGGGAGTCCGAGGGTGAACAGGGCGGGATCACACTGGGGGGCTTTGTCGGCATACACGCTGGCCGGGCCGCCGGAGAGGATGATGCCAGCCGGTTTACGGGCCGCGAGCTGTTCGGCGGAGGTGTCGAAGCGCAGCAATTCACAGTATACCTGCTGCTCCCGGATTCGCCGGGCAATCAGTTGGCTGTACTGGGACCCAAAATCGAGGATGGCGATCCAGTCGTGGTTCATGACCGCCGGGCCTTCCGGTGATCACGCATCTGGTCGACGAAGCGATTGAACAGATACTGGGAATCATGGGGCCCCGGTGCGGCTTCCGGGTGGTATTGCACGGAAAATACCGGGAGCTGTTTGTGGCGAAGGCCCGCACACGTGTTGTCATTCAGGTTCAGGTGGGTGATCTCGACCTCGGCGGGAAGGGAATCCGGATCCACACAGAAACCATGGTTCTGCGACGCGATTTCCACTTTTCTCCGATCGAGCTCCATCACGGGGTGATTGGCGCCCCGGTGGCCGAATTTCATTTTGAACGTCTTGCCGCCGAGGGCGAGCCCGATCAACTGGTGGCCAAAACAGATTCCAAATACCGGGGTGCCGGAATGGATCAGGGTGCGGACAATCTCGATGGCCTGCGCGGCGCCTTCCGGATCGCCGGGTCCGTTGGAGATAAAAAAGCCATCGGGCTTCTCTGCGGCGATATCCGCTCCCGAGGCATTCCCGGGGAAAATGCGGACCCGGCAGCCCAGTTCGGTGAGAATGCGAAGCTGATTGTATTTGATGCCACAATCCAGTGCGGCCACAGTCAGGGCAGGCTCGGTTGCTCCCGGCCATTCGGTCAAGTCCGGGTTGGCGACTTCCGTCGCGAGGTCGCGCCCCACCAGGCTCGGTAATTGCCGGGCCCGCTCGACCAGTCGCTGCGGATCGACCTCCTGGGTGGACATCAGACACTGCATGGCGCCCTTCGACCGGATGTGGAAGGTAATCGCCCGGGTATCCACCTGATGAATACCGAGGATGCCGTGCTCCTTCAGATAGTCCGGGAGTGAGCCGGTGCTGCGCCAATTGCTGTGGATACGGCTGCACTCGCCGATGACCAGGCCAGCGGCATGAGGCTGATAGGACTCAGCATCATCACGGTTGACCCCGTAATTTCCGATCAGCGGATAGGTAAGGGTGACAATTTGTCCGTGATAGGAGGGGTCGGTGAGTATCTCCTGGTAGCCGGTCATGGCCGTGTTGAAGACCAGTTCTCCGGACGCTTCTCCGGGTCCGGTGAAGGACTCCCCCTCGAATACCGTTCCGTCTTCCAGTGCGATCAGGGCTTTGAGTTTGGTCATGTTGAATGGGTCCCTTCCAATGGGTCAGATGATGCCATCGTGCAGCGCGGCTGCGCCGATGAAATCCCGGAAAAGCGGGTGGGGGTTGTTGGGTTGGGATTTTAATTCGGGGTGAAACTGCACGGCCACAAACCAGGGATGGTCGGCCAGTTCGACCATTTCGACCAGGTGACCGTCCGGGGATTGACCGGAGATGATCAGGCCGCCGGCTGCAAATTGCTCTCGGTACGCATTGTTGACTTCGTACCGATGGCGGTGGCGTTCGGAGATGAGCAATGCTCCATAGGCGCGATGGGACTGGGTGTCCGGCTTGATGCGGCAGGGCCAGGCGCCCAGCCGCATGGTCGCCCCGAGGTCCACGACCTTTTCCTGCTCCTCCATCAGGCATACCACGGGGTAGGGGGTCTTGGGATCGAGTTCGGTGGAGTGAGCCCCCTCCAGGCCACAGGCATTGCGGGCAAACTCAATCACCGCACATTGCAATCCCAGGCAGATGCCCAGAAACGGGATCCTGTTCTCGCGGGCATACCGAATGGCTTCCACCTTGCCCTCGGTGCCACGCTGGCCAAATCCGCCCGGCACCAGAATTCCGGATACATCCGCCAAGGCATCGCGGGCCCGGCCAGACTCAATATCCTCGGCAGAAATTTTGATGATCTCGACGTGGATCTGGTGGGCGATTCCGCCATGGCTGATCGCTTCATACAGGGATTTGTAGGCATCCTGAAGTTCCGCGTATTTGCCCACCACCCCGATACGAATGCTGCCGCGCGGATGCTTGATCGTTTCGACCATCTCCCGCCACGGCAACATTTTCGGCGGCGGCCGGACCATGCGGAAGTGCACCATGATGATCTCATCCAGCCCTTGCTCAGAGAGAACCAGCGGCACTTCATAAATGGTGTGTTGGACATCCAGTTCCTCGATCACCGACTCATAGGGAACATTGCAGAACAGCGACATTTTCCGGCGCACGTCGTCTTCGAGGGGCACTTCCGACCGGCAGATCAAGGCATCGGGTATGATTCCGATCTCCCGCAGTTTCGCCACGCTTTGCTGACTGGGCTTCGTTTTCACTTCGCCGGCGGCTTTCAAATAAGGGACATAAGTCATGTGAACGTACATGACATTTTCGCGCCCTTCCTCGAGGCCAATTTGGCGAATTGCCTCCAGAAAGGTTAATCCCTCAATGTCGCCTACGGTTCCTCCGATTTCCGCGATTACCACATCGGGGCCTTCTTCGGCGACCGCCCGGATGGATGCAATGATCGCATCGGTAATATGGGGAATCATCTGTATCGTGTGCCCGAGGTATTCCCCCTTACGCTCCCGCCGCAAGACGTCCCAGTAAATCCGGCCGGCAGTGAAATTGGACCGGCTGGAAGTGGGTTGACCGGTAAACCGCTCATAATGACCCAGGTCCAGGTCGGTCTCCGCACCATCATCCGTCACATACACTTCCCCGTGCTGATAGGGGCTCATCGTCCCCGGATCCACATTGAGATAGGGGTCCATCTTCAACATGCGGATGTTTAACCCCCGGTTGATCAACAGCCTTCCGATCGAAGCTGCGGTGATCCCCTTGCCCAGGGAGGAAACCACCCCGCCGGTTATGAAAATGTATTTAGCCATCGTCGTGCCATGTCCGTAGAAAGTTTGCGTTTGGACGAGGATAAGGATGAAGCGTTCTACGCCAAGTGAATTCTTCGATGGATCTGGAATCTTCACCGGGTTCGCACAGTCAGCCTGCCGGAATTCACCACAGTGAACTGTTTAGCATAGGAACTGAACTTAACCCGATTGATTGCTAAACATCCTGTTTATCATGGGTTCTCGTGAATGCGACTGGCGTGCAGTCGGGGCGATCTTGGGGGAATCCCCGATAGGTAAAAGGTTTACGAAGGAATTCCGCTGCATTTGAAGCCTTCGTGGTGCCGAATCCCTCTGTTTTTCCTCTGAAATCTTGTCAGGAATGAAAGCTGATTCTGTCCGGAATGTAGGTTTGTTCAACGGATTCAGCAAAATATGTTCTTTCATTACTGCTTCACCTGCAAGTGATAACAGTCGGTTGCTTCCGGGAATTGGCTCCCGGAGGCCTGAGCGGTGGCAAACCTTGGCACAGGTATTGCTCAAGTACTATCTGGAGCACAATGGGAATGAATTGGAACAGACATGCGGGGTATTGGATCAAGTGGGCTGGGTGTAGCCTTTCGGCCCTTGCCTGGTTGCAATTACCTGTCATCCAATCCCATGCCGGTTTGCCTCCGGTGGTTTCCCAGGTGGTTTCGGTTTCCGCCCCGATTCTTGATGAGTACCATCAACCCCTGCCCGGCACCGATCCCAGCTCGGAATTGTTTGGCATCGCACCGGTGGAGGGGACGCTGGTCCAGATCTATCAAACTGCGGATGGCGTGGCCTATCCACCGGATATGCTGGGTAACCCGGATCCCCGAACCCTGTTGGTCAAGGAAACCAGGATCGGTATCGGTGCTTCACCTTTGGAGTCGGCTCCGGCCAAATTCGGCTGTATTCTCAGTCCCCGTCCCGATGGAGGTACCAGGTTGTTTGTTCGGGTCTTCAATGCCTCCTCCCTGGGCAGTGCTTCCTTTTACAAGGATTCCCAGGTCTTTACGGTCAGTGCCACGGAGAATGACGTATTCCTGGCCGAGTTTGATACGGATATGATCCCACTCGATCTATCGGATGAAGACGGCGATGGTTTGATCCGTTCATGGGAAATCAGTTATGGCAGTGACCCCACGGTTGTGGATACGGATGCCGATGGATTTACCGATGGTGAAGAGCGGGTTGCGGGAACGGATCCGGTGGAGGAATCTTCCTACTTCATCATTGCCGATCTCCTCCCGTCACCCCCCGACCAGATTGCCCTGTCCTGGCTTTCAGAATCCAACCGCACCTATACAATTGAATGCCAACCGCTGTTGGATGGGGAGTCATCCTATACCGTGGTGGATGCGGTTTCGGGGACCGGCGATGTCCTTCAGCATCTGGTTCCTGCCTTTACCAATGGTCACGGCATCTATAGAGTTCGGGTATCGATAACCGAGGAGTCGGAATGACCATGACCAGATCGTCCTATGTCTCCCCCCCAACCGGACTCTGCTCCTGGGTCGGCCTGCTGGTGTTTGCGCTTGCCGTAAGTGTGCGGGCCCAAACCGTGGTGCAGACCTATTTTGTCCCGTTTGAAGAGGATGAGATCAATGTCGCCCTCAATACCATTGATGACTTTGATGGCAATATCGGTAGCACGATTCGCAGCTCCATTTCCATTGTCGGCGGCATCACCAACACGGTCCTGTATTGGGATCACTGGGAGGATGGCTATGAAGGTTTGCTAGTCGCGCCGACTCAATTGACCACCCAGGTATGGGGTGACAACAACCCCTTGAATGGTATCCCGCCTGGATTTGCGGTCGACTTGGTGGGCGAGGGCGACATCATCTCCCTGATTGATGATATCGATATTCCCCGCGACCCAACGGTCATTGCCTACGACTCCCGGGATAAACTTTCCGTGACCCGTTGGGTGGCCATGAGTCGTTACATGTACGCCCCCAATCCCGGAGAAGTGCTGGCAGGTTCTGCGCAGATTTATGACCGTAGCAAATACGGGTTCACATTCCGGGCTCCAGTGGGAATCAACACTGGCACCAACCAGATGTTTGAGTACTCCTCGATCCTGGTTTCCGCCGGCTATGACTCCACTGTGGTGCGGATTGATACCGACGGCGACGGGGTGGATGAGACCACGGTATTTCTGGATGAAGGAGACAGCTATGTAGCCCGGTTTACGTCCGAAGGTGCTCGCGTCGTCGCTTCCAAGCCGATCCAGTGCCACATGATCACCGGGGATATTGGTTCGAACTATGAAATGCGCATCTTCGAACTGTTTCCCGATAACCAGTGGGACTCCAGTTATTACACCAGCGTGTTTACCGCTTCGGGAATCCCCACCGAGGTTTATTTGTTCAATCCCAACGCGGTCAACATCAACGTGGTGTGCGAGACCTTGTACGGTTCGTCGATGGTGGTTGTACCGCCCGGGGTCTCGGTGCCCTATACCATGCCCAACAATTCCGGGGCCAATTTCTACACCACCAACGACGAACATTTTGTTGCCGTGTCGGTGACCGATGCCGGCCAGTCCACCAGCGGGAATCAAGCTTACGACTGGGGACACTCACTGGTACCGGTGCGGGCGCTGACCTCGGTCAGTATTGTCCCCTGGGCCCCGGGCAGCGGAGGAACCCCGATCACCGGTAACGGCAATCCGGTGTGGGTGACTGCGGAAAGCAATACCACCCTGTATATTGACTGGGATGGCGACTCCACCACCGGCCCCCTGGTCGATAGCTACGGCCGTCGCTATGACTTCAGCACCAACGTGGTTCGGTTGCAATCGATTCGTCTGTATGACAACTCGGATCGTGATCAAACCGGACTGCGTATTTACACCACCAACGGAACCAGGTTTGCCACGACCTGGGGGCAAGATCCGGCGGTCGCGGGAACCGGGAATCCCTACCTCGATATGGGATCGGCGGTTTTTCCTTTCCCCACTGTTCCTGCGGTCAAGGAGTGGAACTTACTGATTGACCTCAATACCAACGGGGTGGTGAATCCCGGTGAGACGGTGGAGTTTAGTATTTATGTGGTCAATGTCGGCTACTCTCTGGCCCGGGATGTACTTGTGTACGATACCGGCGCACTGTTTACCACCTACGAACCGGGTAGTACCTATGTGAACGGCACCAACATTGCCGATGATGTTGTCCCGCCTGCATCGACCCTCTTTCCGTTGGATGAGTTGGGGCTGAATGTGGGCGACATGCAAGTGGGCCAGACCTCGATTGTCACCTATGCGGTGGTGGTCGACGATCCTTTTCCCACCAATGTGGATGGGTTGGTGAACGGGGTTTACGTGGATAACCAGACCCAGGTATTTGTTCCGGTTCCCATCCCCGGGTTTGGCATGGTAAAATCCTCCACCCCAACCAATGCGGTTTCCCCGGGCGATACAATTTCCTACACCCTGGATGTGGTCAATACCGGCAACATCTACCAGGCTGGTATCACCATTGTCGACCAGCTCCCTTCCACCTTGAATTGGGTACCTGGTAGCACCCGGATCATGGTGGATGGACAGTTCGATGGCTACTTCCTCGATGAGTTCAGGGTGGTGGACGAATATGATGGCGACGACGGCAGCCTCGCCTGGAATGGCAACTGGATTGAAGTCGGAGAATCCGATGGACCCGGATTCGGGGATGTTCAGGTGCTGGGGGATAGCGGATCCCTCGGCGATCCTTATATGCTGCAAATTCAGAATTCCAATCAGGGGGTTTATCGACGGGCTAATCTCGGAGGCTTTACCAATGCCTTCCTGTATTTTGATTATCGCCGGGAAAGCTTTGAAGGGGGCGAGAGTATGCTGGTTCAGGCCTCGGTCAATGGCGGCAGCTCCTGGAGCACTGTGATGACGGTGGGCGGTACCGGTGACGATGCCGTTTATATACCCACCACCAACAACCTCTCTTCCTATATCAGCACGAATTTTGCCCTCCGATTCATCGGGAATGGCAGCTTGAGTTCTGGGGACCGGGTGTTTGTCGACAATGTCCGGATCGCGGTCTCTGGTTTTAATACCACGAATAACGGGTTTGCCACTCCGACGATTGTTCAGGGCTATGCGCTCGCCTCCGGCCAGACCATGCGGGTGACCTTTGATACCACTGTGGATCCGGGTATTTCCGTCTCTTCGGTGGTCAACCGGGCCTATATCACCAGTTACAACAGTCCGGCACCCCTCGAAGCTTCCGTGACCAACCGGGTGAACCTGCCCGATCGCTCCTTGATCGCGGGTTGGGTTCGAAATGACACCGATGCCGATGGGAATCTCAGTGACTCCGAGCCGGGGATCGCCGGTGTGTCGATTACCTTGTTCACCGACCCCAATGGTGATGGCAACGCTTCCGATGGTTCGGTGATTGCCTCCGCAACCACCCTCTCCAATGGTTACTATGAGTTGGGGTACTTCCTCTCCAACAGCTTTGTGATCCTGGAGACCGACCCCCTGAACTTCCTCAGTACCGCTGATGCCGATGGGGGAAATCCCAACCTGATCGCCCTCACCACGGCGAGTGGCGTCCATTTTACCAACAATATTTTCCTCGATACCCGGCTCGCTCCGGTCAGCGGTCAGGTCCGGTTTGATGAAGACGGGGATGGGGATTTCGATGACCCGGATGCGGGTATTGAAGGGGCAACGGTGTTGGTGTTTACCGATCCCAATGGCGATGGTGATCCCAGCGATGGTGTCCAGGTTGGTTCCCATACCACCACCAGTTTGGGCGACTTCGTGATTCCCAACATCAGCACCGGGTATTTTGTCGTGGTGGAAATTGATCCGCCAGGCCTGCTCAGTACCGCTGACAGCAATGGAGCCAATGATAACCGGGTGCCGATTTACATGGCAGGCGGTTTAAGTTCCACCGGCACGGTCTTTCTGGATACCACCAGCGGGTTGAGCATTGAAAAGAGTGCCAGTCCACCCGGTATCTGGTTCCCCAATCTTCAAGCCCGCTACGTGATCACCATCCTCAATACCGGATCCATGACCCATACCGGCGTACAGGTGACTGACCTGTTGGAGACCGGGTTGGTGTATGTCTCGGATAGTGCCTACATCACCGCCAATGTGGTCAGCAGCAATAACGTGTTGGACACCTTCAGCACCGTCTCCTACTCACGGAATGACGGCAGTGTAAACTGGCTCGGTGATTGGATCGAAAATGATGGCGGCGGCGGCGGGGCCTCATCAGGAGGCGTGTTTGTCAATGGCGGCGCTCTGAATATCGGAGACTTGGTGACCGGACAACCTGCGATCCAGCGCAGTATTGATTTATCCGATGCTGTGTCGGCTCACCTGACCTTTGACTACGATACCACCCCCGGTGTGGATAGTACGGATGAGGTAACCCTCAGCGTTTCCACCAATGGGACTTCCTGGACAGTCATCGGGGACTATCTCGGCGCGGTGTCCGGGTTCGAGGACCTGGATCTTTCGGACTACATTTCCGCCAATACCCGGATCCGTTTTGATACTGTCCTAAACTACAATGGGGGCGATGAGTACTTTCTCGTCGACAATATCCAGGTGTACTGGGAGACCGAATCGCTCCAAACGGTCACCGGCCCCCCCCCGCCAACGTTGATTAGCGGCATGACCCTGACCCCCGGCGATTCGGTGACCATCGTGTTCACTGCGGAAGTAGCGGTAGTGGATGCGGTGACCAATACCGCCTGCCTGACCTCCAGTGTGCTGACCAATGGCCTTTGTTCCACGGTGTTGAGCCTGGTGGACACCGGGGCCACCCCCGACCGGATCAGCGGCCAGGTCCGGTTTGATGCCGATGACGACGGCGATCTTTCCGATCCGGATTTCGGAATTCAGGGCGTGAACCTGCAACTCTACACCGACCCCAACGGGGACGGGAATCCTGCCGACGGGGTGCTGATTGACTCCACCGCGACCGAATCCATGGGCTATTATATTTTCGGTGAACTGACCAATGGGCATTATGTCGTGGTGGAGCTCGACACCTCCGGCTATGTCAGTACCCAGGACGCGGATGGGGGTAACGACAATCAGATTGCGGTGTTCCTGCCCGGGGGCGTGGACTCCCGTGATAATGATTTCCTCGACCGGACCCTGTCCGGATTGACCGTCACCAAGTCTTCGGACAAGCCCAGCGTGGTGGTGCCGGGTGAATCCTTGACCTATTATATCACTGTGTCCAATACCCGGCCAACATCTGCGACCGGTATCCGAGTGGTGGATGTGCTGCCGGAAGGCTTGGTTTATCAGGAGGGCAGTGCATGGATGGAGATCTCCGGATTGACCATGTCCAATACGGTGCAGGATTTATTCAATAGCCGGAGCTACGACAATCAGGATGGTTCTGCGGAATGGCTGTATGACTGGACCGAAGTCAGCGACGATGGAAGTCCCTACGGTGGTGATGTGGTGATTGAATCCGACTTGGGAAGCTACAGCCTGCGCATTCGTGATGACAGCAATGCCGCCTATCGCAGTGCGGACCTCAGCGGAGGCACCTATGCAAACTTAAGCTTCTACTTCCGCCGACAGGGACTTGAGTCCGGAGAGTATGTGGCGCTCTGGATTGCCCCCTCCCTGTCCGGCCCCTGGACCGAACTCGCCCAGTTTGGCAACGACGGAAACTACTCCACCACCGATGGCTCCTATCAGTATGCGACGTTTGATATCTCGGCGTATGCATCGGATGAAACCACCCTGTATTTCGAATCTCCCGGAGGGGGAATGAGTGACGGTGACCTGGTTTACTTTGACGACATTACGATCGATTACGGCTATTCCATCAGTATTTCCACCAATGCCGCCGCACCGCCTCAACTGGTCTCTAATATCACCTTGTCGGCGGGCAAGTACCTGCAAATCTCGTTTACCTCCCATGTGGATTACGCCACGTCAGATTACCTGATTAATACCGGGGTGGTGTATTCATTGTTGGATACCAACGGACTCAGAACCTCCACCTCGAATTTCATCGGGGAAGTGGCGATGACGCAGGGCATGGTGGTCGCCTCGGCCGAAGAGATGGGCATTCGGGTGGGGTGGTCGGCCTATACCAATGAGCAAGGCGTCGTGGTCAAGGATTATGATGTCATGTATGTGGATGACTACTCCGGATTCCGTTCGTCCCTGACCAGCGGCTGGGAATGGGCGGGAACGGTCAAGGACACCGTGATGATCGATACCGGAGATGGATCCCGGATTCCTCCTACCGCTCTCGGCAACAAGATGCGCTTCTATCGGGCCTCCTTCAAGGATACCTGGACCGAGGACAAGGTGGTTCGGTATGCCACGAAAGAAATCTATGTCGCAAAGTGCGTGGATCTGGTTGAAGGAGAAAACCTGATTTCCCTGTTCATGATTCCGGATGATAACCGGGTAGCTGCGGTGCTGGGAACCAATCGGTTGCCGGTTGGGGATACGGTTGCCAATGCCACCCGGGTGGAATGGTACAACACCGGCGGACAGAACGAGGCCACCAATGTGATCTGGCTGTCCGATGCCGGCATCTGGCAGCATGTCACCGGTGGTATTGCCGATGATATGCCGATGCCATTGGATCGTGGATTCAACCTGATTCTACCCCCGGGGTCGGGCGAACGTGAATTGCTGCTGGTGGGTAAGATGCCGACCAATACCACGCCGGAGTTCGGGCATGCGGTTCCGGTGGCGGGGCAGCAAGCCTATAGTGTGGTCAGCTATAACCTGCCTTTCCGGATCAAATTGAAGGACTCCGGCTTGCGTGAGTCTGGATTTACCGGAACACCGGGGATCTTCAACCCCTTGTTCTCCGATGAAATCCGCATCATGGAAAAGGGCGGCGGTTCTCTGGAATCACCGAAATACCGGATCCTGATGAACAAGAATGGCGAGTTCCAATACTGGGCCGGCGGAACCGGTAGCGCCGAAGACCACATCCTCGAACCGGATGATGCCATCGTCATCTATACCCGGCGTTCACCCGAAAGCTGGACCTGGCACGTCAACCTGCCGTATCCGCCACCCACGGTGTACATGACGCCATAAACCCGTTCGCCGGGGGTCAGTATGTGTATTCGCTGCCCCCGATGAATTCCCGGATCAGGGAGCGCGGGGAGACTGCGGAATCGTCTTCCCACGGTCGGAGGTGTTGAAGAAAGTCATGGACTCTACGGGCCCGAATGTACGCATCCTGGCGCTTCGGCTCGTTCTTGAATTTTTCCAGCGCCTCGGGAAAGTGCCCGAATAGCTTGTGCTTGAGAATCGGTAATTCAAACGGCATGGCGGAATTGACCAGGAAGTCTGCGGACCCGATAAATGGGATGATGTGGGTCAGTTCGCTTCGCCGGACATAGTGCCAATGGGTCAGGGTCTGCATGGGCTTGAGGTTCCGGTTCCAACTGTCCCGGATCATGCGGCGAAGCAACCGGTTGTCCGCCCACCGCATGAAGTTCCCTTCGTCATCCTGAACCTGGCCCAGGGTTTCAATGTAAAGTCTGAATTTGTTGTGGGCGGGGATGCTCTCGGTCATTTTTGCGTAGAGGCCATGCAGGCTGTCGATGAGCAGTATCTGCTTCGGTCCCAGCGACAATTCATGGACATCCAGGGTGCGCTTCCCGGTCTTGAAGTTGTAGTCCGGAGTTCGGATGGTCTTGCCCGCCATCAGGTCGGCGAGGTGCTGGTTGATCAGGTCGAGGTCGAGGGCTTGCGGGGTTTCGTAGTCATAGTCCCCGAATTCATCCTTGGGATGCATTTCCAGGTCGAAAAAGTAGTGGTCGATATTGATGGCCACCAGTTCATAGCCATGAGCCTTGAGGGTCTCGCCCATCTTGATCGTGGTGGTGGTTTTCCCCGAGGAGGAGGGACCGGCAATGATGACCATGCGCACGTCGGGCAGGCGGGCAATGACTTTCTCCGCACAGGCCTTCACTTCCTTGGTGTACCGTTCCTCGCAGGCGGCAATCAGGTCCGGGAAACCGCCGCTATCGATGATCCGGTTCAGGCCCTCCACCGTCTCGCAGTCGTGGTTCATGTTCCAGCGAAGCACTTCGTAAATTTTCTTGTAAGGAATGTTGTCGGTCGCCTCGAACCGGTCCTGCCGGGCCGCCCTCGCCTGGGCATGTTGATGCCGGTAGATGATGTAGGCGCGGGATGTCCGGGCGTGCCCCTCATGAATGAGGACGGATTCAACCAGATCCTGGACATCCTCCACCGACGGAATGGCGTCGCGATGATAGGAATGCCAGAGCCGGTCCTCGACCTTGGCCGCCAGTTCCTCCGCAGTGGCCCGGTCACTTCCCCCCACCGAGGTGGCGGCATTGAAGATCGCGGTGGTAATGCGCTCTCGATCGAAGGGAACGACCCTTCCATCCCGTTTGACGATGACCTTGTCCATGGGGTGTCCTCCGGTCAACCGTAACCCTGTTTCGGCTGACTATTCCTCGCCGTCCAAAAAGCCTTCCAGCTTCCTCAATCGGGTCGGGTGTCTCATTTTGCGAAGCGCTTTCGCCTCAATCTGGCGGATGCGCTCCCGGGTAACATTGAATTTCTTGCCCACTTCTTCGAGGGTTCGGGAATAGCCGTCAGCCAGCCCGAAGCGAAGGGTAAGGACTTCCTGCTCCCGCTCGGTCAAGGTGTCGAGGACATCGCGAAGCCGGTCCTTGAGCAGACTGTAGGCGGTCATTTCAGAGGGATTTTCCGCGCTTTTGTCCTCAATAAAATCGCCAAAATGGGTGTCGTCGCTATCGCCCACCGGGCTTTGGAGGGAAATCGGCTGCTGGGCCATTTTCAGGACGGACCGTACCCGTTCGACCGGGAGGTTCATTTCCTCCGCGACCTCCTCCGGGGTGGGCTCCCGACCCAGCTCCTGGACCAGAGATTTCTGGACCCGCATCAGCTTGTTGATGGTCTCAATCATGTGGACCGGAATCCGGATGGTCCGGGCCTGGTCAGCGATGGACCGGGTGATGGCCTGGCGAATCCACCAGGTGGCATAGGTGCTGAACTTGTAACCCCGGCGGTATTCAAATTTTTCCACCGCTTTCATCAGGCCCATGTTGCCCTCCTGAATCAGGTCGAGGAAGGACAGGCCGCGGTTGGTGTATTTCTTGGCGATACTGATCACCAGGCGCAGGTTGGCTTCAACCATTTCGGTTTTCGCCTGCAGTCCCTTGCGCAGCCACAACTTCAAATCCTTGTAGAAAGCGTCAAATTCATCGTGCGCCATACATTCCCGCTCTTCAAATGCGGCGATGGCTTTTTTGGCGTCCTTGACTGCGTCTGCGGCGGCTTTCGCCCGGGAGGATTGGGCCTTGTCGAGACTGTTTTTAAGGCGGCGCAATTCGTAGAACCGTTCGTCGGCCATGACCACAAAGTCCTCAATCGCCTTCTGCTTGAAACCGAGCTCGTCCAGCAATTCGGCTTGTTTGCGCCGGGCGGTTTCAAACGCCTTGATCGCACGGGCCCGCGCGGCCTTGTTGAGACTGGACTTCCGGGAATCCACATATTTCTTTTGCACCGCATCCCGCTGTTTTTCGATGCTCTTCATCAACTTCGGTAGCTGGCTCAAGTACCGTTCCCGGCTGGTCACCTGCTTGTCGTTGATGATCCGATCAAACCGCTCCTGGGACTCAAACAGTCGGTGAGCCAGGTCCAGAAAGGCCTCCGGGGAGAATCCGCCGATGAAAAACAGTCGCTTGGCATTGATTTCGGCCTCTTCGATCCGCATGGAGATTTCCACCTCCTGCTCCCGGGTGAGCAGGGGCACCTGGCCCATCTGCTTCAGGTACATCCGGACCGGGTCGTCGAGTACATCCATCCGGGAACTGCGGACCTTGGCGTCCTCCCGTTCCTGCTCGCGCAGGGCATTCTCCTCCGCCGACTCCACCACCTCAATTTTCATGCCCTTGAGGAGGATCAGAATGCCGTCGAACTCGTCGGAATTAACCGCGCTCTCCGGCATGATTTCATTGATGTCATCGTAGGTCAGAAACCCCTGCTCCTGGGAGAGCTTGATCATTTCTTTGATTTTGGACGCCCGCTCATCGCGGTTGACCGCTACCTGGAGTTCCTGCGTGTCATCAGGTCCCGGGGGAGGAAGGGCCGGAGAAGGCTTCGCCGGGGGAGCGCTCCTGGTACCCTTCTTGGCTGCCGCCTTGCCCTGTGGCGCAGCTTTGCTTTTCGTCTTGCTGGGTTTCGATGCGGAAATTGTGCGTTTAGCCATGCTTGATCACTGCCTGTTTACAGACCCCACCTAGTATACCGGAAAAGGCGTAAACTATTGGCGATAATGACCCTTCCGTCAAGTGCCAAGATCGCGGACGGAATTTCACCTTTCCACATCAACCTGGTCGCGGGTCGCCCCCGGCGACCGGATTGCCGCCTTCGGATGATCAGGCGTCGGGAAAATAAGATTGTTCCAGGCTCTCATAAAGGTCGATGACCTTGCGCACATAGGCCCGCTTGTCGTTATAACTTCCCGGAAAGAAACTGCCCTTGAAGCCGGCTATCACCACATTCCGCAGCTCCCGCCGGGTCATTTTCAGGTGTTTGATCGCCAGGGCCAGCTCGTTGGTTACGGTGGTGTTGGACACCAGCCGATTATCCGTACAAATCGAGACGGACAGATTGTGGTCGAGCATGCTGCGCAGCGGATGACGGCTCAAGGTCTTCATCTTGGGCAGGGTTTGCAGGTTGCTGGTCAGGCAAACTTCTATGGTAATCCGCTGGCTCGCAATATATTCCGCAAGATGGGTCACATAAGCTTTCTTTTCCGCTTCGGTACCCTTCCGGATCATGTCGGTGCCGAACAACCAGGTACCATGGCCGATCCGGTTCGCATAGCAGTCCGTGATGGCCTGAAAGATCGATTCCGGCCCATACGCTTCCCCGGCGTGGACGGTTTTGCGTAAAAAATGGCTGTGAGCATACTGATAGGCTTCCCAATGATCACCGGCCGGAAAGCCGGCTTCCGCGCCCGCGAGATCAAACCCGACAATCGGAAACCCTTCCTCCCGGGCCAACCGAACCCCGGCCCGGGCCAGCTCCAGAGAGGCTGCGGCATAAATATGGTTCGGAGGCGAATAGGTCATCACCTCACACAATTTCCGGTAGTACGGGGACATGTGTTCATTGAAGTAGCGCAAAGCGCAAAGGATCAGCCCGTAGTGGCAAGGGATGTCCTTGCCGGCTTTTACTGCCTGGCTTGTATTGTGTTCCCGGGCCGCGCGGTCCATGCCCTTCTTTACCGCCGCAAGCACCTGGGACATGCTGAACTTTTCGTGCATATGGAGCTGGGGGGCAAACCGCACTTCGATATAACGGACCCCCTCAGCAAGATGATCCTGAATCAATTCGTAGGAGATCCGCTCGACATGTTCGGCATGCTGCATCACTGCGCATGTGTATTGAAACCCCGCCAGATAATCCGGAAGGTCCCGGTACTTGTCTTTGAAGACTTTTTGCTTCAAGCCGGACTCCGACAGTGACGGCAGCTTGACCTTGTCCTTCTTCGCCAGTTCGATCAGGGTGGGAATGCGCAGGGAACCGTCCAGGTGGACATGTAGCTCCGTCTTGGGGATGGCCTGCAAGAATTCAAGCGGAATGGATTGCTTCATCGCGTTTCCTCATGGTTGTCAGTATGTTTTGCCCATCTTAAGCCAGTCGGGCAAGCCTGACAATGGCAATCCCCATCCTTTGGGCTTGGAATTGGCGTGGAAAACGATGTGGTTGTCTGGTAGGCTTTTTCCCGTTTCATTCACCAACGGAGTTCTATGCCCATCGATTGGATCATTGTGGAGGGTGCCCGGGAGCATAACCTCAAGAATATCAATGTCCGGATTCCCCGGAACAAGCTGACTGTGATCACCGGGCTCAGCGGTTCGGGAAAATCGTCGCTGGCCTTTGACACCATCTATGCCGAGGGCCAACGGAAGTATGTGGAAAGCCTTTCCGCCTATGCCCGGCAGTTTCTTGAGCAGATGCAAAAACCGGAGGTGGACCATATCGAAGGGCTATCGCCAGCGATTTCCATCGAACAGCGGACGGCCGGGGCAAACCCGAGGTCGATCGTTGCAACCACCACCGAGATTCATGATTACCTGCGGTTGCTGTACGCCAGCATTGGCCAGCCCCATTGTCCTGCCTGCGGGAAACCGATTTCCCGCCAGAGTGCGGAACAAATTGTGGACCGGTTGATGGGGTTGCCTCAAGGATCCCGCTTGATGCTTCTGGCCACCAAGGTGGACGGCCGGAAGGGCGAGCATGATGAGGTCTTCGATTCGCTGCGCAAACAGGGCTTTGTCCGGGCCCGGGTCAACGGAAAGCTTTGCGAGCTGGACCAAACCCCGAAACTGGATAAACGCAAGCGCCACACGGTGGACGTGGTGGTGGACCGGTTGGTGGTCAAGGATTCTATCCGGTCGAGGCTGACCGATTCGGTGGAGACCGCGCTTCGCGAAGGTGGCGGCCGCCTGTTGGCGTCGGTTGAATCGGACCCGGGGGGCTGGAACGATCAGCTCTATTCGGAAAACAATACCTGCCTCGAATGCGGGATCAGCTATGAGGAGCTGACCCCGCGGCATTTTTCATTCAACAGTCCGTATGGGGCCTGCGCCCGTTGCCATGGCCTCGGCACAATGATGGTGTTTGATGAGGACCTGGTGATTCCCGACAAGTCCCTGTCGCTCGCGGACGGAGCCGTGCACCCGTGGCGACGGGGGGGGCGCCGCACCATCCTGTACTACCGGGCATTGCTCAAGGCGGTGGCGGGCCATGCAAACATCGACATGGATGCGCCCTTTGCGTCCTTGCCCCGGTCGTTTGTCAACCTGTTGCTGCACGGTTCCGGAGAACAGGAACTGGAGCTGGGTTTCTGGCGGGGGGGGAAGTTTCATCGCTATCACAAACCCTTTGAGGGCGTGCTGGCCAATCTGGCCCGCCGGCATGAGGAGACGGAGAGCAACTACATGCGGGACAAGCTGGCGAGCTATATGAGCCGGCAGCTATGTACCGAATGCAACGGGGCAAGGCTCAAGCCATTGAGCCAGGCGTGCGTGATTCAGGGAACCTCGATTGTCGATATCACCAGGATGTCGGTGCAAAAAGCCCATGACTTTTTCGGCTCGTTGACCCTGACCGCCCACGAGGCGAAGATTGCCCGGGAGGTGATCAAGGAAATTGTGGAACGATTGCGGTTTCTGATGGATGTGGGGTTGGATTACCTGACCCTGGACCGGGAAAGTGGCAGTCTGTCCGGTGGGGAGGCCCAGCGGATTCGGCTGGCGACCCAGATCGGCGCCGGTCTGGCTGGGGTGTTGTATGTATTGGATGAACCGAGTATCGGACTGCACCAACGCGACAATGAGCGCCTGATCCGTTCCCTTCAAGATTTGCGGGATATTGGCAACACGGTGGTTGTGGTCGAGCATGACGAACAGACCATTGCCGAGGCGGACTATGTGATTGATCTCGGGCCGCTGGCGGGAAGGCATGGTGGTGAGGTGATTCATGCCGGTTCGGTTTCCGACCTGATGAAGAATCCACGGTCCCTGACCGCCGCGTACATGAACGGGGTGCAGACGATTCAGCCGCCAAAACGGAGAACCAAACCGGGCGATCAGAAACTGGTGATTCGCGGCGCAGAGGAGAACAACCTGAAGGGGATCGACGTGACAATCCCGCTCGGTACCATGGTCTGTGTGACCGGGGTGTCGGGAAGCGGCAAGAGCACGCTGGTGGATGATATTCTGCGCCGCGCCCTGTTCCGCCATTTTCACGGCAGCCGGGAGCGGCCGGGGAAGCATCGGGCCATCGAGGGCTTGAACCAGATCGACAAGGTGGTGGTGATTGACCAGTCCCCGATCGGGCGTACACCCCGGAGCAATCCTGCCACCTATACCGGAGCGTTCAGCCAGATTCGGGACCTGTTTGCCCAATTGCCCGCGTCCCGGGTACGCGGATACAAGCCGGGCCGCTTCAGTTTTAATGTGAAGGGCGGGCGCTGCGAAACCTGCAAGGGGGACGGGATTCTGCGCATCGAAATGCACTTCTTGCCCGATGTGTATGTCACCTGTGAGCAATGCGCGGGCAAGCGCTACAACCAGGAAACCCTCGAGGTGAAATACCAGGGTTTGAATATTTCCGAGGTCTTGAATCTGACCATCGAGGATGCGCTGGACTTTTTTAAAAATATCCCGGTGGTGGCCCGCAAATTGCAGACGCTCGATGATGTCGGGCTCGGGTATCTTCAACTGGGACAACCGGCGACCACGCTGTCCGGCGGCGAGGCGCAGCGGGTTAAGTTATCCTCGGAACTGAGCAAGAAGAGCACCGGACGGACGCTGTATCTGCTGGATGAGCCAACCACGGGGCTGCATTTTGCCGATGTGGACCGCCTGTTGCAGGTGTTGTTGAAACTTCGCGATGCAGGGAATACCCTCGTCATCATCGAGCACAATCTCGATGTGGTGAAAACGGCCGATCATCTGATCGATCTCGGTCCCGAAGGCGGGGACCGGGGCGGGCGGATTGTTGCGGAAGGCTCCCCGGAGGAGGTCGCCCGCTGCAAGGATTCTCATACCGGCCGCTATCTGGCCCCGCTGCTCCAGTTGGCGGCGGACAAAACAGGCAGGAAAACAAGAAAGCAGAGGCCCGTGAAGAAGGTGTCAAAAAAGTGATGCGGTCCAGGATCCATTCCCTTGCTTGCGGGGCGATCGGGCTGGGGGCGGTTGGGTTGCTCTTCACCCTCCCGCTTCAAGCCGGGGAGGACACCGAGGATGTTGCCGTACTTGCCGGCCGGGCGGCGCTTGCCGATGACTTTCCCGGGGTGGCGGCGACCCAGTTTGAGAATGCCCTCGAAAAGGCATCGCGCCGTCGCGACCGGGCGGAGCTGGGGCTGCTTCTGATGCAGGCCTGGTATGCCACGGGTGACGATGCGGCCATGCTGGCCTGGATGGAGGGGCACGACCGGGAGGTCCGTTTGGACGAAACCGAATCCGCCTACACCCTGTGGCGGGCCCGGGCGCTTCATCGTCTCGGCCGCTCGGAACAGGCCCTGGATGTTCTCACCTATTTTGACCGGCTTGCCCGTGATGTTCCGCTGGTGGACCAGGCCATCCGGCTGCGCGGGGCCATCCATGCCGCACTGGGCCACGATGATGCCGCCAATGAAGCGTTCCGTATGTATGACCGTTACTTCAGTGACCGACCGGATGCCGCTGCCAATCTCTACGATTGGGCAGAATCGTTGCGGCACCAGGGCATGTTGGTTCCCGCCCATGAGCGATTGAACAATCTGATGCAGCGGTTCCCCGACACGCCGGAGGCGGATCGGGCGGCGTGGCGGTTGATGAAAGATGCCGTCGAAGCGGAAGACCCGGCGGCGGCCAGGACCTATGTGAACGATTTGCTGGCGACCAACCGGGCGGTGGCAGTTCATCTGGTCGCCGATGCCTGGCAGGTGCAGGGATGGATCGAGGAACAGGATGGCAACCTCAGCAATGCCCTTGCGGCGGTAAGCCGTTCCACGGAGCTTTCCACCGACATCGAAACCCGCAACCGGAGGTGGGTGGACCAGGCCCGGCTTCTGATGCAAATGCACCAGCCGGATGAAGCGATCCAGGTTCTTGAACAAGCGGTACAGGCCGCCATCGACCGTCCCGATGCCAGCGGGCTTCAACTGTCGCTGGCTCATCTCCTCGCCGGCTCGGGCTATCCTGCCCGGGCACTGGATGCCTACCAGAATTTTATCGAGGCTTTTCCGGCGGACCCGGCAATCCCGGATGCACTGCTGGGGCGAGCCCATGGCCTGGCCCGGTTGGAGCGTTGGCCGGAAGTTCTGCTCGCTTGTGACAAGGTGATGGGTCTGGAGCAAGCCGCGCCCATGCAAATCGCCGACGCGGGGATGCTCAAAGGTGTGGCTCTGGCGACCCAGCAAAACTATCCGGACGCAGTTGCGGCCTATCAGCAGGCGTTGGCTCTCGCGACCAATGTGGCCCGCCGTGCGGAAATTCTGACCCGGCTCGCTGGCGCCCATGAAGGCCTGGGGGATCTGGCCGCAGCCGAGGCGGATTACCGGCACATTCTGACCATGGCCGAGGTCGCCGGGCCGGAGCGGGAGCAGGCTCTGCTCGGGGCCGCCGCCATGTATGAACGGAACCAGGAATGGAACAAGGCTCTCGCCCTCTATCAGGAGATGATGGATACCTTTCCCGCAAGTGATGGTTTGCCCGGCGTGTTGCTGCGGCGGGGCCAGTTGCGGGAACGATTGGGCGAGGTGGAAGCGGCGCGGGAGGATTATGATGCGGTAATGAACCGATATGCGGGAACCCCCTGGGCCGAGCAGGCTGCCATGGCACAATTGCGGAATGCCTATCGGGATGGACAGGACGAACAGGTCATCGCCGCTGCGGAGGCATTCCGGACCAATTACCCCGACTCCACCCTTCAGGTGGAGGTGGATCTGATTCGGGCCCAGTTGGCCTACGATCGGGAGCTGTATGACGAGGCGGAAACCCGGTATCTTGCCATTGCTGAAACCTATCCCCAACACCCGCAGGCCGATGATGCCCTCTATTGGGCGGGACGGGCGGCCGCAGAGCAACAGGAGTTTCGCCGGGCAGTAGAGACCTATAACCGGTTGATTCGGGACTTTCCCGACAGCGACCTGGTGGCTGAAGCCCGGTACGCTCAGGGGGATGCGCTCAGTGAATTCGGGGAATTCGCAGGCGCCATTCTAGCCTATGATGAGGCGGCCCGCGCTTTCCCCAATCGCCCCCTCGCCGTGCGTGCCCTTCTCCGCAAAGCCGACTGTCAGTTTGCCCTCGGGGCCGATAAACCCGAACGCTACCTCGAGGCGGCCGCAACCTATCGGCTGGTGTTGGACCGCGAAGAGGCCGACACCGCCGCACGGTCTCAAGCCGAAGTCAAGCTCGGGCGGACCCTGGAAAAATTGGGTCGCACGAGCGAAGCCCTCGACACCTACCTGAATCTCGTGTACCGCTGGCTGGCGCTGACCGAACAGGGGGAAACCCTCTCGGACATCTGGTTTGTGCGGGCGGCTTTCCATGCCGCCTCCCTGAAAGAGGCCGCCGCAGATACCGATGGAGCCCTTGCCCTGTACCGCCGGGTGGCGGATGCCGGGGTCAGTGCGTCAGAGGAAGCAAGGCGGCGCATTGAAGCACTCGAGGCGCCGCCGCGTGAACCCGGTGCGGGGAAGATCTCCGTCACCACCGAACCAACAATGGAGCGTTGACCGATGATTCATGATATCTGGCAAACCGGTGGCCTGACTTTTATCGTCCTCGTCGTGATCGGCGCGGTCACCGGATTGATCTTTCTCAAACAACTGTTCCACCTGCACCGGGCCCAAATCAAGACGGTGGATTTTCTGGACGGCATTTTTACCATCCTTCGGAAGGGGAATGTTGTCGAAGCGATCAGCCAGTGCGAAGATACCCCCGGACCCGTGGCCCAGTTGGTGCGGGCGGCTATCCTCGCCTATCAGCGGGAGCCGCGTACCGTGCGCACTGCGATGGATGATCTCGCCCTGGTGGAGATCCCCCGGCTTGAACGCAATGTGTCGATTCTGCTCACCCTGTCCCAGATCGCCCCGATGATTGGGCTCCTCGGCACCGTGGTCGGGATGCTTGATATCCTGCAGGTCATGAATCTCCGAGCCCCGGTTGTCTACGCGAATGATCTTGCCGGCGGTCTGTGGCAGGCCATGAGTACTACCGCGGCCGGCTTGCTGGTGGCGATCCTCGCCTATATCGCTCACAATGTTCTGGTCAGCCGGGTCGATTCCATTGTGTTGGATATGGAGCGGGCCTATACCCAGATTATGCTCAGCATGGAACAGGTCATCAACCGCGAGGAGCGCGACACCACATGGCCTACGACCTGACCCCCCTCACCGAGCGGATTCACCCCCTCCGCCGTTTTGTCCGATTAAAGCGGCCCTGTGCCACTTCGCTGGTCCGGGACCCGGTGCCATGGGTGGATGCCACGCTGCTTGTTCTGCTGGTGATCCTGATCCAGACTGCAGCCATGCACCGCCCCGGAGTGGAGGTCGACCTGCCAGTGGTCTCCACCACCGTTGGCGCACATTATGGCGCCCTTGTCCTCAGTGTGCCCGGCGAGGGTTTTCTTTTTCTTGCCGATGAACGGGTTCACGAGCGGAATTTGGGTGATCAGTTGGCCGCAGCCTTCACGGGCCGGGCCAATCGGGAGCTGGTCATTGAAGCGGATGCATCGCTGACCCACCGGTACCTGATGGAACTCTACAGCATCGCGGTGTCCAACGGTGCGAGCAAGATCGTGCTCGCGACCCGGAGGCCCGCCGGGGAAGGGGCGGTTCGCTAGCCGGCCATGTCCTACCAGGAATTCATCGATCTGAGGGAGCGACATGCCGCTATCCGCATTACCTTTATCACCGCCTGCCTGACCGTGCTCTGGGTGATCGTCTGGTTTTGGATTTATCAGATCCAGGTTCCGGAACCTGGTACTCCCCTGGGGGAAGAAAAGGATCCCACCCTCGCGTGGCTGACCGACGCCGAGGCGACCTTCATCCGGATCTGGACGCCGTCTCTGTTTGCCCTGCCCACGGAAAATCCGTTGGCCCGGCCGCCGTTTTTCATTCCCGGGATCTCAGCCGGGAATGATGCCGGGCAGTCCCCGGTCGAAGGGCTTTCGCCCGCCGCGCTGCCTCCCGGCCTTTCCGGGCTGGATGTTCCCGGTTCGGTCCGACCGCTGCTGGCCAGTGACCCGCCCGCGCCTGACCTACCCATTGATTTCCTGGTGGCATCCCCGTCCCCCCCGGTATTGTCCGGCGAGCGGTTTTTTCGGGGAGGGGTGTTTGCCGAGTGGATCGGACAAAAGGGAGACCGAAAGAACCTGGTTATGGATCCGGAAACCGCCGCTGAGATCATTGCCGATGTCGATCTCGGGTGGGAGGTGGTGCTCTCGGCACACCGAAATGATCGGGGCTGGCTGGATCAGGTCCGAGTGGAAGAGGCCGCTCTGCCTGCCGAACGGACCGCCCGGATTCGCGTCTGGGCGGCTGGCCAGCATCTGCCCGGCCCCGGATTGTCCTCGCGGGGAACCCTTCGCATTCGCTATCTGCCTGAACGATTGCGGGAAGCGATTTCCGAGGGAGGGGCCCCATGAATCAGCTTCCCCCCGTCGAGGTCTTGTTTCTCTGGCCCCTGATCGTTCACCTCATGCTGCTGTTTTTGATTTGGTTCTTCTACGACTTGCGTAAACGAGGTGTGGAAAAAAAACGGGTGGAAGGTAAAATTTATCGCTGTTCCGCCTGTAATCTGGTTTATGTTGATAACCACGACTTGCCGGGCACTGATTGCCCGCGCTGTGGACACTATAATGAAGCAGTCAGACGATAATTTGGAATTGTTCGGATCGGAAGCCTCGGGAACCCGCGGCCAGGCAAGGGTCATCGCTCCCATTCTCAAGTGGTCGCCCGCCCATCCTTCCGAGGCCATCCTCAGCTTTCTTCAGCGCCCGGCCTTTCTCCCCGAAGCCGAAGCGGTGGCCCGTGAGGTTCTGGAGGATATTCGCAAACGCGGCGATAAGGCGGTTTGTGAGTATACCCGGAAATTTGACGGCGCCTCCCTGAAACCGGAGCAACTACTCATCGGCAAGGCGGAGCGCATGGCCTCCCTGGAGCAGGCCGGAAATGGATTCAAAAAAGCGGTTCAGGAAGCGGTTGCCCGCATCACCAAGTTCAGCCGCAACGGGATGAGAAAAAACTGGGACATGCTCAGCCCCAAGGGTGGATCGCTCGGAGAGCAGTTCACCCCCCTCGACCGGGTCGGGTGCTATATTCCCAGCGGAACCGCCCCGCTTGCATCCACCGCCCTGATGACGGTGGTTCTAGCCAAGGTCGCAGGGGTGCAGGAAATCATTGCCTGCGCCCCCAGCAATGAAAAGGGCGAGGTCAACCCGCATATTGTCTATGCCCTCGAAGTGGCCGGAGCCACCGAAATCTACCGAATTGGCGGAATCCAGGCGGTGGGAGCCATGACTTATGGCACGGAAACCATTCGCCCGGTGCAGAAAATCGTCGGCCCCGGAGGCCCCTATGTGACCGCCGCCAAACGCTTGGTGTATGGACTGGTGGATCTGGACCTCATCGCCGGACCCAGTGAGGTGGCCATTCTGGCGGACGATTCCGCCCGGGCCAGTCACCTGGCCGCCGATCTGCTTGCCCAGGCCGAACATGGTACCGGGCATGAGGTCGCCCTGCTTGTCACCACGTCGCCTCCGCTGGCCCATGCGGTCCAGGAAGAGTTACTCAAGCAACGCGAAACCCTCCCCGGCGGGTCGGCGCTCGATCAGGTCCTCCAGCATGGCACCATGATTGTCCTCGTCGATAATCTCGATATCGGGATGGAACTCTGCAATACCTTTGCCCCCGAGCACTTCGAAATTATCGTCAAGGAACCCCGCTTGTGGTTGAAGAAAGTGCGGCGGGCCGGTGCGGTCTTTGTCGGACCGTGGACGCCCGAGTGCGCCGGCGATTTTGTTGCCGGACCGAGTCACGTTCTGCCCACCGGCGGGAAGGCTGCGATGTTCTCCGGACTCTCGGTGGAGTCCTTTCGCCGCCGCACCAGTTTTATCTCCTTTACCCGGGCCGACCTGCAGGAAGTCCTCCCCTATATCGAGTCGTTTGCCGATGTCGAGCAGCTCCCGGCCCACGGCCGGTCGGCCCGGATCCGGTTTGAGCGGTGATGAATCCTGACTCGTTGATTCCATTCCGGGTGCGGGATCTCGCCGCGTATGTTCCCGGCGAGCAGATCAATCGGCCGGGAGTGATCAAGCTCAACACCAATGAAAATCCCTACCCGCCCTCGCCGACGGTAGCGGAAGCCCTCGCTCAGGTGTCCGGGGATGCTTTGCGCCTCTATCCGGACCCGCTGGCCCGGGAGGTGTGCGGGATCCTTGCCGATCTGCATGGGGTGAAACCCGGCCAGATCTTGGCTGGAAATGGTTCCGATGAAGTGCTGGCTCTTTGCACCCGGGCATTCGTTCAGCCGGGGCAGGGGATCGGTTACCTCGATCCTTCCTACTCCCTGTACCCGGTGCTGACCGCGATTCACGGTGCCCGCATGACCCCGGTGCCCCTGAATCAGGCGTTTCAGTGGGAGCCGGGACCCGCTCCCGCCAACTGCCCTCTATTTTTCATCACCAATCCCAATGCCCCCACCGGCATGCTGCATGACCGGGAGGTGGTGGCTGCCTTTTGCCGGAGTTATCAGGGCGTGGTGGTCATCGATGAAGCCTACGTCGACTTTGCCACCGACACCTGTCTGGATCTGGCCCGCACCCTCCCCAATGTGCTGGTGACCCGCACCCTGTCCAAATCCTACGCGCTCGCCGGGATTCGATTCGGGTATGCGGTCGGAAATTCGGAATTGATCGGAGCGCTGTATAAGCTCAAGGACTCCTACAACTTGAACCTGCTGACCCAGAAGGCCGCTGCCGCCGCTCTGCGCGATCAGGCATGGATGAAAAACCTGGTCGAAAGAATCCGGGCCACCCGGGAAGCGTTTGTGGGCGAGTTGGTCCGCCTCGGATTTTCAACGTTTCCGTCCGAAACAAATTTCGTATGGACCCGGCCGCCGGACCACCTTTCCGCCCCCGATCTCTATCAGGCCCTGAAAAGACAGGACATCCTCATCCGGCACTTCTCCCCTCCCGGACTCCGGGAGCATGTCCGGATCACCATCGGCACCGACGAGCAGATGGCGACGCTGGCGCGGGCCCTTCAGAACCTTTGCGCCTGATCCATCCGCTTCGCGCTTGTTGGGAATCCTGTAAGGAACCGGGTGCTTTCACGATAGGTAGGGAAACGATCCGTGAAAGGCAGACCATGATTACCTCATACCATCCAGATTTGACCCACGAAGACCTCAACCGTATTCTCTCCAACCGGGGGGAGACGCTGGCAGAACTATCGGCGTCAGCCCCCGTTTTGATGGTCTTTCTCCGTCATCTGGGATGCACTTTTTGCCGGGAAACCCTGGCCGATCTTCAGCGGGTCCGCAGCGACCTTGAAAGCCAGGGCGTCATCATTGCCCTTGTGCACATGTCCTCGGATCTGGCCGCCCGTACCATGTTTGCCCGATATGGACTAGAGGATGTTCCCCGGTTCGCCGACCGTCATCGGAAATTGTATCGGGCGTTTGGCTTGAGACGGGGAACCCTGGGCCAGATCTTCGGACCCGTGAATTGGAAGCGAGCCTTTGAGGCCGGGGTTGGTTCCCGGCACGGGGTGGGCAAGCTGCAGGGAAATGGGTTCCAGATGCCGGGCGTCTTCCTGATCGATCAGGGAACCATTGTCGCCGGCCATGCCCACTTGCAAGTCAGCGACCGCCCGGACTATCGCAAACTGATCCCCATCCGCGCCTGAACCGGTCGCCGTGGTTCGGTTCAGCCTCGCATGGTCACTTCGACCAGGTGGTATCCAAACTGGGTTTTGACAGGGCCATGAACCTTGCCAACCTCTTCATGGAAGACCACGCGATCGAACTCGGGAACCATCTGGCCCTGGGAAAATGTCCCCAGCGAGCCTCCCTGCTTCCCGGAAGGGCAGAGCGAGTGCTTGGCCGCAAGTGCCTCGAACTTTTCCCCGGCAGCAATTTTTGCCTTGAGCTCAGAGCACTCGGCTTCGGTTTGTACAAGGATATGTCGGGCGGATGCTTTAGCCATGGAGTCAGCTCCTGTATGGGTTTGGTTTGCAATACGGTTACGACACTCTGCAACGGTGCCCCATACCTGTCAATCGAACGGTGGGATCAATCTTCGTGGAGGGATTCGACCAATCCCCGGCCCTGGCCGCGCCCGTGACCGTGGCCCTCACCGTGATCATCCGTTCCCTGAGTGATCGGCAAAAACCACAAAACAGCAATGATTGCCAACCCGAAAAGGAGTCCCAGCACCACCGGCCACTTGATCTTTCGGCATGCGGTGGTCCACAACCAGCGCCAATGAAGAAGCATATGGATGACAATCAAGGCTAGGAACCCATAACTGAACCATCGGTGCAGGTCACCCCAATCATGGCGGGACCAACCCAGGATGGAGAGACCCCGTCCCCCCCGGCTCCCCGGAGGTAACCGGAAGGCAATCAGTAACCCGGTGCCGGTCATCACACAAGCACACAGCCACAAGCACAGATTCACCACCCGGTTCAAGTTGAGCTTGGAGGTCAGGGTTCGAAGCGTGTGCGTTGGCTTTGATTCAATCATATCCGTTGTCCTGTCCATGCCGCCCCATACGGTGGCTGTTCACTGTTCACTTTGTACTGCAGTGAAAGGAGAGTGAGTATTCTATAGGAGAGTGAGTATTCTATGGCCTCTTGCATGTCAAGAACCGTAAGTCCAAAGCACCAAGCCGTCTTTGTTCAACAACTCCATTACCCGGAACTCGTTACAGCGAATTTCAGGCCGCGACAACTGTGACAAAATGCGCCAAATGAGGGCGAAAATATACCCCCGATATACTGGATATGTGCCGGTGAAAGACGAACAAAATGGTCGCTTGGGCTATCTGCTTCTCACGTGAAATTTACTCTTTTGCTGCACAGATAAACCGAAAAAATGTTGACTACGTCTTCAATAATACCGATATTTTGCGCATGAAATCCCGGCATATATCCATCCGCTTGCAGGAATTCAGCGAGCGGCGGCTGATCATTTTGACCGGTGCCCGCCAGGTCGGAAAGACAACGCTAGCGAAATCGTGTTTTCCGGATCTGCGCTATATCAATCTCGACGCCATGGAGTATCGCGACATGGTACGGAATATCTCCAGTTTCGATTGGAGCAAAGACTTGGGACCTGCAGTTCTTGATGAAGCACAAAAGGAGCCATCCGTCTTCGATAAAGTCAAATTCGCCTACGATGAAGGCCAGTTGGATTCAACCGTTTTGCTCGGATCCTCCCAGTTCATGCTCATGAAAAAAGTCAGGGAGTCACTTGCGGGAAGAGCATTCATTCTGGAGTTGTGGCCGCTGATGGTCTCGGAGATTCTTGCTGATGCCCCCACACCTGCTGAGAAGCCCTTGTTGTCTGCCGTGCTGAAGAACGGGGTTGAGGCGGCACTTCAACATGTGGCTGCAGTAAAAGCTGGTCCGAACGTTTCCCAAGCCCGCAAGACCGAAGACTATCTTTTGCGCTGGGGCGGCATGCCCGAACTGCTTCGACTAAACGATGATCAGCGGCGGGAGTGGCTTCGCTCTTATGAGATGACTTATCTTGAGCGGGATCTAACCGATCTGGTTCGGTTGGATGACCTGGAGCCTTTTAGAAAATTCCAGCAGGTCGCAGCACATCGCTCTGCTTGTCTTCTGAATTACAGTGACTTGGCTCGGGATGCCGGCGTCAGCGTGGACACAAGCCGTCGATATCTTGAATATCTGCGACGTTCATACCAAACGATCCTGCTTCAGCCCTGGCATACGAACCAGACCATCTCACTGGTGAAGTCACCGAAGCTCTACTGGATTGACATGGGGTTGCTCAGACAAACAGGACGGATCGGAGAGGCTGTTACCGGCGAGTTGTATGAGAATTACGTGGTGTCTGAGACGTGGAAATGGTGCAAGTCCGATACCCCAACCACCAACTTGTATTTCTACCGGACACGCCACGGTCTCGAGGTAGACCTGC
>JACKPT010000011.1 GCA_024233345.1 Verrucomicrobiota bacterium
GGCATCGGTAATCGATGGGGGCGGCTTGGCGCTGGCCAGATCAATGCGCGTGGTATCGGATTTTTTGCCGGCTCCACTGAGCTTGATCGGCTTTTTCTCCGGGGCGGTCTGGTCGGGTTTATTGGTGTCGTCTGCCATGATCGTATTCCTTGATCGCGTTGTTAGGAGACGATACCCTGATCCAATCGGAGGGTCAACGTTGATTGTTTATGCAAAATCCAGTTGGAAGAGATTCCCCCGCAGGGAAGCATCTCCGGCCAGAAATTGGCTGGCCCGGGCTGTTTTTTGCCTGCTTGGGGGACTTGTCATTCTGGGTTTGAGTGGCTGTGGTGATGCGGATCAATACAGCAAGGAATTTTTTGCCGAGCGGGACCAGAATCGCCGGGAGCGGGAAAAGCGTCTCTGGGAAGAAGGGGACAAATTAAAATCGGACGAAGTGATTGCCCTTGTGCGGCAAGCCCGTACCGGTACCGAAGGCGATGCGATTGATGACTGGTTAAAGGCGGAATTGAAAGCCCTTCCCGGCCAGGTTTTGTTTCCCCGGTGGACCTCGAAGCGCCGCGGGGCCACGGTGTTCGAGGTGCTGTTCGAGGCGATTCGCATCACCCCGGACAATGCGATCTATCGCATCTCCGTCCTGTGGTCCATTGATGTCCTGACCCGCAAGGTCAGTGAGCCAGAATGGGTCGAGGTGTTGGATGAGGTGGCGACGCATGATTCGGTGGAGACCCGGCAAATCCGGCGTGCATCGGATTTGGAGAGCGACCTTGAATAAGCGGGGGCGCGGAGGCGACGCGAGTCTCCCGGCCACAACGGCACGATTGCATATTGCCCGGGCGATCGAGCGGGATTTGATTCCATGGTTTTTGGCCCAGCAGCGCGACCTGCCGTGGCGGAAAAACCGCACGCCCTACCGGGTATGGATTTCCGAGTTGATGCTCCAACAGACCCGGGTTGACACGGTCATTCCCTATTATCAGCGGTTCATGCGGGCTTTCCCCAGTCTCGCGGCATTGGCCCGGGCGCGGGAGCAGGATGTCCTGAAGGCATGGGAGGGGCTTGGGTATTATGGCCGGGCCAGGCGGGCCAGGGAAACCGCGATACGATTGGTGGAGCAGTCGCGAGGCCGGTTTCCCCGCACCCCCGCCGAACTGCAACAGTTGCCGGGCATTGGAACCTATACTGCAGCGGCAATTGCCAGTCTGGCCTATGGGTATCCTTCCGCCGTGGTGGATGGCAATGTGATCCGGGTGGTGAGCCGATGGTTTGGTTTGAAGCGCCGTGCAGATGATCCCCGGCTGAAAGCCCAGGTCCAGGAGCTGTCGCAAGCCTTGTTGCCGCCAGGGCAGGCTGCCGACTTCAATGAGGCGGTGATGGAACTGGGAGCCCTGCTGTGCAGCCCCCGAGCCCCCCGGTGCAAGGATTGCCCGATGGCGTCGGTCTGCCATGCCGCCTCATCCGGCAATGCCGAGGCCTATCCCGCCGCCAAAGTCCGGTCCCGACCGCCGGTTCGGCATGTCGGCGCCGGGGTCATTGTCGGACCGGACGGACGAATTCTGATCGCCCAACGCAAATCGGATGCCATGCTGGGGGGGATGTGGGAATTTCCCGGGGGTGGGGTCGAGGAGGGGGAAACGATTCCCGGGTGTATCGCCCGCGAATTGAAGGAGGAGCTGGGCCTCACGGTCAGGGTGGGAGAGCCCGTGATAACCGTGAAGCATACCTTTACCCATTTCACCATGTTTCTGCATGCGTATTTTGTCTATCCGGTTCGCGGTAAACCCAGGCCACTCGGATGTGCGGACTGGGCCTGGGTGGAGATCGATGCCATTGCCGGGTATCCATTGCCCCGGGCCGATCAGAAAATCTACGCCGCAGTCCGGTCCCGGCTCGGGTCATAACCGCCGTGATGAAACCTTTGACGGTTGCGGTAGGGTCGAGTAGCCTTTCCCGCTTTCAGAAACCATGAACAAACCCATCTTGATTTACCCATCCCTGTTGGCGGCGGATTTCGGTCACCTGGCCGATGCCTGTCGCGCCTGTGCCGATTCTGGTGCGGATGGATTGCATTTGGACATTATGGATGGAAATTTTGTGCCCAACATCAGCATGGGGCCGGAAGCGGTTCGCATGGCCGCCCGGGTCGCCCCGGATCTCTACCGGCATGTCCATCTGATGGTCCTGCATCCTCAGGATTTGCTTTCCGCCTTCATCGATGCAGGTTCCCAGACGATCCTGATCCAGATTGAGTCCCGCTGCGACCATCGGGAACTGCTGGAGGCCATCCGGGCGGCAGGCTGTAAAGCCGGGTTGGTTGTCAATCCCGAGACCCCGGCGGATGCGGTGATTCCGTTGCTGGACCGATGTGATGAGATTCTGGTCATGACCGTTCATCCAGGGTTCGGCGGCCAGGCCTTCATGCCTGAGGTCCTGCCGAAGATCACCAGCCTGAATGTGCAGATGGGGGAAAGGCCGTTGTCGGTGGATGGCGGAATCAGCCGGGACACCATTGCCGTTTGTGCAACCGCGGGGGCCAATGCATTTATTGCCGGAACCGCCCTGTTTCGCGAGCCGGACCTAGCCGCAGGCGTCGCGGAGCTGCGGGCGCTGGCCGCCCGGGGAGAGGGCGCATGACCGACCTTTCCCGGATTCGAAATTTCAGCATCATTGCCCACATCGATCATGGGAAATCGACTCTGGCCGACCGCATGCTCGAACTGACCCAGACCGTGGATCAGCGCAACCTCAAGGCGCAACTCCTGGATGACATGGATCTGGAGCGGGAGCGGGGGATTACCATCAAGGCGCATCCGGTAACCATGTATTACACGGCCAAGGATGGGCACCGGTATATGTTCAACCTGATCGACACCCCGGGACATGTGGATTTCTCCTATGAGGTGACCCGCAGCCTTGCCGCATGTGAAGGGGCCATTCTGATCGTCGACGCCACCCAGGGGGTGGAGGCCCAGACGGTAGCCAATGCTTACCTCGCCGAGGGGCAGGGCCTGGCGATTCTGCCGGTGATCAATAAAATCGACGTCAAGACCGCCAATGTGGACGAAGTGGCTCATCAAATTGAAGAGATCCTCGCCACCCCGGCGAGCGATTGCTACAAAGTCAGTGCCAAAACCGGGGTCGGCGTGCAGGAGTTGCTGGAAGCCCTGGTGCATCAAGTGCCGCCACCCAAAGTCACGAACGATCGTACCCGGGCACTGGTCTTCGACTCAGAATATGATTCGTTTCGCGGCGGCATCACCTATGTGCGGGTTTTTGACGGCAAGATCTCCAAGGGCGATCGCATCCGGTTGCTGGGTACCGGTAACGACTACGAAGTGAAGGAAGTCGGCTTTTTCAATCCCGGTCTGGTGCCCCGGCCGTCCCTGAGTGCAGGCGAGGTCGGCTACATCATCAGCAATATCCGTGACCCTGCGGAAATCCGGATCGGCGATACCGTTACCCAGGCCAGGATGCCCTCGGACCAGCCGCTGACCGGTTTCAAGGATGTTCATCCCATGGTGTTCAGCGGAATCTATCCGGTGGATACCAGCGATTTTGAGAAGCTCCGGTTCTCGCTGGAAAAGTATACCCTCAACGACAGTTCCTTCACCTACATGCCGGAATCATCGGTTGCCCTCGGTCTGGGATTCCGCTGCGGCTTCCTGGGGCTGCTCCACATGGAAGTGGTGCAGGAGCGGTTGCGCCGTGAATATGACATCGATCTGATTTCCACCTATCCCAATGTGGTTTACCGGGTGCATCGCACCAACGGCCAGATGGAGATTGTGGAGAATCCGACCCGGTTGCCGGACTGGACGGAAATCGATCATATCGAGGAGCCGATGATCAAGGCGTTCCTGATCTGTCAGAACGAAATTATCGGGGACATGATGCAGCTTCTGATGGATCGCCGGGGGGTGATCGAAAAAACCGAAACCCTCGATTCCCGGCGGTTAATGCTGACGTGCGTGCTGCCCCTCAACGAAATTCTGATCGACTTTCATGACAAATTGAAGAGCGTGAGCCGGGGCTATGCCTCGATGGACTACGAGCACTTTGGTTATCAGGAATCCGATTTGGTGAAACTCGAAATTCTGGTGCATGGTGACCCGGTGGAGGCCTTCTCCTCGATTTTGCACCGCACCAAGGCCGAGGGCCGGGGCCGTCAGTTGTGCGAAGCGCTGAAGGAACTGATCCCGCCCGCGATGTTTCCTATTGCCGTCCAGGCCAGCGTGAACAAGAAGGTGGTTGCCCGGACCACCATCCGGGCCATGCGCAAGGATGTGACGGCCAAGTGCTATGGCGGGGATATTACCCGGAAGCGCAAACTGCTCGAACGCCAGAAGGAAGGCAAAAAGAAGATGAAGCAGATCGGACGGGTCAGCATCCCCCAGGATGCATTTGTGAAGGTACTGAAAACCGGAGTGGGGTAAGCCGACGATGAATTATTTTGAAAAGCGAAAATGGCGCAAGATCGTCAAGCACCTCTGCCACGAGGCGC
Source organism: Verrucomicrobiota bacterium (assembly GCA_024233345.1). GTDB lineage: Bacteria > Verrucomicrobiota > Kiritimatiellia > CAIVKH01 > CAIVKH01 > JACKPT01. Next base: position 4,502 of record JACKPT010000011.1, read on the forward strand.
ATCACGCCGGGGCGATGCGGGAGGATGTCTGTGGGCCGGAGAGCCTGGCCCGGTTGAACGCCGCGGTGGCGGATCTGCGCGGCGCCTGGGCCTCGCGTGATGCGAACGCACTGGAAAAGACCGCCGATGCGGTCGAAGCGAGCGTTCGCGCCATTTACCCGCCGCGGAACAAACCCCGCCTTCGCGAGAATGTTGAAGTTTTTGTGGTTGCGATTGCCGTGGCCATGGCGGTGCGGGCCTATTTTATCCAGCCTTTCAAAATTCCCACCGGCTCAATGCAGCCCAGTCTCAATGGCATCACCATGGATCCGGAAGGTCAGCACCAATGGTATGATACCTTCCCGGTGAACATCGGAACCTTCCTGCTGTTCGGCGAAAAGTATGTGGAAGTGCGGGCCAAGGCATCGGGGCAAATGCAGGTGGTCGGAGTCAAAGAGGACACCGGGGAGTTTCTTGTCCAGATCGGACATAAAATTCATCCCATACACCGGCACGCAAAGCTGTACTTCGATCCCTACAACCTTCCGGTGGTCGAACAGGGCCAATTGCTGGCGACCGGGCGCCGAAGGGTGGGGGACCATATCTTCGTCAACCGGGTCAAATACAATTTCCTGCGTCCGGAGCGCGGGGATGTTTTTGTCTTCAGCACCCAGGGAATCAAGCACCCGGCCATTCGCCCCGACACCTTCTACATCAAGCGCATGGTTGGTTTGCCGGGGGAAAAAATCCAAGTTGATCCGCCTTATTTGGTTGCGGATGGGAAGAAAATCGAGGAGCCCTTTCCATTTCACCGGTTGCTGACGGATCCCGCCTACCAGGGGTACAGCCTGGTCTCCCGGTCTGCCGAAACCCCGGCCTACCTGACCCGGACCGATGAGGCGATCCAGCTCGGTGATGAACAGTATCTACCCTTTGGTGACAACACCCTGCACAGTCTCGACGGGCGTTTCTTTGGGGGCGTCAATGAACACGATATCATTGGCCCCGCGGTTTTTGTCTATTGGCCCATCAGCAGCCGCTGGGGCGTGATCCGGTAGCGTCGGCCCTGGTTGATTCACGTTTGTGAATCATCCGGTGTAACGGAGCCGCGGTATGCCAGCGTGATCGCGCGGCCATCGATTCCATGGACTCCGCACTTTCCGGGCTCCATGAGTTCGTGTATGGCTATCGGGATGCAACCCGAATCAGAGATTCATGTACCGCCGGGCGGGCCGCCCCAGGGAATCGCTCCAAGCCGGGAGATTTATGCCCTGATGGGGGAGGAGAATATTTTCCGGATGTGCCGGGATTTCTATGACCGGATCGGCACCTCCTCGATCCGGCATATGTTTCCGGAGGACTTGCCGGAAGCCTCGAAAAAGATCGCCGCATTTCTGGTCGGACTGTTTGGTGGGCCGCCGTTGTTTTCCGAGCGCTATGGCCCGCCGATGATGCGAGCCCGGCACCTGCGGTTTGCCATCGACGAAACGGCCCGCCGGGAGTGGCTGCGTTGTTTTCATGAGGTGCTGGCGGATGCGCCAACCCTGTACGCATTTCCCGGGCAGCATCTTCCCGGCTTTCTCCGGTTTTTGGATGCGTTTTCGGCCTGGATGGTGAATCGAAAAAGCTGCGACCGGATCCCATGACTCAGTATACCCGATCCATCCGGAAAGCGGCCGAATGCTTGCGCACGGGGGGGACCGTGGCGTTTGCTACCGAGACCGTCATTGGCATCGGAGCGGATGCCGGGAATGAGCGGGCGGTGACCGGAATTTTCAAGGCCAAGGGTCGCCCGGCGGACAATCCGCTGATTGTGCATCTGCATGATGTCCATCAAATCGGGCAGGTGGCGCGTCGTCTTCCTGCGGCTGCGGAAACCCTGATCGCGGCATGTTCGCCCGGCCCCTTGTCGGTGATTGTCCCAAAAGCTGCGGGTCTTTCCCCTCTGGTCACTGCGGGGCTGGACACGGTGGCGATTCGCTTTCCCGCCCATGCTGTGGCGCAGGAGTTCCTTGCTGCGTGTGCGGTTCCGGTCGCTGCACCCTCGGCGAACCGGTCCGGGCGGCCCAGTCCAACCACCTGGCGAGCAGTGCGGGAGGATTTGGACGGGCGGCTGGATGCCGTATTGGCGCTGGGGCGGGTGCAACACGGGATCGAATCGACGGTGGTGGATTGCTCCTGTTCGCCCCCGGTGCTGCTTCGTGCGGGCAGTGTGGGGGTTGAGCGGTTGCGTGAGCTGGTGCCAAGACTGAGGTTGATGCGCGAGGGTATGGTCGGTGCGGCGAGAAGTCCGGGGATGAAATACCGCCACTATGCCCCGCGGGCAGAGGTTCGCCTGGTCACACGTCCGGAGGAAATAGATCCTGCTGTTGCGGTTCGGGCCGGATATCTCGGGCTTTCGCGTCCGCCTTCGGTCCTGTCTTTTCGGCGGCGGAAGGTATTTGATTCCCTCGAGGCGTATGCCCGCGACCTCTATCGCCTCTTCCGTAATTTCGACGACGACGGCGTGAGCGTGATCTTTTGTCAGACGGTTCCTTCGGGGGGGATTGGCCTGGCTCTGGGAGATCGACTGGCGCGGGCAGCGGCCGGTCACCCCATTGTCCGACCAGGTTCTGGTAAATCTCCCGGCTGACCCAGGCATCGGTGGCGGCATAGGTGACCTGGGAGGGGGTAAGGTCGGGTTTGGCCCAATTGGATCGCTGCTCTTTCTTGGAAATCCGAAAACCGAGGAACATGCCGGCGAGCGAGCGCAATCCGGTTTGCTTAATCTCCAACCCCTTGGCCAGGGTGCCGATCTCGATAAATCCACCCGGCTTGAATTCGTACACTTCCCGAAGCTGTTTCAGGTCGTCGGTGATGGCGACCCCGGCCTTGAGAATCTTCTCGTCTTCCAGGATATCGAGCAGGGGTTGAATTTCCTTCAACAGCAGAATCTGGATGACAAAGACTCGATCAGCGGTGGCGAGCTGAATCAGCGCGGGCGGATAGGAGACGCCCCGCTGAAACGCGGGCCGGGTTTCCGTGTCGAATCCCAGGAGGGATTCCTTGCTGAGCGCTTCGATACAAGCAGGAAGCTGATCGGGCGAATGAATCAGGTGGGTTGGACCTTCATAGGCGCGGATCGGCAAGGCATTCAGCTCTTCTTTGCTGATGCTGCGACCTTCGGTTACTGGAGAGTCTTCCGCCATCGTTCTCGGATCAGTCATGCTGTGTAGTCTGTTGTCAAAACGCCAGTTAGGATATGATTTGCCTTTGCCTGGAGCGAACCCACCCATCAAGACCACCCATGATCATCCAGGCAGGTAGATCGGTCAAGCCTTCGCGCAGAAAATATGTAACCAATTATGGATGAAGGAATAGTGAGGTTGTTGACGGGGGAAATGTGACACGGGCTGCCAGCCCGTGGTCTGGACACGGCCAAGCTGGCCGTGTCACTTTTCACTTCGAGTGATTCTCATGCTTTCCTGCCCAACCCGGGCAGGATAAGTGATTGCGTTTTTTCCAATCCTTGGAAAAGATGGCAGGGATTTTTCCAACGATTGGAAAAACCGTTTCAGAATCTTCCAACGCTTGGAAAGGCAGATGGTTATGACAAATAAACAGGACAAGTTGCGCTATTTTGTCACCGGTGGCGCGGGGTTTATCGGGGCGCATCTGACCAACCGTCTGCTCGATACCACGGAGGGCACCGTCACGGTCTATGATAATTTTTCCACCGGCCGGTCCTGGCATTTCGGGGAGAGGATTCACGATCAGCGGTTGAAGGTGATTGATGCGGACTGCCGGCAAGCGGATGTGCTGGAGCAGGCGATTGCCGGGCATGATGTAGTGTTTCACCTCGCTTCGAACTCGGATATCGCGAGCGCGGCGACGGATCCGGATGTGGATTTTGCCAATGGGACCCTGCTGACCCGCAATGTCCTGGAAGCGATGCGGAAGACCGGGGTGAAGCGGATTTTCTTTACTTCGGGAAGCGGGGTCTATGGGGAAGTACCGCCCAAACCCATTCCCGAGGACTATGACAAAATGGTTCCGGTCTCGACCTACGGCGCCTGCAAGTTGGCCTGCGAGGCCTTGATCAGCGCCTATTCGTTCATGTTCGATATGAAGGGGGTGGTATTCCGGTTTGCCAATGTGGTGGGGCCGTTTCAGACCCACGGGGTGGCGCACGATTTTTTGCGGCGGGTGGCCCATGATCCAACCCAGTTGAAAATCTTCGGCGATGGCACCCAGAGCAAACCTTACATCCATGTCGATGATGTGCTGGACGCCTTCCTGATGCTCGCGGACCTGAACCGGCCCGGCCATCAGTACTTCAATGTCGCCTCCGAAGATTTTCTTACCGTCAGCGAAATTGCCGATATCGTGGTCGAGCGGATGGGGTTGACGGGAGTACAGTACAACTACACCGGCGGTTCACGGGGATGGAAGGCGGATGTACCGCTGTACCGGTTGGACTCGTCGAAAATCCGTTCGCTCGGGTGGGTGAATCGGTATTCGTCCCGGGAGGCGGTGATCGCTTCGGTGGATGCAATGATTGAAGACTTGAGCCAGGGCCGGATCACCCCCGCGCCCTGACCGGAGACCGATGATGGAACGACTACTCGACCCGAAAACGAAGCGAATCTTTGTCACCGGCGGCGCCGGATTCATTGGCAGCCAGTTGGTGGACCTGTTGTTGTCCCAGGGCCATGAGGTAACGGTCTACGACAATCTCTCCAATGGCCGGCGGGAGTTCATTGCCGGGCATGAGGGGAATCCCAAATTCACATTCCTGCAGGCGGACATGCTCGACCTGCCCAAACTGAAGGAATCGGTACGCGGCCATGACCTGGTTTGGCACTTTGCTGCCAATACCGACATTATTGGCAGCCACGAACAACCGGATCGCGATTTGCGTGACTGCATGGTGGCGACCTTCAATATGATTGAGGCGATGCGTACGGAGGGGGTGCGGGATCTTCTGTTTTCGTCGACCGGCGCGGTCTATGGCAATATCTGTGCGGAGCGCACAGTGTCGGAGGAGGCCGGGCCGTTGCTCCCGGTGTCGACCTATGGTGCAGGCAAAATCGGCAGCGAGGCCTTGATTTCGTCGTACTGTCATGTCTATGGACTGCGGGCCTGGATCTACCGGTTTGGGAATGTGATCGGGGACCGGATGACCCACGGGGTGATCTACGATTTCATCAACAAGCTGAAGGCGAACCCGGCGGAATTGCTGATCCGGGGCGACGGGCGGCAGGAGAAAAACTATTTTCTGGTCGAGGAGTGTCTTGGGGGAATGGCGTGGGGCTATCGGAATCTGCCCATGACCGAGGATGATCCCTGCGATATTTTCAATCTCGGAACGCAGACCGTCACCCGGGTCACCACGATTGCCGAGGTGGTCCGGGAAGAAATGGGTCTGCCGGATGCGAAGATTGTCATCGAAGGAACCAGGAAAGCCTGGCCCGGCGATCAACCCCGGGTTCATTTCAGCGTGGATAAAATCAATGCCCGCGGATGGCAAACCCGATTCAGTTCCGATGAATCCGTGCGCATTGCGATCCGGAGGGTGCTCGGTAAACTGGGGCAGTTCGATCGTTGAAATCATGCCCACGGATCACACAGATCGCACGGATGGCTTGGTTCGATCCGATCACACGTATGCGATTCTGGGAGCTTGCTTTGAGGTATACAATACAATGGGTAGTGGATTCACTGAGCCGATCTACCAGGAATGTTTTGAGCAGGAATTGAAACTCAGAGAAATCCCTTTTGAGGCTCAGCGAGCGATTCCGCTATGCTACAAAGGAATGACACTATCGCATCAGTTCATTCCCGATTTAATTTGTTATACCGATATCATTGTCGAACGGAAGGCGGTCAGAGAATTGTGTGACGAGCATCGAAGCCAACTTATCAACGATCTGCATGCATCAGGCTTCAAACTTGGTCTTTTGGTGAACTTTGGGCATCGTAGCAAAGTCGAGCATGAACGATTCATTCACTAAGTGATCCGTGGGGATCCGTGTAATCCGTGGGCAAGAAAAAGGTACTTCAATGAACATTGGCATTTTGGGGTTATGGCATCAGGGGATTGTGGGCTCGGCGTGCCTGGCCGCAGCGGGGCACCGGGTGGTGGGATCAGACCGGCGGCAGGACACGGTCAAGGCACTCACTGCCGGCTCTTCGCCGATCTATGAACCCGGACTGGACGGATTGCTGGGGGAGGGCCTTGCCACCGGGCGGCTCTCCTTTACCACCGACCTTTCCCTGGCGGTGAAGGAGGCTGATGTGGTGTTGGTCATGCACGACACGCCCGTGGATGATCAGGATGTGAGTGACTTGTCCGGGGTACTGGCGGATATCGATGCGATTGCTCCCGCGCTCCAACAAACCGTTACCCTCATCGTGACCGCCCAGGTGGTTGTTGGGACCTGCGATGTCATTCGCGAACGCCTGCTGGCCGCTCGCCCCAAGTTGGATCTTGCCATTGCCTACATCCCGGAAAATCTCCGCCTCGGACAGGCGGTCGAGCGGTTTCAGAATCCGCCACTGCCGGTGATCGGGACCTCGGATGACCGGGCCTTTTCAGTGGCGAAGACGCTGTTCGGCGGTCCGGATGTGGCATGGGAAAAAGTCACTGTGCGAACCGGCGAAATGGTGAAGCATGCATTGAATGGTTTTCTGGCCACCTGCGTAACCTTTGCCAATGAAGTGGGAAATCTCTGTGATGAAGTCGGGGCGGACGGGCATCGGTTGGCCCAGGTTTTGCGCATGGAACCCCGGGTCGGTGCCAAGGCCATGCTGTTCCCGGGACTCGGATTTTCCGGCGGAACCCTGGCCCGCGATGTCCAGACGCTGCGGGGGTTGGGGGATCGTTGGAACTTGGAGACACCTTTTCTCGATGGACTATGGGTTGCAAACCAACGTCAGAATGAATTGGTTGTACGGAAATTAACCGAGGCCTTCGGGGGTGCACTGACCGGGCACACCATAGCCATTCTTGGCATGACCTATAAACCCAACACCAGTACGTTGCGTCGCTCGGCAGCGGTTGAAGTTGCCAAGGCCTTGATTGCCGCAGGCGCCAAGGTTCGGGTTACCGACCCCAAAGCGGCGGAGGACGCTGTGAACGCGGAAGTGGATGTCACTTTTCTCAGCAACCCCTACGAAGCCGCTTCGCGTGCGGAAGCTCTGGTACTGATGACTCCGTGGGAGGAGTACCGTAAGCTCGACCCTGCGCGGTTGTCGCCAGTGACGAGGGGAAATGTCATTCTAGACACCGCGAATCTATGGAAGCCTGAGAACTGGGAGACGAATGGATTCAAGTACATGGACATCGGACGCGGACGAAAAATTTAAGTGTGGCACGGGCTGCCAGCCCGTGGCCGGGTGGTGGATGAAACGCTACAGGAGAGGGAATTGATCATGAAAGTTGGAATCATCGGAGCGGGTTTACAGGCCAAGCGCCGGGCCCCGGCCATCGGATCGGTCGAGGGGGCAACCCTGGCCGCAGTGGCCAGTCTTCATCGGCCCCATGCCGAGGCCCTGGCCGAACCCTATGACGCCCGTGTTCATGATTCCTGGCAGGAGCTGGTCGAGCGGGATGATCTCGATGTGGTGTTTGTCTGCACCCCGCCCAGCCTGCACCGGGAAATGTCGATGGCCGCCATGAAGGCGGGCAAGCATGTGTTGTGTGAAAAACCGCTGACCCGAACCCTGGAGGAGGCCGAAGCGATGGTGCAAACGGCCCGTGAAACCGGGCAGATATTGAAATGCGGATTCAACCATCGTCATCATCCCGCGATTTGGGAGGCCCACCGGCGGTTGAAGGCGGGTGATCTCGGGGAGCCGCTGTTTGCCCGGTGCCGATACGGAATTTGTGGCCGTCCCGGATACGAAAAGGAATGGCGGGCCGACCCGGAGCAGGCGGCCGGCGGACAGTTTATCGAGCAGGGGACCCATGCCATGGATCTGTTCCGATGGTTTCTCGGAGACCTCACCGAGGTATCGTGCATGACCTCCCTCCACTATTTCAAGGAGCAGACGCTGGATGACGGGGGTATGGCCCTGTTTCGCGCCGCCAATGGCGCTACTGCATCCCTGCACACCACCCTGATCCAATGGAAGAACCTGTTTTCCTTCGAGGTCTTCGGGGCGGAGGGCTATATTGAGGCCGAGGGGCTGGGCGGCGGTTATGGCACGGAAACCCTGTCGATCGGGAAACGCAATTTCACCGCACCCTTTCAGGATCACGTCATTCAGTATCGTGGCGGTGATCGGTCGTGGGCGGCGGAATGGCAGGAGATGGCGGAGGCAATTCGGGAGAACCGCGCCCCCGTGGGCGATGGCATCGATGGCCTCGAGGCGATGCGGGTTGCCCTGACCGCGTACGAGGCGGAGCGCAAGCAGCAGACCCTGCCCATCCTCTCGGGTGGCGCCGGGTGATGAGCGTTCTGGTCACCGGGGCCTCCGGCTTTATGGGCAAGCACCTGATCCGGCACTGGCTGGATCAGGACGTGCAGGTTGTGGCCTGGAGCCGGGGCCAATGCCCGGAGGAACTGTCGAACCGGAAGGCTCTGACCTGGCATGCCATCGATCCCGGGGATCCCGGCGAAGTCCCGGCCAGGATGGCGGACGCAGCCCCGACCCACATCGTTCATCTCGCGGCACAGAGTCTGCCCGGGGTTTCATGGGAGAAACCATCCGAAACCTATGCCGCCAATATCCAGGGTACGGTACGGTTGATCGAGGCGATGCGGGATCATGCCCCTCAGGCCCGGTTGCTGCTGGTCTCATCCAGTTCGATCTATGCGTCCTCCCGCGATGGCGAACCAATCCGCGAGGATGCGCCTACCGGGGCAACCAGTCCCTACTCGATCAGCAAACTGGCGGCGGAACAAGCCGGGCGGTTGCTGTGTGACCGTCACGGACTTGCCTGTCTGGTTGTGCGTCCGTTTTTTGTGATCGGCCCGGAGAAGACCGGTGATGTTTGTTCCGATTTTGCCCGCCGGGTTGTGGCCGCCGAAAAGACAGGACAAGGGGTGATCCGGGTGGGCAACCTCGATGCCGTCCGGGACTACCTGGATATTTCCGATGCGGTCCGGGGCATGGACCTCCTGCTCCGGCGCGGCACTCCGGGGGATGTCTTTAATTTGTGTTCGGGCCAAGGTGTGGTGATTCGAACAATCCTGGATCACTATGCGTCCATGGCTTCGGTTCCCCTGACGGTTCAGGTCGACCCCGCCCTGGTCCGGCCGATCGATGACCCGGTCAAGGTGGGCGATCCATCGAAGTTGATCGCATTCGGTTGGCGACCTGAGGTAGATTTGGCAACGTCTTTGCGTACGATTTTGTCTGATTGGCGTGCGCACATACAGAGGAGCGAGTCGGGATGCAGGTAGTGATTTTAGCAGGTGGATTGGGAACCAGAATCCGGACGATCGCGGGAGATCTTCCCAAATCACTGGTTACGGTAGCGGGGAAACCTTTCATCGAGCACCAGCTGGAGCTGCTCAAGGAGAATGGATTGAACCGGGTCCTGCTGTTGATTGGGTATCAGGGTGAATTGATCCGGAATTATGTCCGGTCGGGATCACGCTATGGGATGAAGGTGACCTACTCCCTGGAGGATCCGAGGAAATTGATGGGTACCGGCGGTGCACTGGTGGGCGCCCTTACCGAGCTGGAGGATCAGTTCATTACCCTCTACGGTGATTCCTACCTCCCGGTCGATTTTCAGACAATGATTGCGTGGTATCGCGATCAGGACCGGCCTGCAGCGATGAGCGTGTACAAGAATGACGGCAAGTGGGATGCCAGTAATGCCAGGGTCTTGGGAGAGCGGGTAATCTTCTACTCCAAGAAGGCCCGGAAGGGGGAGGCGGATTATATTGATTACGGGTTGTCGATCTTCACCCGGGAAATTATCCAGCGTTACTTGACCCAGCCCATGCCGTTGGATATGGCCCTCATTCAACAGGATCTGGTCGAGGGTGATGAACTGGCTGCGTACCGGGTCAAGCAGCGCTTTTATGAGATTGGGAAACCGGAGGGTCTGCGGGAGTTGGAGCGCTATCTGGAGGCAGACAAGGCGGGATGAAACCAGCACTGTTCATCGACCGGGACGGAACCCTAAACCGGATGGTGTACGATTCCAATCACGGGATTATGGACTCCCCGCGCCGTCCTGATCAGGTATCGCTGATCCCGGGCGCCGGGGTATTTTTGAAGGAAGCCCGGCACCTGGGATATTTTCTGGTGATCGTCACCAACCAGCCCGGCATTGCCAAGGGTACCCTGACCCTGCCCGAACTGGATTCGGTTCATCAGCGGCTGGCAGAACTGCTGGACGAAGAGGCCGCTGGAGCCCGGTGGGATGCATTGTATTTTTCCCCTTACCATCCGGCGCCAGGGCCGGGAGGGCGATCAGAGTATACCGGGGTCACCGACTGCCGGAAGCCTGAGCCGGGTATGCTGCTGAAGGCAGCGGCTGAGCATGATCTGGATTTGTCCCGGAGCTGGATGATCGGGGATGGCATTGTGGATGTCCAGGCCGGACGGCGTGCAGGATGCCGGACCCTGTTGCTGACCTCATTGAAAATCCAGCAGGTTGAACAATTCTTTGACCTCAGCGAGGCAAAGCCGGATCATGTCGTATCGACCTTGGCCAAAGCGCTGGCGGTGATCCGGGAGGCGGTATGAGCGATGAAGGTGAAGTCATGAATCAGCAGACAACCCAAACCGTCGGGGTGGTGATCCCTTTTCTGAATGAAGAGGAAAACATCCCGGTGATGTATCAGCGGCTGACCGCGGCGATGGCATCCGAGCCGGAACAGCTCAAAATCTATTTTGTCGATGATGGCAGTACCGATGCTTCGGCCCGGCTGGTGGCGGAGCTTGCCGAAAAGGATCCCCGGGTAAAATTGCTCCGGTTATCCCGGAATTTTGGGCACCAGATTGCGATTACCGCCGGTCTGGATTATGCCGATACCGATGCGGTGGTGATCATTGATTGTGATTTGCAGGATCCGCCGGAAGTGATTCCCGGGCTCCTCGCCCAATGGCGCGCGGGCCATGATGTTGTGGTAGCGGTACGCAAGAGCCGGGATGGGGAAACCTGGCTGAAAAAATTTCTCGCCGCGAGTTTCTATCGGATCTTTCACAAGCTGGCCAAGATTGAAGTGCCCATGGATGCCGGGGATTTCCGGTTGGCCGACCGCAAGGTGGTGGAGGCGATGCGGTCGGTGCGGGAGCTGCACCGGTTCATGCGCGGTCTCAGTGTCTGGGTTGGCTTCAAACAGACCACCGTGACCTACGAGCGGGCAGCCCGGTATGCCGGGAGTACCAAGTACCCGGTCTGGAAATCCGCCAAGCTGGCCTGGGATGCCATCACCTCCTTCTCCGGTGCGCCCTTGCGGTGGATGATGGGGGCGGGATTAACCGTATCGGCTGCCGGGGTTTTGCTCGCCTTACGCCTGGTCTTTAAGAAGATCTTCGGGATCGACGAAACGGTTCCCGGGTGGACTTCGCAAGTGACCCTGTTGCTGCTGATTTCCGGCATTCAATTGATGTGTCTGGGCCTTCTGGGTCAATATGTCAGCCGCCTGTTCGAGGAAAGCAAACGGCGGCCTCTGTACTTTCTTCAGGAAGTGGTGGATTCCGAGGGCAGTCGCGGCCGGGACCGGCGTTAAAGAAACAAGCGGGTCAGTTGATAGGTTGTCACCGCGCCGATCCAGGCGAGGGTGGTCATGTAGACAAAGGTCAAGGCCGACCATTTCCAGTGGCTCTCTCTGGCCAGGGTGACCAGGGTGGCTCCGCATTGCATACAGAGGGCGAAGAAAACCATGATGGCAAGGGCCACCGGGATGGTGAACACCGGTTGCCCGGCTCGGGGGCCATTCTCCCACAACGCACGGGTAAGATTTTCACGGAGGTCGGTGGATTCCTCATCCACATCACTGCCGAGATGGTACAGCATCCCCAGGGTGGCAATGATCACCTCGCGTGCGGGAAAACTTGCCAGCACTCCCACGGTGATTTTCCAGTCAAATCCCGCCGGGGCAAAAATCGGTTGCACGGTGCGCCCGAACTGGCCCAGGTAGCTGTTTTCCAGATAGTGGGCGTCGATCCGGTGCTCATAGAGGGCGGTCCACGCCTCATTTGCGCCCGCGTCAAAGACGGCCTCCACCTCTGGTTCGGTCATCGACTGGGCGGTTGCGATCTCGGCGATGACGTCTGCTCGCACCGATTCCCCGGCCTGAGGATCGCGAGGGAAGTAGGACAGAAACCATAGCAGGACGGTCAGACCAAGAATCATGGTTCCCGCGCGGGCCAGAAAAGAACGGCCGCCGGCAAACATGCGCCACAGGGAATTGCGAAGCCGGGGGCGGCGGTACGCGGGCATTTCCAGTACAAACGGTCGCCGCTGGGTTTTGAACCAGAAGCGATTGATGGCCCAGGCAATCGGAACCGCCACCGCCAGACCAAGCAGATGAAACGCGAACAGGCACAGGGCGGCAACGGTGGGCCCGTATGCCGGTTCAACGAAGGTGCCGATCAACAGCACATAGACCGGCAGCCGGGCACTGCAGCTCATCAGCGGGGATATGAGAATTGTGGTAAGCCGGGCTTTGGGGTCCTCAATGGTGCGGGTCGACATCAATCCGGGGATCGCACAGGCGTAACTGGTGAGCATGGGAACAAAACTTTTTCCATTCAGGCCGCACCAACTGAATAGGCGGTCCATCAGAAAGGCCGCCCGGGCCATGTAGCCGGTATCCTCCAGTATTGCGATAAACAAGAAGAGAATCAGAATTTGGGGAAGGAAGATGATCACCGAGCCCACCCCGGCCAGCACCCCATCCACCAGCAAACTGTTGAGGACAGGGTTGGAGATCATGCCATCAGCCACCCCCTGCAACCACTGGGTTCCGCCATCGATCCAGTCCATGATTGGCCCCGCCCAGGTGTAGACCGAACGGAATACCAGGAACATCACGGTAAAGAAAAATAAGAGGCCCCATACCCGGTGGGTGAGCAGGTGGTCAAGTTTCTCCGATCCGCTGCGGATGGGCTGGGCCGGGTGTTGAATGAGACCCTCCAGCAGGCCGCGAATGCGTTGATAGTGAAGCAGGGATTCTGCAGCCAGCGGATGAAACCCTGCTTCCTGAACGAGGCCCCGGGCTTGATCGAGGGCGCTGCGACAGGCATCAAGGTTCCATCCAATTTCTGCAGCCAGGACTGGTTGGGCATCAAACAAAATTCGTCGCGCTTCCGCAGGTTGAAGATCCTGACCGCTATCCGCACGGGCCCGATCCTGAATGAGAGCGGTAGCGGATTCGATCGCAACGGGCCACGCGATGGGCTTGGGGTGGGGGAGATCCCCCCCCGTGAGAATCTGGTCCAGCGCTTGTTTGACCGCATCAATCCCCCGGTTTTTACTCGCCGTGGTGGGGAAGATCGGAATCTCCAGACGCGCCGCCAGTTGATCCAGATCGATACGGATCTGCTTTTTTTCCACCACATCCCACTGGTTGAGAATCAGGATTAGCGGGAGGTCGAGATCGGTTAATTGTGAGACCAGGAACAAATGACGCTGCAAGTTGGAAGCGTCGACCACACAGAGAACGAGGTCCGGCCGGGGAATGTCCCGAAATCGTCCACACAGGGCCTCCACCACAATCGCTTCATCCCTGGAGTTGGCGGAGAGACTGTAGGCTCCCGGCAGATCCAGAAACTCGACCACCCCGTTGGGGGCATGCCACTTCCCCACAACCTTTTCGACGGTGACTCCGGGGAAGTTGCCGACCCGCTGTCGCAGACCGGTGAGTCGGTTGAACAGGGTGGTTTTACCCGTGTTGGGGTTGCCGATGAGGGCGACCTGCAGCGGTTTGGATGGTGCTGCGGTCATGGATGATCGAGGGGATCGACATCCAGCGCCCGGGCGTCCTGGCGGCGGAGGCTGAGTACCCCGGTTTCGGTTTCCACGGTCATGGGGTCGCCGAGGGGGGCGACTTGGACAATTTTGACAGAGGATCCGGGAAGCAAGCCCAGATGCATCATGCGCTGGGCTCCGGGAGCGTCACAGGCGATGGAGCGTATGGTGTAGGTATTGCCGAGTTCGCCCTCGCCAAGATTCATGGAGCGACCTCGGCGGCGGTGCCCGGCGCGCGTACCCGGCAGCATTCCACCCCTCCGGGGCAGTGAACACAGATGGCGCGAAGAAGATCCCGCTGAACCGCAACAAAAGAACCATCGCAACGCAGGAGGCAGGGATTATCGCATCGTACCATTTCGACGGAGGCGCCCTCGCACATCCCGAGTCGGCGAAGATCATGCGAGCATTCGTGGGAGTGGTCCACGAACACCACGGTGCCGCTCATGCCCTGATCCAATGTGTCGAGTGATTTCATAACCTGTTGTCAGTACTAAACGCCGAAGCGTTTGGCATGTCAAACAAAAAGCTGGTATGCCAAGTTATTGTTGGGTTTGGCCGGTATTGCGGCAGGATTTACCGAGAGGATGATGCTCCATGGTCCGTCCCGTGGAAGCACTGGTTCAGTCCTGGGTCAGTTGTGGATTGATCTTCCCCCGTGGTTCCGTTACTGATCCCGGTTCACTTCAGGAGAATGATCGATCATGGAAGCCGGAATTGTCGGATTACCCAATGTAGGAAAGAGCACATTATTCAATGCCCTGTGCGCGGGGGGGGCAGAGGCGAATAATTATCCCTTTTGCACCATCGAACCCAATGTGGGCGTGGTTCCGGTTCCGGATCCCAACCTGGCGGTTTTGAATCAGTTCATTGAAACCAAGAAGATCACTTCTTCCGCGTTGAAGCTGGTGGACATTGCGGGGCTGGTGAAAGGTGCCAGTGAGGGGCAGGGGCTGGGGAACAAGTTTTTGTCCCACATCCGTGAAGTGGATGCGATTCTCGAGGTGGTTCGATGCTTTGAGGACGAGAATGTCACCCATGTGGATGGCGGGGTGGATCCGCTGCGGGATATCAGCACGATCGAGACAGAGCTTCTGCTTTCCGATCTGCAGTTGGTGGAGAATGCCTATCAGCGCGCGGTGAAGCAGGGGCGCTCCGGAGACAAGGAGGCGTTGCTCAAGGTCCGGGTGCTGGAGAAATGCCAGGCACTGCTTGCCGAGGGGAAGGCTTTGCGCACCGTGCATTGGGATAGTCCGGAGGACCGTGGGGTGATTCGAGGCTATGGTTTCATTACGGCCAAACCCGTGCTGTACATCGCGAATGTGGATGAGGAAGACCTGTTGGGGCAGGGGCAGTCGGTCCAGACCCTGCGCACGTTTGCGGCCGAGCACGATGGCGGTGTGGTGCCGGTGTGTGCAAAAATCGAGTCGGAGCTCAAGGAGCTGGATGCCGCCGATCAGGCGGAAATGCTGGACTCCCTGGGTATGACCGAACCAGCCCTCGGTGCGGTTGCCCGGGGCGCCTACAGCTTGCTGGGATTGCAGAGCTTTTACACTGCGGGCGACAAGGAAATCCGGGCCTGGCCGGTCAAGGCCGGGGCCACCGCGCCGCAGGCGGCGGGGGTGATTCATTCCGATTTTGAGCGCGGATTCATTCGGGCGGAAATTTACAATGTTGATGACCTTGTGACCTACAAGTCCGAGGCGGAGATCCGGGCCAAGGGCAAACTTCGTGTCGAGGGCAAGGAGTACATCATGCAGGATCGCGATGTCTGCCACTTCCTGTTTAATGTCTGAAGGCGGCTAAACCAATTCGGCAAACACGGAATCACTGAGAAACAAACCCGACTCGGTGAGGCGGATGGACCCGGCGTCGCGGGTCAGCATTCCAATATCGCAGAGCCAGCCCAGGGTGTCGCCGTACAGTTGATCCAGGGTATAGCCTGTGCGCGCGGTAAAGTCGGCGAACTGAATCCCCCGGGTTTTTCTCAGGCCGAAGATCACGAGTTCCCTTGCCTTGGCTTCGGGGGACAGCATTTCCTCCATGGCTGGAGCGAAGGTGCCGGTCAGCCATTGTTTGCAATAGCTTTCCAGGCTCCGGACATTGCTCCACCGCCGCCCCTGCCAGTGGGAGTGTGCGGACGGTCCGCAACCGAAGTATTCTCCGCCATCCCAATAGAGCAGATTATGCAGGCATTCATGGCCGGGCTTGGCAAAGTTCGACAGTTCATACTGGTGGTAGCCTGCATCGGCCAACCGGGATCGCACAAGCTGGTACTGCGCGAGCTCGACATCGTCATCGACCTCCTTCACATACCCCTTGCGCTGGAGGTCGGCGAGGGGCGTGCCATCTTCGAAGATCAGGCAGTACGCGGCGATATGATCCACCCCGAGTTCCACCGCCGCCGCCAGGTCGGCGGAAAGGACGTCCGGGTCCACCGTGGGAATCCCATAGATCAGGTCCAGGTTCATCGACTGAAAACCTGCCGCCTTGAGCAGACGGATTCCGGCGCGGGCTTCGTCGGCACTGTGAATACGTCCGAGAAATTCCAGCGCGGCGGGATCGAAGGATTGCACCCCGATGGACATACGGTTGACCCCGGCCTCGCGGAGCAGGCGGACTTTTTCCTCCGTGAGGGTTCCGGGATTGGATTCGCAGGTCCACTCCCGCAGCTGATCGAAGGTAACCTTTTGCCGCAGCAGATCCAGAAAGGATGCGAAGTCCCGGTCCGACAATTCAGTGGGGGTGCCTCCGCCAATGAAGATCGTCTCTGGCGCAAAATCCTCTGGCAGGCTTTCCAATTCTTTTTCCAGCGCGTCGAGAAATACATGCTGATCGGCATAGACATACGATCGTAACCGTTGGGCCACGGAACCTTCGACGGAGGGAATCGAATAGAAGTCGCAATAGATGCACTTCCGGACGCAAAAGGGAATATGGATATAGAGTCCGGCCATCTGGAATCTGCTGGTTGTTCTGGGCGCGGAGGGACTCGAACCCCCAAGCCTTGCGGCACGAGAACCTAAATCTCGCGTGTCTGCCAGTTTCACCACGCGCCCGTCATCGGCTGCACCCTAGTGGAAGATCACCCATCTGCCAAGGAAGGGGTGTTCGTCCGAATCATGACAGCGCCATGTGTAGCCCGGGGTGAAGCATGGTGGACGATGTGGGGCTCGAACCCACGACCCGCTGATTAAGAGTCAGCTGCTCTACCAACTGAGCTAATCGTCCGGGCAAAAACCTACCGATCTGACTACCCGGACGCAACCCTTTTATGGGTCCATTAGGTTTTTTTCCACTTGATACTGCATCCCATCGGATTGGTTTGGGGCTGCGGAACCGGTTGTCCGGCCAGGAGGGCATCCAGTGCGTTACGGAGGTCATGGCTTTTCACCGCGGAAAGGTCCTGCCAGTTGTCATCGATTCGGCCCTCGTAGACCAGGGATCGTTCGGGGTTGAAGACAAACAGGTGCGGGGTACAGACCGCTCCATAGGCTTTGGCCACATCCTGGGATGCATCATAACAATAGGGAAATGGATAGTGCTTTGCCTCCGCCCGTTTCTTCATTTCCGGGAAACTGTCCTGCGGATAGGTTTCCGCATCGTTGGCGGAAATGGCGATGAAAGCCACGCCGCGCGGTTGATACTCCCGGGCCATTGCGATGAACCGGTCCTCCACCCCAAGTGCATAGGGGCAATGATTACAGGTGAAGCATAGAACAAGGTAGGGCGACGACTCGAAGGTTTTCAGACTACAGGTTGATCCATCGGTTGCAGGAAGTTGAAAGTCAGGGGCCGGACTCCCGATCGGCAGGGTTTCCGGGCCATTTTGCGTGATCAGAACCATGGTCGTATTTCCTTTCGTGCGTGGAACAAGCATAACCGCCCAACCGGATCATTGCAATGGAGGTTCTTTCCAGCCGCCGCGAAAGGGCGGTCATGAGGTCGAAGCCCTTCGGGCGCACGATTGGCCTGTGATCAGCCGACTGCCGCATGAACGGGTGAATGGCTCCTCGGGTAGGGCTCGAACCTACAACATTCTGGTTAACAGCCAGACGCTCTACCATTGAGCTACCGAGGAATCAGGACTCAATTTCGGAGCCGGATCATTACGAAACGGGCTGCCCAAGTCAATGCCCAATCGGCACAAACAGTAAGATTTTACCAGGAGAGTGCCGGAGGTTGGTGAAGAAACTGCCCGCAAGACTCAAACGCTTTGAACTGGTCGATGGTCAGGGCACATTTCCGCTCGGTCGCTTCCTGCGTGTTGAATGCATTGTGGGGGGTGAACAGAACCTGGGGGTGCTGCAGCAACTCCCGGGCTGCGGATAATTCTTGCGAATCCGCAGGTACCCCGGTCCGCAGGAGGCGGGCGAATTCGGCTTCATGATTGAATACATCCAGTCCGACACCTCCGAGCCATCCCTCATTCAGGGCAAGGAGAAGATCCTGAAAGGGCGAGCACTCACCACGGGAGACATTGACAAACAGCAGGCCGGGTCTGGCACGTCGCCACTGCCCAATGGAAAAGAGTCCGCAGTTGTTCTCGGTCAGGTTCATGGCACAAACGAGGATATCCGCCATGGCGAGGCCCTCCGCGAGGGACACGTAGCGAAGGGCTTCGTGTCGCGGCTCGGGGTCCACGCCATAGACCTGCATGCCGAGGGCTTGGCCTATCGCCACAACCCGATACCCGATATCTCCCACACCGGCGACCACCAGCCGTCTTCCCTTGAGCTCACTGCCGGTCAGGCCATCCCGGTTGAACGATTGGATGGAGGAGAGTTGCGCCCGCAACTTTCGAGCCAGAGCCATCCATAGCATCAGCGCGTGCTCAGCAACCGCCTGACCGCAATACTTGGGCAGACAGGAGAGGGCCGCCCCGGGTTTGGGGGTTAATCGTTTTAACGCGACGAGATGATCGTAGCCTGTGCTGCGCGAAATGATCGATGATACGTCGTGCAGCCAGTTTGCAGGTATCAATGATTGGGTGCGAATGCTGATATGAGGCGCCGGAGGGACAGCATGCCCTGCCTCCTGCGGGGTGGATGCGATAAAATCCGCCTGCCAACCTTGCGGCAGCATCCTTGCCAGGCATACACGCTCCTCTTCATAAACCTCGTAGAAAAAAATCTTCATCGCATCGTGTACAATCTCATCTTGCATGGGTAGAATGAAAGTCCAAATCGGGGATGGGAATACTTGATGATCATCGACGTTGACTTGAACGGTAGCATCCGACACACTGTAGCCCTATGGTTTGCAAAGCAATGAGTCCAGCAATGCTTGTGTGTCGCCATCACCCCCTGTTCGTTTCCACTCACGTAAACATGACGAGGTAATCCATGGCCAAGAAACCGAAGGAAGATGCAGTTGAAATGGTTCCCGAATCGGAAGCTCTGCATAGTGGACGTCCCAGCACCGATGCCAATGTGTTTGTTCAGCTCGCCATCGGGTTGGTCGGCACCCTGGGGCTCAAGTATGGAACCATCCCCCTCAAGTCGATCCCCAGCACAGCCTACTTTTACGCGGTGATCAACGAACGTGGATTTGTTCAGTACGGTGAGTTGTTCATGGCCTTCATGGTCGTGGCCCTGATGGTGCTCAAAGCCCGTATTGTCAAAAACCAGATCCGAGTTGTGGCTTCCAATCCGGTTCCACTGGATATCGACATGAGCGACGATGAACAATTGCAGAATCTTCGCGAAGGCTTGATCAAGCGGGCGGAATATTCATGGAGCATCATCCTTAACCGGATGGACCGTGCGGTCGCCCTGTGGCTGAGCACCAAGGATGTGGGGCGGGTCTCAACCTGGGCCAGTGCGGAATCCAACCGTGACCAGCTTTCCTCCGACTCCTCCTACTCGCTATGCCGGGTGCTGATCTGGGCGATTCCGATTCTCGGTTTCATTGGTACGGTGCTGGGGTTGGCCACTGCAGTGGCCGGATTCGGGGTCATGGGTGAATCGGCAGACATCAGCGCGATCAAAGACGCAATCTCCCAGGTGACGGTGGGTCTGGGTATGGCGTTTGACACGACCTTGCTCGCACTGATTCTGGTGGTATTCCTGATGTTCCCGCTCTCGTTTATTCAGCGGAACGAGGAAAACCTCTTTGTGGAGTTGGAAAACTATCTCGATGATATGTTTCTTGCCCGTCTGCCTTCCCCCGAGCAGCAGCCGATCGTGATCGAGAATCTCGAAGACTCCATCGAGGCTGCGTTCCGACGCTACATCCCGGATCCGGACCGGTATGACGAGGTGTTTACCCGGTCCATTGAACGGGCAGCTTCATCGATTGAGGAACAGTTTAACACCCTCTCCAAAAATTATGAGGCGACTCTGCGGGATGTTACCGGGCAGTTGGCCAACAACATCGAAGGGGTGGGCAGCACGCTGGAAGGTTCGATGGCCAACGCGATTCAGGCACTGGGTAAACAGGATGAAGTCATGATGCAGAATCGCAAAAAACTGTCGGAGGCCGAAGCCGCGCAGTTGCAATCTCTGCTGGGTGGCATCGAGACCTCGGTGGGATCAGTCGCGTCCGAATATCGCAAGGTCGCCGAGGAAATCATCTCCGCCAGTGCCGCCGGGGCAACCAAATCCCAGGAATCGGCTCAGTTGCTGGCCAGCAAATTGGAAGATGTGGCCAGGCTCGCGGCCAGCGTCAAGGATCTGGTGCAGGTTCAGCAATCGGTCGAAAAGAGCCTGCAGGGCATTTCCACTGCCGATACATTCCAGCAAACACTGTCGGAGATCCGAAACCATTTGAATGTCACCAATGATTTCTGTACCCGGCTGAGCAAGCCAAGGGTGATCGTTTTACAGGAAGAGACCGCAGGATAATTTTCGTCGGCACGAGGCTGGCTCATGGGACGTAAACACGACTCAACCAAGACCGACTTCTCGTCGTTCATGTGCGTGATTCTCATGCTCACCGGCGCGCTGGTGACGATCATGATCGCGAATATTGTGATCATTTCCGCCAACCCAGACAACATCCGCATCAGCTCCATTATGGGGATGACCGAGTTCTCCGATGGCAATGAGGCCAAGCAGCCGAATTATGTCGATGTCCATCGTGATCGAATGGACCTGTATTTTGACAAGGGTGCGAGGAAAGAGGTGGTCTATCTCAGCGATCTCGAGGTCAAGGGGAATGCCCTGGAGATTTTCTTGAGCGAAGCCTACGCGAAGCGTGACACCGAGTACATCGTCATGCTGATCCGCCCCCTCGCGGCCAACACCTCCCGACGGCTGATGCGTCTGATCACCACCTATGGTTCGGATGCCAATGGCATCGATCTCGGAATGGAATTGTTCGACTCGGAGCAGGAAATCTTTTTTGCCGACGGCATGGTGGCGGAGAAGGATGAATAAACGGTATGGGGGATACCTGATCCATGGCGAAGCGTGATAGAGGCGATGGGATTTCCCTCGATTCCTTCCTGGACATTCTGACCTGTCTGCAGGGGGTGTTGATGCTGATCATCATCACCACCGGCATCGACGCCGCCCAGACCAAGGTTCTGGTCAAGACGCCCCTGAACCTGTCCGGCAATTTTCGGCCGATCTACGTGGAGTGCCGCAACCAACAACTGTTCAATGTCAAGCCGCAGGCGATCCGGGATGCGGTGATGCTGAAGCAGCGGGAAATCGCTGAGAGTGCGGCCGGGGGCGGAGCCGCCGGTTTGCTGAAGAGCATCAGTGAAACCGACGTGGTTGTGGATGACTATGTGGTCGACTTGCGTTACCTGATGGTCAACCAACTTGCGGTCCGACCCCGGGAGGATGCGGTCGGCTATTCGATTGGCGACCCGGCGGCGGAAAACCCCAACACCTGGTTTGGCGGCATCATCGACAAGATGGACAAGGAAAATGAGAAAATTCACTTCTTTGTCCGGGATGACAGTTTTGAGGCTTTCAAGCGGGCGCGCATCAAGGCATGGACCGACCAGGTCAAGGTTTCCTATGAGCTGATTGCCAAGGACGCCCCGATCCGCTTGGAAATCCAGTAGAATCTGTCCGGTTGGGTGCCCGCCCGGTAAAGCCGGTATTTTTTCGATGGTATTCTCCCGCACTGGTTTGTAAGGTACCGGCCATAAAGACCCGTGTCTTAATCGCACGGTAGGCAGTCAAAGGACACAACAAGAGAGCAGGTTTCAGCATGCCCGAAATTGATATTGATCAGATCAAGAAGATTCTGCCCCATCGATATCCGTTTCTTCTGGTCGACCGGATTCTGGAGTGCGATCTGGAGGGGCAGCGGATTGTTGGCCTGAAAAATGTGACCGTGAACGAACCCTACTTCAACGGACACTTTCCCGGGTATCCCATCATGCCGGGGGTCCTCCAGGTGGAGGCCATGGCCCAGGTTGGCGGTGTGCTGATGAATCAGTTGTACAACGCCCAGGGCCGGGTGGCGTATTTTCTTTCCATTGACCGCGCCCGGTTTCGCCGGGCGGTCCGCCCGGGTGATCAGATGCGGATTGAGGTGGTTTTGATCAAGGCGCGGTTGAAGGTGTGCCGTTTCAAGGCGGTAATTACTGTGGCGGACGAGGAGGCATCCTCGGCCGAGTTGATGTTTACCTACCGCGAAGAAGCCAATGGCGATGGCTGAGGTTCATGCAACCGCCATCGTTGATTCCCGGGCCTCGCTGGATCGCGATGTCGTTGTCGGTCCCTACTGTGTGGTCGGGCCGGATGTCTCGATCGGGGCGGGCACACGATTAATCGCCTCCGTCCATGTTTCCGGCCACACCACTATCGGTGAGGCCTGCACACTTTTTCCCTTTGCCAGCGTGGGAGGCCAGACCCAGGACTTGAAGTATAAGGGGGGAGCCCCCGGGGTGGTGATCGGTTCCCGTAACACATTGCGTGAGTACGTCACCGTCAATGCCGCGACTGCAGATGGGGATATGACACGAATCGGAGACGATTGCCATATCATGGCCTATGCCCATGTTGCTCATGACTGCCAGGTAGGCAACCGGGTCATCATCGCCAATGCGGGGACACTGGCCGGACATGTGGTGCTGGAGGATCAGGTGATCATCGGAGGCCTGTGCGGAATCCACCAATTTATCCGGGTCGGCCGGTTGAGCATCACCGGCGGGTGCTCGAAAATTGTCAAGGATGTGCCCCCGTTCATGATGGCGGACGGCAATCCGCTCAAGGTTCATACCATCAACAAGGTCGGTCTGGAACGGGCCGGCATCTCCGAATCGGTTCAGGCCGCCCTGAAACAGGCCTATAAGTTGATATACCGCTCATCATTGACCGTTCGCGATGCGGTGGCGGCCCTGCGTGCTGACTATCCGCAAGTACCTGAAGTGGCGGCGCTGGCGGATTTTCTGGAATCTTCAGAGAGGGGAATCACCCGATGATGTCCCGCCGACGGCGATTCTGGGCAAGCTGGCTCCATGTATTTCTGATGGCAAGCATGCTGCTGCCCGCTTCTGCGGCCCAGCAGGTGAACTTCAGTTTTGATCAGGCGGATATTCGGCTGATTGTGAAGATGGTGGGGGATTTGACCGGCCGCCGGTTTATCCTCGATGAAGAGGTGAAGGGCAAGGTTACGGTTGTAACGCCTCAGCAAATTGATGTGGGAGAAGTCTATCCGCTGCTCCTGTCGATACTGGAGTCATCCGGCTATACTGTCCTCGAGCGAACCGATGGTATCCATGTGGTTCCCCTTGCTCCCCGGAGCCTGGCCACCGGCCGGGTGGTCACCGAGGAGGAACCTGCGGGCGAGGGGTTGATCACCAAGGTCCTGCGGATTCAGCACATCAGTGCGGTCGAGCTCGCCAAGATTATCGAACCCCTTGTGCGGGGTGGCAAGGAAGGAGCTGTGTCCGCATTCGGGGCGACCAATCACCTGATCATTACCGATACGGCGGACGCGATCCGGCAAATTGAAAAACTGATCGCGGAAATTGATCTACCGGGGGCCTCCCGCATGATCGAAGTGATCCGGCTCGAACATGCCTCCGCCGAAGAGGTGGCCCGCCAACTGGAGCAGGCCCTGGAGGGAACCTCGACCCCGGGAGACAATGTGGCCCGGCATATGCAGCGGGTGGCTGATGGTTATGGCAGTCTGCCCGGGGGGATGGCGGTGGTTCCGGCGGTCCATGCCAACAGCCTCGTGGTGGTGGGATCCGGTCTTCAGATTGCCGAAGTGAAACGGATTGTTGCAGAAATCGATATTGAAGCACCTCCCTCCATGGGGCGGCTCAATGCGATCTTTCTGCAGTACATCTCGGCTGAGGAAGCCGCCACCACCCTGAACAAGCTGCTCGAAAAAGGGGTTGGCAAAGATGGTTCACGCGAAATCTCCCTCGAGCACAATGCGGCCAACAATGCCCTGATTGTCGACGCAACCCCGCAGGATTATGACCTGATCCGGCGGCTCGTCGAGGAGCTTGATAAGGCTCCGGAACAGGTCATGGTCGAGGTGCTGATCGCGGAAATTACCATGGGAGATTCCATGGATATCGGGATGGAATTGACCGCGATTGATCAACCATCCGACAATTCGGTTACGGTGATCGGGCGGTCGCGGCCCGATCA
Source organism: Verrucomicrobiota bacterium (assembly GCA_024233345.1). GTDB lineage: Bacteria > Verrucomicrobiota > Kiritimatiellia > CAIVKH01 > CAIVKH01 > JACKPT01. Next base: position 28,970 of record JACKPT010000011.1, read on the forward strand.
GGAGGACTCTCTGACCCAGATTCTGGCCGACTCACTCTTCCCCCAGGGATTGAGTATTGGTCTGGCCAAGGGGGTCTTTACCGATGCGGACGGTAACGCCATTCCCCGGGTGCCCATCTTGCTGCGGGCACTGGCCCAGGATCGCCAGGTGGACATTCTTTCCAATATTCCCCTGTGGGCCCAGAACAACACCGAGGCTTCGGTTAGTGTGGTGGAAAATATTCCCATCCTTAGCTCCCGCATTGAGGGCACCGGAGATAATCGGGATATCATACAAAATATCGAGCGGGTGGATGTGGGGATCAAGCTCACCTTAACCCCGCATGTGAATCCCCGGGGCGAGGTGAAACTCAAGTTGAACCCCCGTATTGAAGCGATTGTGGACGAGGGGCCATCCGATACCGCGTTTGCACCTTCGATTGCGAAACGAGAGGTGTCCACGACAGTCACGATTCCGGACCAGGCCACCGTCATCATCAGCGGCCTGATACGCGAGGACCGTATCGAGCAGGTCTCCAAAGTTCCCCTTCTGGGCGACTTGCCCCTGATCGGGTGGCTGTTCAAATCCAAAAGCATGCAGAAGCAGCGAACCAATCTGCTGATTTTTGTCACCCCCCATATCGTTACCCGGCTGGATGATGCCAATGCGCTCCGGCAGGCGCTTCAGAAAACGACCACCATTGGGGAGGACCGGTTGAGTCCGGTGACCTTGGATCTCGGAGAGCCGACCACCGGGGAACCATGAACCTGCGGGAACGGTTGGAAGAGCAGGGTATTCTGCCGGGGAATGCACTACGGGAGGCGGAGGTGCGCCACCGGGAATCCGGTTCAATCCGCCCGTTTGACGAATGGCTGGTCGAGCAGAAGCTGGTCCCGGAAGCGGTCTGGCTCCGAATGCTGGCCGAGGATTTCCGGGTACCCTTTCTGGAGGATCTTGGACCCTATTTATCGCCCGAGTTGGTCTCGCCGGTTCCCGTGGATTGGGCAAGACAGCACTGCGCATTGCCCATCGACTATCGCGGTGAGACACGGGTGGTTCTGGCCAATCCGGGGCAGGCTGGGGTGGCCGACGATCTCGCGCTACTCTTGCGGCGGGATGTCGGGATTGGCTTTGCCCCCCGGAACCTGATCCAGAGCGCGATCGATGAGTGCTATTTTCGCCACTCATCGGAAAGCATTCCCGCAGGTGAAGAGGAAGAGGAGGCCGCCGGGGAGTTCCTCCTTGAGGTGGCGGATGCCAGTGATTTACTTCGGTCGGCGGATCAGGCACCGGTGACCCGGTTTGTGAACCGGATGCTGTTGGAGGCGGTTCGGTGCCGGGCGTCGGATATCCACATCGAGCCCTTTGAAAAGAGTTTGCTGATCCGATTCCGGATTGATGGTTTTTTGCAGGAGCAAAAAGCGCCGCCCAAAAGCATGGAGCTGGCCCTGGTATCCCGGTTAAAAATTATGAGCCGGTTGGATATTTCCGAACGGCGTCTGCCCCAGGATGGGATGGCCAAAGTCCGGGTGGGGGACCGGGAAATCGATATCCGGGTCTCCACCGTCCCGGTGGCCTCCGGGGAGCGGGTGGTGCTGCGCATGCTCAACCAGCAGACATCGCTGCTGCCGCTGCATGACCTCGGGATGCCCCTGCCCATCGAGAATGCTTTTCGGCGTGCACTGCATCAGCCGGGGGGGATTCTGCTTGTGACCGGCCCCACGGGAAGCGGAAAAACCACCACCCTCTACTCGGCCCTGCGGGAACTGGATACCCGGCATCTGAACATTCTGACCATTGAAGACCCGGTGGAATATCAATTGCCGGACATCGGCCAGATTCAGGTAAGGCCCAAAATCGGCCTGACCTTTGCCGACGGATTGCGCCATATCCTGCGCCAGGATCCCGATGTGATTCTGGTGGGGGAAATCCGGGATCTGGAAACTGCGGAAATCGCGGTGCGGGCCGCCCTGACCGGGCATCTGGTCTTTTCAACCCTGCACACGAATGATGCGCCGTCGGCGTTGATTCGGCTCATGGACATCGGGATTCAGCCCTACCTGATCGCCTCGGCGCTTCATGCGGTGATGGCCCAGCGCCTGGTTCGCTGCAAAAGCGGGGAGGCATCGACGGACACCTATCATGGCCGTACCGGGATATACGAATGGTTCGAGATGACGGACAAGGTACGCCAGGCGCTTCGCAGCGGTCAACTGCAAGCCGATGATCTTCATCGGCTCCATGCTGAACAGGGTGGGCTGACTCTGGCCCGGGACGCCGCCAGAAAGACTCAGGATGGGGTTACAACCGATGAGGAAATCCGCCGGGTCCTGGGGGATGGCTTCGCGAGGTCTGACGCATGAAGACCTTCCACTACCGCGGTTTTGCCGCCGACGGGAAGGGCGTTACCGGACATATTGAAGCGGCACAACCGAAGGAGGCACGGGAGAAGTTGGCCGCGCGGGGGATCCTGGCTCAAACCATCGAAACTCCGGCCACCGCCAACCGATCCCGCTGGCGGGGCGCACAGCGAGGCCTCCAGGCTGAAGCCCGCAGTTTGATTTACCGGGAGCTCGCCGCGCTGGTCAAGGCGGGGTTTCCGCTGGCGACCGCGTTGGATATGATGCTGGATACGCCGGATGCCATGGGGTACGCGCTCTCCCTGTCCCCGATCCGGGATGCCATTCGTGAGGGACAATCGGCCGCAATGGCCATTCGGGAGGCATGGCCTCTGGTATCCTCCTTTGAATTGGCGGTGCTGGAAGCGGGGGAAAAATCCGCCGAGTTGCCAATGGTCCTGAACAATCTCGCGGATGAGTTGGATGAACAAACCCGAATTCGCAAACACATTCTGGGCGCCTCGGCGTATCCCTTATTTCTATTGCTGCTGGCCGGGGGAATTGCGGGTGCAGTTTTCGGTTTCATGATCCCCCGGTTCGGGGCGATGTTTGAGGATGCAGGGTTGGAATTACCCTGGATTTCCAAACTATTTCTCGCCGTGGGGCATGGCTTTCTCCCCCTGTTTCTCGCCGGACTGCTCCTGGTGGTTGCCGCCGGCTGGTGGGTTCGTCGGACCTGGCGAGAGCAGGGAGCGGGCCGGGAAAGCCTGGAACGGACTTTGCTGGGGCAGCGCGTAGTGCGCTGGCTGCTGGAGCCGGTCATCGCGCAGCGGTTTGCCGGAACCCTGGCCATGTTGCTGAAAAGCGGCGTGCCTCTGATCGATGCGGTTCAGCTATCCGGGGCCAGCACCGGGTTCAAGACCGTTGAGCATGCCGCGGAGCGGGCGGTCGAGGAGCTGCGGCACGGGGTTCCGATCACCCGGGCACTGCAACCGATTTCCGCAGTTCAAACCCATCTCGCCACCTGGATCCGTGCCGGTGACGCCGGGGGAGATTTGGCGGGAATGCTGGGGGAGGCTCTGGTGCGGTGCCGGGAAGTGGTCCGGCGGCGACTGGATCAGGCATTGCAATGGGTGGAGCCGGTGATGGTGATCCTGGTCGGTCTGTTGATCCTCGGCGTTGCCCTCGCCATCCTCCTGCCGATCCTGTCCCTGAATCAATCGATCGGAGCCTGATCCAGAACCGGAAGGGGGAGCAGCGTCCGCTGCCGTTGCCGGAAACAGGCCGAGTCCGTGTAGCCTGCCTCACGCGCCAGAGCTACAGCATCGGCAAACCCATCACCCACCCGGTGCGGATCATGAGCGTCGGACCCGAAGGTCAATGGGATGTCCCGCTCACGAGCCCACCGAAGCAAGGTCAGGCCGGGATAGACTTCTTGCATCGGATGGATTGCTCCCGATGTATTGATTTCGATGGCCATCCCGGCTTCCGCAATCGCATCAAGCGCTTTGCCGGCGGAACGCTCGATCAAGGCCGGGTCGGTGGACATGCCAAATCGTTTGGGAAGATCAATATGGCCGACTATGTCATACAACTGCGTCCGGGCCAATTCCGCCACCAGGGTGAAGTACTCGTTCCAGAGCGCCTCCGGGTGATCGGGGTCGGAAACGCCCCGCCGGATCGGATCGGTTGAAAAGTAGTCGCGAAAATGTACCGATCCGAGAACAACATCAAATGGATGCCGGTTGAGCATGGACTCCAGGCTGGCCTCGCATCCCCGGTAGTAATCCGCCTCCACGCCGAGGAGTACCGGTAGAGAGGCGGCATCGGCCGCCTCCTGGACTTCGTCCAGATAGGCAGAAAACTCGGCAACCGGCATACGGCTTTCCACCCCGAAGCGGTCATCGATTGGCAAATGATCGGTGCAGGCGATTTCCCGAACCCCCACTTCCTCCGCCCGGTGAACATAGTCGGCAATGGTGCCCCGGGCGTGCCCGCAGCGGACGTTATGGGTGTGATAATCAGCAGGGAGTGGTCGATCCATTGATTTTGGCATTGGACGACGCTAAACTGGTCCAGCAACGCCGTCAATGACGCAACTGCGAGGTTCATCATGAAAGCCATCTGTTTAAGACAATTCGGAGGACCGGAGGTTCTGGAATACCACGAGGATTTTCCGATACCGGTGCCCGGTGATCAGGATGTACTGATCCGGGTGAAGGCCGCCGGGGTCAATCCGGTGGATTGGAAAATCCGCGAGGGTCTGTTGCAGGGCCGCTTGCCGCATACCTTTCCATTGATTCCGGGTTGGGATGCCGCCGGGGTCGTTGAGGCGGTGGGGGATGGTACGAACCCATCGTCACTCAAGCCCGGTGACGAGGTCTATGCATACTGTCGTAAGCCGCTGATTCAACAGGGCACCTATGCCGAATACTGTACCATGACCATGGACCACGTGGTCCGCAAACCATCGGTCCTGTCTTTTTCCGAAGCGGCATCGATACCGCTTGCCGGATTGACTGCGTATCAGTCACTGGTGGATGCGGCCAAGGTCGGCGCGGGGCAGACCGTTCTGATTCACGCCGGCGCCGGGGGGGTGGGGGGCTTTGCCATCCAGATCGCCAAGCATCTCGGGGCGACGGTCATCACCACCGGGTCAGCGGAAAAGCACGCCTACTTGTGCGCCCTGGGGGCGGATGTTGTGATCGACTACACGGCGGGAGATTTTCGCGAGGCGGTCAGTCAGCGATATCCCGATGGCGTGGATGTGGCGTTTGATACGGTGGGTGGGGACGTGCAGCGGGCCAGCGCCGATTGTGTGAAGTCTGGCGGGGCACTGGTTTCCATTCTTGCACTGGAGCATGAGGCTTACGTTCGGAGCCGGGGCGTGGAGCCGCTTTATGTATTCGTAGCCCCCAACGGTCCCCAGTTGGCCCGGTTGGCCTCGTGGATCGAACAGGGGGCGCTGAAGACCCGGATCGCGGGGAGTTACCCTCTGCAGGAAGCGGCGGAAGCCCATCGGGCCATTCAAACCGGACGAACTGCGGGCAAGCTGGTGCTCACCATCGACGGGTAACCCGGCCTATTCTGCCGACTGTTCCGCCTGGCGGATCCGCTCTTTGATGATCTTTTTGCGGTGGCGGACAATTTCGCCCTCGATCATGTAGATCACATCTTTGGAAATATTCGCGACATGGTCCGCCATGCGCTCCAGGCTGCGGGAAATGCTCAGCAAATTGAGCAGTTCCCGGGTCTGCTCGGGCGTCTTGGTGATCTGCTGTTCGGCGAGGGTATAGTTTTCCGCACAGAGGGTATCGATTTCATCGTCGGCGAACCAGGTTTCCCGGGCCAGCCGGGAGTCCCGGTTGATCAAGGCGTCCAGACTTTGGGAAAACATGGTCTGTACCTTTTCCGCCATGAAGCCGATGTTAAAATCAATGGTGGGTTCGGGCAGCGAGCAGAGGTCAATCGCCCGCTGAGCAATGGAGACCCCGATGTCGCTGATCCGTTCGAGATCGCGGTTGATCTTGAGGATGGCCACCAGATATCGCAGATCATGGGCCACCGGTTGATGCAGGGCAAAAATTTTCAGGCACTCCTCCTCGATATCCACCTCGGCGATATCGATGGCCTTGTCCTCCTCAATACATTTGCGAGCGAGGGATTCGTCCCGTTCGGTGACGCTTTTGATCGCCTGCCGGACATTCTCCTCCACGTGGGCGGACAGGGAGAGAATCTGCTTCTTGAGTTTCTCGATTTCTCGGACCAGATGAATCGCCATGGCTTCTGAATCTCCTTAACCAAACCGGCCGGTGATATAGTCTTCCGTCTGTTTGATGGACGGTGAGGTAAACAACTTCTTGGTGATGTCGAATTCTATCAAGTCGCCCAGATAGAAGAAAGCGGTATAGTCCGAGACCCGGGCGGCCTGTTGCATGTTGTGGGTGACGATTGCGATGGTGTACTGCTCCTTGAGCGACAGCATCAAATCCTCGATTTTGGTGGTGGCGATGGGGTCGAGGGCCGAACAGGGCTCGTCCATCAGCAGGATTTCCGGTTCGATGGCCACCGCCCGGGCAATACAGAGCCGTTGTTGCTGGCCGCCGGATAAGGCGAGGGCATTTTGATGGAGCTTGTCCTTGACCTCATCCCACAGAGCCGCCTGGCGAAGGGATTTCTCCACCAATTCGTCCTGGTTACCCCGGTATCCATTGATGCGGGCCCCCCATACGATATTGTCGTAGATACTTTTCGGAAAGGGATTTGGTTTCTGAAAAACCATCCCGATTTTGCGGCGAATGATAACCGGATCAACCTCCTTTTCATAGATGTTGGCCCCATGAAACAGCACCTCCCCCTTAACCCGGGCCGAGGCGATCAAATCATTCATTCGGTTCAGAGAACGGAGCACAGTGCTTTTGCCGCAGCCGGAGGGACCGATCAATGCGGTGATCTTGTTGGTTTCGATGGCGAGGTCCACACCCTTGACCGCGTGAAACGTGCCATAGTAAATGTGCAAATCCCTTGCCCGAATGGCAGCATGCTCAATGACCGGGGGGTGGTGGGCGGTTGCGGTTTTGGTTGTGGCATCTGGACTCATGGTCAGTTCCTGTTCCGAAAGCGGTTTCTCATGACAATCGCGAAAGCATTCATGCTCAAGAGGAGGATGAGCAGGACAACAATGGCGGCGGCGGCGATATGGCGGAATTCCGGCTGGGGGCGGGAAGTCCATTGGTAGATCTGCACCGGGAGGGTGGTGAACTTGGAGAAAGGGCTGGTAGGATCGATGGCGATGAAGGTGGAGGCCCCGATCACCACAAGGGGCGCGGTTTCGCCGATGGCCCGGGAAACCGAAAGAATGGTCCCGGTCAAGATGCCGGGCAGTGATCCGGGCAAAACATGACTCCAGATGGTTTGCCATTTGCTGGCACCCACCCCATAGGATGCTTCCCGCAGGGAGTTGGGTACTGCGCGGATTGCCTCCTGGCTGTTGATAATGATGAGGGGCAGAATGAGCAAGGCGAGGGTAAGTCCGGCCGATAGGATGGTGCGGCCATTCGCGGTGGTGGGGTCGGCAATCCCGAACAGGGTGCCGCTGGTAATGGGTTCCAGAAGGCGAACAAACAGCGCAAGGCCGAGCATGCCATAGATGATCGAAGGGACTCCTGCGAGATTGCTGATGTTGGTTTTGACAATCCGGTTGAACCGGTTGTTGCCCGCGTACTCCTCCAGATAAATTGCCGCCCCCACACCGATCGGAAAGGCGAAAAGGATGGTAATCACGATGGTCATCAGGGACCCGATGATCGCGGTCCGGATACCGGCCTTCTGGGGATCACTGGATTGGGAGGCGGTGAGGAAGTTCAGGTTCACCCAGGCCCGGAACTGAATCACGGCATCCGGATCTTTTTCCTGCCATTCCGCCCGGATCTGTTTGCCGTGGGTGATGGACTCCATCAGCATCCACGTCTCCAAAATCGTTGGCTTGATCACCCGCTCTTCAATCAGGGCCCGCAGTTCGGTGTCGGTTCGTTCCACCAGGGGCTGTTCGTGATTGAACCGCCGGATCAATCCCTTGGACAGATGCTGTTCGAGTACCTGGATCAACAATGGACCGGACATCTCCGGATAATCCACCCCATCCAACTGGATCGATGCGGGATCGACCTGATTCTTGATGGCGACCAGCCCGAACGAGCCGTTCAGTACGTTGTATAGAAGCGCGGAAAGCGCCACGATGGCCACGATCGTGGATGACTGGAACAGCATTTGCCAAATCAAGCCGGCACGCTGGCGTCTGGCCACCTGCCGGTACTGGTCGGCCCCGGAGGGAAAGGCACCGCTCATTCGTATTCCTCGCGGTACTTGTCGACAATGCGGCGGCTGATCACATTCAAGACCAAGGTGATCAGAAACAGGACCAGGGCAATGGAAAAGAGGCTTTTGTAGTCAATGGATTCATAGCTCAAGTCACCCCCACTGATCCGGACGATGTGCCCAGTCATGGTCTCCGCCGCCTCGAATGGATTGAAGGTAAACGCGGGGCCGGCCCCGGCGGCGATGGCGACAATCATGGTTTCGCCAATCGCCCGGGAAATCGCGACGATCACTGCGGCGGCGATGCCCGAGATCGCGGCGGGAAAGACAACAAAGACCGCCGTTTCCAGTTTGGTCGCTCCCAACCCATAGGAAGCCTCGCGCAAGGCGTTGGGGATGGCGGTCATTGCATCCTCGGTCATGGAGGCCACCAGGGGGAGAATGAGGATACCCATCACGATACCCGCAGAGCAGGTGTTGTAGATTTGCACCACATCCTCGCCAAAGATGCGGCGGAGAAGGGGCGTCATGAAGGTCAGGGCAAAGAAACCATAAACCACGGTGGGGACGCCGGCGAGGACTTCAAGAATGGGCTTGAGGGTTTCCCGGCGCCGGCGGGACGCATATTCGGAAAGATAAATCGCAGCACTGATCCCCAGGGGCAGGGCAACCAGCATCGCGAAGAAGGTCGTCATCAGGGTGGCGTTGATCAGTGACCAGACGCCAAACTGATGGATCGTGGGTTGCCACAAGGTGGTGGTGAAATAGTCCACCAGGCTGACTTCGGGGCCGCGGAAGAATCGAATCGATTCCTCGGCCAAAATGATGATGATCCCGAGGGTGGTGAGAATGGACAGGGCTCCACATAGCCAGAGAAACACCTCGATCAGGCGCTCCCCTGGTTTGGGTCGCCTGCGAATTGCCGATTGGATCGACGCTAGAGATTGGATGGATTTGGCCATGATGCCCCGATATCCGAATAGACGGGGATCCGAGAATCCCCGCCCATCCGGATTGGGTCAATGAATTATTTCATCGCATTGAGCCAGGCCTGCTTGGCTGCCTCCATGGCTGCAGCCGGAGCGGGGAAATAGCCCACGCTGACAATTTCCTCATTCACATAACTGAGGAAGAAGTTGATGTAACCTGCGACCTGGGGCTTGGATTTCATCACCGCAGAATCGCTGTAGATGAACAGCGGACGGGCCAGCGGGTAGGTGTTGTTGTCCACATTGGCCGCGCTGGGCTCGACCCCTTCGATATGCAGGGCCCGAACACTGTCAGCATTTTCCTCGAAATAGGCATACCCGAAGTATCCGATCGCGTAGGGACTGCCCGCCACACCCTGGACGAGGACATTGTCATCTTCACTGAGCTGAATGTTCTCGGCGCTGAGCAGAGGCTCCTTCGCTTTATCAAACACTTCCTCGGTGAAGTAATCGAAGGTGCCGCTGTCGGTGCCGGGGGAGAACCGCTGAATCGGCTCATTCGGCCAGGAAGGATCAATTTCGGACCAGGTCTTGGCCGTGCTGAATACGGCCGCGAGCTGTTCGAGGGTCAGATCCTGGATGAAGTCATTGCGACGGCTGACCACAACCGCGAGGGCATCGGTTCCCACCCGGAATTCAATGGGGGTGCGCCCGATCTTGGCCGCGAGGTCAATTTCCTTCTGCTTGATAGGTCGGCTCGCGTTTGCGACATCGGTCTCGCCGGCTTCGCAGAAGCGGGAGAATCCAGCCCCGGATCCAATGCTGTCGATGGTCACATTGCCGTCATAGCCTTCATCCTGGAAGCGTTCGGCCATCCGCTCGGCAAGCGGGTAGACGGTGGAGCTTCCCGCGCAGATGATCGGGCCATGCAGGTCCAGGGGATTGACTTCCGGCAGCTCAATTTGCGCCATGGCGGAAGCGGTGGCCAGGGATAGAATCCCGGCGACAGCAGTGTACGTAGCGTTCAATTTCATGGGTATGTCCTTTCGGTTAATGCGGGTGGTGGTTCGTTTTGGTTTGGGGCGATTGTTCGTAACAGGATTGTTGCCAGAGATAGTTTTGGTCTTCAGGCTGAACCGGCCGACAATAAACATTTTCCAGATACCATTGTTTCCGGTCCGCGACGTCCTCCGGTGGAAAAATCGGCCGCAACAGTTGGATCATTCCCTGTCGGTTCAGTTGTTTCAGGCATCGGATCACCCGTCCCGGCCGCTTGACGGTGAGGGAAAGCAGGGTCATCAAATTCATGGTTTCCTGTTGGTGGATCGTGGTGATGATTTGTTTCCGGAGCTCAATCAGATCAGGGTTGGGTTGGATCATGGAAGCACTCGGCACAGGGTGAAAAGCCAGTCCGCAAGGTGGGTAACCCGGATGCGAACCGAGCAGGTTCGCACCCGGGAATCCACCCAGGAAACCTTTAGAATTTTCCGACGAGATCGATCTGCAGGCGGTTGTAGTCTTCCGCGCTACCGCTGATCCCGGTTTCGTCGATGAAGTACGTGATCTTTCCGCTCAGGTTCTTGGCGAGGCCAATGCCGAGGGCGAGGCGATGACCGCGTCCATCGGTTCCGCCACCAAAGGAATCGGAATCAGCAAAGGCGCCGACCACCGCGTTTTTCTCCAGTTCGCGGTAGTCATAGCTGAAATCAAAGGTTCCGAGTTCCTTGGCTTTTCCGACCGAGAACCCGAACAGGTAACCAGTGTCGTAGTCATCCGCGTCATTGTTGACGACATAGTTGCCGAACATGCTGACCGGCATGCCGAGATCCAGACTCACCTTGGCGAAGCCTTCCATGATTTCGAAGCCATTGGCGTAGAGGATCGATTCATCGTCTTCCTCGCCGACGGTGATGGTACTGTTGCCAAAGGCGTCGCCGTCATCATAAACTGGGGCAAAGCCCTCGATGTTATCGTAGTAGTAGAGGCTTCCCCCGATGAGAACGGTCATGTTGTCCTGCTTCACTTCGACCGCAGCCTGTCCACTGTAGAGCATGGTGTCATCGGTGCTGGAGCGCTCTTCCACCGCAAAAGCACCGGCGTTGAGCAACAGGGCCATGCCGTCCAGACCCAGTTTGTAGTTCAGCGCCGCACCTTCGGGGTTGAGGTCGCCATCCCAAACCAGATCATTGACCATGGTCCAGGGCTTTTTCATTTTACCCAGGGTGAGGTTGAGGCCATCTGCGGCTTCGGGGGAATAGGTGAGGTAGGCCAGATCCAGACGAATATCCTTGGTGCTGAATCCATCGGAGAGGGTCTGGTTGGACGAAACCGGGTCATCCCCGCCGCTGGCCAGACCGATCGCGGCCTTGATTTCATCGTTCACCTTGGCTTCGGCTGCCAAGCGGGCGCGAATCCGGGCCCGTTCACGGGTTTCCGATTTGGTCGCATCATCAATTTGCTCCAGACGGAATCGCACATCACCCTTTAGCTTGATCGTGTCGGTCCAACTGGGTTTCGCGCTTTCTTCGGCCAATGCAAGGTTGGCCAGCATCAGTCCGGCGGTCATGGTCATGAGTATTTTTTTCATGGTATTCCTTCGTCTCCTCGGTTCGTATGATGTTGGTTGCCACGAGCCCTACCAAATGTTGCAGTCCGGAGCGGGATACTCGCGACGGTCCACATCATGTAGGATAATGTTAGCGGGATGTGAGCGTCGGCATAGAATATGGTGAAAGCGTTTCGCTACGGGTGAATGATCGCTCTGGATGAGGCGACTACTGCCCGTACTGGGGCAGAGTCATGCGGAAGGTCGACCCTGATCCCAGCTTGCTTTCGACCTCAATGGTGCCTTTGTGGACCTGCACCACATGTTTCACGATGGAGAGTCCGAGGCCGGTACCGCCAATATTGCGGCTGCGGGCTTTGTCGATCCGGTAAAAGCGCTCGAAAATTCGCGGCATGTGCCGCGCATCAATACCATAGCCCTGATCCTGCACAGTGATCCGGCATTCCGATGCTTCATGGACCACCGTGATGGTAATCGTGGTGCCGGGATCGCTGTATTTTACCGCGTTGTCGATGAGGTTCATCACAGCTTGCTCCAGCAGGGCCGGGTTACAGTGCAGGCTTACAAAATCCGGGCACTCGATCACGAGATGGATTTTCTTTTCATCAGCTTGATTCGAGCAGGTCTGGACAGCGGACTCGAGCAAGTCCCGAAGTGGGTGTGGCTGCATGACGATGGCGCCGGTTTCTTCGGTCTGTTCAACCCGCGAGAGCATCAGCAGGTCCTCGATGATCGCCTGGATGCGCTCGACCTTCTTGTGGATGATGGCCAGAAACCTGCGGGCTTCGCGTGGCTCTTCGATGGCGCCATCCTGCAGGGTTTCCACAAAGCCCTTGATGGAGGTGAGGGGAGTTTTCAGCTCATGGGAAACGTTGGCGACAAAATCCCGGCGAACCCGCTCGAGGCGCCGCAGCTTGGTGATGTCATTGAATACGATGAGGGCGCCGATGGTTTCCCGTCTCGAATCCCGCAGTGGGGAGCAGTGCACCTGAAGGTGTCGTTCTTCCGTGCTATAGTATACAATTTCCCTTTCCGTTGCTTTTCGGTCCGCGAGGGTCTGCCGGATCATCTGGTGGAGATCGATGTTGCGGATTACCTCGCGCAGGTTCCGGCCAATCACCAGGCCAGGTTGAATACCGAGTAGCGAACTCGCGGCGCGGTTCACCTGAAGAATATTTTCCTCTTCGTCGAGGGCAACCAGTCCCTCGACCATGCTGGATAGAACCGCGTCGAGTTGATTGCGCTGACTGCTGATGGTGGATATGCGGTCATCCAGTTGTGCGGCCATCTGATTCAAGGTTTCCGCAAGCCCGCCCATTTCCTCGGAGGTCGGCACCGGCAGTCTGAACTCCAGATCCCCCTCGGCAAAGCGACGGGCCCCCAACCGTGTCAACTCCAGGGTGCGGTTAATCCGATAGATGATAAAAAACAGGATCGTGGTGCCGAGCAGGGCCATCAGGAGAGAAAAAATACCGAGGGAGACCAGATGGGCGAGCTGGCTATAGGCGGTGTCGGGGTCTGGCACCTCCGGCGGCCAGAGGACCCGACCGGCAAACAGGGTCACCCCGATCAGGATGACGCAGACCAGAAAGTAGAACGGTAGTAGTTTCCAGACCAGTTTTCGTCGGGGCATGACTATTCTTGGAAACGGTAGCCGACCCCGCGAACGGTTTCAATGTATTTGCCGTAGGGACCCAATTTTCGGCGTAATCCGACGATTTGGACATCCACCGACCGATCAGTTACCGGATAATCCTCCCCCCGCACTGCGTCCACAATCTGGTGGCGGGTGTAGACCCAACCCGGACGCCGGGCCAGAAATTGCAGTACCCGAAATTCCGTAAATGTGAGGTCGAGCTTCTTGCCCTTGATGCTTGCCTCGTGGCGGCCGGGGTGAATCAGCAGTTCGTGATGTTTGATCACGCTGTCGTCGTCCGTATCCGCAGTATCGCGCCGCCGAAAAATGCTGCGGATGCGGGCGATCACAATACGAGGGCTGAAGGGTTTGGTAATGTAGTCCTCGGCGCCCAACTCCAGGCCGGTGACAATATCGGTTTCCTCACCCTTGGCGGTCAGCATGATGATCGGGATGTCGCGTGTGCGTTCGTCCTGTTTGAGGGCTCGGCAGACCTGCAATCCGTCCATCGCGGGCAGCATGATGTCGAGCAGGATCAAGTCGGGTTGCTCTTTTCGGCAGACTTTGAGGGCCTCTTCACCCGATCCGGCACAAAAGGCATGGTACCCTTCCTTCTCGAGGTTATACCGGATCAACTCCTGAATATCCTCCTCGTCCTCGACCACCAGAATTTTTTCCTTTGCCATGCGTACACCTCATTCAGTTGTGAATCTATGTCAATGAGATAGGGTATACATGTTAGGGTAGTATGAGGGTCGAAGTAAAAATAACGATCGTGAAAACCGGGTCAAGGTAGCTGGCGGAGTTGGGCAAATGCGGTGAGGGCTTCGTCACGGGCCTTTCGGTGGTCCACCATGGGGGACGGGTAGGTGGCCGGACCATCGGGGGCGTGCGGAAGCGCAGCGGCATCATGCAATGCCTTTGGCGCCATACCGGCCAGTTCCGGTACCCAGCGTTTGATGTACCGGCCCTCCGGGTCGAATTTTCTGGACTGGAGGTCAGGGTTGAAAATCCGAAAATAGGGAGCGGCATCAGCCCCGCAGCCTGCGGCCCACTGCCAACCCAGGGTATTGTTGGCAAGATCGGCATCGACCAGGGTGTCCCAGAACCAGCGTGCACCCTCCATCCAGTGAAGCCGCAAATCCTTTACCAGAAAGGATGCCACGATCATTCGCACCCGGTTGTGCATCCACCCGGTGGCCCACAGTTCCCGCATGCCGGCATCGACAATTGGATACCCGGTCTGGCCCCGGCTCCAGTCGCGCAGGTCCCGGGTATCCGCTCGCCAGGGGAAATGATTGAATTCCTCGCGCAGCGGTTGTTCCGATGTATGGGGAAAATGATAGAGCAGGTGGTGGGCAAAGTCGCGCCAGACCAGTTGGCGGAGGTAGGGTTCTGCAGCCGGGTTGCGCCGACAGGTATGCCAGATCCGGCGGGCAGAAATTTCGCCGAAGTGAAGGGCAGGTGACAGCCTTGAGGTGCCCTGCACACCGGGGAAGTCCCGCTGCTCTTTATAGACTGCAACCGGACTATCGGCAAAGGTCTCCAGCGCCTCGATGGCACCTGCTTCTCCGGGCGTCCAGGTATCGCGGAGTCCACCCGCCCAATCGATTTGGGGAAGTAGGTTCAATTCACCAAGTTCCAAACGCACAGGCCATCGCGAGGGAGGGAGTATACCCGATGGCTGGGAATAAGGTGTTGACGGACTACCCAGCTCCTGCACCGCCCGGTAGAACGGCGTGAAGACCTGATAGGGACGGGCTTGCTGGTTCTCGATGGCCCAGGGCTCGTGAAGTAAATGGCCGGGAAAGGATTGAACCTCAAGCCCAGCCTGTTGCAGGGTCGCCTTGATCCCCTTGTCGCGCCGGACGATCGCCGGCTCATACAGCCGGTTCCAATACACTGCACCAGCCCCGGTTTCCTGAACCAGTTGCTGCAGGGTGGTCAGCGTGGGGCCGGAACGCAGGATCAGGCGCAAGCCCAAGGTTGCCAGGGACCGGGAGAGTTGCTCCAGGGATTGATGGAGCCACCAGCGCGATGCCGCGCCCGGCGCCCACGGGGCCTCTTCATCGGGCGCCCAGACAAAGCAGGGGATTACCGGGCGACCCGTCGCTGCCGCCGCAGTCAGGGCGGGCTGATCGTCGACCCGGAGGTCCCGCCGGAACCAGACCACTACGGGCGATGTGTCATGGATACCATTCATGGCAGAACCATCGCTCATCCCGACTCATTGTGCAATCACCTCGCGCCATCGGTTGCCATTCGACAGCCAATTCCTACCGGCAAACCGTGATGATTTTTTCATGTTCAGTTGAGATTCGAGGCCCTACACTGGCGGCAATTTGAACACCATGATAGAGGAGAAGCAGGATGGGTTTTGAGAAAATTCAGGTCCCGGCGGACGGAGACAAGATCACTTTGGGCGCAGATGGCGAGCTTCAGGTCTCGGACCGGCCGATTTTATCATTTATCGAGGGCGATGGCATTGGGCCGGATATCACCAAGGCGGCCATGCATGTCTGGAACAGTGCGGTAGAGAAAGCTTACGGAGGTAAGAAATCCATCGCATGGATGGAGGTGTATGCCGGGGAAAAAGCCAACCAGGTCTATGGCAAGCCGGTGTGGCTTCCGGAAGAAACCCTGACCGCGATTCGCGAATATCTGGTGGGCATCAAAGGGCCCTTGACCACCCCGGTGGGAGGAGGCATTCGAAGCCTGAATGTCGCCTTGAGACAGGAGCTCGATTTGTATGTCTGCCTTCGTCCGGTCCGGTGGTTCCAGGGGGTGCCTTCCCCGGTGAAGCATCCCGAGAAGACCGATATGGTGATTTTTCGTGAAAACTCCGAGGACATCTATGCCGGGGTTGAGTGGGCTGCCTATACCCCTGAGGTGAAGAAGGTCATTGATTTTCTGCAGAACGAGATGGGGGTCACCAAAATCCGCTTTCCTGAGTCCTCGGGGATCGGAATCAAGCCGGTATCCGAAGAGGGCACCACCCGGCTGGTCAAGGCGGCCATCGAGTATGCGATTGAGAACGACCGCCGATCCGTGACCCTGGTGCACAAGGGGAACATCATGAAATTCACCTCGGGCGCGTTCCGCGACTGGGGCTACAAGACCGCCCAGGAACAATTTGGCGGCGAATTGTTGGACGGCGGTCCGTGGATGAAAATCAAGAGCCCGAAGGATGGCCGGGAAATCATCATTAAGGACGTGATCGCCGACGCATTTCTGCAGCAGATTCTGACCCGGCCCGAAGAGTATGATGTGATCGCCACCCTGAACTTGAACGGGGATTACATCTCGGATGCGCTTGCCGCCTGCGTGGGCGGGATCGGGATTGCTCCGGGGGCGAACATCAACTACCAGCATGGATATGCGGTGTTTGAGGCAACCCATGGCACCGCTCCCAAGTATGCGGGACAGGACAAGGTCAATCCCGGGTCGCTGATTCTGTCGGGAGAAATGATGCTCCGCTATATCGGATGGAGTGAAGCTGCTGACTTGATCATCCGGGGTACCGAGGGCGCGATTCAGGCCAAAACGGTAACCTATGACTTTGCCCGTTTGATGGAGGGGGCTACCGAGGTTCAATGTTCTGCGTTTGCCCAGGCGATTGTTGATCACATGACCTGAGCCGGCGTGTTTTCGATGCACCAGGTGGAGATGAACGGATGAGTGTGCGCGTACCAAGCTCGAAGATCTTTGCCCGCGGTGGCTTTTCCGGCGAGCGGGAAAAACTCCGGCGTCAAGGGCGCTCACTGGTGTTTACCAATGGCGCGTTTGATATTCTCCATGCCGGGCATGTGACCTATTTGGATTTCGCGCGGCGGCAGGGGGATGCCCTGATGGTGGGGGTGAACTCGGATGCATCAGTACGTCGTTACAAGGGAGACAAGCGTCCGGTCAATCCCGAGGCGGAAAGGGCGCTGGTGCTCGCCTCCCTCGAATGTGTCGACTATGTGGTCCTCTTTGATGAGGACGAACCGAAAACATTGATTGCCGAAGTCCTGCCGGATGTATTGGTCAAGGGGGCGGACTGGGCCCATTATGTCAGCGGGCGCGATGTGGTTGAGGCTGGCGGAGGCCGGGTCGTGCTGGCGGACCTGGTTCAGGGAAAATCGACAACCGGGACGATTGAGCGTATTCTTTCCGTCTATGGCGAGGGTCATCCATCATCATGAGTGATTTCTATATTGTTACCGGGGGAGCCGGATTCATCGGCAGTAATCTTGTCGCCGCCCTCAATGAACGCGGCATCGACAATATTCTGGTCGTCGACCGGCTGGGCGAGAGCGAGAAATGGAAGAATCTGGTGGGACTCAACTACGAGGACTTTCTGGATAAAGACGAGTTTCGTACCGCGATTCATCTTGGCAAACTGCCGGTGCCCAAGGCGATTTTTCACATGGGGGCCTGCAGCGCGACCACGGAAAAAGATGCCTCCTATCTTGCCGATAATAATTACCGGGTTACCCGGGAACTCCTGATGTGGTCCATTCAGGCCAAATTCCGCTTCATTTATGCTTCAAGTGGCGCGACCTATGGGGATGGTTCGCTTGGTTACTCGGATGGCGACGAGGTCACGCCAACCCTCCGCCCGCTGAATATGTATGGCTACTCAAAACATATGGTCGACCTGTGGGCACTGAAGCATGGCTACCTCGACCAGGTGGTGGGACTGAAGTTTTTCAATGTGTATGGTCCGCGGGAGGATCACAAGGCCGACATGCGGTCGGTGGTCCACAAGGCCTATGGCCAGATCATGCAGTCAGGGGTGGTCCACTTATTCCGGTCCTACCTGCCGGACTACCAGGATGGCGAACAGCTCCGGGATTTTGTCTATGTCAAGGACGCGGTCAAGGTCTGCCTGTACTTTGCCGATCATCCGGAGCGGAATGGTCTGTTCAACGTGGGCACCGGTACCTGCCGCCCCTGGAATGCCCTTGCCCATGCCGTATTTGCCGCGATGGGGCGCGATCCAAAAATTGAATACATCGACATGCCCGAACACCTGGTTCAAAAGTACCAATACCGGACCCAGGCCGATATCACCAAGTTGCGAGCTGCCGGTTACGACCAAGCCTTCGCCACCCTCGAAGAGGGCGTGAAGGACTATGTCGACACCTGGCTCTCCGACCGGGGGTAAGATATCTGTGTGCCATACCAGATCGCTTCTCTTGAAGGTGTACTGGAGTTTTGCAATATGGCTGGTTCTGTGCGGGATCAGTCAGGCTGAACTGACCTTCACCTTCTTTTCTGAGTCCGGCGAAGCGAATGTTGGTTCTCAAATCATGTCCTTCTTGAACCGACTTCCAGATGCGACGACTGAGTCCATTCAATCTACACAGATGGGAAATACCTCACGGGTAGTGTATTCATCCTCTTGGTCAGCGACAGAATTTGCAATGACTGGGTCCTTATTCTCAGTCTCAAGTTCAGAGGAGGCGGCGAATTATCTTCAAGTGCAATGCCAGTTTTATCTGCCCGAACAAGATGATCCGGTTTCATTGTCCGTGTTGACTCACTACAGGCTGTTTGCGACCAACCTGCGATCACTTGCTTTTTCAATTGTTGGATATTTGCTCGTCGATCCAAGCGAAGCGGACCCCATGATCGAGCATGTCGATGGCACGAGCGTCCTGTCCGATGAAACCGGTACATGGCTGGATCGGGTAATTTTAACTCCGGGGATGAACTACGAATTTCAGTTTGTCGCTGAAGCAGGAGCACACAATAGATTCGCCGACGGCTATGAAGTGGCCATGGCTGACTTCGGTTTACAGATGAGTTGGGCCACGGTCCCCGAGCCCTCCTCTCTCTTGTTGGCCTTAGTTGGGGTGGGGGCTGTCCGCCTTTTCCGCAGCAAGCGAGCATCCGCATCAGGTAATCCCTGATACATCCATCAACCCTCAACAAAAAATCAACATTTGACGACATCGAGCCTTGTCATTCCTTTAGCTGATTGCCAGAATAGACTCATGAAGAGGCGCTTATCAGGGGGAGCGTCATTGGGCGTGGGCCTGATTCAGGTGAACCGCAACGGTTCTTGTACCCCCGTTTCCCTGGAGGTAATTCCATGAAGCTCCCTGTTCTCTATTTTCGGTCGCTGCTTCTGCCCCTGTCGCTGAGCCTTTCTTTTTCCTCGGTCCAGGCCGCAGAAATGGGACGCCATTCGGTCAGTTCCGGGATACCCACCACCCAGTCCTACGAGCAAAGCTCATGGATGGATGCCCAAACCGGCATCGAGATTGGCGTGGATTTCCTCAAAGTTCGCTGGGATGTAGGCTCAACGTCACTGGATGACGCGGCCCTCGCGCCGATGCTCGGGTTGGTCTACCGGGCAAACCCCTCGGTCGATCTGCGGGCGGGTCTGTCCTTCTTTTCGGTAGAGGATCAAGCGGGCGAGATGAACTATGACTTGGATGTTTTGCAGGTTGGGCTGGGCGCACGCTACTGGTTCAGCCGCGAGACGGATTTCAGCCCGGTGCTGGGTGTCGCCCTGAACTATCTATCGCTCGATAGTGATGCGGTCGCCGATCTGGATGGCACGTTGGGTATCAACGCCGAACTTGGGGTGGCCTACCAGGGAATCGACAACCTGCAGATCCAGGCCGCACTGACCGGCGGAACCAGCCTCTTGGATTCGGAAGGTATGGTGGGCGGCGAAAAATTCGATGTGAATCTGAGTTCGCTTGGGGTCGGCGTTCGGGTCATCTTTTTGTTTTAGTGCGTGAAGAGCAGTGCGCATCGGGACGATGCGGGTGTATCAACAGAGAAGGAGAAAGCCATGAAGACAATCCAGCAAATGTTCACCTGGATCGGTATGATCGGGTTGGTCTTGGGAGCGGTAACCGTATCGGCCCAGATGACCGCGGAAGAGGAGACCGCAGTACAGCAGGCGACGGCATCCGAGGTCAAACGCGCAGTGCCGGATGAACCGGAAGTCGCCCGCAAAGCCCGGGTCCATGTTGTTCCCGCGATCATGACGCAGGAGCGTCGTCGCCGCATTGACCGGGAAATGAACGAGAAGTACGGCCTGTCCGACCCAAATGCCTGGGAGAATCCCGGTTATACCAGCCATTTGATCGATGCCCTGGTCAACACCCGTAAATTTGATGTCCTGGAACGTGAAGAGCTGCGGGTTCTAGCCCAGGAAATGGCCTTCGGGGAATCCGAATATGTGGACATGAATGAAGTGGTGAAAATGGGGAATATGATTGGTGCGGACTACATCGTCATCCCGACCATCAGTTACCTGGAAGTCAACACGGTGGAAAAGAATGTCCCTTATATTGGTGGCACCCAGGTATCGCTGGAAGTCACCCTTGGCACCGCAGTACGCACCGTGGATGTCTCCACCGGCAAAATTATTGCCTCCAACGTGAATAAGCTGGAGAAGAAGGAGAAAGTTCGCCAGGGCATGCAGGTGGGGTCCTCCGTGGTGGAAATGATCGCGTCGGTGTTCAAGGATTCCGCACTCGCTGAAGCGGCAATGATTGTGGATGTGGCCTATCCGATCCGGATCATGAGCATTTCCGGAGATACCGTGATGCTGAACCGCGGTCGCGGGGCCATGGTCAAGGGCGAGGAACTCAAGGTCTATAATGTCGGGGAAATGCTGATCGACCCGGACACCAAGGAGAGCCTTGGCTATGCCGAGGAATACGTGGGTACGATCCGGGTGACCGATGTGGATCAGAAAACGTCCAAAGGCGTGATTGTTGAGAAGCTTGGCGACATCAACACCCTCGCGGTCTGTCGCCGTACCTCGATCCCGAGCACCGACCCCAAAGTGCAGACCTTCAAACCCGCACCGAAGATTGACTAGATCGATGCGTTTGACTGTTCCAGTGGTCGCCGCTTCGGCGGCGTTGGCCGTTCTTCTCGGGGCGGGGGTCTCCTGCAAGACTAAGCCCCGGGTGGGCGGGTTGCGCGTGGAAAGCTATCCCAAGACCACCATCACCGTGAATGCGGAGATGTTTGATGGTTGGTTCAAGGTTCGGGATGTGACCATCGGTGAGCGCCAGGAGGTGCTCGCGGTGACCATCACCATGGAAAACATGAAGGGTGATTGCGGCCTTGAGTATCGCTATCGCTGGCTGGATGGTCAGGGCATTGCCCTGACCTATCATACCCCGCTGTGGGTGCCGGTCAGCGCTTCCCGCAGGGAGTTGGTTCTGCTCAACGGCATCGCTCCGAACCCCGAGGTGAAGGACTTTATTCTGGAAGTACGAATGCGCCAGGCTAGTACCCGGTGGTAGGGACTCGCAATCGGAAAAGACAGGACAAGGATGGATGTATGGTTGATCGAAAAAGATTTGGATGGATGAACGGGCGATTACTTGCGCTCGGATTGATGGTTGCCGGCTGCAAGAGCCCTCCCGCGCCCTATACCGGCTATGTGCCGGAAGAGGAGCAGGGGGTGATGACGGTCGGACTGGATGACCATGACTATGATGTCGCGGTCCAGGGGGTGGTCAATGCGATGATTTCCCGGGGCTTGCCCCAGGGTTATGTGGTGGCCCTTGGTCCGGTGGATGCCCGTGATTGTGCCTATGATATCCGCATCCGACAGATTCAGGACTCGATGCAGTTTAATCTGGAAACCAGCGGCCGGCTCCGTTTTACCATGATGGATTCTGCCCTCTATGGAGACTCCGCGTTGGCCGAGAGTTACAAGATCATGGAATACAACTGGTTTCAGAACAACCCGATGGATGCAGAAGATCTGTATGTGTTTGGAAGCCGGGCGGAGATCAATGCGATTCTGTTTGGCCGGGTTTCCTGCATGGAGCGTCAGTTGCCGGGCGGGGGTACGGAAATTACCTATCGATTTGTCTGGCGGTTGGCGAACACCAAGACCGGGCTGATCGACTTGACCCACGAGCAGAGAATTCGAAAGAACGTCCGCTAGGGTGGGCCATTGCGCTCATCCCCCGGGGCGTACCCAATAGAAAGGGGTGGACATGAGTTTGATCAACAAGTCGCGTACGCTTGTGGTGATCGCGCTGTGGCCGTGGCTCACCCTGACCGCCGGGGCCGCTCCCACCCTCATCCTGGAAACGCCAACCGTTGCCCCGGGTGATAACCTTGCTGTTCGCATCTCCGGGTTCGAGGTCGGTTTGCGCCATACCAGTGCGTGGATTGCCCTGTACGACCATGCGGACGCCCCGGACCAGGCTTACGTGGCTTACACCTTCCTGAATAATCTCATCGATGACCGGTATGACCTGCCCGCACCTGCGGAACCAGGATATTATCATTTCCGTCTCTTTGATGATCCTGATGAATCGGCCATCGCGCGCAGCGGAACCGTTACCGTCGGGGCCCCCGCAGGCGCACTTTCCGAGGCGAGCGCCCCGGATGAGCGCCCGGCTTTTGAAATTCGTCCGGTGGTTCGAGCCATAGACCCGATCGCAGAAATCGCGTTGCACACCGCCCGGGCCGAGGTTGCATTGTCCGAACTCCCTGCCGACGACCCCCGGAGCGCGTTGGTGGCGCGATGGACGGAAACCATGAAGGGAACATCGGCAAGCTGGACACCGGGTCTGACCCCGTTGGTCGGGTTGACGGAAGCGGAGCGTGTTCAATATTACGGTCTCCTGGACATGCCCCGGGATCTGGCTGAAATACGCATCCGTGTTCCGGATCAGCGGGCGACACTTCCCCGCCATATGGATTGGCGCGAGCGGGAATCGGTGACGGCGGCCCGAGATCAGGGACGTTGCGGATCCTGCTGGTCCTTCGCGGTGATCGGGGCGCTGGAAGCGCAGGGGGCAATTCGCAAGCAGACCCTGCTGGATCTGTCGGAGCAGCAACTGCTGGTCTGCAATGAGGCGGGTTACAGTTGCCAGGGCGGATTGTTCTCCGGGGCATTTCAGTATTTGAAAAAAAATGGGTCGGTCACCGAGGAATGCTTCCCGTATCAGGGCGTCGATGATCTGGCCTGTGAACCCGGTTGTTCTGCGGTGATCCGCCCGAAATTCTCCCTGTCTTTTCCCGGCTATAAACTCGATACCGTACTGAAGTATCTGGTGAGCTATGTCGGGCCTCTGCCGATTTCCCTCTACGCCACGGAAAAATTCAGCGCCTACAAATCCGGGGTCTTTGAGGATGAGGCCCCGCCCGGACATAATCATGCGGTTCTGTTGGTTGGGTATGACGAGGATCTCGGGGCATGGTTGATCAAAAACAGTTGGTCGGCGGAGTGGGGGATGGATGGGTTTGGCTGGATTAAATATGGTTCCATCAACATCAACACGCTGGTGGGGATTCTGACGTGGGTGGATTTAAAGAAGCTGGGCTTTGCCGTGGAGGTGCCATGAACCGTCGCATCTGGGTGGTGATGAATCTTCTGGTCGCGGTAATCGGGATCGGGGCGTCCCTGGGTATGGGTCGGGTATCCGATGCGGAACTGCACCGTGAGTCTGGCACTGAACCCACGTTTCAGTGGGAGGGAGACGATGCGGTGTATCGGCAGGGTGGGTGGGAACTGCGCATTACCTACCTGCAGCGCGGGACCAGGAGCGAAGGGCAGGTGGGTCTTCTGCGCCGGGAAGGTGCACTGGTGGAGCCGGACCTGGATGCCGAAGTCTTGCAAACCAGCCTCGGTCTGCTCAAACATTATGGTGATGACCGTCCGGTGCTGTGGGCGGTGAGTGGATGGAATTTTGCCGATCAGCGGGACATCAAACGGTCCGAGTTGCTGGTGCCGGTGATCGAAACCGGTGCGGATTCGCAGATGGTTCGGGTTGCACCAGCACAAACCCATGCCCAGGTTCAGGTGAAGGTTGGACAGGTGTTGGCCGTTGACCTGGAAGAGCAGGCAGGAACGGCATATCACTGGCAAATGGATGAAGCCGCAAGCGATATGGGCGGTCTAACGTTTACCGGAAAACAGGTGATGGATGCCCCGGATTCCGAACCGCGCCTGCTGGGCAGTACGACGGCGGTTCGATTCTCCTTTGCGGCGGAATCCGTGGGGAACGCCAGCCTGCAGTTTGAGGATCGCCGGCCCTTCGACCAGCCCGGGGACGAGACTCCCGGACCCCGTATCACCCTTGAGGTAAAGGTGCAATAGGGCAACAAGATGAAACCATGGTACATCACAAGGCGTCGCTGGATGCTGGGTATTCTGTTGGGATGGGGACTTTCGGTCCAGGCCCAGACGTCAGAATGGCTGGTGATGGTGTATATCGCGGCCGACAACAATCTGGACCCTGCGGCCATCGGCGATATCAAGGAAATGGAAGCAGCCGGTGACAGCGAAGCGGTGAAGATCGCCGTGTTGATGGACCGGGCGGAGGATGCGGATTGGACCGAGGCCCGCCGCTTTTTGATTCGGGGTAAAGACACCCTTCCCGATGAGGGTCATTCCTATGACACATCGCTGGATACCTGCACCAGTATGGGTGAACTGAACATGGGCGACCCGGAAACCTTGACCACATTCATGCGCTGGGCCATTGAAACATATCCGGCCAGAAAAACCATGCTGGTCCTCTGGAATCATGGGGGGGGCTGGCGCGATGTCTACAGTCGGGCGGTCATGGCGAGCCGGGCGACCGACTCGCCGATGAATGAGACGGAAAGGCTGAATACACGGTTGAGCCGGGGCATCGCATGGGATGATTCGGATGGACATGACTTTTTGGAGATGCGGGAAGTTCGCGCGGTGCTGGAGGAGTTCCCCGCCTTGTCGGTTATCGGTATGGACGCTTGCCTGATGGCGATGGCCGAGGTGGCTTATGAAATCCGGGATCAGGCGGAGTTCCTGGTCGGCTCGCAGGACCTCGAGCCCGGGGCCGGCTGGCCCTATACCGGCATTCTCAAGCCCTTGTACCAAAATCCGACCATGGATGCAGAGGCCTTGAGCCGTCTGATTGTGCAGGCGTACCAGGAGGCGTACCACCAGCAATCCGGAACCACCCAAAGTGCCCTCCGTTTAACCAAGATGGAACAGCTCGCGCAGGAGGTTGACCGGGTGGCGGAGTTCCTGCTGCAAGCACTGGGGAAGGAGGGGGCGGCCGCGCCTGATTTAGTGAACGGAGATATTCCCGGAGTCCCCATGGGCTCGATCATGTTTCTGGACCTCGACGGCTTTCTGGTATGGTGCAAGGGGAAATTCGGAGAGGAAGCGGACAAGGCGGTCGATCAGGCCAGGGCAACCCTCCAGGAAACGATCCTCGTGTCCTTTGCCCATGAGGAGCATCGTGTAACCGGCCTGGCCATCTTTCCCGGGGGAAATCAGGGCGGCGACTATGTGGAGGGAATTATCCAATGGGCAAAGGCGACCCGCTGGGATGAATTTCTTGCCAAGGTAAAACAGATGCGGGAAACCACCGAGTCCGAACCAACCGGGATAACGGCTGACCGTTGGGCGGTCATCATCGGGATTGATACGTATGACGATGAGACGATTCCCGACCTGCAGTATGCCGCTCGGGATGCCGAGTATCTCCGCACGATTCTGACCGAAGATGTGAAGATCCCTTCCGACCACGTGGTGACTTTGCTCAATCGCGATGCCAGTCTGGCCAAGGTGCGCTCCACCCTTGGCACCTGGCTTCCGAGAACGGTCGGAAAAGACGACATGGTGTTCATTTACTATTCCGGGCACGGGGGCGCAGAGCCTTCACTCACGGGCCAGTCTGAGGATGGTACGGAAAAATATATCATGCTTTCGGACAGCCGGGTTGATGACATGTATAGCACCGCGCTGCCCATGTCGGAGCTGTCCCGGATCTTTGGCCGGATTCAAGCGGACAAGTTATTGTTGGTCATGGATTCCTGTTACTCCGGGGCCTCTGGAGGGCGTGGATTGCTGCGCTCTGGCATGAAAGCAGTCGGCATGAGCGATGACTATATGAGCCAGTTGGCCGCCACCGAAGGAACAGCGATTCTCACGGCATCCCGGGCCAGCGAGGTCTCCATGGAGTCGCCCGATTTTGGCCATGGTATTTTCACCTATCACCTGGGGGAGGCTCTTCAGGGGGCAGGGGATGCGGATGGCGACCAGATCATTACCCTGTCCGAGCTGTACCAGTATGTCAGCACCGAGGTGCCGGCCACCGCGAAAAAATTTGGCGCGTCCCAAAATCCAGTTCTGAAGGGAGAGGTCACTGGTACTTTCCCGATTGCCGATGTGCGGGCGAAAGCTGAGGTGGCAGCAGCTCCGGCGGTCCAGCCTCCGCTCGCCCCCCTGCCGGTGGCGGCAAAGCCGCCCGTATCGGAGGCGATTCGTCCGGAACGGCCGGTGGTGCCGCCTCCGGTGGAGACAAAAGCCACAACCCCCATGCTTGTCGTAGCCTCCGTGGTGACTCGAGGCCGATCCGAACTGGCCTGCACCATTCAGGACTTGCCGGATGAACTTCGGGATGCCAACGCCTGGATCGGTTTTTATCGCGGTGATACTGTCCCGGATGATCAGTATCTGTCCTATACCTTCATCAAGAATTTAATCCAGGACACCTATACCGTGGAAAGACCGAGGGATCCAGGTATGTATCAGTTTCGGCTTTTCCGGGATGGCGAATACGATCGCCTTGCCGCCAGCCCACCTTACCGGATCGAATGAACACCGCTGCCCCGTCGTCTGCACCCGCGATTGAGCTTCGTGATGTGTCCAGAATCTATGGCTCACACCCGGCGATTTCCGAAGTGAGCCTCAGCATGGAAGAAGCCCGGATAACCGGTTTGCTCGGACCCAATGGGGCGGGAAAAACCACGTTGCTGAGAATGATAGCCGGCTTGATTGACCCCTCCTCGGGAACGGTATTGATACACGGAAGACGGCAGTCCATCCTCAATCGTGCCTTACGTCATGAGGTGGGACTGGTTTCTTTGGATTGCCCGTTTTACGATGAACTAACGGTGCGGGAAGTCTTGACACTGCAGGCGATACTAATGGGGCTGCCAGCGGATGTCCGGGTAGCGCGCCTTGCCGACGCCGGGGGAAACGAGGCCATTGCCGGCATGCTGGACCGCCGTATGGATGAACTTTCTACTGGAATGACCCAGCGGGTACGAATCGCCAGAGCGATGCTTCACCAGCCGCGTGTCCTCCTGCTGGATGAGCCAACCAGCGGGTTGGATCCGGAAGTACGCCGGTCCATCTGGCAGGACCTGCGCGCGTTGGCGAAGCGCGGTGTGTGCATTCTCATGACCACCCACAACCTTCAGGAAGCTGCGGATTTGTGCACCACCATCCATGTACTGCACCGTGGCCGCCTGGTGCGATCCCATGAACCGAATTCGGAAGGGATGTCGACCGCACAGTTGGAAAGCACCTATTTTTCCATCGTGGAGCCTGCCTGATGCTCTTGCTTCGCCAACTCCTGCATCTTGCCCGGGTTCAATTAACCCTCTGGCGCCGCCGCCCGATCGAGGCGGGCATTTGCCTTGGGCTTAGTGTGGTCTTTCTGGTCGTAGCGAACCAGGTGTATACCATTTGGCTGGGGCCGCATGTGCGGATCGGATTGATGGTCGAGCGGGAGGCCCTCCAAACCACCATGACCATCGAGTTGGAAGCCTTGGGGGTATCGGTGGAGCCCTACGCATCGTCCATGCAGGGCCGGGAGGCGATGCAGCGAGGCGACATTGTTTGTCTGGTCGCGGTGGAGGAGGGAACGCCGACCCGGTTGAGTTTGTATCTCGCCGGGCGAAACCTCATCCTCGATCAGGAATTATCGAGCCGGCTTTTACAAGCGATTGCCCGGGCGGTCGAAGCGGAATCACCCAGCCTTCGACTGGAGGTCTACCCGCCTTCGAGAACCCCGGAAGCAATCACTACCTTCATGACGGCGAGCTTGCTGTCTTTCCTGATTCTCACCCTGGCCCACACCAACAGCGGTAGTTTTTGGGTTCGGGATTGGGAACAGATGCATCTCAACTCATTTCTGATGACCCCGGCACACCGTCTGGCCCTGGTGGTGGGACGAATCAGTGCGGGCATGGTGTTGACCGCAGGGCTGGTCGGCATGGCCATCGCGATCTGCCGCTGGTTTGTCTTCTGGTCCCTGCCTGACCAATGGCTTCCGTGGGTAGGCGTGATGACCTTGCAAATCTTCATGGCCAACAGTTTTTTCTTTGCCATCGCGAGCGCCTGCCGCAGATACCGATTCTATGTCAATGTATCCTCTTTCCTGGTCATTGTGTTGATGTTTGTCAGCGGTTCGGTAACCCCGGTCGAAGTCATGGCGCCCTGGGAGCGCACCCTGGCCCTGTTTACCCCCACATTTTATGCGGTGCGCTCCATGCGGGCGGTCATGCTGGGATTGGAACCCGTTCGTTTTGTTGATATGATCGCCATGGTGGGATGGGGAATCGCCTGCTGCGCAATCGGCTACCATCAACTCGGTCGCGGCCTGTGGCCGGCAACCCGTTCCGCCGCCAAAGAAAGGACAACATCATGAAACCACACGGGCATCTCCGATCTGTTTTCTGCGTCATCCTCCTGGTTCTGCGTCCATGGATTCCCGCTGCGGGGGCCGATCCCATTGACGAGGGACGGGCATCTCTGGTGGCATACAAGCAGAAGCCCCACCCAGCAGCCGCCCTGATGGCTGCGGACCAGGCGTTTGCCCGTGCCCAGCAACAAAACCCCGGGAGCGTTGAAGCCAATGTTTACCGCGCCCTGACCCGATTTTTGGTTCTGATGCACGAGGATCCAATCCGAGCTCGGTTATCGGAATTTGGTTGGTCCGAAGAGGGACGCAACTATTGGGCCTGGGCAGCCACCCTCCCGCCGACCCTTCCCAAGCCCGGCATTGAATCTGAAACCGTGACGGACATTCTCGACGACACGGTGTTACCCGAAGTGGACCTGGTGCTGGCCGACCTCGATTCCGTTCCCAAGGATTGGTCGGGATCGTTCCTGATCAGTTCCAATGAGATTCCATCCAAGGGCGATCGCGAAATGGATGTCGGTGATGTTGCGGTCCTGTCTTTTTTTCTGCATGGCCTCAAGGCATCGCTCCTGCTGCAATCTGCCTATGATACCCAGGCAACCATCGATCGCGCTTTTGCCGTAAATGAAAAGGGTACCTTGACCACACTCCCCATCTCTCTCAATGGAGATGTGCTTGAGCGCTTTCCTCGCTTTGGATCGGTCATTGAAGAAAAACGGATACAGGAAGCCGAGCAGGCAGCGGAAGCTGCGAATGCCGCATTTCACCGGGCCCGTTCCCTGATTGAGCAGGAAACGGACAATCAAAAAGATGACCTGTTCTCGATCGATATGGTGAAGTGGGCAGCTCCCTTCGTGGAAAGCATGAACGCACCGCAAACAATCACCTTTGCCGAAGGGATGACGGGGTTACTGGATGGCCGTCGCCTGTTTCGGGCCCCCTATGTTCAGAAGGCGCAGCTACCAGAATTCAATGATCGGAATGATGTGGTCTTGGGAACCTTCCCGGATCCCACCTTTAACGGGGTATTTCCCGACATGACCCAGGCAAAGCTAAGCCTGCTGCTTCGGTGGATGCACCGGAAAAGTCCGACCCAGAAGGACCTGTTTGGGGTGGCCTATGGAAACAATCTCTATGTTGCCGTGGGCGAGTCGGGAACCATTCTCACCTCCAGCGACAGCCGGGAATGGGTATTGGCGGAGGGGCCGGTATCCAAGACCCTGAAATCGGTCTGCTTTGGAAACGGTTTCTTTGTTGCGGTAGGCGAAGAGGGGCAGGTGGCCGTTTCGGGGGATGGAAAGACCTGGATGGTTCGTGATTCGGGGACGGCGGCCAAACTCGAGGCGGTGGCCTATGCCCGGGGACGCTTTATTGCGGTGGGCGAGGAGGGGCAGATCCTGACCTCGGCGAGCGGTCAGGCCTGGGATCGATCAGAATCGGGAGTTTCCGAAACCCTCCGTGGTGTTGCCGGAAATGAACGGGGTTGGGTTGCGGTTGGGAACCGGGGACTGGTACTTCAAAGTGTCGACGGCCAATCCTGGAAACGTCGCGACACCGGGGTCTCCGATGCATTGCTGGGCGTCTTGGCAAACCGCGATGGCTATACAGTCACGGGTTACAAGGGGTTACTGATGACATCCTCCATGGGTGAAGAGTGGACCGTGCGCGCATCCGGTGTGGACCGAAGTCTGCATGCGGCTTGTGAGCAGGACGGGCTGATCCTTGCCGTTGGTGAAAAAGGGACCATGGTGGGAGCGAGCGATCCCTCGAGCTGGTCCCGGCAGATCAACCGCTCCCGCACCACCCTATGGAGCATCGCTGCCGGACCAGAGCAAGTTGTCACGGTAGGGAATAGCGGGCACATTCTGGCTTGTGAGAATGCCAACTTGTCGCGGGGTGGAGTCGGCGGTCGGGCCGCGTTGCCTTCGTTTGTCACCCGGGATGAGGTGGAACAACAGGTTCGGCAGTGGTTCCGTCGATCCCGCACAAGGGTGGTGGACAGCCGCAACACGCTGCTGGCTGAGCAAGGCTCCTCCCGGGTTCAACCGGGGTTGGTGATTCTCCCGCAAAAAGGACCGGCTCTCGCGGTCTTGCTCAAGGACTATCCGGAGGAGCATCGCGATGCGAACGCCTGGATCGGTTTCTACGAGGCGACCGAGGAAGAGGATCGGAATTATCTTTCCTATACCTTTCTGAAGAATCTGGTGCACGACACGTATGATGTTCCCATCCCGGCCACTTCTGGAACCTATGAATTCCGACTGTTTCGAGATGGGGATTATGACCGGATCGCAACCAGTGAACCGATTGAGGTGCCTTGATGTCCGCCGGTCGCAAGCCATTCTGGCTCCTGCTGCTCCTCGCCTTGGCGGGGGGGGCGGAGCCCGCCAGTGCTCGTGAGCAGAAAGAGGCTGTCCCCGCCCGACCGCTGTGGATCAGTCACCCGAAAAGTGATGACAGCGCGTTTCTGTACCGGATCGGTCAAGCCACTGGCTTGCCCTCAGCCGAAGCAGCCAAAACGGCGGCCTATCTGAACGCGCTGGAGGGTCTGGCCCGGGAAATGTTGACCACGCTGGAGATTGAGGGGGATACCACCGTCATTCGATCGCATATGACTTTTCAGGGGGTTGAGATCATGGCTCACGCGGTCCATATCGAAGAAGGGCCGGGTGGTTTCGCTTGCTGGATGCAGGTCAGCTACCCCCGGTCTGAACGATCGAAGGTGATGGATGAAATTGCCGCTGCACGCCAGCAGGATCAAGCGTGGGAACGTGCACAGGCCGCATTTGTCCGTGGAGATTTCGGGACCGCCCAACTGGAACTTACCGGCATTCTCAACCAGACCGGGAGTCTGGCCTATGTCCGGTTCAGCCTGGACGAGGCCAAAAAAATGCTGGGCGACACCTACCGCGAGCAGAAAAACTATCTGGAAGCCCGTCATTGGTATGAGAATCTGGAGGCCTTCGCCGAGGATGGGACCTTGCGGGGGTCGGCCCGCCAGGCTTTATCCACCCTGCCGGAACCGCCCATGATGTGGCCCATGCGGGATCGGTGGGCCGGTCGCAAGGTCGGGCTGATCTGTGGCCTGCGCGATGGGGCGGAACTTCGCTCTTTTGATGCGATGACCCGCATGCTCCGCCGTGAGTGCCAGCAAGCCCAATTGACTGCGGTGGATCTGGGGCGAGGCCTTGAACCCATGGATTTGGAGGATGTCCTGGATGTGGAGATCCTTTCCGCATTGGCCCCGGATCGGGAAACCCAGCAGATCGGGGTAATCCTTGCCGTCCTGTATGATGTGGACCCAGCCAAGTCGGCCTCCTCAGACCATCCGGTGATTGATACCGTGGTACGATATTTTATCGCCGATGGCTTGACCGGTCAGATCGTGGACCGAAACCAGTTTAAGGAAATGACCGGGACCCAATCCGCCGACCGGATGGCTGCACGCAGCGTGGAAATTCTGATTCGTCGGTACCTGGTGCCGGGAAGCCCTGCTCTCCTTGAGAAATAATCGCGGATGTACCCGGAATCAGCTTGATGAAATGGTTCATTCGGGCCATCCTCAAAGCGTGTTCGCTGGTCGCAATATCGGAGTGAAAGACAGGACAAACAGTGTCAAGAAACAGGAGTGCTGCTGATGAAGAAACTCACCCATCCGATGTATCCCGTACTGGCAGGTTGTGGCCTGTGGCTGCTCGTCGCGACAGGCTGCTCATCCCTGCCGGATTGCACCCAGTTTCCCTCGTCACCGCTGCCCCGCGGGGATGATGCTTCCGCGCTGATCTCGGAGGGAGATATGCTGCGCGATCGGGCTCATATCACCCTGTTTAAACAGATGGACTGGCCCCGGGGCTACTGTCAGGCCACCGATGCGGAAAAGTATTATCGCTATGTGTTGGAAAATCTGGAACCGCACAATGCCTACGCGATGGTGAATCTGGGCTACCTTGCCCTGATGCGAGCCTATGGTGCCAAGGGATCGGAAAAGGAGGTCCAGTTGGGCACTGCCTATGCCCGGTTGAAGCAGGCCCTCGAACTTCGTCCCGGTTATGCCACCGCGCATGTGTATCTCGGCGAGTATTATATCCTTCGGAACGAGTTCGACAAGGCGTCCAAGGAGTATGACCTGCTGCTCGATGCCGGCATTGTGGATTCCTACATCTATACCTGGGCGGGCTATGCCGCCAAAAAGGCCGGCCGGGCTACGGAGGCGAAACAATATTTCCGTAAATCCGTGGAACGGGGCGATCGGGAAGTCTCCTCGTCGTGGGCCAGAAAAAATATGTGAGAACAAGGAGATACCCGATGACTGTTTCAAACCAATCCCTGATGATGCATCGAATCCTGCGCGGTCTGATCCTGATGATATCCGGACTGCTGCTGGGCTGTTCCACCATGCCGCCGACATTGGCGCCGATACCGCCCCGCCGTGGCATTCAACCCAAGTCCTACAAGATGAAGGTCGCGGTGTTCAACTTTATCGATCAAACCGGAAGTGCCGGGAAACTGGTGCAAACCATTCCCGATATCCTGGCTACCGAGTTGTATAACACCGGGCGGTTTGAATTGAAGGAACGGGCGGAGCTCCGGGAAATCGACCCCGCGCAGATCAAAATTGTTCAGGAGGAATACAAGGAACAAGTCGATACCTTCCTGGTCGGCAGTATCACCCAGTTCTCGGTGGATGAGAAAATCATGACCCTGGATGTGCGCGCCAACAATGCCGAAAATGGAACGGTCATGTACGCGGGTGGGCATGATGTTCACTATACCGGGGTGCTCGAAGTCAAGGTGGATCGCGACGATATTCGCAGG
Source organism: Verrucomicrobiota bacterium (assembly GCA_024233345.1). Classification (GTDB taxonomy): domain Bacteria; phylum Verrucomicrobiota; class Kiritimatiellia; order CAIVKH01; family CAIVKH01; genus JACKPT01. The sequence continues at coordinate 62,462 of JACKPT010000011.1, forward strand.
ATCGCCGAAGATATCTACACTGCGTTTCCGGAGTTGGGCGGACCGGACACGAAAATTATCAGCATGAGCGGGAATGCGGTGAATATCAATCTGGGCGAAAAAGACGGGGCCAAGGTGGGGATGGCATGCCTGGTCATCGCCAGTGGCGACACGATCTCAGATCCGGGCAGCGGCGAGACCCTGTCTCAGGATATCTATGTCGGCGAAGCCTATGTTGTGGAGGTCGGTGAAAAGGTCTGCAAGGCGTTGATCGTGGATAGCGCGGACCCCAAGACCAAGTCCCGTCCATTCCTGAATGACCGAATCCGATTCAAGTAAGGAGTTTGATCATGAAGCAATGGCTTGTGATGGGGTGTTTGACCGGGTGCCTTGGTGCTGCTGCCTTCGCGCAGGAGTCGACTGAGCACCTGGGATCGGTGGCGGCCAGCCTGGCCACCGACCTGATGGTGGAAATTCGTCACCTCGACGGCAGTGTGGAAAAATTCGGGCAGGAAATTGCCGGGATGGATATCGTGGTCGCCCCGGATTCCACCATCAAGTATGTTCATCTGATTCTCGTCACTGGCGCAGAGAAAGATACACACCTCTGGTACAACTATGATGCGATTGCCGGGTTTCGGTATCAATTCGCCTCGATCACCGGCAAGGGGAAGGTCAAAGTCAAGCAGCTTGGTCTATTTCAGGCTGCGGAAAAGACCGGGCTCCAGGAAACCATCCCCCAGATACAGGTCAGCGATTTCAAGTAACCCCAGCTCAGGGGGAGAGATTGGCCGCCCGCATCAGGCGGTCCAGGTCGGGTTGGTCCGGTTGTAGAATCTGGACCTGCTTGAGTAGTGGGGCGGCACGGTCCGCCCGTCGCCCGACTTCCAGATGGACCCTGGCCAGAGCCATCCGGGCTTCCACACTGGTCGAATCCATGGCGATGGCCTTTTCCAATTCGCGGACGGCAAGATTGTACCAACCCTTTTGTTTCGCGTAGGCCTCACCCAGGAGGATATGGGCCTCGACGGAAGGCCCCGATTCCTTCATCAGCTGTTTCACCGCATCCATGGACTCCTTGTACAGGCCTGCTTCATAAAGAGCCTGTGCTTGCTGCAACGCTGCTCTGCGGTCCTTGACCGATGTGGAGGCGCGAACCGGGGTGGTGTTTCCGGCAGTACCGGAGTCGATCGCCGGGGCATCGGTGGAAGCGGTCCGGGTTCCGGCCGCCGCTCCATAGAGCAGCTCCTGAATGTTCTGCTCCGGTACCCGGGTGGCAAAGTCCGTGATGGTCCCCTTGTGATCGGTGATGGCGGTATCGATGATTTTGCCGGTTTCGATGTCCACCACGCTGGTGTTCAGGGAATAAAGATCCCCGATACGTCCCACGGTTCCTATGATCATGTACCGGATCTGGAGCACTTTTCCGATTTCCAGCGCGTAATCCATGGTCGACGTGAAATCGCTGCGGTTGAATTGAGCGACTTTGAGCAGATCCTGTATTCTGGATTCCGCGACCACATCATACTGGTCAAATTTGGGCAGCAAGGCGGAAAACCGGGCGTGGATAAAGCGGGCTTCTTCCTCAGACAGGCCCGCGCCAGCTTCAAAGTTCAGCACCGCGCAGGTGGGTCGGTCTTCGGCGGGAATGGACAGGCAGAGTCCACAGAACAGCAGAAACGATTGTAACCAGCAGAAACGTGTTTTCATCCCGCCTTCATCAAACTACGAATGCGCACCGGATGCAATACCGGAGCGGTCCATTTCGCGCTTGTTGGCTACCGGTTCAGCGCTGAAGGTTCTTGGTCTTTTGCCGGGATTCACGGGCGATGCGGTCATGATAAGCGGCCAGTTTTCTCTGCAATCCGGCATCCGAGGTGCCGAGGATTCGTATTGCGAGAAGCCCCGCGTTTTTGGCATTGCCAATCGCCACCGTGGCAACCGGGATTCCGCCCGGCATCTGGACAATGGAGAGGAGTGAGTCGAGCCCTTTGAGCGCCTTGGTTTCCACCGGCACCCCAATCACCGGCAACGGGGTATAGCTGGCGGTCATTCCCGGCAGATGGGCGGCGCCGCCCGCCCCGGCAATGATGACCTTGAGGCCGCGCTTGCCCGCCTGCTTGGCGTAGCGGGCCATGTCATCCGGAGTCCGGTGAGCCGATACCACCCTGGCTTCAAAAGCCACGTCGAAATCCTCGAGTACCTCCGCCGCGGCTTTCATGGTGGCCCAGTCGGAGTCACTACCCATGATCATGCCCACCAGGGGTTGTTTGGCTTTCCGGGTTGCTGCTTTCATCATCGGCAGATATAGTCTGCCATCCTGAATGCGTCAACGGGTTTCAAGGAGCAGTCGAATGAAGCGATTCACATATTGGGTTCTGATCCTCATACTTGGACTGGCGGGAGCGCTGTTCATCGTCCCCGTGGTCAGCAAAAAGGCTGTGGCCGAGCGGATCGAACAGGCGGTGGAAGAGGCTACCGGATTCGAAGCAACCGTAGGTGGGGTCGATGTCGAATTATGGAAGTCACGGGCAACCCTCACCGACATTCGATTCGAGAATGCTGCGGGATTTGAATCCCCTGACGCCCTCGCAATTAAATCATTCTATGTCCGCTACTCATTGCTGTCCTTGTTCACCGATACCGTGGTACTGCCGGAGGTCACACTGCATGTGGATCACGTGACCGTGGAGCGCAATGCACAAGGGGAGACCAATCTGGACCATCTGATGGGGGATTCGGTGGATCAACTATTCGGCCAAACGCGTCGTGATCCAGCCGTCGTGCCGTCAGCGCCGACACCCGTTTCAGCATCACCAGGCGCGCCCGAACCCGCAGTCGTTCATCCGCCAGACAAACCGCAGACCACAGCAAAGCCTGCGAAGCAATATCGGATCGAAACCCTGACCTTGAAATTGGATCAGATGGACATCCGGGACTATGCCCGGGGCGGGGATCAACCGATGACCCTGGATCTCCCGGTGCAATTTCATGCAACCTATGAGGACGTCACGGATCTGGACGTGATCGCCAAGAAAGTGGGGATGGACCTGGCGATTCAAGCCGCGCCGTCCATACTGGGACAAGGTCTGATGTCGCTGTTGGGCGATACCCCGGAGGAGCGCCAGGAAACCCTCAAGGACCTTGAGGGGCAGGTGAAGGACTTCCTCAAGCAGTTCAAATAAAGTCCTGAGCTGCGTTTTTGCGTGCGCGGTCTGAATCTGAATGGGGGCGGTCGGCGGATTCCATGGAACCCCGTCGAGCCGGGGATCCCGGAATGCCTTGATGGATCTCAACTCGTCCGGAGGGCTCAGTCCTTCAGGCCCAGCTTGCGAAAGATCATCGCGGCCGGGCAGAAACCGGTAAAGGCGGACTGAATCAGGTTTACCCCGACAAACACCGACAGCCAGATCCAATTGGGATGGACAGCGTGGGCGAGGGCAATGCCGGTCAATACAAAGGTTCCGGCGAGTACACGAATGGCGTTATTGATCGTCATGGTATTTCTCCTTGGTTAGTTCAAGCCGCAAGATCCGCCGCAGCAGGTATTCACCGGCATCCCGCATCCGGGCCCGGCGCAACTGGTTGAGGACGATTGACTGGCCGGGGCGCTGAAGGTGGAGAAAAGTTTTTCCACCTGTCGGGATTTACATTTTGGACAGGGCTCCGCTGGAGACAGGGCATTCCGGGCAAGCGATTCATAGACATGGTTGCACGTTCGGCAACGGTATTCAAACAGTGGCATGGGGTACTCCTTTCTCTGGTTTATTTTCCGGCCGCGACAAAGGCGCCGAGCAGGCCATAGATCAGGACCGATGTATAGGGGTTGGCCGTAATCGGGCAGGCTCCGGTTTTGCAGCCGACGTAACGGTACATCGCGAATCCCACGGCGGCGCCGATAAGCGCTCCCACTGCGGCACGGATCAACAGGTTCATACGTTTCCTTTCGGTTTTGTCTTTGGGCAATGGTTCATTCATAGACACCTCTCCACCGGCAGCACGAAGGCTTTGAAGCCTTCCTCTGGATACAGGGTGGACTTGAACGTTTCAATCGCCCGGAATAATTCCTCCGCCTTGTCATCCGGCACCACGGTGAAGGTGAGATGGGAACTGCCGGGCCAGACATGGGTGCCGAGGTGTTTGCCGGTGGCTCCTTCCCCGGTCACTTCGTTCAGCTCGGTATAGGCATGCACATCCTGTTCCCCGATCAGTGCCCGCACCTCGTCCGTGCGGGACGGAGGAGCAATCATCATCAATAACTTCATGGTTCGACCTCCTTCTTGCCGTAGAGCATCACATAGGCCACCGGAACCACCATCAGGGTGAATGCGGTGGAAACAAATAATCCGAAGATAATCGACCATGCGAGGCCGCTGAAAATCGGGTCCAGAGTGATCGGCCATGCTCCAAGCATGGTGGTTCCGGCCGTGAGTACAATCGGTCGGAACCGTACCGCGCCCGCATCCAACACCGCTTGCTTGACCGATTCGCCGCGCATGGTATTGGTTCGTATGAAGTCGATCAGGATAATTCCGTTGCGTACCACGATCCCCGCGAGGGCGATCATTCCGATCATGGCGGTGGCGGTAAAAAACACCGGGTTATCGAAGCCGCCGATCGGGCGGTTGACCAGGAGATTCAGCAGCCAGAACCCCGGCATGATGCCGATCATGGTCAGGGGGATCGACAGCATGATGATCCCGGGCAGGGCGTAGGATTTGGTTTCATAGACCAGGAGTACATAAATCGCCAGCAGTGCGGCGGCAAAGGCCAGGCCGAGATCCCGGAACACATCCACGGTAATTTTCCACTCGCCTTCGCCTTTCCAATCCACGGTCATACCGGGGGGGAGGGGATTCTGTTTCAAGGTGCGACCCAGTGACAGGACCGCATAGGCAGGCCCGCGCCCGGCCATTTCTGCGGTCACGTAGGCAACCCGCTTGAGATTCTTGTGGAAGATCGTCTGCTCCCGGGTGGTTTCTTCAAAGGTTCCCAGCTCACCGAGCTGCACCATATTCCCGGCTCGTCCCTTGATCCCGATGGTTTTGAGCCGGTTAATATCCGAGCGCATGGAGCGGGGAAGCTGAAGGATGATCGGCAGTTCCCGTTGTTCTGCGGGGGCATGAACAATTCCTGCTTCCATTCCACCGAGCGTGATGCGGAGTGTTTGCACGATTTCTTCAGTGGCGATGCCGTTCAGGGCGGCCTTTTCCCGGTCGGTACGGAAAAACCATCGGGTTTGCGGAGCCTCGGTATACACATCCGCCTCAACCACGGCCTTCTCGTTGGTCATTGCTTCCCGAACCTGCTCTGCCGCACTCAGCAGTTCCTGATAGGTATGCTGGGGTTGTCCATATACTTCCGCCACCACGGATGCCAGCACGGGTGGTCCGGGCGGGGTCTCGACAATTTTCACCAACGCCTGATGCCGGTCGGCAATGGCGGTGATATCGTTGCGGATGCGGAGGGCGATGGTATGGCTGTCCATTTCCCGTTCATCCTTGGAAAGCAGGTTGACCCTGATTTCACCCACATGCGGCCCCTGGCGGAGGTAGTAATGCCGGACCAGGCCATTGAAATCCATGGGACTGGCCAACCCCACATAGGAGGAAAAGTCCGTCACTTCGGCCAGAGTGCGCAGATAATGCTCCAGGTCCCTTACGGTGGCGTCGGTCTGTTCCAGTGTAGAGCCCTCCGGCATGTCCACCACGAGTTGAAATTCATTCTTGTTGTCAAACGGGAGCAATTTGAGCGGAACCGCAAACAAGGCCATCACCACGGATCCGGCAAACAGGATCCCCATGACCAGCATCAGCATGCGGGATTTGGCTCGCGATTCCAGATAGGGGGTCATCACCTTGGAATAAAAATGATAGATGCCACCCCGGCTGCCCGCTTCATGTGCCTCCAATTTACCGGGATCGATATTCTTCAGCATCTTGCTGGAAACCCAGGGGGTGATCATTAACGACACCAGCATGGAGCTGAACATGGCCAGCGGAACGTTCAGAGCCATCGGGCGCATGTAGGGCCCCATCATGCCGGTAATGAAAAACATGGGGAGAAACGCCACCATCACCGTGAGGGTGGAGAGAACAATCGGGGGCATCACCTCATTCATTGCATCAGAAATAGCATCGATCGGGCGTTTCTTCCGCATGGTCAGGTGCCGGTAAATGTTTTCCACCGCCACGATGGGATCGTCGACCAGCAGTCCGAGGGCGAGGATCAGGGCAAACAAGGTTACCCGATTGATGGTATAGCCGGCCATCAGGTTGACCAGCAGGGTAAGGGCATAGGTGATCGGGACGGCGAGCGCAACGATCAGGCCCACCCGCCAATTCATGACCACGGCAATGAGAACGATGACGGTAATGATCGCTTCGGTGAGTCCCTTGACCAGCTCATTCACCTTGTCATTGGCGGTTTCCCCATAATTGCGGGTGATGCGTACTTCCACATCATCCGGAATCACCGAGCCCCTGAGTTCATCGAGGCGTTCCTCCACTTCCCGCGACACCCAGACCGCATTACTGCCTTTCTTTTTGGCAACTGCGATGGTGACGGCGGGGAAGGTGGATTCCGTGCCCGGCTCCAGATTCCGTTCCCGCAATCCGGCCGGCCCGAATCCGAGCCGGGTCAGGGTGGATACCTCGTCCGGGCCGTCGACAATGGTCGCCACATCCCGCAGATAAACGGGTTTGTTTTCATGAATGCCGATGATCAGATTCATGACTTCCCGGGCATCGGCGAGAAATGGGCCCGCCTCGACCAGGACGGTGGCATTGTTCTGCTCGAACGATCCGCTCTGCATCTGGGCATTCGACATCTTCAATGCCGCCATTAACTCCAGGGGCGAAAGCTGGTAGGCGGCCAGCCGTTCCGCATCCAAATACACCCGGACCGCCCGCTTTTCACCACCATGAATACTGATGTCCGCTGAGTTCTCGATGTTCTGCAGTTTGACTGCGACCTCCTCGGCGATGCGATAGAGCTCGTGGGTGCTATACCGGTCGCTGAACAAAGCGGCACTGACAATGGGGACATCGTCAATCTCCACCGGCTTGACGATCCAACCCGCAATGCCCGGGGTCGTGCGGTCCAGGTTCTGAAAGATCTTGTTGTAGAGCTTGATCAGACTTTCTTCCCGATCCTGGCCAACAAAAAAGCGGACAGTAACAACAGCCTGTCCCGGCTGGGACATCGAGTAGACATACTCCACACCGTCAATCTGGTAGAGCATGCGTTCCAGTCGGGACGACACCAGCTTTTCGACTTCCTCGGCACTGCCGCCGGGGTAGGAGATCAGTACATCGGCGACCGGAACCACAATTTGCGGCTCTTCCTCGCGTGAGGTTGCCATCAGGGCGATGGCCCCGGCCACCAGGCTGATGATAATCATCAGGATGGCCAGGTTCCCGGTGAGGAACGAGTCAATGACGGATGAGATCCAGGATTTGCGCGGCTCCATAAAATTACTCCCTCACCGCGGGGTTGGCGAGTATACGCATGCCCGGTTCGAGCCCGGAAATAACTTCCAGCCGTCCATCGACCAAGCTTCCGGTTTTGATCAGGCGGCGCACCGCACGTCCGTCCTCGACGACATAAACCAGTTCGAGTTGCCCGACGCGTTTCACTGATTCCGGCGGAATGAGCAGGGTGGGGCGGGGGTCTTCTTCAATCCAGATACGCCCGAAGGTGCCGGGCAAGATTTCTTCCCCCTGGCTCGTCAATTGCAGCTTTACCCGCCGGGTCCGGGTCATCGGATCAATTTCACCCACGATTTCCTTAACGGTTGATGTGTAGATGCCGGCCGGGTAATCCAGGCGTGCCAAGCGCTCCTCGCCAAGGGCAAATTTCTCAATCAGCCGAACGGGTACCGGGACATCCAGCCGCATATCACTGGGGTCATACACCGCGATCAGCGCCTGCCCGGGATTGGCGAGATCCCCGACTTCAACCAGGCGCTCGATCACCATGCCGTCAATCGGGGAGGTGACCTGGGCATATGAGAGGGTGACCTTCACCCGATCCATATTGGCCCGGGCTGTATTGAAGGCGGATTCCGCCGCAGTCAGCGATTGCTCGGTGGCTGCATTCTGTTCAAAGAGTTGCTTGGTTCTTTGATATTCCCGCGATGCCTGTCGAAGCTGGGCATCCACCGCGGCCAATTGCTCCTGGATTTCCCGGTCATCGAGCGTGATCAGGAGCTGTCCCTGAGTCACCCGGTCTCCGGCGTTGGCAAACACTTCCTTGACGTAGGCATTGATTCTGGCGCCGATCTGGATCCGGCGGTCGGACTGGGTGGTGCCGACAATTTCCACCCGGGGTGAGATCTCCTCACCGACCACTTCGACCACCGGAGCATCGTCCGGCACCGGGAAGCCGATTTCCGCTTCCACCCTTGTGGGGGGGGTCTTTTCCTTCAGCATGCCGCCGGCATAGACAATCATGGCAATAACCGCAGCCAGCAGGACCAGCGGTTTCCAGTAGTTTTTGAGGGATGGTTTCATGGGCAAGGTCTTTCTCTGTCGGTTCAGGTCATTGTGGTTCAGCAAAAGGGCGCCCCAGCGCTCGTTCCAGGTTGGCGGTGGCAATTCGGTAATCATAGTGAGCTGCGGCACTACGGGTGCGGGTGGTGGTCAGTCCGACCTGCGCATTGAGCAATTCGGTAATTTCGGCCGCGCCCTGTTCATAGCGCTGGCGGGTAATGCGCAAGGCCTCCTCGGCGCTGGCTACCGAACGCCGGGCGACATCCAGCCGCTCCCACGCTTCCTGAGCGTTAAAGTGAGCGTTGCGCAAGTCGAGTATCAATTGGTTACGTAAGCTTTCATAACCCGCCCTCGCTTCGGCCGCGCGGGACTTCGCTTCGGCAGACTCCGCATCTTTTCGAAAGCCGGTAAAGGCATCCCATTCCGCCACCACCCCGGCCAGGTAACTATCCTCAAAGTTACCCGCATCCTCACTGTCCCAATCCAGGGAGCCAAACGCTTGTAACTTGGGCAACCGACTTCTTCGCGCCCGCTGCACATTCATGTCCGCTGCCTTCAATTGTGCGAGGGCGCCGAGCAATTCCGGTCTCTGATCCAGGGCGGCGAGATGAATTCCTGCCGGAGGCGGCACCAGATCTTCACCCTTCGGCGGTACGGCCAGATCCAGTGTCGATGCGAGGTCCTTGCCGATCGCGGTATTGAGGGCGGCGAGGGAAAGGCGTTGGCGGTTTTTGGCGCGGATCAGATTTTCGCGGGCATCGGCAAGCTGTACTTCCAGGTTCAACACATCGGTTTGAATCGCAGAGCCAGCCTCGAACCGGGCTTTGGCGACCCGAAGGTTTTCTTCCACACTGCCAATGGTTTCTTCCTGTACGGCGACAAAGGCACCGGCCTGAAGGGTCTGGTAGTAGGCCTCGGTCACCGCAAAGGTCAGTTCATTGCGTGCGGCGGCCAGGAGGGCGGTCCGTGCCTGCTGCTGCATGCGGGACATCTTCTGGGCCAGTGCGCGTACGCCGCCATCCGCGAGTAGCATCTTCAGCCCCACGGTACCCCGGATGTTCTGGGTGTCGTCCGGTTGGTTGAAATCCTCCTCGAGCGACGCCTGGCGCTGGTTCAAGTTCATGAAAAAGGCCTGGGGCGGATTATCGGTGCGGGTGTAGCCGGCGGAGAGGGATACTTGCGGGTACCATCCGGACTGGGCTTGCTGGAGCATGGCATTGGCCTGTTCGACCCGGTGGAGGGCCGCCTGCACATCCGGATTGCTCTCATGCGCAGCGGTCAGGGCTTCCTCCAAGGTCAAGGTGCCCATCGCGGGCAGGGCCCCGAATAAACCGAGAACAAGCCATACACGTTTCTTCATGAGGATTCTCCATAATTGTTGCGAATACACCCGAGGATGGTCAGCGCGCTTCGATCGGCAATCTGATACCAGACTTCCTTTCCCCGGCGTTCGCACGAAACCAGCCCCACCCGGCGCATCTGGGTCAAATGTTGAGAGACCGCAGCCTGGGGCAGCGAAACGGCCACCATCAACTCAAATACCGGGGCGGTGGTTTCCCGATCCAGGTATTCCACGATTTTCAGCCGATCCGGATGAGCCAATACCTTCAGCACATCCGCCATCCGGTTCAGGAGGGAGGCCGGCAAGGGTTTCGATTTTGTCGCGGTCTTCATATTGAGTTATAGATATACAATGATAGTTGAATGTGTCAAGGAGAGAGAATTCTTTTTCCCCAGGGGGGTGGGGCACGACAACAACCGGGGGAGTGAACAGAATCTATTCCGCGGGCTCAGGAGGTGCCATACTCTTGCTATAGAATCCGGAGCGATCAAAGCAACAGACGCGGCGTTTCCCCTTGGCAAGCATGTCGCAGGCAATATCGATTCTTTTTTGACGGGTCTCCGCCTTCTTGGCGGACACAATCCAGTGGATCCAGTCCCGTCGAGCTATGGGGGTGAGCCTGGACCAGAGGTTGCTTGCTTCGGGGGCCCCCTTCAGGGCCGCACGGAAATCTGTGGGGATCCTGGGTTCTGGTTCACGGTCGACGGGCCTGATTTCCAGCGTTACCATTTCTCCGACGTTCGCGTTCGCGGATTCACGCAATTTCCGACTCACCTTAAGCCAATGACTCTTTTGGCCATCCGGCTCGAGCGTGGCTTGAAAGGGATGCCCATTGAGTGTTCCTTCAACCGTGGTCATGCTCCGGGTGGGAAGTTGTGCACTGGCATCCTTGGGCAGAATCAGAAATGACCAGGATTGTTTCCGGGGAGATTCCGCCGGTCGGTGAAGTGTTGCCCGGCACTGAATCATCATCATCGTCCTTCCTCATATCCCTGGCCCTTCTTTTGTTCATGTCCGGACAGCGAGCGGGGATGCCGGCTAGAAGGAAAAGCCAGCGCGGGCACCGAGTCTCAGCCATTCGGATTCCGGTTGAAAGAAGAGTCCGCTGGCATCCAGGTCGGACTCGCCGAAATGCAGGTAGTCGAGGGTCAGGGCCAGGTCCCACCGGTCGTTTCGCCTTCCGATCACCAGGGACAACCCGGGTTCCTTTTCCGGTTCGAGGGAGATGGCGTTGGCGCCCACCAATCCGAGATTATCCACATCTTCATCATTGGACAGCGGCAGGATCAGGAATGCCTGTCCGTACCAATCGGCATAGTCATTGAAAACGATGGCTTCGAGGCCGCCGCGCAGGTAGATCGTGGTCCAGGTTTCGTCATAGCCATAGTCTCCTCCCTGGTCCAGCTCCCGCACCCAACGGTGGAAGCCAATTCCCAGAGCCGGTTGTGCGGATGCCTTGGCTGACGCGGGGAGCACCGGAAAAATCAAGGTGGCATCGCCGGATACGCCAAGGTATCCGGTCTCCCCATCATAGGGTTCCGATGTTCCATCGGCATCAAATACCGCACCATCGTAGTTGACCACACCACCAAATAGTTCGAGCTTGGCATCCAGAATCATGGCGGTGGAAAGGTCATGACGGAGCTGTATGCCCGCCCCCCACAGCGGGCCGTCCTCGCTAACCAGACGATCACCGTCGACGGTCTCCTCCCACGACAGGTAGGAGATTGTGGCAAAGGGTCGAAACTCGGCCGCCCTGACCGAATGAAGCGCCCCCATGAACATGAGGGTCAGCATCCATGAAAGCGGACGCGAAGGGATGAATCGCTGGTTGCGCATGATAGATTACCTCCTGGAGAACGGGATGAAATGTACCAGTAAACGATAGGGATCATAGGGCCGTCCCTCTTCATTGAACACCTCAAAGTGCAGGTGCGGGGCTACCGCCATCCACCGGCGGGCGTCCGCACTGGCGCTGGTGGTTCCCATGGTTCCAATGGATTGACCGGCGCTTATCCACTGACCGGGCATGACGGTAATGGCATCCAGATGGGCATACAGGGTAAAGAAGACCCGTCCGGAAATCGGCCAGATATGTTCGATGATGACATGACGTCCAAGAATGCTTTGGTCGGGTAATGTCGTCACCTCGGATACCCGGCCCTCGGTAACGGCAGCCACTGAATCCACGGGAAACACCCCGGGGACAGAGATGGGAATGTCGGTGCCGTTACGGCAGTCGGTCATAACGACATCAATGATCTGGCCGGTCGGACGGGTTTCCCAGGCCGCGATATCGCATCCATGATGAAAGCGGCGCCCGCAATCACGGGTCCACCCGGGCAACCCATAGAGCGGATTCCACAGGGTGCGGGCGGTGTAGCGATCAGGCGCGGTATGGAGATCGGTGCGCAGGGTAGGCCAGTGCCATGGGCATCCCTCCTCGGACGGGGGCGATAGGAACGTGGTGTTGGCAATCGATCGTGTGGGAGGCGCGTTCATGGTTGAGGGGAGCGGGACTCGCGCAGCCGCAGGGCCGCCGACTGCCGTAGTTGCATCAGGGGGGGCAGCCCGGTGCGTTCTCGCAATTGTGGGTCATTCATGCGCGGATCCATGTAGGTGGACCAGAGCTGGACTGCGAGCTGCTCAAATCCCGCCGCCCGACGGGCATCCCCGGCCTGGGCCCACAGGAGACTCTGGAGCAGGGTTCCTTCCACCACCGAAGTTGCCTCCTCCTGGGTCATCTGTTCGACTCTCCCCGCGAATAGATGCAGAACCACCTGATCGAGCGACGAGGTTTGATCCACCGTGGGATCAAAGCGTCGCAGTTCATCCAGCATCGACTGCGCCTTGGTTTGCTCCTGGTAGGTATAGAGAATGAACACGGCGTCCCAGAGGAAATTGCGATATCCATCCCGAAGGCTGGGGTTCTCGCTCTCGGCCATGGCCTCCCGGTACCCCTGAAGGACATAGGGCAGCACATCGAGATTCGGTGAGAGCAGAAACAGGGAGTGATCGGGATTCTGGACCAGTCGCCCCCGCCGAAATGCCTCCTGCAGGGATTGGAAGATCATTCGCCGGGAGGAAACCTGCTCATAGGTATCGCGAGCAACCTGACGGGCGCGGTAGGCCCAGTAGAGCGAATGGGAAGTGGGCAACCGCCAGTCTTGGGGTCCATAGGTGTCCTCAATCTTCTCCATGGTTTCCGGGGAGAGCGCGAAGACCCGCTCGAACGTTTCCCGCTTCATAAACGCACTGTAGACCGGCCATGCGGGATCCAAACGCAGTTCTCTTGGGGCTGTGTCATGGACCTGGGACCAGCGCCATGGATCCATATCCGCAGCCCGGAGACGATCCAGCAGGGAGGCCATTCCCTTCACCTGTTGGAGAGCCTCCCGGTTGGGCGGCAATGCTTTCCAACGCTGGAAATCGGGTCTGGCTCCCGAAAGCAATGGTTCCAACGATTCGGCCAGGGCGCGTTTGTAGTAGAGGTGTGCGTCGTCGAGCGTGCCGGCAATTTTGTGTTGATAGAGCCAGCCGAGTTCCAGCAGGAGGCGGGCATCGCCGGGATTGTAGCGGATACCTTCATTGCGCAGGAGCTCGATGCCATGCTGAACCCACCGCCATCGATCCTCCGGAGCCGGGAACATGACGCTGATATTGTAGGCCAGATTCCACGCCTGGTAGGCCCACACTTCGGTAAACCGTGGCTCCAACTTGGTGATCCAGTCCGCAAGTTGGACCAGTTCGAAGTACCGGCCCTCCTCCTGAAGCTTGGAGGACCGCAGCCACAGAAGATCGGCAATGATGCCACGAAATCCCCCGAGGGTTACGGTGGTGAAGGCGACCAGCGGCGGGGCATTTTCCACCGGGTCCGCCTGGGTGATGCCCTGCTCACGGCGGACATCCAGGAGGTGTAGGTTCAGCCTTCCGGCCCCGAAAAGACAGGACAAGCCGAGCCCATAGAGCAGGATGGTATAGAGCCGTTTCATTGTCCGGGCAGGCCGATCTCTTTGCGGGATAGGGCGAAGCTCGTCACCAGGGCGAGCAGACCACACAGGCCCACGCCCTGGATCAGCACCGCATCGATCAGCCAGCGGGTGGAGATCAACCGACCCAGCGCGAGTGCTTGCAGGGGGTCATGCCCGGTCATTGGTTGTACCAAGGCCGCGAGAATCCGGTAGATCCCGGTGAGCAGGTAGGTACCCCAGGATCCGGCCGCTTCCGGTTGGTCGCTCCAGGGGGTGGCCACCACCCGGTTGGCCATGCCCTGGATGTACCCGGCGGTGCGTATCATGATCATCAGGTAGAGGGAGAGGAAAGCGGCGACCGGGAAGGAAAACAATGTGCCGGCGGTCAGACCTGCTGCTATGAAAAATCCGAGTTGTCCAAGCATGAGAACGAGGCTTCGGGCGAGATTCCAGGGAAAGTCAGCGGCGGGTATCTGGAGGATCAGTCCATCGGCCGGGTGGAAAATCACCGTCACCGGCCGATCACCGCTGTTGATGTACTCGAGGGTGATCTGATCCCGTCCGGCCAGTAGTTCCGGGGGTAGGTCGATCTGATTGACTGCGGTGGGAATGCCCTCCTGCTCGATGTCCATCAATGCGGTACCGTTTGTATCACGGAGGATCCATCGACCGGGAATGGGCTCAGCCCCCACGTTGGAGGATGACATGCGGTAGACCAGGCGCGGAGAAAGATCGGTTCGGGAAGCTGGGGGCAGGGGCAGGTTCCATTGTCGGACTCCGGATCGGCTGACCGCATTTCGTTCCAACTGCAATTGCTGAATCAATTCCCGCAATCGCTGATCGGGGGAAACATCCCCAGGAACCTGCTGAGCTGCGATTTCCTCGCGAAGGCGGTTTCGTGCTTCAGGCAATACCGACGGTTCATCCGGTTGAACCTCCCGGTGAACATACAACAGATCGCGCACCGAGACGGTCTGACCGGAGGCCTCGATTTCCCGGTCCAATCGATGCCACAGCAAGGCGGTGGAGATGCTGCTGCAGATCACCAGCAGGGACCCGTGGAGCAAAAAGATGCCCAACCACTTGCCCAGCCAGATCGAAAGGGAGCGGACCGGCTTGGTGACCACAAGGTGAAGGGTGCGTGATTCGATCTCCCCGGCCACTGCGGCGCATCCGCTCCATAACCCGGACAAACTGAGAATCCCGAACGACAAACCAAGGGCATAGCGAAGCATAATCTGAATGGTGCCCTGCATTGTTCCATCCGACCGGATCGTCATGGGTAGAAACACAATGATCGCTAGCAGCATCGCGAATAGAGACAGCACGACCCGGGAACGAAACGCGGAACGGATGGCAATACCGGCAATGGCCAGGACAGACTTCATGGCGTATCGGAACCGGAATCATCCGGCGCAGCTTGCTTATCCACCGGGGCGAGCAGCGCGGTCAGCCGGGCATCAACCTCGGAGCGGGAAACCGGCCCGGTCGGGGTGGGGGGCTCCTGGGGACGGGCGAGATATTCCGCGACACCATGATCGGCGCCAACCCCGCTGGCATCCGTTTCCGCGTTACGCGCCTTTTCCACGACATCGAGGAAAATCTGCTCGAGATCCCGGCGCGGATGATCGACCAGGGGCGGCGTACCGGATTCCTGCTCCACCCGGGTCTGGATGGCCTCGATGCTGGCGAGGTCATAACCCTCCGGGAAGGTCATACGGTAACGGCCGGTTTCCTCGAGCAATGCATCGAGCGTCCCCATGGCCCGGATGCGTCCATTGTACAGAATCGCGACCCGATCACAGAGGTCTTCGACATCCGCGAGGAGATGGGAGGTCATGAGAATGGTTTTACCGCGCCGGGCCAGAGTCAGAAGCAGATCCTTCATCTGACGGCAACCCAGTGGATCAAGACCGGATGTTGGTTCATCCAGAATAATCAGGTCCGGATCGTTGATCAGAGCCTGCGCGACCCCGATGCGCCGGGTCATTCCTTTGGAAAATTCGCCCACAATCCGATTGCGGGCCTGTTGGAGCCCGATCATATCGAGCAACTGGGCGATGCGCCGACTGCGCTCAGCCCGGTTGAGATCAAACAGGCGACCATAAAAATCGAGGGTCTCCCATGAGGTGAGATAGGGGTAGATGTAGGAGTTTTCCGGCAGGTAGCCCAGGCGTTTCTTGACCTGCACATCGCTGGGGGATTTGCCCAACACCGCAATCCGTCCGCGGGAGGGATGCAACAGGCCCAGCAAGAGTTTGATGGTGGTGCTCTTGCCGGACCCGTTGGGACCGAGCAGTCCAAAGATTTCCCCTCGCCGGACCTCGAAGTCGACATCCCGGACCGCAGTCACTCGAGGCCGGTGCCAGAAATCGCGGAATACCTTGGTCAGTTGCTGAACCTGGATCAGGGGCTCGGTCATGGGGTCTTTTCCGTTTGTGCGTGTTCGATCCGGATAAGTCGTGCGCTGTTGAAAACGACGATCAGCGAACCCAGGTTGTGGGCAATGGCTGCAGGGACCGGGGGGAGCCAGCTAATTCCGGAGAGGATCAGCCCCCCGAGAATGAAGAGGCCGGCAACGGCAAGGTTCTGATAAACCGCAGCCCGGGCATCACGCGAGAGGCGGATCAAGTAGGGTATGCGCATCAGATCATTATTCATCAGGGCCACGGTGGCGCTGTGGATCGCGATATCATTGCCGGCCGCCCCCATGGCAATGCCCAGATCCCCAGCGGCAAGGGCCGGGGCATCGTTGACACCGTCGCCGATAAACGCGGTGCGGTATCCTTGGGCGTGGATGTGGCGAACATAGTCCACCTTTTGGGCGGGGAGACATTCGGCTTGCACTTCCGGGCAGCCGATGCGGTCGGCAATCATTCGGGTCACCACTTCCCGGTCCCCTGAAATCATGGCAATCTTCCGGATATTCAAATCCACCAGGCCGCGCAATGCCGGAGCCGCTTCGGGCCGCACCTGGTCTTCCAGACCAATCCAGCCCACATACTGTCCATCCTTCGCCACAAACAATGTGCTGTAGACCGCGCTGTCTCCGGATTCAGCGGCATCAAGCCGGGGATCCTGGATGCCCAATTCACGGAGCCAACTGGCCCGACCGCATTGGACAAGGGATCCGGCGACCTGGGCGGTAACACCCCGGCCCGCCGTCTCTTCCATGGACTCCGGATCGCCCAGAAGAAGGCCGGTTTGCTCGGCAAGTTTGCGCAATGCGACGGCCACGGGATGTTTGCTGAATTTCTCCGCAGTGCCAGACCATTCCAGAAGATCCGATGGGGAGATGTCCGCCACGGGGGCAAGCCGGGCCACACCGAGTTCACCCAGGGTCAGGGTACCGGTCTTATCAAAAATCACCGCATTGATCCGCGCGGCGCCTTCGAGGTCAGAGACATTCTTTACCAGGATTCCATTGCGGGCGGCCGCCGCGAGGGCTGCAACCATGGCCGTCGGGGTTGCGAGAATCAGGGCACAGGGACAGGAGACCACCAGCATTGCGATGACCCGGTTCCAATCGCCGGTAAAGAACCATACTGCGGCGGCGAGGGTCAGCACCACGGGTATGTAATAGCGAAGATACTGGTCGATGATGCGGGTAATGGGGAGTTTGGTCTGTTCTGCGGCCAGGATCAGTTCGCGCACTTTACCGAGGGCGGTTTCTTCGCCGATGCGACTGACCCGGACCTCGACCGCTCCGGTCAGGTTCTGGGTTCCGGCAAAGACCTGATCCCCGGGGCCTTTGTCCCGCGGAATGGACTCCCCGGTGATGGTCGCTTCATTCAGGGTGGTCTGGCCGAGGATCAGTTCGCCATCGGCCGGGACCGAGTCACCGGGGAGGAGGCGGATTCGATCCCCCACCACCAATGCCGAGGCGGGTATTTCCTCCGATTTCCCGGCGGGCAGAATTCTCCTGGCCATGGCCGGGGTCAGGCGAATCAGGGCCTCAATCGCTCCATGGGCGCCTTTTGCGGTCTGGGTTTCGATGACCAGGGCAAGCAGCATGAAAAACGCTACGATCCCCGCAGTGCGAAAGTCTCCAAGTGCGAGCGCGGAGAGGACCGCAATGGCGACTGGCGCATCCATGTGGAGCTCTCCCCGGAACAGATCCCGCACCGCCGACCACACGATGGGTGCCGCCAGCAGCAGGGCCCCGATCACCGCGCTGATCTCCGCAGCCATCGGGTTGTCGGGGTAAAGAAGATCGCCCGCGTACGCAGCGATGACGAAGGCGGAACCGGTGAACAGCCAGCTCAGCCGACCGGAACGGTCGGCGTGATCGCAGCATCCAATGGCGTGACTGTGGGATTCCGCTTTCATGGCATTAGTGACCTGAGTATCCGGAGGGGGAAGATGGGGTGGCCTTGGGTTTCCCGATCTGGATGCGCAACTCGCGTCGTCCGCCAGGGTCAGCAGGAATCAAGTACCGCTGTTCCGCCTGCTGCAAAGCTGCCTGGATGGCATCTTCGCGCAACATGCCAAGGATCGTGTCCGGGTCGCCGGAGATGCTTTCTCTGATCCGGGTAAAGGTGTTGGCATCCGCATTCAGTTCATTGAGCATGCGTTCTTTCTCGGCTTGTCCTTCAGCGCGCAGGCGGTCGGCATCACCAGCCGCTTCATTACGGGCTCGCGTTGCATAGGCCCGGGCTTCGCTGATTTGCTGGGACTGATCCTGCTCGGCGTCGATCACGTCGTTGAAGGCCAGCAGCACCTGACGTGGTGGGATAGTCGCGGTGAGATCCACACCTTCCACCGTGATCCCAAGGTTGAGCTGGGGCAGTCGCGCGCGCAGTTCCGCCTCCACGGTGGCTCGGAACTCATCCATCTTCGTGCGTAAGGCATCGTCGATCCTGGTCGCTGCGGATGCGCGGACGATGGCCCGATCGAGTTCCCGGCGAAGCAGGGCATCGGGATCGATGTGGGACAGGGCATAGGCCTTGAGATCCTGCACCCGGTACCGCAGGGTCCAGGCGGAATGAAAAATATTTGCATCGGCGGAGACACTATAGCCATCCCGCCCCGGGACAAGGGGTTGCCGCTCGTCGATAGCCATGAGGTTGGTGTCGATCCCGGTGCGCTGGTACCAGAAGGTGTCGGTTCCGAGATCTCGAATGCGCTCGGCGGGGAACCGGAGAATTTCCGAGAACGGGGTCGGCCAGGTCCAGTGGAATCCCGGTTCGAGTATTTGGTTTCCAGCCATGCCCCGCGCCTTGCCCAAAACCAGGACCATGGCCTTCTCCTGTTGGCGCACAATGAAGAATCCACTGCCAAGGTAGGCCACAACGAGCGCGAACAAGACCCATCGCAGGAGCCGGAAACTCTGCTCGAGCGCCTGCGCGAGGGCCTTCTGACCGATCGTCTGGGTGGAGTCGGTTTCGTTCATGGTTGGGGAGGCGGGTTCAATAGATCAAACGGAGCCCGATCTGTGCCGAGAATCACCGTCGCCTGCTCGGACAGGGTATCCCGGAGAACATCCAGTTTTTTGAGGAAGATTGCCAGTTCGGGATCCTCGGAAAAGACGGTATAATAGGCGACCGCAGCGGCATCGCCTTCGGCGCGGATGCGCTTGGCATCGGCTTCGGCCGTGGACAGGATGCGATCGGCTTCACTGTCCGCCTCGGCGCGGATGCGAATGGCTTCTCCCTCGCCCTCCGATCGATAGCGTTCGGCGAGTTCCTGCCGCTCGGCCCTCATTCGATCAAACACCGAAAGGGTAATGGCCTGGGGAAGTCCGATCCGCCGTATGCCCACAAAGCCGACATCAATCCCGTACCGGTCGGCAGCCTGGGGCTGAATCCCCTGCAACACATCGGCCTCAATACGGTCCAGTCGCAGGGCTGATGCCGAGGTGTTGACCAGGTTGGAAAAGGCTACCCGTCCAATCGCCGAATTCTTGTAGGTATCCAACAGGCCGGAAAGGTTCAGTTCGGCGAGCTCGGTGCTGCCCTGTCGTTCGAGGAACTTGGTCGGTTCGGATATCCGCCATCCGCAATACATGGACACAATCACATTCTTGCCATCGGCGGTCAGGGTTTCCGAGAGCGCGCTCTCCATGACCCGGGTGCGCCCATCAAACCGGAAGACCGACTGAATCGGCCATGGCCACCGCGAATAGAGGCCGGGGGTTTGCAGGTCCCGCACCGGTTTGCCGAAGGTGGTGACAACGGCGACCTCGCCTTCCCGTACCACAAATAAAAATTGGGTCATCAACAGGATTCCGAGGATCAGTAATCCGACCAGAATCATGGGAATCTGCTTGTTCATGGATTTATTCCTTCCGGTTCAAGGGGAACCATCTCAAAAACGCTGGTAAAGGGATCATCCTCCAGGTTGAGCCAGAGAACTTCTGATGACGCCGACGGGGTGGCGAGCAACACCAGCCGGTTGCCGATCAATCCCGCGTGGAGAGCTTCCATGGCCAGCCGGGCCCGATATACATCCGGGGCGGTATCGGCGGCCCGCTTCCGGTTATGGAATTGCGCAACTTCGGCCTCTGATAACTTGGTGCGCCGATCGCGATAGGCCTCGGCGAGGCTGACCCGGGCGGTGGCATCGGCGGTGGCGAGGGGAAGGATCCGATTGGTATAGGCGCGGGCTTCCAGGATAGCCGCTTCCTTTTCCTCCAGTGCCCCTACCACGGACTGGAATGCATCGGCGACCTGGATCGGGGGATGCAGGCCCTGCAGCCCGATGAAATCGATCTTCACCCCCAGGGCAAGCCGGTTACACTCCGCCTGAAGTTCGCGGTGTATGATGTCCGCAATTTCCGTGCGGTGCGAACTGAGCCATTCGCCGATATCTCTTGAGGATAACTCGCGGGTCAGTATCCGGTAGGCGGTATCGCGGAGTACCTGGTTGGGATTTGCATAGCGATAGGCGTAATCCAGTGCATTGGTGATGGAAAACTCGAGCGGAAGATGCAGGCTGATCAGGTTGATGGGCACCGCACTGCTTCCCTTGTGGCTCAAACTGGCCGTGACGAACAGGTCTTCGCCGGGGAAGTGCGGCACCGTCCACAGGATTTGTGGGGGGCGCAGCAAGGTGTCATCGACGTCAACCCCGAGATGGGTTAGCAGCGCCATCCGGGCCGGAACCCGGCGAACCGCCTCAAATGGCCAGGGCCATTTCCAGTGGAAGCCGGACATGAGCAGAGGGTCCGGTTGCACCGGCTTGCCGAACCGCTCTTTGATTCCCACATCATTGGGCCCGATGATGGCCATGCTGGAAAGGGCATAAATGACGAGTATTTGAAAACCCGCGAAGGGCAACAGCGCCCGTCGAAGAAACCGGGCAAACCAGGTGCGGGAAATTGAAAACCCGAACTGGTAGTCGACAGACTCGGAAAGGGGCTTGGTCCATTCCGATGGATGAATCAGCCAGGCCCCGAGTTTGGTTTCGTAGCTTGTGGCCTTCTGGGTGTCCCGGTGGGGACTGTAGATACTCAACAAGCTGTTCCAGACCAGTTCCACCGTATGCACAACCAGCAGCACCACCAGGGTCATGCCGATCCACGCATCTGCCTGGACCAGCCCCACATGATGGGCAAGGCAGGCGAGGGCGGCGGCTACCGACCCATAGGCGGTGACTCCGGTCATCACTCCGGGCCCCCGCAACCAGCGCAGCGACGGCTCCCCGGCAAGACCGAGCAAATAGCGATGGAGCAGAAACAACACAAAGCCCTGCCCGGCCAGCAAGGCCATCGCGGGCAGGTCGAATGAAGATTCACGGGCGGTCCAAACCAGGTCGCGGTACAAGGTCCAGGCCCAGGTTGCGGTGAGGATGGCAAGGACCGGAGCGATGAAGGGTACAATGCCTTCGACCTGATGACGGGTGCGGGAGAGGGTCAGAGGGAGATCTCCCCCGGATGTTTCATCAAACAAACGCGAGTCCGCAGTCGGCGCTTGCCCAGCGAGATCCCTCGCCTCCTCGAAGGCCATCCGTTCCAGACGGAGCCGCAGATAGACCACGCAAGACTGGATCAGGGCAAGCATCTGAAATGGCATGAGACCGGAGAACACCAGCAGGCCGGAGCGGGAGCCCATGGCGCTGGACGCCGCGATGGACAAGACCATCAGGCCTGCGGAGACCAGAGCCGCTCTTTCCCCGGTCCGGGTCATTGATGAACCTCCATCATCCGAAAGCTGGCGATTCCCCACAGCAGAATACCGATCATATAGAGCCCGCAATAGTGTGCGACCTGGAATACATACGGCCAGGGGATGTCCCCGTGATTGAGCGCATCAACCGCCCAGAAGTTCTGCCAGTTGGGGATGAGCAGATACAGAAGCCGCAGCGCTTCATTGGTTTGGGCATAGGGACCGAGGAGGTAGTCTGACATCAGGCCGACCATCAGAATCACCGCGCACATCATCATCGTTCCGGTCAGCCCCAACCGGGTGGAAAGTGCCACCGCAAACGAGCAAAACAGAATCACCGCCAACCCGATGAGAGCCGCAGCGGGCAGGACCGACCATGGCATGAACGACTCCGCCCCCCCCGACATCTGTCCCGCGCTGCGCCAGAAAACCACTGCAAATGCGAGGACCACGCTGATCAGAACGTCCCGAAACGCCCCCGAGGTAAAGGGGGAACGGAACAGAAAATTGCGGAGACCGGAAACCGTAAACGCTCCCAGAATACCCAGGTAGAGCGAACCCAGGGTCCACCAGTCGATTCGATAAAGTACCCGGACCGCATGGATGGCCAGCAGCGAGGCCAGGGTAGCGGCAAAGATGAAGGCCGTCATCACCACGACTATGCCGAAAAACTTGGCAAGGAAAAACAGGGAGCGGTTCATGGGCTTGGTCACCACCGACGCCAGCGTACCCAGCCGCAATTCCCGGGAAATAGTCGACGCTGCGCCATAGCAACCCAACAGCAAGCCCGCCATCCAGAAGAGGGCCAGTGAGCTATCGCGGATCATCCGGGTCGCTTCGCCAAGTACATGGGTGATCAACAATGGGAGTAATCCAATAAACAACAGGGTACTGGCGCTGAGCAACAGAAACGCGGGCTGGCGGGAAGCCTCCAGCGTGGTTTGCCGGGCGACCGTACTGAATTGCTTGAGGGCAAGACGCATGAAGTCAAACTACCATATGGACCATCCGTTTTGCCAGTGTAACCCACAGGCAGGCCAGAGTTGGATGGCGATTGTGTGACGATATGAAAAATGGAATGGTTCGGCTGAAAGACAGGGTCATGCGGGAAAAATTCATTTTGTGCGGGGGAGGGGACCCGATGTGTGATAGTCTTGCCCAAACGATCAACGGAGGAGAGCCTCATGGCCAAACCAAACTATTCCTATGAGAAACGACAACGAGACCTCGCGAAAAAGCGGAAGAAAGAGGAAAAACGCCTGAAAAAGGCCGGTCAGGCGCCGAATAGCGATTCGAGTACTGCGAATCCATCCGCACCCGGGCTTTGAACCCCGGCCCGCCCGCCGGGAGCGCCAAAATGTATTTCAACATAAACGCTTTCAAACCGCTGGTGTTTAGGATAGGGTGCGATTTAATTAAGGAGTGAGTATATTATGAGTAAAGGTACAGTGAAGTGGTTCAATGTTGAAAAAGGGTTCGGTTTCATTGCTCCGGACAATGGTGGCAAAGATCTGTTTGTTCATCATTCGGAAGTGAAAACCCCCGGCCGGGCGGATCTCGCCGAAGGCCAGAAAGTCGATTTTGAAGAAGGTGAAGGCCAAAAGGGCCCGTGCGCGAAAAACGTCGTACCTTGCTGATGACTGACTTGAACCGGGGGGCAGGCCGATAAGCCTACCTCCCGGTTTTTTTTATCTGAAAAATTCCCGCCTTTTTACCTGCACGTAATTGCATCGGACAATCCCGATCAAGGGGCAGGTCATCATCCTGAATGGCTTGTGTTACAACACCCAATGCGGGTGTATTATTGCCACAATAACAACGTCGCATAATATGTATTATGTCTAGCATCGAGCGTTCCATTCCGCCATTCGTGGTAGCTTGCGGTTGATAGGATGCTCAGGCACCGCAAGGCGTATTGCCATTTACGGATGGCCCTCCGGTCATCACCAGCTGCACGTGCTGTTCACGAGGATGACTGGTGCAGTTGCCGATAGATCTTCTCGTACTCGGCGGCACTTTGATCCCAAGTATAGTCGCCAGCCATGCCACGATTCTGTAGATCCCGCCAGGCTTCTGCTTTCCGGTCGAAGCATCGAATCGCGCGCTGAACGGCATCCTGGAATGCCTTTACCGTATAGTCGGAAAAAACGAATCCATTGCCATTGGTCTGGCTGTTATCCGCATCGGTGACTGTGTCGGCCAGTCCGCCGGTATGATGAACGACCGGAACAGTGCCGTACCGCATGGCGTAGAGCTGATTGAGACCGCAGGGTTCATACCGGGATGGCATCAGGTATAGATCCGCCCCGGCAATGATCTGCCGGGCCAACACCCGATCAAATGCATTCATGACCCGGATCCTGCCTGGCCAATGAGATTGCCATCGCAAGCACATGCCCTCGTATTGGGCATCGCCATCACCCAGTAAAATCAATCCCAGATCCGAATGACTGCCCATCAGGTCGGGAATCATTTCATCAAGCAAATCAATTCCCTTGTGCTCGGACAAACGGGTCACCATCCCCAACAACGGTCCCCGGTCAGGTATGCTCAACTCCGCCAGCTTGAGTAAAGCCCTTTTACAGTGTTGCTTGCCGGAAGGGTCTTTGACCGAATAGTTCTTGGCCAGTGCGGAATCGGTCTGTGGATCCCAGGTCTGGGTATCGATGCCGTTGGTGATGCCGCGCAGGCGATGTCGGGCATCCGAGATCACGCCATGGAGTCCGTAACCAAAAGCCTCGGTTTGAATTTCCTCGGCATAGGTCTGGCTCACCGTGGTCAGGAAATCGGCGGTATTGATACCACCTTTCAGGCAATTGATGTTTCCATAAAACTCCAGGCATTCAACGGAAAAACAGCCGAAGGGAAGGTTGCTGTAGGAGTATTCATCACCGGAAAAGATTCCCTGGTAGGCAAGATTGTGGAGCGTCAGCAGGGTCTTTTCCCGCTTGCCCCTCCCCTGCCCTCGGACACCATGTTGGAGATATAAGGGCATCAATGCGGTTTGCCAGTCATTGCAATGGACCAAAGATACCGGGCGCTCCAGCGCATCGATCAAAGCGACCGCAGCTTTTTGAAAGAACACAAACCGCTCAAAATTGTCCTCATAATCACGGTAGGATAAATTGTAGAGGTGCGCCCGGTCGAAGAATTCATCCCGGCGAATGAAGTACTTGGCGGGTTGGATTTCCGGGGCGGTGCGCCAGACCTCGGCCCGGAATTGATGGAACCCCACCGGGATGTTCAAGACCATCCCGGTTTCCACCAGTGGAAAATTTCCCTCGATGACTTGACGATACATGGGCATGATCTGAATCATGGACCAACCACGCCGCGCCATGGCTTCCGGCAGGGAGGCGGAAACTTCAGCCAACCCCCCGGTCGAGGCAAACGGACTCATCTCGCTGGTAATAAACGCACAATGCCCTTGATCTGCCATAGTTCACTTCCTACCTCGAAAGACATACCACGATGAATGATCCCTCGCCAAGCCTCGTCCACCGCCTCCACGATTTTCTCCGCCGGGCCGGGTCCCGCCCGATGAAGGCGCATGACCTGGCCGCCCACCCGGAGATCGGGGCCTCGGCACGCGATGTGCGGCAAGCACTTCGCGAACTGGAGCGAACCGGGAAAGCCAAGAAAATCCGGGGGAATCGCTGGGTGGAGGCGCAGGCACCCGATCGGGTCGCCGGGCGGTTGTTGATCACCTTCTCCGGCTACGGCATCGTGATCACCGATCCTCCGGACAGTGCGGAATATTTTATCCCGCCCTCCGAGATCGGAAGCTGCATGGAGGGTGACCGGGTGGAGGTTTCCCCGGCGGCAGTTCGACCGCGCGCGGGTCAGAAGCAGGAAGCCCACTTGATTCGCGTGGTGGAACGGAAGATCAAACAGGTCGCGGGCAAGCTGGTCCATGGCCGGTACTACGCTTACGTGATCCCGGGTGACCCCCGCATGCGGTCAACCCTGCATGTGAGCGAAGCGGGTCTGCCTCCGGACTCCATCCCGGATGGCGACATCGTGGTGGTTGCATTGGATGAACCGGTGAGCCCGGATCGTTCCCAAACCAGCCGGTTGATCCAGCATCTCGGGGCGCCTGGTGATCCTGGGGTCGATATGCAGATGCTGATGGCCAACCGGGGCATTGTTCAAGCCTTTGAACCGGGGGTGGTCGATGCCGCCCAAGCGATCTCCCCCACCCCGGATGCCAGCGCCATCGCCGGTCGGGAAGATCTCCGGGACTGGATTATCCTGACCATCGATCCGTCCGATGCCAAAGATTATGACGATGCCATTTCCCTGACCCGAACCGGCGATGGATGGGAATTGGGGGTTCATATTGCCGATGTCTCTCACTTTGTGACCCCGGGTTCCGCGATCGATACCGAAGCAAAAAACCGCGGAAACAGCGTGTACATGGTTGACCGGTTTGTACCGATGCTCCCGAAATACCTGACCTCGGAGGTCTGTAGTCTTCGCGCCAGCGTCGACCGATTGGCGTACTCGGTTCATATGACACTTGATGCGGATGGAGAATTGGAATCGGTGCGCACGGGCAGGTCGGTGATCCACTCCAAGGCCTGTCTGAACTATGATCAGGTCCAGCGGTTTCTGTCCGGGGAGGACGCTGCGGAGATCCCGGAATCGTTGCACCCGACCCTGCGGGCCATGGATAAACTTGCCACTCGGCTGCGCCGGAAACGAATGGCCAACGGCTCGATTGATCTATCCCTGCCCGAGGTGGTCTGCACGCTTGATGACCAGGGAACCCCGATTTCCTTGAAGCGGCGGGGAGCAGCCCAAGCCTATCATCTGATTGAAGAATTCATGCTGCTTGCCAACTGTGCGGTTGCGGAACGAATCCGGGCCGCCGGGGTGCCCGGTGTCTACCGTATTCATGAGGAACCGTCCGAAGACCAGTGGGCCCAGATGAATCTGGATGTGCGCAACCTTGGTATTGCCCAGGATGTCCTCAGCCGTCAGGGAATTGACCAGGTCTGCGCTCTGGTCCGGGACACTCCCCAGGAATACGCAGTCAACCTGGCCATACTCAAAAACTTCAAGCGGGCCATCTACTCCATCGAGTGTCTCGGACACTTCGGGCTCGCCTTCGACTGCTACACCCACTTTACGTCCCCGATCCGTCGTTATCCGGACCTGCTGGTGCATCGGATTCTCGACCGGCTGGATACCAGGCGGAAGCCTGCCTATTCCGCCAATGAACTGGAGGTCCTCTGCCTGCATGCGACCGAGACCGAGCGCAATGCACAGGCAGCCGAGCAGGAAAGCCTGGAAATCAAGCGACTTCAATTCTACCAACTCGCCTTACAGCGGGGAGATATTGGGCCCTATCCAGCCCTCGTGGTGGGGGTCGCCGCCAAGGGGCTTCTTCTCGAATTGGTGGAATCCCTACAGCGCGGTTTCCTATCCTTTGACACCTTGCCCCGGAGCGGCCACTACCGGGTGGCCCGCGATCAGGGGCGGGTCTATGGCGGGCAGAGCAAGGTGTTGTTCACGGTTGGCGATGTGCTCGATGTCGCCATTGCCAAAGTGGATGAGGGGAAGCGGCAGGTCGAATTTGTGCCTTGGAAGCGGGAAGGTACCCGATCCGCGGAAGGTCGGGAAAAAGGGAAAAGACAGGACCGGGGCAAGTCGCGCGGCCAGGGGGCGGGCCGGAACGCCGCCCGGGGGAAACGCAGCCGTCGATCCCGGTAGGTGGATCTACCGGATCAGATAGATCAACTTCTGCTCTTCACCCTCCCGCACCACATCCAGGACAACAGCTCCCAGACGATCCTTCATAAATTCACTGAGGAAGTACTCCGCCCGGGGTTGACTGGTCATATTCATGGAGTTGACCTTGCGAATTTCGTCGCCCTCCCTCAGCCCGACTGCGGTGAAGAAGGCCTGCTCTCCGACCGGTTCCAACCGGAACCCCAGAACCTCATTTTCCTCCCCACCCCGCACGGCGGTCATGGATTGATAGACCTGGACGATCCGCTCCGGGTCATCGAGCAGTTCCCGGTAGTAGGCCTCGAGCGCTGAGCGCTGCATGACCCAACGGTTCTCCCCGATACGCTTTCCGAACCGGGTGGTTTCCAAGGGTGCTGGCTCTTCCTCCCCGCTCGCGACCGGCGTGGTGGATTCAGCATCCATGGTATCGGAATAGCTCAATCGGATTTCCAATTCATTGCCGCGGTCGCGCACAATGACCCGGTCCCGGTAGATGCGCAGCACCTCCATCTCATCCAGGGTGTCCCCCTCCTTGACCCAATGCTGGGTGGTGGTTTGCAGGTCATCCAGAATCGCGCTGCGAGCGGTGGGGGCCTGATCGCTTTCCTGATAGAAGAAAGTCCCGGCCAGCCGGAAGCGTATGGAACGGTCCTGCAGATCCAAGGCCCCGGCTGTCTCGGTAAACTGGAATCGTTCCGACCAGTCGGCCTTGTCGGGAGAGGGGCCGGTTTCCGGCTCGGTTGGTCTTGGGGCATCCGGTTCGGATTCCGCCGTCGGAGTCGCGGTTTGGGCGTTCAGTCCGATGGCCTTGACCAGGAGGATCGCCCCCGCGCCGACCACCGCGCTCCACAAAACGAGGGCGGTGACGCGTCCAAAACGTTGGATGGCAAGATCCTTCATGGTCTCGCAGGGTAGCGAACCCCTGCTCGCTTGAAAAGCCCTGAGAAAAAAAGTGGCTCGGGAGGTTGTAAGCCGAATTCTGTTCCCCGCAACTGCGAGGCCATGATCATTTATCTCGCTGATGTCAGCATATGCGATCAACCCGAAGCTTTCAGCCCGAAGGCAACGAGGCGGGCCGCCTCTCGCTTCCTATTTGATCTTGCTCCAGATAGGGTTTACCTGCGGCGACCCTTGCGGATCCACCCGGTGGTCTCTTACACCGCCGTTTCACCCTTACCCCGCAGATGCGAGGCGGTATTGTTTCTGTGGCACTAGCCATCAACAGGCTTTTCGCCTGCCGTTCCCCTCCCCGCTCAAAGGCGGCCCTGGGGATATCCTGCCCTGTGGAGTCCGGACTTTCCTCCCCGCGCGAACGCGAAGCGATCATGCCCCTCCCGAACCGCCGCCACTCTAGCGGATCAATCCATCCAGTACAAGAGCCGTCCGCAGTAACTGCAGGAAACCATGGCGGTTGCCCGCTTCACATCCTGAATACTCTGGGGGGGGAGCCGCATGTGACAACCGCCACAAGACGAGGCATTTTCAACCGGCACCAGGGCAAAATCACCTTTGTTACGGAAAATCCGGTCATAACGGGAAAGCCATTCCTCATCGATATCCTTGGCCATTTCATCCCGCTCCGCCTGCAAGGCGCCGCGTTCGCTGCTGATCTGACTCAAGCGATCACCGAGGGCCTCCACGTCGGTGCCGACACCCTTTTCCTCCCGGCTCAGGGATTCTTTGAGCTCGTCCACCCGGGCTTTGAGGATTTCCCCCTCTTCCATCAACTTGATTTCGCGTTCTTCGATTTCCCGAATCTGCTTGCGCAGGCTGCGAATTTCCTGATCCAGTGCGCGGTACTGATCGTTGTTCTTCACCTTGGTCTGCTCATCAAGGAACTTGCGAATCCGGGTCTGCCGCGCATCCACATCCAATTCCACCTGTTTGATGGCGGATAAGTTGTGGTTGAGCGCATCCTGCGCTTGCTTCACAGAGTCGCGATGCTGCTGCAGGCGGGTTTCAACCAGCTTTTGGCGGGCGGGGATATCTGTGAGTTCCTGAGAGAGTTGGCGGAGGCGGCGATCTCGTTCCTGTAAGTCTAAAATCTTCTCTATCGTCGTCACTCAGTTCTCCTGTCCATCTCCATGCGTCCGACATTCATACTCTCTTGGGGCGGCAGAAGTCAACCAGTCGAATATGGAAGATTCAAAAAGTCGTGGTATGATGAGGCATGAATTGGCTTAAACCATGGAGTTGGAACCGGCTCTGCGGCCTTACCGGGGAGCTCCCATGACCTGTTTTCTCCTCTGGGGACTGGTCGTTTGCTGCCTGGCCATGTCCCTTCTGTGGGTGGTTCAGTATCGGACCCTGAACGCCGGTTTGGTCGATGCAGGCTGGGCCTCGCTGATCGCCCTGCTGGCGATCAGTGCGGCAGTTTGGTTCGAGGGCGAGCCGGTGCGCAGGATCCTGCCTGCGACCATGGCAGCTCTCTGGGGAGGCCGACTGGCCTGGCTGGTGCACCAGCGGGGCCATGGCAAACCGGAGGAGGGACGCTACAAGGCCCTGAGGGACCATTGGGGCGCCCTCGCCCAGCCCAAGTTCTTTGCCTTCTTCCAAGTCCAGGCCCTCGCCGCCTTGCTGTTCAGTCTCCCCTTTGTCCTGACCATCCAGGCCGGAGATCAGCCGTTCGGGTACCTTGAGTGGATCGCGATCGCCCTGTGGACCGGTGCATTTTTCGGTGAGGCCACCGCCGACCGCCAATTGTCCCGGTTCAAACAGAATCCAGACCACCGGGGCAAGGTTTGTGATCAGGGATTGTGGCGGTATTCCCGTCATCCCAATTACTTTTTTGAATGGCTTATCTGGGTCTCCGCCGCCTTGATGGCGTTCCCTGTCCCTTTGGGATGGGTGGCTATTGCCTGCCCTCTGGCCATCCTGTTTTTCCTGCTGCGTATCACCGGGATACCCGCCACCGAAGCGCAGGCACTGCGCAGCAAAGGCGAGGCTTACCGGCGATATCAGGAAACGACGAGTCGCTTCATTCCCTTACCCCCAAAATCATAAAGGACCTCCTGCCATGTGGTATCTACCTCTTTTGAAATCCGGTCTCCTCCCCGACGCCCTGGTGCGCCGTTGGATCCGGCGACTTCTCGCACAACGGCTCAAACATGAAGAACAGGCTTGCAGTGGAAGCCCCGCCCTGGCGGAGGAACGCTTGGTCAAGATTTTGTCGCAGGAACCGATTGCCGCCCTCCCGGAGAAAGCCAATGAACAGCATTATGAGGTACCCAGCGCATTCTACCGCGAAGTCCTTGGTCCTAATTTGAAATACAGTTCCTGTTATTGGCCGGATGGGGTCGAAGATATTGAGACTGCCGAGGAACAGATGCTGGTGATGACCTGCGAACGCGCCCAATTGCAGGATGGGATGGATATCCTCGAGCTGGGGTGCGGCTGGGGTTCGCTTACCCTGTTTATGGCCAGGATCTATCCCCAGGCCAGAATTGTCGCAGTGTCCAATTCTCACTCGCAGCGGGAGTGGATCGAGCAGGAAGCCCGCCGTCTCGGTCGGTCGAATATTACGGTGATCACCGCGGATATGAACGAATTCAACATCGGGCGGGTGTTCGACCGGGTGGTCTCGGTGGAAATGTTTGAGCACATGCGGAACTACCGGATACTGCTCAACCGGGTCGCCGGATGGCTTAAAGAGGACGGCAAGCTGTTTATCCATATTTTCTGCCATGCCAGGTATCCCTATCTGTTTGAAACCGGGGTCAAGGACGACTGGATGGCCCGGTATTTCTTTTCCGGGGGGGTGATGCCTTCGGAAACCCTGCTGGACCGGTTCAATCAGGATCTGGTGGTGGAAAAGCGGTGGCAGGTCAATGGCCGGCACTATGAACGAACCCTCAATGATTGGCTCAAACGGATGGATGAGCGAAAAGACCGGGTGATGCCGATCCTGCGTGATACCTATGGAGCGGAGGCCGCCACCTGGTGGATCTATTGGCGGGTATTTTTCATGGCCAGTGCCGAGCTTTTCGGCTACCGCGATGGCCGGGAGTGGTTTGTCAGTCACGCCCGTTTCACCAAAAGCCCACCGGCTTGAGCGGGGCTCCGGCCTCCGAATTTTTTGAGGTGCCCTGTCTTTTCCGGTGGATTCCGGCAACGGACCTGATAGGGTTCAGGCAGTACGGCTTGCTGTACCAGACGTGAAAACCAAACTTAAGCTCGATATCCTGCCCCAACCTGATGACACGACCTGCGGCCCCACCTGCCTGCATGCGGTCTATGCTTATTACGGTGATCATATCCCCCTCCCCCGTGTGATCGCCGAGGTCACCACACTGGAAGCCGGGGGTACCCTCGGAGTCCTGCTCGCCAATCATGCCCTGCGGCGGGGATACCGCGCAACGATCTACACCTTCAATCTGCGCCTGTTCGATCCAACCTGGTTCCTTTCTTCCGACATCGATATCACCAGCAAATTGCAGGCCCAGGCCGCGTTGAAGAGCGATCCGAAACTTCAGTTGGCCTCGCATGCCTATATCGATTTTCTCGCCCTGGGGGGACGGCTGAAACTGGAAGACCTGACGCCGGCCCTGTTGCGCGGCTACCTGAACCGTCAACGGCCCATCCTGACCGGACTCAGCTCCACCTATCTCTATCAAACCATGCGGGAATATGGCCGGGCCATGGTGGATGATGATCTCCGTGGCGATCCCGCAGGCCACTTTGTCATCCTGCGCGGATACGACAAGGACAAGCGCACCATCGATGTGTCCGATCCGCTTGAATCCAATCCTTATGCCGCCGATCAGCACTATGAGCTGCCGATCAATCGCGTGCTCTGTTCCATTTTACTCGGCATCGTGACCGACGACGCCAACCTGTTGATCATCGAACCCCACCCCAAGACCAACCTCAACCGGTGAATGCATCATGATTCGTCTGATTGTCGTCGATAATCCCAAGAAATGGCCCCTGCATATTCCGGGCGCCGAAGTCGTCCAGGCCCGTAAATACATCACCGAGGATACCTTTACCCGGATGACCGACGTGCGGGTGTTTAATTTATGCCGGTCCTATCGCTATCAAAGCACCGGTTACTATGTCTCCCTGCTTGCCGCCGCCCGCGGCCACAAGCCGATCCCTGACGTGTCCACCATCCGTGATCTTCAAACCCCGACCGTCATTCGCCTGGCCACAGAGGACCTGGACTCCCTGATCGAAAAGAGCCTCGATGATCACAAGGCCGATTCCTTCACCCTCAGTATTTATTTTGGTCAGAATCTTGCCAAACGGCACGAGCGGCTCAGCCTTCAACTCTTTAATCTATTCCGGGCCCCTCTGCTCCGCGCCGAGTTGCGCCGGGTCGATGAGCGCTGGCGGATCCAGAACATATCCCCGATCGCCATCAGTGATGTGCCCGAATCGCACCGGCCCTTCCTGGTCACTGCGGTCACCGAATATCTCGCCGGACGGCATGGGCGCGTGCGACCCCGCAAAAAGCTCACCTATGATCTGGCCATCCTGGCCAGCCCATCGGACGAAACCGCCCCCTCCAACCCCAAGGCACTGGAATGCTTCATGGATGCCGCGGAAAAGATCGGGCTGGATGCCGAACTGATCGACCGGGACGATTACGCGCGCCTGCCCGAATATGATGCATTGTTTATTCGCGAGACCACCTCGGTGACCAACCATACCTTCCGATTCGCCCGGCGGGCCGAGGCCGAGGGTCTGGCGGTGATGGACGACCCCCAGTCAATTCTCCGCTGTACCAACAAGGTCTATCTGGAGGAGTTGATGAAACGACACCGGATCCCGACCCCGAAAACCGTGATTGTCCACCGGGACAATCTGGAGCTGCTGCCATACCAGATCGGTTTCCCCCTGATCCTGAAACAGCCGGACTCTTCCTACTCCATTGGGGTGATTAAAATCGAGAACCGGGAGCAACTGGAAGTCGAGGGCAGACGAATGCTTTCCGATTCAGAGCTCCTGATTGCCCAGGAGTTTCTGCCCACCGAATATGACTGGCGCATCGGGATGCTCGATGGCAAGCCTCTCTATGCCTGCCGCTACTTTATGGCCAAGAAGCACTGGCAGATTGTGCAGCGCAAGGAATCTCGTGTGGAGGAGGGCCGGGTGGAGGCGGTGCCGGTCCTTCGGGTGCCCGAGCCTGTGGTCAAGATGGCGGTCAAGGCCTCGCGGTTGATCGGGACCGGTCTCTATGGGATTGACCTCAAGGAAACGGGCAAGCGGACGGTGGTCATTGAGATCAATGACAACCCGAGCCTGGATGCGGGTTTCGAGGATCAGGTGTTGAAATCCCGGTTGTATGATCGAATTATGCGGAGCTTTTTGCGACGCATCCGGGAAAATAAAAGGTTTTCCTCATGACCTACGCGCTGTTCGAGTGTGTCGGTATCGAATTGGAATACATGGTGGTGGATCCCATCCACGGCGGGGTTCTGCCCATGGCTGATGCGTTGCTACAGGCACTCGCACTACCGGACGGGGGCGATACAAACCCCTCCGATGTCACCCGCGGACAGGTAAGCTGGTCCAACGAGTTGGTGAATCATGTCGTGGAGCTGAAGGTTACCGATCCGGTTCCCTCACTCAAGGGATGCGGCGACCTCTTTCACCAGGCGCTCCGGGAATGCCAACCGCAGCTGAATAGCCTGCCCGTGAAACTGATGCCCACGGCGATGCATCCATTGATGAATCCGGCGGTTGAAACCGTACTCTGGCCGCACGAGTACCGGGAGATTTATCAGACCTATCACCGGATCTACGATTGCTATCGACACGGCTGGGCCAACGTCCAGTCGGTTCACATAAACCTGCCCTTTCGGGGGGACCGGGAATTCGCGGTCTTGCATGCGGCGATCCGGGCCCTGCTCCCGCTGTTACCCGGTCTTGCTGCGGCCTCGCCAATTCAGGAGGGACGCCTCACCGGCATTCGGGACAACCGGCTGATTGCCTATGCCGGCAACTCCTTACGGATTCCCCAGGCTACCGGCCAGGTGATCCCCGAACCAATCACCTCCGAGGCCGAGTACGATGCAATCATCATGCAACCGCTGTATCGCGCGGTTCTTCCCCATGATCCCGGGAAAGTCTTGCAGCATGAATTTCTCAATTCCCGCGGAGCGATCGCCCGGTTTGATCGCGGCGCCATCGAAATCCGCCTGCTGGATGTGCAGGAATGCCCCTCGATGGACATCGCGATCGCCGAGGCGGTGATTCATGCCCTGCGTCAGTTGGTCAGCCTGCATTGGGCAAGCCGCGGAGCCGCATTGAATGCCATTCCCACGGACCTTCTTCGCCTCCACCTGGACCGGGCGATCATCGATGCAGAAGAAACCCGAATTGACGACGCGGACTACCTGCGACTGCTCGGGCTGCCCGGTTTGCATTGCCCTACCCTGAGTGATGTTTGGAAATGTTTCACCGAAAAGCTCTCGCCCGAGGACCGTGCCACCAGTGCCGGTCTTGACCTCCTCAGCCGGGAAGGCACGCTCGCCACCAGAATCGCCAGGACCCTGCCGCCATGCCCCGACGAAGACCAGATTCGCACCCGATATTCCGGTCTTTGCGAGCACTTGATGCGCAATCAACCTTTTTCAGGGCTGGGGACGGATGCCAGCGAAGCGATGTGATGGTTGGTGGACTCCAGTTCAGACATCGTGCCGATCCAGCACCAACTCACACCGTCCGCAGTCGCTTGAAATAGCGCCTGGATATCCTGGTTCCCCAAGCGAATACATCCGTGGGAAGCGGGTGATCCCAACCGTGGCTCATGGTTGGTTCCATGCAGATAAATCATCCGGCACCACGTATCCACATTCCCGCCGAGATTCTTCCCCGGTTCCAGTCCCCGCAAACGCATGATCCGGGTAAGAATCTTATCGCCGTCGCCTGCTTCGGCTTGCCACGCGGATTTGGGAAGCACAACTCCGTTGAATTGGCGGGCGGTAAAGAGGGCTCCCAGCGGCAGGCCGTCCCCCACCCGCTCATCAACCCGGTGCCAACCCCGCGGGGTCTGCCAGGAGTTCACCACCTCACCCAATCCCCGCGCAGCCGTGGAGGTCGCATACCGCCCGACAATCCTGCCCCCAGAATAGTGAATGAGTTCCTGCCGGTCCG
Organism: Verrucomicrobiota bacterium; assembly: GCA_024233345.1. Taxonomy (GTDB): domain Bacteria; phylum Verrucomicrobiota; class Kiritimatiellia; order CAIVKH01; family CAIVKH01; genus JACKPT01. The sequence continues at coordinate 98,184 of JACKPT010000011.1, forward strand.
CCAGGACGATCAGAAAATGGTCGGTTCGGGCCGCCGCCGGCAAGCAGGATTCAGCAACGTTGGTGAGCCAGGTTTGTATGACATCGGTCCGCAACGGATCATACATGCTTTTCCCACCAGGTCACCGCATCATCTCGCGCCTGATCAAAGCGCGCGCTGATCTTGAAGTAAATATAGGCGTCATGGAAGCAAGCGCGGTGTACCAGCTTCTTGACTGCGGACTCCTTGGGGGTGGCAAGCCGGTGTTGCATGGCCATGATCTGGGCGACATGTCGGGTGATGGCATTGGGCACTGAAACATGCTCATTCATCCGGGCCATGTGGCGGGCCACACAGGTTTCCGCTGCGGGATACGGCGGCATGCCATCGGCCATCGCCTGGGCAATCAGCGCCTCATGGTACTTGCCAAAGAGAAGTGCAATCATTAGCTCACCGGATACCGGAACCTGGTGCGCATGCCAGCGATCAAACTGACGCATGATCCGCTCAAGCCATTGGTGTTGTGGAGAGTCCTTGACCGCCACATTGCCCAGCTCCGGAAACATATATCCGAACACCCCGGTTTCCAGAAGAAGCTCGAGAACCCGGTGGGCCCGACCGCATAAAAACAGTTTCTTGATTTCCTCAAACATTCGCGCTGCGGATGCCTGCTGGATGCGGGAAGCATTGACCAGAATGGCCTCATACAAGTCCGGCTCGAGAGAAAAGTCCAGGAGGGCGGCAAACCGGATGGCCCGGATCATTCGTACCGGGTCTTCGGCAATTCGCTGGCCGGGCTCCCCAATACTGCGAACCACCTTGGACTCAATATCCTTCAAACCATGTACATAGTCGACTAGGGAAAAATCTCCGCTGTCGAGAAACAGGGCGTTGATGGTAAAATCACGGCGGATGGCATCCTGTTCCGGGGTGCCGTATTTATTATCCCGCAACAACATTCCCTCATCGCTCTGCTTGATGAATTTTGACTGTCTTTCATCCTCCGCCTCGTTGGAACGAAACGTGGAGACCTCGAGCAACTGACCGTGCTCATAGACATGGACCAGGCGGAAGCGCCTCCCGATCATCCGGCTATTCCGAAATATTCGCCGGACCTGTTCCGGGCGGGCATTGGTGGCAATGTCCACATCCTTGGGGTTCCGCCCGACCAGCAAGTCTCGTAGAGCGCCACCGGCGATGTAGGCTTTAAAGCCGGCGTCCCGAAGCTTTTCCATGGCGGTATGTACATGACGGGGAAGCTGCGAGCGCTGAATCGGGTGATCCCCCTCACGTAAAATTACCACAGCGCGATGCCCACTCCCTGGCGGTTGGCCCGCGGGAGGATCGGCCGACTCGTGATTCGTTGACGGATTATCCATAAATAGCTACAAAATGATCAAAAGGTTCGTCGGGCTCCGGCTTTCTGAGTTGCCAGTAACCATGCCCTGCCGAATAATGACGAGAACTGAGGCATGAATCAACGGAATCCTTCATAACTGATGCTGAATCTCTCCTATATGATCATCGGTGCCCCCAAATGCGGGACCGGGAGCCTCTATAAGTATGTCGTTCAACATCCTTTGGTGGAGGCCGCCAGCAGGCCTGATCTGCATTTTTTCGATGACCATTTCGACAAGGGATTGGCTTGGTATCGACAATTTTTCCCCTTGTTGAACCGCCCTCCGGAATCTCCTGCCCCCGTCGGCACAATCACTGGGGAGGTGACTTCTTTTTACCTGTTTCACCCCCTGGTCCCTGAACGGGTCAAGCAGGTCGCTCCCGGAGCCAGGTTCATTTTTCTGGTACGAAATCCCACTGATCGGGCCTATGTCCATTTCCGGGATGCCGTGGATCGCGGGTTGGAGACCCTGTCCTTTTTTCAGGCGATCAAGATGGAGGCCAAGCGATTGGAGCGGGGCCGGTTCAATCTGCAGGACAACCCCTATGCGACCTGGGAGCGGGCCAAAGAACATTCCTATATTTCCCAGGGATTGTATGCCGAACAATTCCGCAGGTGGCTGGACTTTTTCCCCCGGGAGCAGTTTCTGATCCTTGACGCCCAGGCATTTTTCGATGCCCCAGTGGAGACGGTATCCGAGGTCTACCGGTTCCTCGAACTGCCCGAATTCACCCCCGCCTTCGTCGAACCGCCTCACGAAAATCCGTATGCCAAACTTACCGGCGAAACCCGGCTTCACATCGACAACTTCTTCTCCCGGTATAATGAGGACTTTTATCGCCTGGCGAAGAAAAACTTTGGATGGTAGCCCCGGCCGGTCTCAGTGGCCCTGACCTTTTGCCAACCTTCCTGCGCGTTGTATCGCGTCCCGCCCATAGTGGGTCCGGACCGAATCCACCGCCCGATCCAGCAAGGCTTCCTTTGGTGCTGGATCCCCGCCGGAAAACAGATCGAGCTGCTGGAGATCCTGTTGTGAGTCCACCAATCCGGAAACCCCAAAGCCAATCAGGCGAATGGCCCGCTGATCGGAGGGCAGTCCCTGAAACAACTTCATGCCTTCCTGTATCAGAATACGATCGGTGCAAGTCGGATGGTCCAATCCAACCTGACGGGTGACGGTCTGAAAATCCCCATAGCGCAGTTTGATGTGAATGGTGCGACAAAAGAGCCCCGCCTTTCTCAACCGAAACCCGACCTGCTCCATCAATCCCAGCAAGCAGCTTCTCAGTAAATCCGGATCGTGAAGATCTTCATCGAAGGTATTCTCGGCGGAAATGCTTTTGGTCTCCCGTTCCGTGGTCACCGGGCGGTCGTCCCGACCCGCGGCCAGTTCCCGCAGGTGTTCGGCCAGTACCGGCCCCAACCAGGCATTCAAATGGCGTTGATCACACCGTTGGAGATCCCCGATCGTCTCCAACCCATAGCCCCGCAACTTCTTCTCCATGGTCGATCCCACGCCCCACAATTTCCGGATCGGCAGGGGGGCTAAAAATGCCTGCACGGCATCGTCCGTGTGCGGACATTCCGTGAGCTTGTTCGGTTTCTGCAAATCACTGGCCAGCTTGGCCAGAAACTTGTTTCGCGCCACTCCCACCGATGCGGTCAACCCGAGGTCACGATGGATGCGTTCCTGAATGGCCTCCCCGAGCCGTCGGGCAGTACCCCAGGCCTTGAGGGCTCCCGAAGCATCAAGGAAGGCCTCATCAATCGAGATCTGCTCGACCACCGGTGAGAAGGAGTCCAGCAGGCGCATGAATTGATGGGACACCTGCACATAACGGCTCATGCGGACCGGCAGGAAAATGGCCTGCGGACAAAGTTTGCCCGCAGTGCGGGATGGCATGGCGCTATGAATGCCAAATTTCCGCGCTTCATAGTTGGCGGTGGACACCACGCCCCGCCGATCCGGCGGAGAGCCAATAACCACCGGTTTCCCTTTCAAGGATGGCTGATCCCGCTCCTCGATCGCAGCAAAAAAGGCATCCATATCAATATGGAGGATTCGATTCACCCGGGCAAGATAGGCGATATTTTCCCGGTTGACCAGCCAGGGCGGAGGACAGCGCTCGATCAGCCTCGCACCGAATCCATTGACTCCCCATCGGAAGCGATTCACTCTGTACGCCATGGCACATTCGGCATCGACAACCCGGTATCCCCGATGGGCTCCACCGTCGCAGTCCGATCAGGGGAATCCCGCCCGAGCGGTGTTTCTGTGTCGCACAGAATTGGAAGGGGCCCTTGCGGAAGAAATCAGCCACACCCTGAACCCCGGTAAACCTCCGTCGATCACCGGGCAGGGGCTGGTGATCGCCCGGGACCTCCCCCCCTCCCCCTGGCCGGATTTGATTTTTGAACAGCAGCGAATACCCCATGCCGGTTGGATTCCGCATGAACAGCTTAAACCGATTTCCGATGATACCTTCTCCACCCTCTTTCCCCCCCACCGACCGAGCAACCCCTGGACCTTACATGTCCTATGCCCTTCGGGCATTCAGGACCAACAGTGGTCGCGATCCGCGAAGGGGATCGGATCGGCGCTCTTGCGGCTGGCCAAGTCGATGGTTCCCGAAGCTGGCCCGGGCAGTTATCATCAACCGGAGGGCGATCTACCACCAGGGACTCGAATTCTGCAAGTGCTACGGGTTCCCGAGGGAGCCTGGTTTGGCTGGGGAGACCCCTCCGTGGGTGTCCGCCCCTATCCAGGCGGAATCATTCGGTTGAAATTCGACTCCCGGGCGCCTTCCCGATCCTATTTGAAACTGGAAGAAGCGTTCCAGCGAATGGGCCGAGAACCCACCACCGGGCAGTGGGTTGTCGATCTCGGTGCCGCCCCGGGAGGCTGGACCCATGCCTGTCTCAAACGCGGCGCGAGGGTTCAGGCCGTCGATCATGGCCCCATGAAGATTGTTTCCGAGTTGCGACAGAACCTTCGCATTGTGAAAAGTAATGGAATTACCTACACCCCGGAAGCGCACCAGCTCCCGGTGGACTGGCTGGTTGCGGATATGTTGATTCCTCCGGGTACCGCCCTGGGTCTGATAAAACATTGGCTGGGAAACCACCGCTGCCGGCATGCGGTCATCAACATCAAACTTCCTCAACAGAACCCCTATCAGGCCGTGCGTCCGATTGCATCCTGGCTGCAGGGGCAGGCCCGAGGGTATCAATGGTCGATGAAAAACCTCCACCATGACCGGCGGGAAATCACCCTGATGGCTATCGAGACGTCAGGCTGACCAGGGGCTACCACCGGCGACAAACATCTTCATTGAGGTTGTCGCTGATTTCCGTATGATCCCCGAGTCATGAGCGACTCAGTGAATTCATCTGAAACCGGTACCCCATCGCCATCCATGACGGCCCGGATCGCCGAAACCGCACGTCTCCTCAAGGGAAAATTCAGTCCCGAGGGAATGGATCGCGCGGACAGCCTGCTGCAGGGATACCCCAACCCCTGCCGGGTGGTGCATGTTCTTCAACTGCTTCATAACGTGATGTTTCCAGGTAAATGGGACCCCGAGACGGTTCCCTACAACCAGTTGGAGTCCTTTCTGGCGGAAAAACTCGAGCAGGTGAGGGATGCCTTGTTGCCCGAACTTCGCCGTGCCCTGCCATTCCGCTGGATGGGTCAGGCCTGGAAAACCGAGGGCTACGAAACACTCGACGCCGATGGCATCGCCGAAGAATCGGTCCGGGTACTCGATGCATTCCTGGCCCGGTTGCCGGTGGTACGTGATCTACTGATTGAGGATGTCAAAGCCGCCTATGATGGGGATCCTGCCGCCCTGAGCTATGCCGAGGTCAAATTGGCCTATCCCGGACTGGCCGCCATCACCTCCCATCGAATTGCCCATGAATTTTACACGCTGAATGTCCCCATCATTCCCCGGATCATGAGTGAACGAACCCATGCCGAGACTGGGGTTGACATCAATCCGGGAGCCAGAATCGGTCACGGATTCTTTATCGACCATGCAACCGGTGTGGTGATTGGCGAAACCACGGAGATCGGCAACCGAGTGAAAATCTATCAGGGCGTGACCCTGGGCGCTCGAAGCTTCCCGCTCGATGAAAATGGGAACCCGATCAAACATATCAAGCGCCATCCAACGGTGGAGGATGAGGTGGTGATCTATGCCAATGCGACCATTCTTGGGGGCGATACGGTCATTGGACGGGGTTCCACGGTGGGAGGAAATGTGTTTCTGATGGAAAGTGTGCCGCCCAACAGCTTTGTCGCCGCCAAACACCCCGAACTGCGCATCCTCAAGCGCTGAGTCCAATCGTCATCCCGGCACGCGCGAGACTTGTCGAACGCCGGTCACGGGGTTAGGGTATCCGCGTTTATGAAGCTGATCGACAAATACATCCTCCGGTCTTTCCTGGCCCCCTTTGTGTATTGTTTGGCCGCCTTTCTGCTGGTGTTCATTGTGTTTGACCTCTTCGACAACCTGTCGGATTTCGTCAATGGGAATACCCCGATGCTTCGCGTTCTCCGCTACTATGTGACCCTGGTCCCCACCGTCCTGGTTTTTGTGACCCCGATCTCCCTGTTGCTGGGCATTCTCTACAGTCTTTCCTCCATGACCAAAAACAACGAGTTAACCGCGATGCGGGCCAGCGGTATCAGCCTCTACCGGTTGATGACACCCTTTCTGGTGGTCGGGTTTTTATCCAGCATCGTGGTCGCAGTGGTTCATGAAACGATCAGTCCCCAGGCCGCCTACTGGTGCGACCAATTTGTCAAGGAACAGCGAAACGACAATCCGGAATCCGTCCATATCGCCGACCCTTTTCTCATGGTCCGGGAACAGGATCACCGGACCTGGTTTGTCAGTCGTTTCAATACCCGTACCTACGAGATGGGGGGAGTCGAAGTCACAACCCTGCGGGAAGACAATACCACCGCCCGCAAATTGACGGCTCAAAAAGCATCATGGCTGGATCATCAGTGGATCTTTGAAGATGTCGTGGAACAGAAATTCGATACCTGGGGTAACCCGATGGGGCCCCCGCGATTTTCCCGGTATGTCGACCTGCCCGAACTGACGGAAGTACCTGCGGACTTCATGGTGTATGTGAAGAAACCCGAATTCATGTCCAGCCGGGAACTGTTGCTCTACCTGAATGCCAATCAGAATTTCCAGAAGGAAACCCTGGCCCGGTTCAAGGTCGACTTGCACTACCGGCTCGCACAACCCTGGACCTGCCTGGTGATTACCCTGCTCGGTATCCCGTTTGGCAACCACACCGGGCGGAAGGGGGCCTTGGCCGGGATCATGCTGTGTTTCGGTCTCTTTTTCGGGTATTATGCAGTGATGAACCTGATCCTGTATATTGGGAAAGAGGCCCTCATCCCCGCCTGGCTGGCCGCCTGGCTGCCCAACGCCCTGTTTCTCATCACCGGCTCGGTGATGCTCTCGCGCATGCGATAACCCGCCGGTTTGACTGGTTCCCAGGCCATGGTACAGTGACGTATGACCGAGGAGCAAAATCAGGCTTCCCGCCCGATCCTTCTTAGCGTCGGTGGGAACGATTGCATTCCCCAACCGGCAACCTTTCGACTTTGCCCACTGGGTGCCCAGTTTTACACGGATCGGCCCCTGCGCGAATTTGATCTGATGACCATGACCATCCAGACTCCGGGGTCAGCCGAACCCGTCGAACACACCGGAGCCATCATACGGTGTGAGGACTCCGGCACTCGCGAAGGGCGATATCGTATCTGGATCAAGTTTCTTGATAACCCCCTGCAAACCTGTGACCAGATCGCGTGCGATGCCCATGACGATCATACCCGCTGCTGTTTTTGTGAGCAGGAACCATCCCCGGAATTGCCCCCCGGCTGAAATGCGGGATTCCCACGAACCTCGATTTCATGTTAGGAGTACCCTATGACTGATCTACCGGTTAACGATCTGTTGCAACACGCCATGGCGGCCCGTGAACGGGCCTACGCCCCCTACTCCCACTTTCTTGTCGGAGCGGCCATCCATTGTGTCGGAGATGGCAAAATCTTCGCCGGGTGCAATGTGGAGAATGCGAGCTATGGCGGCACCATCTGCGCCGAGCGCTCCGCCATCGTCAGTATGGTTTCCCAACGGGGATTCTGCCGGATCGATGGTGTGGTTGTGGTCACCAATGCGGAACCCGCCAGTTGTCCCTGCGGCTTGTGCCTTCAGGTACTGGCCGAATTCTGTTCACCATCCACACCGGTCTATCTGGCCAACCTCAACGGCATCCAGAAGCAACTCACCATGCAAGAACTGCTCCCCCACTCCTTCACCGAGGTGCCCGGACCCGCGGCATCATGACCGCTCAGAGGAGCGCGCGGCCATCAGCGAACTCACCAATCGGCTGAACCGTGCCGGATCCTTGAGCGGGGATCCCTCCATGAGCAACGCTTGCCCCAGCAGCAAATCCGCATAGTCTTTCAGTTCGGGATTTTCCGCGTTCTCGCTGTGCAGGGACTGCATCACTGCCACTACCGGATGATTCGGGTTGACCTCAAGGATCCGCTTGGATTCCGGAACCTCCTGCCCCATGGCCTTCATGACCCGCTCCATGGTTGCATTCATGCCGTGCTCATCGGCAACCAGGCAGCAGGGCGAATCCACCAGCCGGTGGCTGAACCGAACATCTTTAACTTCTCCGGAAAGCATGGTTTTCATCCAGTCCAGGAGCGGACTGGCCGGTTCCTTGTCTTCCTGCTTCTTCTCTTCGCTTTTCTCTTCCGCGGGGTCTTTATCCAGATCCAACTCACCGCGATCGATGTGCCGGATGGTCTTTTCGCCATAGGTCGTCACCGCCGAGCCAACCCACTCATCGATGGGATCGACCCAGAACAAAACCTCATAGTCATGTGTCTTGAAGACCTCCAGCAACGGGGAGGCTTTCGCGGCTTGGACCGAGTCAGCGGTCAGAACATAAATCTCCTTTTGTGCTGCCGGCATGCGGTCCACATAGTCCCGGAACGAGACCCAGTCATCGCCTTCGGTTCTGGTGCTCGGATAGAGCATGAGATCCAGCAATTTGTCCTTGTTTTCAATGTCCGCATGCAAGCCCTCTTTGAGCACCGGGCCAAAGGCCTTGAAGAATGCCCGATAGTCCTCCACATGCTTTTCCTTCATTTCGGAAAGGGTTTTCAGCACTTTGGCCACCAGGTTCTTGCGGATTTTCCGAATGATTGCGTCATCCTGAAGCATTTCCCGGGAAACGTTCAGGGGCAGATCACTGGAGTCCACCACCCCCTTGATAAACCGAAGGTACTCCGGCAGGAGGGCTTTGCAGTCGTCGGTGATGAAAACGTTCCGCACATACAAATGAATGCCATGATGCCCCTCCCGCATATAGAGGTCCATCGGCGCCTGCTTGGGAATGAACAGCAACGCCTTGAATTCAGTGACGCCTTCTCCCGCATAGTGAATGGTCTTGCCAGGCTCACCGAAGTCATGACTCACATGATGGTAAAATTCCTTGTACGCCTCTTCGGATACTTCGGAGGGTGATTTTTTCCAGATCGCCTTCCGGGAATTAATGATCTCCTCCTTGGGCGCCTCCCCTTCATCGGCGGAAGAATCGTCTTCTGTATCCACGTCCGGCTTTGGCGTCTCGAGAACCACCGGATAGGCGATATAGTCAGAGTACTGTTTGACGATGGATCGAATGCGCCACCCGTCGAGATATTCATCCAGACCCTCGCGCAAGTGTAGAATGACATCGGTTCCCGCCTCGGCCCGGTCCGTTTCCTCCAGGGTGTAAGCATCCTCGCCATGGGAGGACCATTTCAGTGCGGGATCCAGACTGCCCAGTCGCCTGGTGATGACCTCCACTTTGTCTGCCACCATGAATGAAGCATAAAAGCCAACCCCGAACTGGCCGATCAGCTCCGGTTTGGACGCATTCTCCGGGTGGGCGGAAAGACTATCGAGAAATCGCTTGGTCCCCGAATTCGCGATCGTACCAATGTTGTCTTCAATTTCCTGACGGTTCATGCCCACCCCATTATCCGACACCACCAGGGTGCGCGCTTCCTTGTCGATGCGGATGCGAACTTTCCAGTCTTCCTCGGCTTTCTGGTGCTCCTTGTCGGTGAGGGATTCGAATCGGGCCCGGTCCAGGGCATCGGATGCGTTGGAGATTAACTCCCGCAAAAAGATTTCCTTCTTGGAGTACAGGGAGTGGATGACAAGATCAAGCAGCCGCCGTACTTCGGTTTTGAAGGCATGGGTTTCTGTCGTCATAGCATTGAATTCCTTTCTACATGATCGCATTTACACAGGGGTAGCCCCTTCCGGTCAGGCCAGGGCAATCGTTCCGTCTAGCGTTTGAATGGGACGCTCTGATCCAGCCGGGGGTGGCCGTCTTGCAGGTCCGCCTTCTGAATTCCTTTACCCTTGTTGGCTTTGGCAAGGTCCTCAATCAAACCGGCGAGCAGATGAATGCTGGCCATCACATCGCCGGTGTGACCGCTCTCGGAAATGGTATGCATATTGCGCAGGGGGATGCCCAGCGAGGCGGAAGCTGCATCGACACTGGCCAGAGCCGCCGCCATTGCGTCGGTACCGGTGTCCCGCCCGGAAGGGCTGGTCTGCAGGGGAATATCACGCTTCCTTGCCGCCTGCACAATCAGGCTATTGAGATACTCACTGGTCGTGGCACCGGTGGTGAGGGTCGGGCCCTCCCCAATCGCAACCTTGGTAAATCGCTGATCGCCGACCCCGGGGGCGGCATCGTAGTCATGGTCCACATCGACACCAATCAGAATATCCGGCTTCAGAACCCCGGCAAACACCCGGCTGCCGAACCGGCCGATTTCTTCATGGGTGGCGATGGCAAACTGAACCCGGAGGGTCTCCGGTGTCTTTTTTGCAATCAGTCGCGCGGTCTCCAGGGTCACAAAACTACCCAAACCATTATCGAGATAAGCCCCGTAAAAGGTGTTGTCGGCAAAACCAGGGCGGATTGGCCGATTCATGAGTAGGGTGTCGCCGGGCTTGATCCCCGCCTTTTGCACCTGCTTCTTTTTATCTTTGCCGTGCAGTTGAAGTTCCAGATAGAGCATTTCGGGCTTGATGCCCTTTTCCCCGTTACGCAGTCCAGCCGGTGCGAAGTGAATCGCCCCGATGGCTTCAATGGTGCCGCCCTCAATTCGCCGGTACTGCCCGGGCTTCTCCGGATGCTCGCTGAACACGATGACCTCATGACCGATCAGGGTGGTGGGTAAAAAGGAATCCGAGTTGATCCAGACCTTCCCGTCATCGCCGATGGATCGAACCTGCATCCGGATCTTGTCGGCATGACCGATGATCATGACACTGCACAGGTCGTCCCGGCCGGGATGGGTATCACAGACAATGCCCGCATTTCCTTTGAATTGATGAATCGACCAGCTCGCCGGCATGAACGATTCCATCTCCGGCTTGATCACCCCGTAGGTCATGGCGGCTTCCAGTCCGATTGGGCTGGGGGCGGCCAGCACACGCCGCATCAAAGAGAATTTATTCTCCGGCATCGCCTGGGTCCAGGGTTTGGATTTCTTCTCCGCTTTCATCGTACTCCTGCTTTCCATGGGGCGATTGGTCTGCCCCCTTGCATTTACCTGTCATTCGTCTTAAAAACCGTATTAGTGGATACGCTATCATGACCGACATCGCAACCCTGCTTTCACAGGATTTTCATGCCATTTGGCATCCCTATACCCGGTTTTCCACCCTCCGGGAGCACCAACTGCCTGTCCTTTGCCGCGGCGAAGGCATGCATCTATACACCCCGGATGGGCGTGCGTTTGTGGATGCCATCTCATCCTGGTGGTGTTGCGCCCTCGGCCACAGTCACCCGGCCATCGTCCGGGCAATCCAGAGCCAGGCCGGACAGCTCCAACACAGCATTCTTGGCAATCTGACCCATCCCCAGGCGATCCGGCTTGCCCATCGCCTCGCCCACCTGCTGCCAACCCGGGACCGACATACCCTGTTCGCATCCGACGGGTCGAGCGCCATTGAGCAAGCAGTCAAAATAGCCGTTCAGTATCGTCATAACACCGGCGAAACCCAGCGCCGAAAGATTGCCTGCCTGACCTCGGCCTATCATGGTGACACGCTCGGTTCGATGTCGCTCGGTTATGTCGAAGCATTTCACCGACCGTTTCGCGAGCTTTTGTTCAGTGCGGTGCGACTGCCGTTTCCCCAGTGCCCCTGCCGGATGACACGGGACATCGCCCCCGGGCATTCTGAACCCGATCCGGCCTGCACCGCATCCTGTTTTGCCGAGGCCGAAGCCATTCTTGAGGAAGTTGCAGAGGAGCTCACTGCGGTGGTGGTCGAACCCATGGTCCAGGGGGCTGCCGGCATGCGAATGCACGGCGCGGGCTGGCTCTCCTCCCTTGCCACCTGGTGCCGGAACCATGATGTTCTATTGATTCTTGATGAAATTGCCACCGGATTCGGGCGTACCGGGGAACTGTTTGCCTTTCATCATGCCGCCGGGGTGGATCCGGACATCCTGTGTCTCGGCAAAGCTCTGACCGCCGGATCGCTCCCGTTGAGCGCCACGGTGGTCAAGGACTTCATCTACCGGACCTTTGCCGATCTCGACGAAGACCATACACTTCAGCATGGCCATACCTTTTGCGGAAACCCCATCGCCGCCGCCGCTGCCAACGCAGCACTCGATGTCTATCTAGCGCCGGAATTCCTCACCGGGGTCAGGGAGTTGGCCGGGCTGCTGCGAACCGGACTCGAGCCCTGCCGGGAAATTCCCGGGGTGCGGGATGTCCGCTGCCTCGGTTTGGTCGGTGCCGTGGAACTGGAGCCTCATCACGGACGGCCCGCAGACTCCCGGGCTCATCAAATCCGGCGGCACCTCCAGGATCAGGGCATCCTGCTCCGCCCCATCGGGGATGTCCTCTACCTGATGCCTCCCCTGATCATCGACCAGACCACCCTGGATTGGTTGATCCGTGAATTTATCCAGGCGATCTCCACCGTCGCCAGATGACTCATTCCCACGACTCTGGTTACCGGATCACCGTACCCGGCAACCTGTCAGCGGCTAGAGCCATTCAAGTAATGCCGAAGCCGTACAGCGATTCGCCAGGCAGGCTGGGCGGCCCGTGACAAACCGACCGGCCAAAGATGAACTTAGACGGCTCTAGAATGCGCCCAGAAACAGGGAGCCGAAGGTGGTGAACGGCGAGGTTTCCCGAATGTCATCCACCATCGCCCGCACCTCGTTGAGGGCGCTCATCAATTCATTGTAGAGGGCATCATCCGTCAGCATCTTGCCCAGCGAACCCTCTCCAGCTCCCACTTTTCCGGTAACCTCTTCCAGCGAGGAGACCGCCGATGCGAGATCCTGATAGAGGGTGTCGTCCGAGGATAGCAACCTGCCCATGGTTCCCTCTCCCGCCGCCAGTCGGGCGGTAATTTCCGCCAGATCCCCGGATACCGCACGAAAGTTCTCATACACAGTCTCATCCTGCATCAGTTTCCCGATGGTTCCCTCACCCCGCTCGAGGGTCCCGGTCAGGTTCTTTAAACTTTTGGTGATGGCTTCAAAATCATTGTAAAGGGTGTCCTCATACAACAGCTTGCCAAAGGTTCCCCTCCCCTCAGCCAATCCCTCGGTGAGCTGTCGAACATTGGCCATCGATATTTCCAGGTTCTTGAGAATCCCCCCCTCTTCCAGCGCTTTGCGAATGGCGAGAATGGCGTCCGATGCCTCCGTGATAAAGTCGATGGGAGCGGTTCCCTTCAGTAAACTGTCGCCGGAAACCTTGGGTTGGGTCTCCGAACCCTGTTTGATCGCAACATACTTCCCCCCCAACACCGAGGATGATTCCACCGAAATCTCGTAGTCCTCCCGCAAATCCAGGCGATACTTTAACGTGAGCTCCACCACCACCCCATCACGCTCGATCGTCATCACGCTGACCCGCCCCACGTCAACCCCCTGCACATAGACCTTGTCCCCGGTAATCAAACCGGTCACATCGGCAAACTTGACCCGGATCTGATAGGTCTTTGTGAAGATGTTGTCGAAACTCAGGATGATGGTGAAATAGGCCAGCGCGGAAAGGATCAGGAACATGAACAGTCCCACCATCAATTCGAGCTTGGCTTGCTTGGCACGATCTTTTTTCATGACGAAACCGACTCCTCCCATACACCCTTTCGGGTTATGTACTGCGATGCAAGAAATTGTTGAACCACCGGGTGGCTGGAATGAATAAAGTCCGCTGGGGTCGCCAATTCCACCACCTTGCCCTGATGCAACATGGCGATCCGGGTCCCAATCGACAGGGCACTGTGCAAGTCGTGGGTCACGACAATGCTGGTAATTCCCAGCTCCCGGTTGGTATTGGCAATCAGCTCGTCGATGGTTCTGGATGTCAGGGGGTCCAATCCCGACGTCGGTTCATCGTACAAGACCACTTCCGGTTGACGAACAATGGCCCGGGCCAGTGAAACCCGCTTCTTCATCCCCCCGGACAAATCCGAAGGCGAACGGTCATAGGCATCCTCAAGCTCGACCAAACGAAGCTTTTCCCGCACCAGGCCATCGATTTCATCATCGGTCATCTTTGTGTGCTCCCGCAAAGGCAAGGCGACATTCTCACCCGCGGAGATCCACTGAAGCAACGCGCCGCTTTGGAACAGGTAGCCGAATTTGGCCCGAATGCGCTCCAGATCCCGCCCGGTGGCTTCCGAGACACAATCATCGCCGACCCACACTTGGCCCTCATCCGGGGTCAACAACCGGACCATGTGCTTGAGGGTGACACTTTTCCCCGCGCCGGACAATCCCACGATGATGAAGACCTCACCCTGGGCAATGGTGAACGTGGCTTCATCCAGCACGGTCTTTTTGCCAAAGCGCTTGGTCACTTGTTCGAAACGAATCATAGCCGATAAAACATCCGGGTGATGATATAGCCTAGGATCAGAATCGTCAGAAAGGAAATGATCACCGTCCGCCGGGTCGCCTGGCCCACCCCAACCGCGCCATTGGAGGCGGTCAGGCCCTGATGGCAGGAAACCGTGGCGATCACAATCCCGAATACCAGGGCCTTGAAGAGTCCCACATAAAGATCCTTGTTCTGGGCAAACAACTGGGCGTTGTCAAAATAGGCGGTCATCGTAACCTCCAACTGGGTGGTCCCCACCACCGCCCCGCCAAAGATCCCGACAATATTGGTGAAGACGGTCAGCAGAGGCAGCATGATCATCAGGGCCACCAGTCGCGGCATGACCAGGAACCGGACCGGGTTGATCGACATGATCTCCAGTGCGGATATTTCCTCCGACACGGTCATGGTGCCAATTTGTGCGGCGATCGCCGACCCGACACTGGCGGCAATGATCAGGGCTGTCATAAAAGGTCCCATCTCGCGCAGCATCACCACCGTGACTGCGGTGCCAATGTTCGACTGCAAACCGAACCGGCGCAATTCCAGTCCGGTCTGCAGGGCGAGAATCATCCCCGTGAACATGCCGACCACGGTAATGACCCCCAGACTCTTAATCCCGCCCACGTACATTTGCTGAAAGATCTGCTGTCGGGCCCGGAACCTGAACATGCTCCGGATATGCAGAAAAGCCTCCCCCAGCATCAGCAGTGCGAGACCGGCCCCGCGAAGGGTCTGGACCACATGTCGGCCCGTCTGCTCGATGATGGTCTCCGCCGGGGGCAGATATTCTGGTTCACGGGTTTTCAAAAAACAGGTCGCTCCATCTCATCGCCTATGGAAAAAAAGTACAGCATCCGCCACCGTTTGTCTTCCCCCCGTCGTTCCCGCCCCAACAACCCCTTGAGCAGGGACCAGGCATGATAGGGCGGCTCCACCCGTTCGTCGCGCCAGGTTTCCATGAGGGGAAACAGGGAGCGATAGCGAGCCTGCTCCCCCCGCTGGAAATCACGGTAGAGGCCCCAGAGAATTTCCCAATCCACATTGTCCTGATGGGCGGTGCGCTGGACCAGTGACCACAGGGGAGCCCAATTGCGCTCCACCCCCTGAATTTCTCCGAAAGGCAGAAGGGCAATCATGCGGAACCGACTGGTCTCCCCCTGCCGGTGATAGGAAAACAGGGGCCACACCTTGACATAGCGTGCCAGGGTTTGCTTCCCGCCCTCCGTTTCGGCATACCGGTGCTTGTGGATGAAGAACGGAACCGCCATCCATCGGGTCTGCACCGACTCAGGATAGGTTACCCGGCTGTGCCACAGAAATGGCCAGGCAAGAAAATGGCGGTCCAGATTGCCAACCTGCTTGTGGCCATACAGCGGAAACAGGTACAGAAAATCCTTGTCACCGGAGCCCCATTGTACAAATGGCCAGGGGCAATAGACCAGATTCTGATCCTCGCCCCGGGTAAACCGAAACAGCGGCGGCACGACCCAGGTCGTTTTCTGATCGGTCAGGTTCAACTGCCCGTACAGGGGAAACAGGACAAAGCCGCTTCCACTGGATTTCGGATAGTGATACTGCACATCATTCCAGATCGGCCACAGCACAAATCGCTTGTCATGCTTTCCTTCGAGATGGCTTTCCCCATAGAAAGGAAAGACCCTCATGCGATCAATGCCGGGGCCCTTGGTCCGGGAATAGATCGGCCACAATACCGACTTGGACTCAATCTCGTTGATCCGGGTCTGGATATACAGGGGAAAAAGCACGAAGGACACGGAGTCGCGACCCAGAATCTCGTCGATGGTTCCCCCAATGGGAAACAGGGCCCGGTAGGTCTCTCCCTCCGCATTGCGGCCCTGAAAGTAGAAGGGTATGAACCACTCGCGGTGTCGGCGCGGATCATCGTCCCCGTGGCCATACCCAAAAAAGATTCCGGCCCGCCAGCTTGTCTCATGGCCCAGATCCCGGTCATTGTATAGTGGCCACAGGAGATCCCGCAGGTTGCGGTCGCCCACAGGGTCCTCGATCCGGCTCCCCAAGGGGCGTAGACCGGTGTAGGTGACGTCGCCGGGAGCAACCACTTTTTCCCAAATCGGCCCCAGGGCCTTGGTCCGGGTATGACCCAAAACATCGGTGTGGCGACTGGCGATAAATCCCAGGTCAAAAGCATCGGGAGAGAACTTGGCGATCACAGGCCCCCCCACAAGCAGGAACCCGAGGGCCACCGTCCATCCCACCCGCCATCGTGACGTTACACCGCCCCCCATATTAACCGATCGCTTTCCTCACCACATCAGCAAGGGTTTGGGTGAGTCGATCGGTCATCTCTTTGGTCGGCCCCTCCACCATGACCCGGCACATCGACTGGGTACCGGAGTACCGGATCAATACCCGGCCCTGGTCGCCAAGCTCCGCCTCGGCAGCGGTGATCGCGTCCGCGACCTCGGGGATGGTGGAGAGATCCGGCTTGGATTGGACATCGATGTTGATCATTTTCTGCGGGGTCATCTGCATGATGGTAGCCAGCTCAGACAACCGCCGCCCGCTGGTGCGCATGACCGCCATCAATTGCAGCGCGGAGAGTATTCCGTCACCGGTGGTATGATGGTGACCGAAAATTAAATGACCGGATGCCTCCCCTCCGAGTACGGCATTGCGATCCCGCATCTGCTCAATCACATAACGGTCACCGACCTGGGTGGTGACACAGTCGATCCCCAGTTGCTTCATCGCGGTGAAGAATCCAAAATTGGCCATGACCGTGGCCACCACCAGGTTGTTGTCGAGGGCCCCCTGCTCTTTCATGTGTCGAGCGCAAATTGCGATGATGTGATCCCCGGTCAACTCCTGACCGGTTTCGTCCACCGCGATCATCCGATCCCCATCCCCATCAAACGCAAGACCGATATGCGCACCGGATCGTTTGACCTCCGCAACCAGGTCCTCGGTATGCTGGGAGCCGCACCGGTCATTGATGTTCAGCCCATTCGGACGGCAATGCAGGGCCGTCACCTCCGCCCCCAATTCGGAAAAGATAATCGGGGCAATTTTGTAGGTCGCCCCATTGGCGCAATCCAGAACCACTTTCATTCCCGCGAGATCCAGGCTGTCCGGAAAGGTGTTTTTGCAAAAAACGATGTAACGCCCCAGGGCATCATCGATACGAAAGGCCTTGCCCACATCCTCGGCGGTCGGACGGATGTCGCGGATGCGCCCCGAACTGATCAATTCGGCGATGGTGTCCTCCTCGTGGTCCGGCAGTTTGTACCCATCCCGGGAAAAGATTTTGATCCCGTTGTCCTGATAGGGATTGTGGGAGGCGGAAATAACCAGGCCCGCATCGGCTCGCATGTTCCGGGTGATGAATGAAATGCCCGGGGTCGGCATCGGTCCCACTAGGAGAACATCCACCCCCATGGAGCAGATACCTGCAGTCAGGGCATTTTCCAGCATATAACCGCTGATCCGGGTGTCTTTTCCAATGACAATGCGATGCCGCTCAGCCTGATGCTGTTTGCACACATACGCGGTAGCGCGGCCGATCTCCAGGACCATCTCCGCGGTCATGGGCGGCATGTTGGCCACTCCCCGCACACCATCGGTTCCAAACAATCGGCTCATGCTTTACCTCCTCCGTCCTGTATCAAACCTGATTCCGAAGACACCAGTTCGTCCAGCCATTGTGTGCCCGCGGATCGTACTTGTTCATCCAGGGTCTGTATGGTCTGAATGTAGGACCCATCGGTCCGGGATTCCAATGCTTCGGCCAGGCGGGCAAGCGACGCGTGGTCTTCCTGATCACCCCGGTCGGATGTGCAACGTTCGGCCACGCCCGCCCACTGCGTTATCCATTGCTTTTGTCGCCCTACTTCTTCTCGGCGATCGCCCATCCGCCCCGATTCCAACACGGCAATGGACGACGGCAACTGTTCGATCACGGCCCCCAGCCGTTTGATCCGTTCCTTCAGCATCGCGGCAATCTGATCCAACGCTCCCTCATAGCAGGCCTGACCATAGGAATCCCCGGTGAGAAATGGCTTCCGAATCTGCCGGTACCAGGCTCGATAAGCCTTGAGGTTTCCGATATAGAGCAAATTCGCCTCCACCAAGCGCTGTATATCCTTGTACACGCCGGTCGTATAAGGGCGCACATCGCCCTGCGGCAGTGATGGCGCATAGTGAATGTGACCGGCCTGCCCGGCATCGCCCCGATAGACTGTGCCCGCCGGTATGATCGCACCAAAAGCAACCCGGCACGGCCCCACCAATCCACCTTGCCCGCCGAGAAATATCGGGGGCTGATTCAACATGACCCCCCGTGGAACATCCCCCACCAGAGACCCGGTGGCTTTATCCTGATGCGGGGTAAAATTGAAGTGAATATAGGAGGAACCGACCTCGCTGTGGTTCTTCCGACTGGTTCCCCCGGCCATCAGGATGTCACAAAAATTGACCAGACTGCCCACGGTGACAAAGGGCAGCAGAACCGTCTGCTTCAAGCCCACCGTATGAGCCACGCTTGCTTCTTCTTCCAAAATTGTACCGGGACGAATATGCGCGCCGGACCCGGCCGAGGCTCCCCGCAAAAAGACCGCACCTTCGGCATACCCCCCGCTGAGTTTGACATCCCGCTCCAGTTGGCAGTTGTTGACGGTCATCGGGGTTTCCCCGCCCAACACGCAACCAGGGCCAATCGACAGGTGCTCGCCATAGAGCCGACAACCCGCGTGAAGTATCACCCCGGGAGCAATCCTCCCCGGATCGACTTCGTTCCCCACCACCACCATCGAGGGCTGCTCCATCACCACGCCACGGTCTAATAAGGCTGGGATCGGTTGATTCATGTGTCCATTGCTCATGCTGACCTGCGCGTTACTCCTGCGGGTCATCACCCGCGGCTGATGTCGATCTGGTATCCGGTCACTTATACCGACTTCACCCTGGACCGGCAAGCGTGGCTTTCTCTTGCCCGACAGGCAGTTATCGGATTTTTTCGGGCCCGATTGAAATGCGGATACGACACCGTATAGTGAAGGGTGAACCATTCGACCATGACCGATCATTCCGTACTGATCTTTGGCGCCTATGGCGGCATTGGCTCTGCCTTGACCCATCGGATGTGCCGCAGGGGCGGCCAGGCGGTCTTTGCCGCCGGCCGGGATCCCGAAAAGCTACGTGGCCTGTCCGAGGCTACCGGCGCTCGTCCTATTGCCGCCGATGTCACCTCCGCCACCGAGGTCGAAAAAGCCGTTCGGTTTGCGGATGAAGAATCCGCTGGCTTGCAGGGTATTGCCCTCTGTGTCGGTTCGATTCTGCTCAAACCCGCACACCTGACCACGGAGGAAGAGTGGGCTCAGACCATGGCGATCAACCTCACATCGGCCTTTCATGTCGTCAAATATGGCGCCAAAGTGCTCAGCCGATCTGGTGGTTCCATCGTTTTGATCTCCACCGTGGCGGCACGGATCGGGCTTGCCAACCATGAGGCGATTGCCGCTGCCAAGGCCGGTGTCCAGGGGTTGGCGCTGAGCGCGGCGGCGACCTATGCCAGTCGTGGGGTCCGGGTAAATTGTATTGCCCCCGGGCTTGTCAATACGCCGCTTTCCGCTAAGATTGTCGGTAATGAGACCGCTTTGAACGCCTCACGGTCCATGCATCCCCTCGGACGCATTGGAAATCCGGAAGACGTTGCGTCGGCGATCGATTGGCTGCTGTCACCCGAGCAATCCTGGGTGACCGGGCAAATCATCGGGGTTGACGGGGGATTATCCCGGATCCGGTCTCGATCATGAATGAGTATTGTCACGTTCAGTAAAAAGTCGCACCTGCCCTTCTCGGCGGAGCGTGTCTACGACTGGCACATGCGGGAAGATGTGTTTCGCCGACTGATCCCCCCGTGGGAGCATGTCGCCGTTCTGCAACGCGACCGGCCGATTCAAAATGGCGCGGTTGCGGAACTTCTGATCGGGCGATGGTCCCTCTCCTTCCGCTGGAAATTGATCCATGACGAGGTCATCCCCGAACGGCAGTTTGTGGACTATCAAGTCAAAGGGCCATTCAAATCCTGGCGCCACACCCACCGGTTTATTCCCGATGGCGATACCGGTTCCTACCTGGAAGATGTGATTCAGTACGAAGTTCCGTTTGGCGACCTGGGCCGCCGCCTGACCCACTGGCTGATCGAACGCAAGCTGGTTCGTCTGTTTGATTACCGCCATTCCGTCACCCTGCATACCATGCTGGCTGAAGCCACCCGGGCCGGTACCACCCCTGCCACACTCACGGAATGAATCAGTATCTATTGCTCCTGCATCTGTTTGCCACCTTCGCGATGACCGGTATCATCTGGTTCGTCCAGCTCATTGAGTACCCCCTGATGCATCGAAGCCAGGGCGAAGCCTTTCGCTCCTATCATGCCGCCTACACCAAACGCATGGGCTTTCTGGTCGGCCCCCTGATGCTGCTCGAACTTGCCACCGGGGTTGCGTTGTCCCTGCTCCCGGTTCCCGGACTCCCTGTTCTCACCCTCTGGATTGGCCTGATGCTGATCCTTCTCATCTGGGCGGCCACGGCGTTGCTCTCCATCCCCTGCCACCATCGGCTGCGCCATGGTTATGATTCCGTCACCCACCGGCAACTGGTCGCCACCAACTGGATCCGCACTGCGGCCTGGACCCTCCGCAGCTTACTGCTGATAACCATCATCAACCTGGCCCCATGAGTCCCCCCCATCTCCCTGCTTGACCCTGCCCCGGCACCGGTTTATCACACTACCTTTCGATGGAGGAGTTTTGCCGAATGACCAACCAAGCCAATCGCGAAACATGGGGAACAAGAATCGGAGTCATCCTTGCCGTCACCGGGAGCGCGGTCGGCCTCGGTAACTTCCTGCGCTTTCCCGGCCAGGCGGCCCAATATGGAGGCGGGGCCTTTCTGATTCCCTACCTCGTTGCCTTCCTGGTAATCGGATTACCGCTGGCCTGGCTGGAATGGGGACTCGGACGCTACGGCGGCGCGCGCGGTCACAACTCCGCTCCCGGAATTTTCCGGGTCCTCACCGGCTCCCGGTACGGAAGCTATCTCGGAATGCTCGGCACCGTCATGCCGGTCATGATCTACATGTATTACGTATTCGTCGAAGCCTGGTGCCTCGCCTATGCCTGGGACTACCTTACCGGAGCATTCGCCCAATACGGTGGTGACTCGGCTGCCATTACCCAACACTTCCTCACCAGCGCCGGAGCCACCGGCGACGGTGCGGTATTCAGCCGGGGGGCCGGACGCATGTTTGTCTTCCTTGCCCTGTGTTTTGGCATCAACTTCTTCCTGATCTATCGGGGTATCCACCGGGGCATTGAAAAATTCTGTAACGTCGCCCTCCCCCTGCTCTTCCTCTGTGCGGTCATCATTCTGGTCCGGGTGCTCACCCTCCCCGCCAACCCGCTTCACCCCGAACAAACCGTGATCAATGGACTCGGCTACATGTGGAATCCGGTCAAGGAGGGCACCACCCTGCTCGCCACCCTGAGCAATGCCGAGGTCTGGCTCGCCGCGACCGGACAAATCTTCTTCAGCCTCTCCCTGGGATTCGGACTGATCCTTACCTACTCCAGCTACCTGAAACCCGACGATGATGTCGCCCTTTCCTCCCTCACCTCGGTGGCCGGAAACGGATTTGCCGAAGTGGTGCTGGGCGGCATGATCGCCATCCCCGCCGCCTTTGTCTTCCTCGGACCTTCGGTGGTACAGAATCCCCCGGGAACCTTCGGCATGGGGTTCATTACCCTGCCCAATGTTTTCAACCAGATGCCGGCTGGCTCCTTCTTCGGGTTCCTATTCTTCTTCCTCCTGTTTCTCGCTGCGGTCACCAGCTCCCTGTCCATGCTGCAGCCGGCAATTGCGTTGCTGGAAGAAGGCCTTGGACTGACCCGGAAACCCTCCGTCGCCCTCCTCGGTTTCATCACCCTGACCGGGTGCCTGTTTATTGTTTACTTCTCCAAGGACTTTGCCGCCCTCGACACAGTGGACTTCTGGATGGCCAACTTCTTCATTTTCATCTTCGCCACCGCCCAGACCATTGTCTTCGGCTGGGTGCTCGGCATCGATCAGGGCTTTGCCGAACTCCAGCGCGGAGCGGAAATCACCCTTCCCGCCTGCCTCAAGTTCGTCATCAAGTATATCTCCCCCACCTTCCTCCTGGTGATTTTCCTCATCTGGTGCTTTCAGCAATTACCCGGGCGACTCGAAGCGATCTTCACCCTCCCCGAGGAAGGTCCTCCGGTCGTCCTGATGTCCATCGGGCTCATCCTGCTGGTCCTGACATTCTTTGCCTTTGTGGTTTCCCGCGCCAACCTTGCCTGGGATAAGGAGGATGCATCATGACCACCGCCGGCTGGATCATCATGATTGGCGCCATCTCCGGGATGACCGGCTTGCTTTCCTGGTGCATCTATAAGGTCTTCTCCACCCCCGGTTCCGCCGAGCATGTGCACAGCCCCGTGGATATCGATACCGGCGAAACCGACGACTGACGGATTGGTCCCCCACCGCAGTAGCACCGTCCCGCCACCACCGATGCCCGTAGCGACCATCTCCGACTGGGCGTCGGTGGTTGCAGCGAACCGGGTAAACCGCCAATATGGATATCGGCGCCATGCTCCGGGAACCGATTCGATCATCTCAGGGCGGGCTTGGAAAATATGGAGAGCCCAGTACAGTGTGCCTTGATGTAAGGAGGAGAATCAGGATGAGCGAAACGACACATCAATCTCTGCCAGAGCTGTTGGCACAAAGTACAGCTCGATACGGGGAGCAACCGGCTATCCATATCGGTGATCGCACCATCACCCATCGGGAATTTGGCGTGGCCACGGATCGGATTGCCGCCGGGCTTCGGGCCGGCGGGCTTGCCAAAGGCGACCGGGTCGGACTGATCTGTGCCAATTCGGATGTGTTCGCACTCGCCTATTTCGGGATCCTCAAGGCCGGGGGCACTGTGGTTCCGGTCAATCTGCTCCTGAACCCCAAAGAAATGGCCTTCATCCTGGGAAATGCCGACGTTTCCATGGTGCTGTATCTCGATCTGTTTACCGGGCTTATCGATGCGATCCGTCCGCAACTCCCCGACTCGGTTGAATGGGTCGAAATGCCCATGGGCCCGGTTTCGGACGACACCCATTCCGCCTGGCACCGACTGGTCAACAGCGAGGCCCCTTACACGCCGGTTGATTTTGATCCCCCCAACGATATTGCGGTCATTCTCTATACTTCTGGAACCACCGGCTATCCCAAGGGAGCCATGCTAACCCACCGCAACCTCGCCAGCAACGCCACCGCGATCAGCGAGGCGCTGCGTCTGGTGGCCGGCAAGGATGTGCTGATTACCGTCCTGCCCATGTTCCATGCATTCGCGGCAACCGTTTGTATGATTTACCCGCTGCTCAATGGGTGCGCCCTGGTGCCGGTACCGAAATTTGATCCTGCACTGGTTGCGGACATGATTGAGCGGCATCAGGTCACCTTGCTGGCCGCCGTGCCCGGTATGTACGGGGTCTTGAACAAACTCCCCGATTCCGCAGTGCCGAAGTTCGCCAGCCTGAAATACTGCATCTCCGGAGGTGCCGCCATGCCGGTGGCCTGGATGCAGGCATTTGAGGAGAAGTTCGGGAAATTGATTTATGAGGGCGATGGCCCCACCGAATGCTCCCCCTGCACCTGTGTCAATCCTATTGGCGGGGTGCGCAAGCCCGGATCGGTGGGAACCGTTATTCCATCGGTCTCCATGAAGATTCTGGATGAGCAGGGGGTTGAATGCACGACCGGTACCATTGGAGAAATCTGTGTCCGGGGGCCAAATATCATGAAAGGATATTGGAAGTTGCCCGACGATACTGCCGAGGTTTTCTTCGGGGACTGGCTCCGGACCGGGGACCTGGGATATGTGGATGAGGATGGATATTTCTTCATCGTGGACCGGAAAAAGGACATGGTGATTGTCAATGGTATGAATGTATATCCCCGTATCATTGAAGAAGCTCTTCACCGTTACCCGGCGGTCCGGGAAGTGGCAGTCATCGGGGAGCCGGATGAAACCCACGGGGAAAAAGTCGTGGCTTTTGTGGTGCTCCATGATGGTCACAAGGAAGATATCCCGGCCCTTCGAAAATATTGTTTGAGTCATCTGGGCCGCCATGAAGTGCCGAGGGTATTCCGGTTTGTGCCGGATCTGCCAAAAAATGCCGCGGGGAAAATCATGAAACGAGAACTGCGGATGCAGGGTGAACTTGAACGAGGTGTGGACCGGCGGGGTCTGTAGCAGAATACTTGGCAAAGCGAGCGGTGATTGGAAATGCGATGAATAACAATGTGATGAAATGGGTGCTTTCCGTGATCCTCCTGGCCGGAGGCTTTTCGCTGTATGCTGCGCCGGTTCGCGATAAGCAGGTCGAAGCCGAACTGATCAGTAAGGTTAGCCATATTCAGCCAGGTGTTCCCTTCGAGCTCGGTCTCCGACTGACCCACGACCCGCACTGGCATACCTATTGGCTCAATGACGGCGACTCCGGCCTGCCCACGAGGATGAAGTGGGAATTGCCGGAAGGTTTCTCGGTCAGTGAAATCCAATGGCCCTATCCCGAACGCCTGTCTCTGCCTCCCTTGATGAGTTACGGCTATGAAGGGGTCGTGCTGTTGTTGTTCACGGTGACGCCACCCGCGGACCTGCAACCCGGCACCGAGGTCACGCTGGGCGGCAAGGCGTCCTGGTTGATGTGTAAGGAAATTTGCATTCCCGGGAAAGCGGCTCTGTCCCTGAACCTGCCGGTGCGGGCTGAGGCACCCGAACCATCGGCTCAGGCGGACCAATTCACCGAGGCTGAACGGCGCTTGCCGCTCGTTTCGGACAACTGGTCCATCCTCGCCGAGGCAGACGATCAGACCGTACAACTGACGGTGACTGCCAAAACCACTCCCTTGCCCAAACTTGAGGAGCTGGTGTTTTTCCCGTTTGAGAAGGGGGTCATCGAGAACGCCCCGGAGCAGGTGCTGGAAACCAAGGGTGAATCCTATCAGCTCACCATTCCCCGCGCGGAAACCGTCCCCCCCCTGCCCGACCGTTTACGGGGCGTTCTGGTTTCGGAGAACCATGAATGGGAACCGGGGCGCCATGCGCTTTTGGTGGATATTCCCTGGGGCAAGCCAGCCCCGGCATTGCCTGCTGCCACCCGGCCCGCCACTGCTACGATCAGCCTGCCCGCCGCCATCCTGTTTGCCTTTATCGGCGGTTTGATCCTCAACCTCATGCCCTGTGTTTTTCCGGTGATCAGCCTCAAAATCCTGGGGTTTGTCCAACAGGCGGGAGAGCATCCCAAGCAAGTCCGGTATCATGGCCTGATGTTTGCAGCGGGGGTGATGATTTCCTTCTGGATTCTCGCCGGCGTACTGCTTGCCCTTCGTGCTGGGGGGGCGGTTTTCGGGTGGGGATTCCAGTTGTCCAACCCCACATTTCTGGTGGGATTGATCGCTTTATTTTATGTGATGGCTCTGAACCTGTTCGGGGTTTTTGAGATCGGGGTCTCCCTGACCAGCGCCGGGCAAACCGTGACCAGCAAGGGAAGTTGGAGCGGATCATTTTTCAGCGGGGTACTCGCCACCGTGATTGCCACCCCCTGCTCCGCCCCGCTGATGGGTGCCGCTGTGGGCTTTGCCTTGACCCAACCCGCCTCGGTCTCCTTGATGATCTTCTCCAGTCTCGGCTTCGGCATGGCTTTCCCGTACCTCTTGCTCACCCGGTTCCCCGCCTTGCTGATGCGACTTCCCAAGCCGGGGGCCTGGATGGAAACCATGAAACAGTCGATGGGATTTATTCTCGCCGCCACCGTGGTCTGGCTGTTTTGGGTACTCTCAGCGCGCTCTGCATCGTCCTCTCTTCCCTGGGTTATGGTCATGTTTCTGCTCCTCGCGCTTGCCAGTTGGATCTACGGACGATGGGGAGCCCTACACCGCCCCCGGTCCACCCGCCTCGCGGCAATCCTGATGGCTTTGCTCCTGGGCGCGGCGGGCCTGGCCGCCGGGATGGGCAATCTCGCGCCCGTCGAGACGGCCACCACCTCCTCCTCGGATGCCTCTGGATGGGAACCCTACTCCCCGGAACAACTCGCAGCCTACCGAGCCGAGGGAACCCCGGTCTTTATTGACTTCACCGCAAAGTGGTGTCTGACCTGCCAGGTCAATAAGCGGACAGTTCTTCGTCGGGCGGAAATCCTCCAAGCATTCCGGGATCGGGGCGTCAAGTTGATGGAGGCGGACTGGACCGATCAGAATGAAACCATCGCAAAGGCCCTCGCCGGTTACGGACGCCAAAGCGTCCCGGTCTATGTGCTGTATGGAGCCGACCCCGAGGCGTCGCCCACCCTGCTGCCAGAACTGTTGACGCGAAAAATCGTTCTCGATGCATTGCAGAATGATCTTTGAACGGTATCTTCTCCCAACGGTCATAGGACCGAAAAGCAATAAACCATCGCTCGTACGAGCCACAACAAGGAGACGATCATGAGAATGCTACTGTCAACACTGGCCGCCATGACTCTGTTGACCGCCCCGGTCCGGGCGGCGGTTGAAACAGGATCGGCCGCCCCTGAGTTCACCCTGACCGATACCCAGGGCACCAGCCACAACCTGTCCGACTTCAAGGGCAAATTTGTCGTGCTGGAATGGGTCAACCACGGGTGCCCATTTGTAAAGAAATTCTACCGGGTGGGTGAGATGCAGAAACTACAGGCCGACTACACCGGCAAGGGCGTGGTCTGGCTGTCCATCTGCTCCTCAGCGCCCGGCAAGCAGGGTAACATGAGTGCCGAGGAGTGGAATGCATACAATACCGAGCATGAAGTCGCGGCCAGTGCGGTCCTCATCGACGAAGACGGAACTGTCGGCAAGCAATATGGTGCCCGCACCACGCCCCACATGTATGTCATCAATCCCGAGGGAACCCTGATTTACCAGGGAGCGATCGATAGCGTACGTTCCACCGAATCCGATGATATCCCGGATGCCGAAAACTACGTCCGATCCGCCCTCGATGCCGCGATGGCGGGCGAGGCGGTGGCCACCCCCCAGACCGAACCCTATGGTTGCTCGGTGAAATATTGATCAAGGGATCCATGCCACAAGAAAACCCGCGCCCGCATGGCGCGGGTTTTTTTATTGTGCTGTACCTTACCTCCACCGCCAGCGATCTTTACATCAACCCTTGGATACCCTAGGATGCCCCGGAAGTCGGAATCCAGACGGGCAACCAAGGATGAAGCACAGATGGCTAAGAAAAGCGCGGCAGTTAAACCCAAATATCGGCGAATCCTACTGAAACTCAGTGGCGAGGTCCTGCTCAACCGGGATTCCGGAAACAGCCTCGATCCCGGTATTCTTCTCTCCGTTGCCAAACAGATCAAAGAGGTCAAAAAGCTCGGGGTTGAAGTGGCGATCGTCATCGGGGGCGGAAATATCTTTCGCGGCCTTCCCGGGCAGAGTTGTGGCATCGACCGCACCACCGGAGACCACATGGGCATGCTGGCCACCGTCATCAACAGTCTGGCCCTTCAGTCGGCCCTGGAAAGTCAGGGCGTCGACACCCGGGTGATGAGCGCGATCAATATTCCCGCAGTAGCGGAACCCTTTATCCGGCGCCGGGCCATGCGCCACCTGGAAAAAGGCCGGGTCATCATCATCGGGGCAGGCACCGGCAACCCGTACTTCACCACCGATAGCGCCGCCGCCCTGCGAGCCAGCGAAATCAATGCCGATGTTCTGCTCAAAGCCACCAAGGTCGATGGCATCTATACCGCAGACCCGATGAAGGACAAGACGGCGAAACGGTATGACACGCTTACCTATCACCAGGCACTCAAAGACGAGCTCAAGGTAATGGATGCTGCTGCGTTCTCCCTGTGCATGGAAAATAAAATCCCCATTCTCGTCTTCAACTTCTTCAAGCAAAATGAAATCCTGCGGGCTGTGCTGGGCAAGCGCACCGGCACCTTGGTGACCCGCTCAACGAATGGAGGATCATGATGGACTCAACCGATGATATTCTGCTGGAAACCGATGACAAAATGGGCAAATGCGTCGAGCATCTGCACCACGAGCTTTCCGGGCTGCGGACCGGGAAAGCCTCCCCCAGTCTGGTCGATGGCATTCAGGTCGAGTACTACGGGGCCATGACCCGGCTGCGGGACATTGCCGGCATCTCCACCCCCGAACCGCGATTGATTGTCATCAATCCCTTTGATCCATCGGCCATGCCCGCGATCACCAAGGCGATTCTGGGTGCCAATGTGGGGATCACGCCGGTCAGCGATGGCCGGGTGATTCGCATTCCCATTCCCGAACTGAGCGAAGAGCGCCGTAACGAACTCATCAAGATTGGCCGCCGGATGTCCGAAGAAGCCCGGGTGGCCATCCGCAATGTACGGCGCGACGCCAACGAAGCGGTCAAGGCCCTGCAGAAAAACAGCACCATCACCGAGGATGAACGGGATGGTGCCATCGAGGAAATCCAGAAATTCACCAACACCCATATCGCGAACATTGATAAAGTCATCGCGGAAAAGGAAAAGGACATCCTCGAGGTTTAGTCTCCGTGTAACGTGCAGAAGGAAACTGCGCGAGTCCCTGCTTGCCGCGACGAGCCGCCGGGCACCTGTCCTGGCCGGAGATCGGGTTACCGTTGGAGATCCACATAGACCGGATAATGGTCCGAAACATGGTCTCCCTTGCCGGCGATTGCACCAGGATCCGTGGTGTTGATGCCCTGGGTGACCACGTTCGGCGGACCCGCAGTCCAGGGTTCTCTTGAGAGCTCCGGCGAAACCAGTATCCGATCAAACACTGCCGATTCATACCGGAAGGGACTGCTTTTACGATAGGGCACAGTGACCCAGCCCTCTTCCCGCGTAGTGAGAAAAAGGTCGGTCCAATCCCGGAAGGGGGCAAGGCTACGGTCCCGCTGGAACTTGGCGAGACTGGGATCGACATTCATATCCCCCAGCACAACAACCTCCCACCGGGTGTCGGACTCCGAGTCCATCATCTGGTCGGCATTCTCTCTCACCAATTGCAGGGCATTGAATCGCTTGCTCTCATTGCGCAGGGATTTGCCGTAATTGGATTTCAGATGCACGGTATAAACGAGCAGCTTCGATTGATCCTCCAGTTGAAAGACCGTGCGCAAGACGCCACGGGGCGGCCGGCCCGGCCCCATCATGGCACCAAAATCAATCTCCACGCAGGAAACCGGCTGGATCCGGGACAACACCCCCAGGTTCAACTTCTCCCGCTGACCATCAAATGAAAACGAAGTCACCCGCGCTTCCGGGTATGGCCGATCGAGTGACTCATTCAACATCCGGAGCGATTGCTCATTCTCGATTTCCGAAAGGAAAAGGACATCCGGGTCCATTTCGCTGATGATTGCCGCAGCCAAGCGGGCCTGGCTGGACGCCAGTTCCGGGGTCCGTTGATCGCCATCATCCTGGCCATCAGAAAAATTTTCGATGTTGTAAAACCCGATGCGAATCCGGTTCCCGATGGCCACCGGCTCCCGGGATTCGGCGACGATAACCGGCGCTTCCAGCAGCGGGGTTCCGGCAAAGTCATACAGATCGCGGGCCTCCCCCCGATGTGGCAGGAGGGCAGAAATCAGGGCACAAAAACACAGGACAGGGATCGGTTTCAATTGCATAGACATAGTCTACACCGTACCACACACTCGGGGTTGATGCGATGGTTTAATTCGGCTAGACTGACCCGATTAGAAAACCCAACGGAAAGTTGATCATGGTATGAGTTCCATTTTAGTTACCGGCGCGGCGGGCTTTATCGGGTCCCACCTGTGTGAGGCATTGCTCGCGGAAGGACATTCGGTCACCGGATTGGATGCCTACATCCCCTACTATCCCCGCACCATCAAGGAGCGCAACCTCACCAACCTGACCACGCACCCCAACTTTCGGCTTCTGGAACTGGACTTGCGCCGGGATGATCTCGCCCCCGCAGTGGAAGGTCAGGAGGTTCTGTTTCATCTCGCGGCCATGCCCGGGTTGATGAAGAGCTGGAGTGATTTTGCCCTGTACTCCACCTGTAATATCGAAGCGACGCAACGCCTGCTCGAAGCCGTGCGCTCGACCGGACTTGCCCAGTTTATTCACGTCTCCACCTCCAGTGTGTATGGCCGGGAAGCCACCGGCCCCGAGACCACCGAGCTTTCCCCATTCTCTCCCTACGGCTTGACCAAACTGGCTGCGGAAAACCTCTGCCGGGCCTATGAGGCCAATTTCGGCCTGCCCATCACCATTCTTCGCTATTTTTCTGTCTATGGCCCCCGGCAGCGTCCCGATATGGCCTACACCATCCTGATTCGCAACCTGCTGCGCGGTGAAGCCTTTACCTTGTTCGGCGATGGCGAGCAAACCCGAAGCAACACCTATGTCAGTGACTGCGTAAGAGCCACCATGCTCGCCATGAAACATCGCGATCAGGCGCTCGGTGAAGTTTTCAATATCGGCGGCGGCGAAATTATTTCCCTGAATGCAGTGATTGCCCTGCTCGAGGAACTGACCGGCAACCAGGCGGTGATTGAGCGGAAGGAAGCCCGGCCCGGAGATCAGAAGCACACGGCCGCTGACATCACGAAGGCCCGCGAACGGCTCGGTTACGCCCCTAGGATGCCGGTTCGTCAGGGGCTGGAGAATCAGGTTTCGTGGGTTCGTTCGGTTCTGGACTCGATGAACTGATTGCCTCGGCATCCGTAGGAGCATCCCCTTGGCCGACCTTGCGCGGCGCGACCTCCGGCGCTGGCGGCTCATCAACAGGTTCCGGGGCGGCCAGCGGTTCGTCGGTGGCGGGCTCCGCGATGGCCGCCGTTGGCGTAGCCACCGTTGCTTCATCCGGAGGAAGACTCCCTTTGACTGGCTCGCCGGTTTTCATGGATTGCACATCGATCCGGTGACTACCGGGCAGGGCTAGCGCGCCATTGTGAAACTCAATCACATGGCCCTTATCGATCAGCCAGGTCAAGGGCTTCAGGAATGCCACCACTTTTTCCGAGTCCAACGGCTCATCCGGCATGATTTTCTGCGCCAGTTGCTTCCGGCTCCACCCCGGGTGCTCGACCAGCAGTTCATGCATCTGCCGAATCGAATCGATCGCGTGATCAGCATCCAGTGGTTTCGGGGGAATCGCGGTGACATAGGTCTCGCCCTTTCCCGCCTTGAACAGATGTAGCTTCATCCGCTTGAAGGCCGGACGCAGTGCCAGCATCATGGTCAATGGGAACCGGCGCTCACGCGCGGTGGCGGCATAGATCGTGTTTCGCAGCCGTTCATCGGTTACCGCCGGCGCCGCAACCGCAGGCAGGATCGCCCGGTTGCCTTCGCGAATTGCCCCCGCCAGATGCTGCTGCACAATGACCTCGCAAGCTTCGTCCCGCGTGTAGGTCTTTTCCGCCTCCCCTTCACCCGCGTCCTTGCGCTTGTACACCTTCTGGTGACGGAAGGATTCCCGCCACTGCTCGATCACCTCCGGCTCCCGAACCATCTCAATGAAACCGCGGACGGCATCGATGGACAAATTCGGGAAGTGGGATTGCTGTAGTTGCAACAAACCCTCTTGGAATGCATGGTAATTGGGAGGCCCGATCAGGGTACCGGTTCGCCGGCACCGCCCCACACAGACAAAATTACCCGCAGGGGGCTCGGTCACCACATCCTCGACTGTAAATACCTTGTCCAGCAAGTCTCCCATGACATGCTGTACAGCTTCTTCCCGCTGCAGAAAGAGGTGACGATCGCCCGTGGTTTGATAAAAAATAACCGGGTTCTCGGGGGTGCCCGGTCCATCGCCGCCACCCTTCGCTTTGGCACTCCGGGGTTCGATTTTCAACAAATAGAGTTCCGGCTTGGCGAGAAATAGATTGGCCAGATCGTGCAAGGGGGCCGCCCGCTTCCACGCGATCATTTGACGAACCACTGCCCCCAACTGGTCGCGCTCCGGAATGAAGGAGATATCGACTGGCAACATGGGGCGGGGTGCTGGCCGACCGCGATCCTCGCGATACGAATGACCACCCTGCGACTGACCGTGACGCTGGTCGGGGCGTTTGCCGCCGGACCCGGGCCGGCCATCCCTGGGGGGACCACGCCGCCCCTCCCCTTTCCGCTTGGATGCATCATGTCGCCCCGGCGAAGTACGACCACTTCGCTCCTGTCCTGGACGCCGTTTCGAGTCGCGGCGATCATCAAATGATACACCTCCAGACTCCTGTTTGGCCCAGGTGGGTACCATATTGAACCCCTGCAACAAATCCCCGATCGGTGCGTCCGAGGCGGGTTGGGACGGGGTGGCTTCGGGCACGGGCGTGTCGTTCTGGTTGGACTCGTCTGTCATATCAGGTCAAGAATCATGAGCCGATGATTAAAACAACCACCTTGCTGGCCCAGAAAATAGTGCATTCGCCTGCGGATAGGAAGCATTTAATCCAAGTGTAAGCTTTTACAAGTGTGGTATACTAACCGGTATGACCATGATCCAAGCAGACAACCGCCGATACGCCGCCCGGGTGCCGGAATCCGAACTCGAACGGTATTCCTCCGCCGCCACACTCTCCGACATGGAAATCTTTGTCTTCCCGGATCTCCTGTTCAGCCTGATCCTCGCCAATCTGACCTCGCCCCGGTTATGGGCCTGGCGGGACGATGACTGGTTTCGATCCATTGCCAAACTGTCGCCCTACCGTCGGGTTCAACGGCTCAAGCAATACATCATCGACCATTACGAATTCAATCTCGACCTCGATACCTGGGGCATTACCGAGCAGGCCACGGAGCTGAAACGCTTTGCCCGGTGGATTGACGAAGAAACGGTTAGCCGTAGTAATGCCCTGTTTGGATACGAAGGGGATCAGTACTACTTTGACTTGGATATTCGTAAGCACTTTGGCCTCGATCAATATGGAGCAGAGGTCATTCCCTACTGGAAAACTGAAACCCTCGAGGCTATGGATGCCTTCACCCATCGCGAAGGTTATGCCCTGGGAGCTGGCGAATGTGTGTCGCTTTCCACCTTGTATGCGGCGGCAATGTTCGTGGTCTGCGGCATCTCCCTTGATCATGTCTACTCGGTGGCCACCCCGCTCCACTCCCAGAACTTCATCGCCATCCAGGATGGGATTCTTACCAATAACCGCCGGATCGTGACGAAAAACATGTGGTTCAACGGGACCGAGCAAACCTACAAGGCCCAACGCGCATTGCGGCATGAACAAGTGACCATCGTCGCCCACCACTCCGGGTACATTCATACCGTCTACCCGGAAGCCACCATCGATCCCACCGCCTACGAAGCGTTCAAGAAAAGTCTGGCCGCCTACCTGACCACCGATGTGAATATGGAAATCCTCGCCAATTTCCTCCGGCAACACAGCGACCTCCAAAAATGTTTCCAGTTCTGCTATGACTGCCATGGCAAGGGGAAGTGGATCGAAGCGGAAAAAGTCTATGCCTATGAACACACCGGCCCCTACAAAGCCAGCGACAAGTCCCGCGACAAACTGCTCGCAGAAATTGACGAATACTACTTCTACACCGAGAAAATCCCCGGGCGGATTTGCATCAACCTGCTGGAGGCAATCTTTTCATCCCGGCCCTTCGATCTGAGCAATCCCGAACATGTGAAGGAATTGGAGGACACCCTCGATTGTGAATGCAACGCTGTGCATGAGGTCATGGCGCGGCTCATCGAGTTTACCCGGTTGCAACCCCGGTTCCCCGATGCCACCGCGAACAAGACCTTTGTCGCCACCGATGAACCCCTGGGCCTGAATCCGGAGATGAGTCGGGAGGAGATTCTAGCCCGATTGGAAAGTATACGCGAACGATCCAGGATCGCCGACCTTAGCTTTTACGCTGCCCGTGATCTGGCCCGAACCGATTGGACCCCATTTGCCATCGGGGCCATCCAGCGGAACCCGGTCAGCATTCTGGCTGCCGAAAAACTGTCCGATGAAGAGGTTGTCGCCCGCCTGCGGGAATGGCCGGATGAATCCATCTATGGGGAGTCCCGCTGCGCCCACCCCGATGAGGTCTGGAACTATGCCCGTGGTGACGGCTTTGAAAAAGCCCTCTGCCTCGCCAACATTCTCCATGCCAGACACCCGGAGGCAAAACTGCACCTGGAAGTCGAATCGGATACCGTAATCCTGACCCGAGGCGAGGAGCGATGGACCTTTGCCAGTAGCAAAGGTTTATCTGGGAGCATTCAGGTCGGGCCGTAGGACGATTTCAGGTTGGGAGGGCCACGGGCAGGCTGCCCGTGCCACTTTGTTGATCACGGATCAGGCGGCCGGGAACTTGTCCAGCATGCCCCGCTTGTAGAGCAGTCGCATCGCATAACAGTCCAGAAAGTGTCCGGCTTTGTAGGATTCAATATGCCCGCAGAATCGACCTTCCTCAAGCAAAGCAATCGCGGCCAACAAATCCAGAGTCGATCGATGCCAGACCGCTTCCAGTGATTTGCTCTCATGCATCAGCTTGGGTTCATTCAGATAGCCCCATTTACCCGCGATCAGAATATTCTCTGCGGAATAACCAAGATTCCGGACATCTGCGAACAGTTTTCCGACCGTTCGGCAGTATAGCATTTTCAGGAACGACGTATTGGTTCTTGCCTCGGTTCCCTGTCGAAATATTTCCTCCGTCAAAGGGTAGCGTAACCGCTGCTTTCCGATTGCCGTGGTAAAATCAATCGCACAATCCAGGGTGAGGACCGGCTCAGGCCCCGTGCACGGGTGGAAAATCAGAAAGGCTCCTGAGGGAAGCGCAACCGTGACCTTCTCCTTAACCGTGAACCAATTCACCGGCTTTCCGGTTTCCCGGGTGCCTGCCGACTCCAGGGCTTCCATGAGATCCAAGCTCCCCCGATTAAACAAGGGAGGATCACCCGAGCCCACCCGGATCATGACATTATCGATGGGCAAGCCACATTTCAGGGCGACAATATGCTCGACCATCCGTACATAATTTTGAGGTGGTCCACTTCGCAAAACGATATTGCTTACCACATCCCCGGTCGTCCAGACATTGCGGATAGAGACCCGGATCGGCAATGAATCCTCCAGATCCTCGCGGCAAAACCACCACCCTTCCAGGTCGGTCGGCTCAAACCGCAGCGTCCGGGTTTCCTTACCAAAAAAGGTCCCGGGGCCGGATACTTGCACAGGGTTTGCCAAAGTCGCTTGTCGGCGAGGAACAAACGCCTTGGCGGACTGCCCCAATAGATCCAAATCCACCGCCTGGGCAAGAAATGCCTCATAAGCCGGACGGAGCGTATCCATATTGCCCGCCAATACTGTTCCAAATCGTTCCTGAGTCATTCGATTACATAGCCTCTTAAAACGCGAAGCATACAGACAGAAACTCAACTTGCCAACTGGAGAACCCAGTATCTTCCATCGGTAATTCATACTTGCCAACCAGCCTCCAACCAGCCTACTGTCCAACTTTCCCGATGGCGGGGCGTGGCTCCCTGTCTGCCCGAGCGCCGCAATAGCGGGGCAAAGGCGGAAGCCTGGTAAAACAGGCAACGTCACAATGCGATGGTCAATACGGGGCGTGGCTCAGCCTGGTAGAGCGCTACGTTCGGGACGTAGAAGTCGCTGGTTCAAATCCAGTCGCCCCGACCATTTTAGATTTCCGGCGATTTCGCCGCCCTCCGCGTCAGCGGAGGCGGCGTGCGCGATGATTGACCACGGCTCGGGAAACTCGACTGCGAGAACCGGGACCGGCCTGTCAGCCCACCTTGACGACGACCCCTTGACGGACGTTTTCGCCGTCGCCGAATCGTGCGATTCGGCGACGGGTGACAGCGACTTGCCGGACGCCGCCGACGTGTCGGCGGCGGTGGAAGTGACTGCGGGAGAAGCGACTTGCGACTTGTCCGCCGAATCCTCGGCGGATGATGGCCCGGCCTTTCTCATCGGGGGAGAGGGAGAATCGGAATCGGGTTCGATGGAGTCGCGTGCGGCGAAGCCGCCGCGACGAGATGCACTCTTTGCCGCACGTTCTTTGGAGGCTCGCGCGCGCCGCCCGGCGGCGCTCCCCGGTCGTTTCGGCTCGATCATGGATAGGTTCGAGCCGATTCGACGATGAAAATCCCGCAATTCCTGCTCGGTTCCAGAAAGTGCCGTAGTTTCCGCGAGAATTGCGTCATTCAGGAAAGATTCGAGAGGTTCGAGCCAAGCGCTCCCCTCTCGCTCGATTCGGCGGATTCGTTCCCTGATGCCCGTCTTCTCGTGAAGGAGTTCGTCTTTCTTGCAGGCGTAGTCGGCTTGCTCAAGAGAGCCGTCAAGATACACGTCGAGAAGCCGGGAGAGGCGAGTCTCGGCCTTGGCGAGTCTCGCCTTCTCCCCGGCAAGCTCGTCCGTGCGGCAGTCGGATTCCGTCTGCCGCCATTCCTTGACCTGGGCGAGCATGTCGGCTCCGGGCTCTGCCGGAATCGACGCGCTCGCGGTAACGGACCGAAGTTCATCGGTGAGGGCTTCCTCACGGATGAACCGTTTCTGTGAGCACGGCCCCAGCTTGCGGGTGCATCGGTAGTAGTGGTGTCCCTTCTGCCGCTCGCCCGTGATGGCCGCGCCACACTCGCCACACTGGATGAAGCCGAGATATGGCAGCGGTTGCCTTCGCGCCTTGTGGGGCCGTCCGCGTCGCGTCATGACGTTTTGAACCTCGTCGAAGAGCGCCTTGCTCACAAGGGGCTCGTGCGTCCCGTCGTGGGTTTCGCCCGCAAATTGAAAAAGGCCGATATAGAACGGACTGGCAAGAAGCCGGGGGAGCATGCTGCGGGCAATGGGCTTCTCCCGGTGACTGGTCAGTCCCCAGCCCGTGACGAGTTCATGCAGGTCGTCGAACGTGTAGCGGCCGGTTGCGTAGGCTTCGAACATCCGCCGAACAAGTTTCGCTTTGTGCTCGTCAACGATGATTGTCCTAAGTCGAGGTTCGTTCACGTACCCGACCGGCGGCTTGCCGGGGAACTCGCCACGTCGAAGTTTCTGCCGCATGCCGCGCCGCACGTTCTCCGAGAGTGCATCAACGTAGTATTTCGATTGCCCGAAAGCCATGTTCAGAACGAACTTGCCTTGCGGTGTGTTCTCAAACCAGAACGTCGGGAACTTCAAGGCGGTCAGCTTCCCGGTGTCCACCAGGTAGATGACCCGGCCGCCATCGACGGAATTTCTCGCGAGGCGGTCCGGGTGCCACGCCAGCAGTCCGGTTGCGCCCCCTTTCTCGACCTCATTCAGCATCGCGTTGAAGATCGGTCGCCCCGGTTCCTTGGCCGTCCGCGACTCGACGAATTCGCGGGCAACCGGGATAGACTCCTTGCTCGCATACTCCCGAAGCTCGGCAAGCTGCGCCTCGATAGAGAGCATCTGCCTTTCCTCGTCGTCGGTTGACTTCCGCGCGTAGAGAAAGAACTTCATTTCCTGCCTCCCTTCTTCTGTTTGGCCGCAAGACGTTTGCCGCGAGCAGTGAACTTGTCCGCCTCGGCCACGAGCGCCCGGAAAGCCTCCGTGTCATGCGGCTCGATAGGGGTCATCAACAAATGTTTGCCGTCA
>JACKPT010000012.1 GCA_024233345.1 Verrucomicrobiota bacterium
AGAGCCCGTGATAGGATTGATTCAGCTTCACCCATGTGGTGAAGGTAAACGAGTTCGCCAAGGATCAGGGTGGCGGCAGTCCCGGCCCGGTTTCGGGGATTGTCCCCGAGCCCCGGACATCGTATCACTATGCCTGTCATGATCATCGCCGACACCCATGTGCATCTATACCCATTTGCCGACCGCCACCGGTTTTTTTCCAACGCCATCCAGCGCATGCAGGATCATGCCGCCTCCGGGGACACCCTGGTTCTGATGTTCACCGAGCGGTTTGATTGCCATGCATTCAACGAGCTGGCGCGGGGGGAGGGGCCATTGCCTCCCGGATGGACCATCCGCGGCCTCGAGGACGATTGCCGGTTGCGGCTGGCAAATGCCGAGGGCACTGAGTTGGTGCTGGCCGCCGGGCACCAGATGGTCAGCGCAGAGCGGGTCGAGATCCTCGGGCTGATGATGCGGACCAAAATTGCCGACGGATTACCTGCGGAACAGACAATCCAGCGCATACGGGATGCCGGAGGGGTGCCGGTTCTGAGCTGGGCACCCGGCAAATGGCTCGGTACCCGGGGTCTGATTCTGGACCGGCTGTTGGAGCAGTTCGGCCCGGAACAGATCGCGCTCGGCGATACTTCTCTGCGCCCGCTGGGCTGGCGCGAACCATTCAAAATGAAAGCCGCGCGCGGTCATGGCTTCCGGGTAATGTGTGGTTCCGACCCTCTGCCGATCGCCGGCGAGGAGTCCGTGGTGGGCACCTATGCCTCGCGTATCCATGCTTCCGTGGACACCCTGCGGGAAAGTCTGCTCGATCCGGGGATTCAGGTTGATGCTATCGGCCGCCGGGGCGGGCCGTTCTCGGTTGCGCGCCGGTTGGTCCAGAACCATCGGGCAAGAAAGCGGCGGTCATGAAAAAGCGCGTCCTCCTCATTACCTCGATGCCCTACTTCCAGTGGCGTGGCTCACCCATCCGGATCCGGTTCGATCTTCAAGCCCTTGCCGAAAGCGGTTACGAGGTGGATTTAATCACCCTGCCCATCGGCGAGGATCTTTTGGTGGAGGGAACAACCATTCACAGGGTTGGTAATCCCCTGGGAATTACTTCTATTTCCATAGGCCCGTCCCTCACCAAGCTGTTTTTTGATGTCCTGTTGCTGTGGCGTGCCCTGTCTTTTTCCGCGAAGAACAAGGTGGATGTGGTCCATGGATTCGAGGAAACCGGAGCGGTGGCCTGGCTGGTGGGGCGGATCCGGGGCGCCAGGGTCGTCTTCGAGAAGCACTCAGATCCCGGTTCCTACAAGCAAAACCTCCTCAAGAATCTGGTGTTGTGGGCCTACAAGCAGGTGGAAACCTTCACCATCCGCCATGCCGATGCGGTGATTGGCACCGGAGAGGCTCTGTGTGAACAGGCCCGTGAAGTCGCACCCGGAAAACCGGTGCATCACATTTTTGATATCCCCTCGTCCCTCACGGAACCGGATCAGGACCGGGCGGATCTGCTCGCTCAGACCTACCGGAAACATCCCGACGAAGTGCTCGCGCTCTATGTCGGATCCTTCGCCAGCTACCAGGGGATCGATCTGATGTTTGACAGTATGCCCTACGTTTTGAAAAAGCATCCCCAGGTCCGGTTCCTGATTGTCGGCGGCTCTCCCGAGGAAATCGCCGGGCGAACCGACTGGCTGACCCGCCACGGCATCGCCGGGCAAGTCTCCTTTCTCGGCAAACTTCCCCCCGACGAACTGCCCCATACCCTCGCCGCTGCCGACATCCTGTTGTCTCCGCGCCAGCACGGAGTCAATACCCCGCTCAAACTACTCGACTACCTGAAGGCCGCACGCCCCATTGTCGCCACCGATACCCCGGCCAACCGACGTATTCTCGACGACAGCTTTGCCATGCTGGTCGAAGGCACGGCCCCCGCCTTCGCAGCCGGAATCAACACCCTGGTCGGTGAGGAAGACCTGCGGCTGCGGTTCGGGGTCACTGGCCGCGAACTAATCGATACCCGCTATAATTTCGAGGAATTCAAACGACGCCTTGCCGCCTGCTATGCGGAAGTGTTGTCGTGAAAAAGGCACTCGACCACCTTCGGGCCGCCGACCCGGTGATCGCCCGGTTGATCGATCAGTATCCCCGCCCGCGCCGACAAGGACAGCGCGACCCCTATGCCGACCTGCTTCACGCGGTGATGTCTCAACAGATTTCGGTGAAGGCCGCCGACAAGATCATCGCGCGGTTTATGGACCAGTTTCCCGACCGGAATCCAGACCCCGCCCGGCTGGTCGTGATGACGGATGACCAGCTCCGCAGCGTCGGGGTCTCCCGGCAAAAGGCCGGCTATCTGAAAAATATTGCTGCGTTCGCCCTCGAACATGGACTCGACCACGCGGTTCTCAATGCCATGACCGACGAGGAAGTCATTGCCCATCTCACCCAGATCAAGGGGGTGGGGCGATGGACGGTGGAGATGCTGCTGATGTTCACCCTGGGTCGGCCGGATGTTTTCCCGGTCGATGACCTGGGAATCCAGAACACCATGATTCGTCTGTACCGGTTGAGAAGCAAAGGCCGCCGTCTGCGCGAACGAATGAAAAAACTGTCCCAGCCCTGGAAACCCTACCGCACCCTCGCTTGCCTGTACCTCTGGATGCCTGGCGATGCCACTCCGGAAGTGTAAACCATGTGCCTGGTATGAACGGTTAACGATGTCCCCGGAATATACCACATTGGCGGAGGGGGAGGGATTGCCGTTCGGCCTTTGGCCTCACTGCCATGCTTGCGCATGGCCTGTCGTCGGGCCGTAACGCCGGCCCTCCTCTCAAACCCCCTGCGGGGGTTCTCATCCCTGCATCATAGGGGGAAACCTACATTGGCGGAGGGGGAGGGATTCGAACCCCCGGTACGCTCATCACGCACACACGATTTCGAGTCGCGCGCCTTCGACCACTCAGCCACCCCTCCGCAGGGTTGGATGTTCTCGTGGAACGGCAAACCTTAGCGGGAAGAGCATGCATTTGGCAACACCAACCAACGCATGACTTTTTCTGACAAACTTCTTACTGGATTTATCGTCAGCCCAAACTATGGTGCACCCTTCATTGCTTATGAAGACCTCTGAATCAGCGGATCGCACCTGGGTGCTGGCCATGCTGGCCGGCTGGACGTTGCTCCGGCTCGTGTGGATCAATCTTTTTGAATTGTCGGGAGACGAGGCCTACTACTGGCTCTGGTCGAACCACCTCGACTGGAATTACTTCAGCAAGGGGCCGGGGATTGCCTGGACGATGGCACTTTCCACAGGACTCTTTGGAGACACGGCCTTTGCCATACGCCTGCCCACGGTCTTTCTCGCGGCCGGTACCGGGTGGGGGTTGTTTTGTCTGGGGCGGGATTTATTCTCCTCCCGGGTTGGTTTGTGGACGGTGATTGTTGCCAGCCTGATTCCCTTGTTTGCGCTTGGGGGTCTGTTGATGACCATCGATCCGCTCAGTGTTTTCTTCTGGGTCTGGACCTTGTGGGCCGCCTGGCGGCTTCGCGACTCCTCCCGGCCAATCCTTTGGCTGGGGCCGGGGCTGCTCATTGGCATCGGTGCCCTTTGTAAATACACCAACGTGGCCCTGATCCCTTCGCTCGGTTTGTTTCTCCTTATGAACCGGCCGGTTTCGCCGGGCAAACGGGCTGCCGCATTTGCCATGATGACAGTCAGCGCCTTGTTGATGCTGGTGCCCTCGGTGGTCTGGATGGCCCATCATGACTGGATCACGCTTCACCACTTGCAGGCCCGGGGATCGCTGAACGAGCCGTTTCAGATTCAGCCGGGCCAATGGATGGAGTTTATCGGCACCCAAAGCATCATTGTCTTCCCGGTGTTCTTTATCGCTTTCTGGTTCGTGCTCGCGCAAAGCAGGAAGCTGATCGAGGTCCGGGCAAGACACTTTCTGTTGTGTGCATTTGTTCCGTTGTTCGGTTTCTATTCCATCCTGGCCCTCAATGATGCAGGGCAGCCAAACTGGACTGCGCCGGCCTGGGTTGCGGGGGTTCTGCTGCTGACCGCGGGATGGCTGACCTTGCGCGAGCGGAAGCCAAAGGTCCGGGTCTGGGAGAAGCCATCCATGATTGCCGCAGGCCTGGTGGTGGTCCTGCTTCACGTCGTGATCTTTCTACCACTACCCCGCGAAGGCAAGCCGGATGGCCTTCACCGGGTGAGGGGATCCAAGGCGCTGGCGGAGGCGGTGGTGGCGTACGCCCGAACCAATGACACTTCCTATATCATTGGCGATCACTATCAAACGTCTGCCCAGATCTGCTTTTATGGCGAAGGTCACCCAACCGCCTATACCGTCGATGACGGGCGGGTCAATGATCAGTTCGATTTGTGGCCAAGCTATCTGGATCAGCCGGTTGGTTCGTCGGGATTGTTTGTGTCCCGCAATGGCCGCATCCCGCAAGGGCTTGAGGATCAATTTGAGGAGATTTCACTCATCGGAGAGGTTGCCCCGTATTTCGGGTCGAGTTTGATCTATCGGCATGTTGTCTTTTTATGCCGGGGGCTCAAGGCATCGGTTGCCGGGCGTGTTGAATGATGGATACGCATTGGATTTCCCCCTCCTTCCACGTTGCCCTGACCGGGGTTTTTCTGGTCTGCCTGATTGGTGGTCTGCTTGGGCTGGCGCGTCGAGCGCTTGCGGCGAAACACACCAGACCTGTTCATGCCAGGTTGCTTTATCGATTTTATCGCAAGCGGTGTATCGGTCATGCCACCCGGGCCCGTCGCGATCTGCTTGGATTGACGGTGATCGTCTTTGTTGTGACGATACTGTTTCAGCTTTTTGATTTGGATCGAACCATTCAGCGCTGGTTCTATGTGCCGGAGCTTCTGCCGAAAGCCTGGCCCTTGAAGTATCAAGCGCCCTGGTGGTTTTTGTATGAGCGGCTGGCCCTGTTTATGACGTTGCTTTCCCTGGGCTTGGTGGGGCTTTTGATTGCTGCCTACCTGAAGCCGACCCTCCGTCCCTTGCGCATCTATCTCCTGTATGGGGTTTTGGTGCTGGTGATTGGCCCGGGTATCCTCGCCAATTTTGTTCTGAAGGAAAACTGGGGCCGGCCCAGACCTGATCAAATCACCGACTTCGGCGGGCGATGGGACTATCACGATGTCTTTGAACCGGGCACACCGGGGAAGGGAAAATCATTTCCGTGCGGGCATGCTACCGTGGGTTTTTCCC
This sequence comes from Verrucomicrobiota bacterium, assembly GCA_024233345.1. Taxonomy (GTDB): domain Bacteria; phylum Verrucomicrobiota; class Kiritimatiellia; order CAIVKH01; family CAIVKH01; genus JACKPT01. The sequence continues at coordinate 5,223 of JACKPT010000012.1, forward strand.
TGATGGCGGGCTATCTGGTCTTTCGCCAATCCCGCCCCCGCCTGGGCCGGTGGATGCTCTGGACGGGTCTTTTCTTCGGAACACTTCTGGGTATCTCCCGGATGGTCGGCGGTGCTCATTTTGCCACCGATGTTTTATGGAGTGGCTACCTGATCTACCTGGTCTCCTGGGTCCTCTATTATCCGGTGATGACCATTCCTTATCGGGAGACATCCCCGAATCCCGATCTGATGGCTCCATCGTCCCGCTGGCTTGCGATATCCTTGATTGCGGCGGCAGGTTTTGCCATTTCCTCGTTGTTGGTAACACCGTTCTATTGCGAACTGCACCGGGAAGGTCATCGGTATGGTCTCGCACATCCGGATCATCTGGATCTGAAGATAGCGCGTGGTGAGGTCCGGCTGATTTTTCAGGAAAAGAATGAGTTCTTTGTCTCCGGTGATGCTGAGGGCTTCGGAACCGCTCATTCTTCCTACAAGGATTCTCTTGAGGCAACGACCAATGACCTCGGAGAAGTCACCCTTGTCTATCGGGTGGAGGCAAAAGGCCTGTTTTCCGAATTGGTGGCCAAAGTAAATGTCTGGGTTCCTGAATCCTTTTCGGGTCGCTTGAATCTGGTTGTTGAGGCTGGCAATGTTGAGGTGGTGGCCGATTCCGATCCGGCCGGGCAGGTAAGCCTGACCCTGCACGAAGGGAATTGCGTGTTACCCGCAGCCTGGCGCACCAGTGATCAGCTAACCCTGCAGCTTGAGCACGGTGACGTTCGCTACGCCGGTGAAGACCTCCCGGCCAGCCAGCCCGCTTCCAGTGCGTTTTGACCCGGCGTTGACCACAGCTCTCTCCCGCCGTAGATTTCCCGGTCATGAATGAACCCGCCGCCATGCCGGCGACATTAAACGGCTCAGCGCTCGCGAAACAGGTGGGCAAGGGCGGGCTGTTTCGTGTCCATGCCCTGCCTTCCGCCCCCGCCGCTCATTTCATTGCCGAACTGGCGGTGGCTGCGGATGCTCCCATTCTCTGCATCACCGATGGGCCGGGAACCCTGGATGTCTTTTACCAGGATCTGGTATCCCTCAAGGGGTTGCCGGGTGATCAGGGGCCGTTCTTCTATCCGGCTCTGGAATCCCCGCCCGGGCTTGGTGAGGCGCCCCCATCCGACCAGGCGGGGGACCGGCTGCGTGTTTTCATGCAGCTCGGAGATGCATCCGCCACGCCATTCGTGGTGACCTGTATTCAGGCCTTGATGCAAAAAGTGATGGCGCCTGCCGCGGTGGCCGGTACGAGCCGTACACTTTCGGTTGGGGATGAGGTTTCGCCAGCGTCACTGGTCGCCTGGTTGCAGGCGTCCGGGTATGCCTTCAATTATGATGTGCAGGCGAAGGGACAGGCCGCGAGCCGGGGAGGGATCCTGGATGTCTGGCCGCTGGTCGCGGATTGGCCATACCGATTGGAATGGTTCGGGGATGAGGTGGAGTCGATCCGAACCTTCGACCCTCTGGAGCAACGGTCCCGCACCCGTGAGGATCATGTGACGCTTTCCGGGCTGATGGCCGGAGAAGAAGGCCATGCCGGCCATTTGATCGACCACTTTGATCGTCCCCCTGTGTGGGTTTGGGTTGACATGGAAAACATCGTCCACCATGCGGAGCTCTACGAAACCAGCGTACAGGAAGCACAGAAAACCGCCCAGGCCTTTACCTTCGCCGAGATTCTTGAACGAGCGGAAGCAAAGCGTATCGCCGAAGTTCGCCTGCAGGTGTTGGAGCGACCGGGAGACATCGTGACGGGGTATGGTGTACCCGATCTTCCCCCGCCTCCCCTGAAAACCATGCAGCCGGATGTGTTGGAAAAGCACCGTTCGGAAATGCTGGATGCCTTGCGCGCCAAACTGTCGGCAGGATGGAAGGTTGATCTGCATTTCGATACCGAGGGCACGCGGGATCATTTTCTGGAGCGGTTTCGCGATACGCCGGGAGCGTGGTCCGCCCAGGTTGAACCTTTGTCGGAAAGTTTCAGTTTGCCCGACCGGAAGCAGTTGATTCTCACGGAGGCAGACCTGTATGGCCGGGGCAAGGAGCGGCGGCGACGCTATGATTTTCTGAGCCGGACCTCCGGTGGCGCCCGGGGGTATCGCAGCGAACGGATTGTCTCATGGTCGGACATTCAACCGGGCGACTATATCGTTCATCTGGATCACGGAGTCGGTATCTATCGAGGTCTGTTTGAAATCGACCGCCAGGGCGGCAAGCAGGAGGTGTTGTCGGTCGAGTACGCCGACGGCGCCAAACTGCATGTTCCGGTCGCCCAGGCCCACTTGCTGAGTCGATATATCGGGGTGGGCAAAGCCAAGCCTGCGCTCCATCGGCTGGGGGGAACCAAGTGGGCCAAAGACAAGGTCGCGGCGGAGAAATCGGTGGAGGATCTGGCCGCCAGCCTGCTGGAAACCCAGGCCACCCGCGACGCCATGCCCGGGCATGCTTTTGCCAAAGATTCTCCCTGGCAACATGAATTCGAGGCCTCGTTCCCATTCCGTGAAACGCCCGATCAGGCCCGAGCCATTCTTGAGGTCAAACAGGATATGGAAAGCAATCGACCGATGGATCGCTTGATTTGCGGCGATGTCGGATACGGGAAAACGGAGGTCGCGATGCGGGCCGCGTTCAAAGCGGTGATGGATGGCAAGCAGGTGGCCATGCTCGCCCCCACCACGGTCCTGGTTCAGCAGCATTACGACACCTTCTGCAACCGGATGTCTTCATTCCCGATCACCGTTGAGGTGTTGAGCCGGTTTCAGACCAAGGCCGAACACCGTGAAATTCTGGACCGGGTCGCCGCCGGTCATGTGGATATCGTGATCGGTACCCACCGCCTGGTTCAGGCCGATGTCTCGTTCCGTGATCTCGGGCTGGTGATCATCGATGAGGAACAAAAATTCGGGGTGAATCATAAAGAACACATGAAGCAGATGCGGAGGCTGGTGGATGTCCTGACCCTGACCGCGACCCCGATTCCCCGAACCCTGTATATGAGCCTGACCGGGGCCCGCGACCTCAGTGTGATCGAAACCCCGCCGGTGGAACGGCTGCCCATTGAAACCATTGTCGCGGAAAATACCGACGAGCTGATCCGGAGCGCGATTCTTCGCGAGCTGAACCGTGAGGGACAGGTTTTCTATCTCCATAATCGGGTGCAATCGATCGAGGTTGAGCGCAAGCGTTTGCTCCGGCTGGTTCCCGAGGCACGGATTGCCGTGGCCCACGGCCAGATGGTGGAGCGGCAACTATCCCATATCATGCATGCCTTTGTGCAGGGGGAAATCGATGTGTTGCTTTGCACGACGATTATTGAGAGCGGGATTGATATTCCGAACGTGAATACGATTCTGATCGACCGGGCCGACCGGTTTGGCATGTCGGACCTGTACCAGTTGCGGGGCCGGGTCGGCCGCTACAAGCGCAAGGCTTATGCCTACCTGCTGCTTCCCCGGCACGGGCGGTTGTTCGATATCGCCCGCCGCAGGATCGGTGCGATCAAGCGTCACTCCCAGCTCGGGTCCGGATTCCGGCTCGCGATGCGCGACCTCGAGCTGCGGGGGGCGGGTAATATACTCGGATCCGAGCAGAGTGGTTATATTGCCGCCGTCGGGTTTGACCTGTACTGCCAGCTTCTCAAGCGAACCGTCGCCACCATGAAAGGCGAAAAACCACCCCCCCTCATCGAGGTCGACCTGATCCTCGATTTTGTCGAAATGGCATCCGGCCCCGCCTCGGATGAACGGATCGTGGCGATCCCGGTGGACTACATCGAGGACGAAACCCAGCGGGTGATCCTTTACCGCCGCCTTGCTGCGCTTGGAACCCTCAAGGCGGTGGATGAACTGGATCGGGAATTGCGTGACCGGTTTGGCCGGCACCCGGATGCCGTGGTGCGCCTGCTCGCCCTCGCCCGGGTGCGGATTGCCGCCTCCCAACGGGGCATCCAGCGGGTCGAGGTGCGCGATGACAAGGTGATGATGACCCGTCGCGGAAACCTTCTACAAACCGGTGGCCGGTTCCCCCGTTTGACCCAGAACACCACCACCCGGAAATTGAAGGAGCTGGTCGAGATCGTCCGCTCGTTCTGAGCGCAGCTTGCCAGACCGACTTGCATCTCATGCCCCGGCGCCTGTTCGGAGACGGGCGCTACGGTATCCGCGGGGTTCAGGAGTCCTGTTCGACCAGCCGGATCATCTTGGGTTTGGCGGCCTGCCGGAGCAGAGAGTCGGATTCGGCGAGATGGCTCTTGAGGGACCCGATTAACTCCTTGAATTCCGCCGAGGTCGAGACCGACTTCATTGTCCCTTCGGTAACTTCCTGAAGGTGGAGAAGCTTATCGATCTCCTTTTCGAGTCCGAGGATCTTATCCAGCTGTCCCTGGAGGGCCTGGGTGGACTGTTGCAGGGACTTCGCATGGGCATCGAGGGACGCGGCCAGGGTCTTGGAGGTGGTGTCGAGGGCCCCGGCGAGCTTTTGGGCACCGCCATCGAAGGAGGCATTCATTTTCTTTTCGCCATCGGTCATGGCGGCGGTGAGCTGGGTCGAGACCCCGGCCAGAGCCGAGGTCAGTTGCTGGCTGCTGCCGTCCAGTGATGCTTTGAATTTTTGCTGACCCTCATTCAGCGCGGCGCTCAACTGGGTGGCCACGCTTTCGAGGGCCTTGCGGGCACTTTCCAATCCCTGGACCGCATCTTTTTCGTGCGACATCAGTTTGTCGAGCAGCGCATCCTGGCTATCGAGTAATTTTTTATGAACCGTCTCCACTCCACTTGTCGCCGTCTTGAGCGCGGTTTCCACGGAATCATGTATTGCCCCGGAAATCTTTTCCGGCTGGGGCATGTAGCTCTTGAACGACGTTTCGATCGAACCTCCCAGTTCAGAGGCCAATTCCTTGGCGGTCATGGAGGTTCCGGGGATTTGCTCGGAAAGTCGCTGGACCTGTTTGGTGAGGGCCCCGAGCTTGGCAATAAAAACCAATGCGATCAGAATGGTGACCCCGGAGGCGACAACTGTGAGAATCGGTGCGAGCGTTTCAAAATCCATATACGTACCTGCCCTTCCTATCGGGTTTTCACCTACAAGCGACGGGATAAAGAGTAGTCAAAGAGAAGGGTTCCTGTCAAAAAATACCTTCATGTTCCGTTGGCATGTCATCCTGCTGCTGTTGGCTGCGTTGAATGGTTGCACCCGGTCTGTGCAGTTGGATAGCGTTCCTGTCCCCGGGGGGCTGTACGAGTGTGGGTCCGACGAAGCCATGGGCAATCCGCCCCATCGGGTTGCGGTGCCGCCTCTGCGGATCCATGCCACCGAGGTGACGGTGGGGATGTATGAGCGCTATCTGAATGCGATCGATCCGGACGATTGGAGCTCGCCCGACTTTGTTCGCGAGGCGGGGGGCGGCTGGAGGGCAGGTGTCGATCTTGAGTTACCGGTGGCCTGGGTCTCGGTATCGAATGTCCTGTCTTTTTGCGCCTGGTACTCCGTGGAGCAGGGGATGATCTGGCGCCTGCCGACTCCGGATGAATGGGAGATTGCTGCGCGTGGAGGCATTCGCGGGGCCCGCTATCCCTGGGGGTGGGGAGCCCCGGCCGGGCGGGCCTGTTTTGGGATGGCTGAGCCGGGCCCGGTCGGGGGATACCCGCCGAATCCACTCGGACTTTTTGATCTTGCCGGGAATGTTTCGGAATGGGCAGTGGATACCTCAGGCCAGGCATGGATTCTTGGAGGAAGCTGGGTTGACCAGGATCCGGAGCTGCTTCGGGTCGATGCCCGAGTGGGTCAGGACGAGGCCTATCGCGGACCGGATGTCGGTTTCCGACTGGTCACAGAGATCCCTTGAACCGGCGGGGGAGTATTCCGGGGAAGCATCCCTTGCCGAGGTACTGGTGTTGGGTTAGAGTGGCCGCGATTAAGGAGTTGTTGTGCCGGAAGCCTATATTACTGACATCGCCATCGCCCTGTCGCTCGGTCTTCTGGCCCAGTGGATTGGCTGGCGTGCCCATATTCCCGCGATCCTGCTGCTCCTGCTGTTTGGAATTCTGGCCGGTCCCGGGCTGGGGTGGATCGATCCCGATGCCATGATGGGCAAACTGATGGTGCCAGTGGTTTCCATTTCGGTGGCTCTGATCCTGTTTGAAGGCGGGATGAGCTTACGGTTCCGCGAGCTCAAGTCCGTGGGAAAAACCGTGCGCAATCTGGTTACGGTCGGGGCCATGGTCACCTGGATACTCGCCACACTTCTGGCCTGGTTGTTGCTCGACTTCACCTTTGGGCTGGCCTCGCTCCTGGGGGCGGTGCTGGTGGTGACCGGTCCCACGGTGATCGGACCGCTGGTTCAGCACGTCCGGCCCCGGGGCCAGGTGGGGCCGACCCTGAGGTGGGAGGGCATTTATATCGACCCCATCGGGGCGCTGTTGGCGGTGTTGGTGTTTGAGGTTCTGCTTGCCGGCAGCTTTCAGCACGCGAGCGTGATCGTGATCAATGGTATTCTCCGCACCATTCTGGTCGGACTGGTGGTCGGCGGTGTGGCGGCGGCCCTGCTGGTGATCCTGCTCCGCAAGAACTGGATTCCCGAGTACCTCGACAATCCCACCTCCCTGATTCTGGTCATCGCAGTCTATGCCGCATCCAACGCCCTCCAGCATGAATCCGGGCTTTTTACCGTCACTTTGATGGGCACCATTCTCGCGAACCAATCCTTTGTTTCGGTGCGGCACATCACCCGGTTCAAGGAGGATCTCCGCATTCTCCTGATCTCCTTCCTGTTTATCATTCTCGCCTCCCGGCTCAAGCTGGCGGACTTGCAGGTGCTCACCTTCGGCAGTTGGGTCTTTGTTCTGCTGTTGGTTGCCGTGGTGCGTCCGGCGTCGGTCTGGGTGAGTACCCGCAAGGCGAAGATCAGCAAGAACGAGCGTCTGTACCTGAGCTTTATTGCGCCCCGGGGTATCATCGCTGCGGCGGTGTCCTCGGTGTTTGCCCTCAAGCTCGCGGATGTGGGGTATCCGGGGGCGGAACGCCTGGTTCCCATCACCTTCTTTGTCATCATTTTCACCGTTTTCCTGTACGGGAGTATCGCTTCTCCGCTGGCCCGCAAGCTCGGGTTGTCGCAACCCAATCCCCAGGGCTTTCTTCTGCTCGGCGCCCATCCCTGGGGCCGCTCCCTCGCCTCCGCCCTCCTGTCAGAAAATATTCCGGTCCTGCTGGTCGACACCAACCGCGCCAATGTCAATGCCGCGCGCATGGATGGATTGCCTGCGTATCATGGCAATATTCTGATGCCCGAAGTCCGGGATGAGCTGGACCTGGGCGGCATCGGCAAGGTGATGGCCCTCACCCCCAACGATGGCGCCAACTCCCTGATGATGGTGGAGTGCCGCGATCTGTTCGAGCGGCCCAACATGTTCCAATTGATGCCCGGAAGCCGGACCGGCAGCAAGGACACCAAAAAGGACATGCCCTCCCACCTCCATGGAAACTATTTATTCGGCAAGGAAATGACCTTCAAGGCGCTGGACAACCTCGTTGCCCAGGGGTTTGTGATTAAAAAAACCAAATTCAACAAAGCCTTCACCTACAAGGAATTTCTGGAGCAATACAGCGAAGCCGCCCGCCCCCTGATCGTGATTACCGAAAACAAGGTCACCCAGGTGGTCACCAATGAAACCGCCGAGCTTTCACCCAAGGCCGGCTCGACCCTGATCAGCCTGATTCCCGGAAGCCTGTCCCGCAAACGACATCTTCCGGAGGATAACGCCTGACGCGCGTTCCGCCTGATTACAGGGCCCATCCGCAGGTGATTACCAAGCCGACCGCACGGTGCGGAAACCGAGGGTGCCCGCGCCGGCGAGGGTATTGGTGGGAGGGGTCTGTAAGGCCGGGTTGTTGATCAGGCGCAGATAATCCGCCTCATACCGCCACGAGCCGCCGCGATACAACCGCCAGGCGATGTTGGTGTTGCCGGTGGGGTTGATTGCATAGCTGGTAATCCGCGGGCCGCCCGGATCCCAGAGCCACTCTTCCACGTTGCCAGCCATGTCATACACCCCGAATTCATTCGGGGGAAAGAAACCGACCGGCAGGGTGTAGGGGAAGTCTCCATCGACGGCCGCGGGATGAAAGTCATTGGTGATCGCGCGGTCGTAGGAAAAAAGATTCGTTGCCCCCTTGTAGTTGGCCTGGTCAAAGCTGATGGTCGTGGCGCCCCCCGGGAACCGGTAGCCCTCCCGGCCCCCCCGCGCGGCTTTCTCCCACTCCGCATTGGTGGGCAGCCGGTAACCGTTCCGGCTATGGATCATGGTGACCGCCGCGAGTTGGCCGGTCTTGTAGGCAAACAGTCCGGAGAAGTAGACCAACTCCAGTCCTTCCCGCTCGCTGCGCGCATTGCACCATTTCACCGCATCATACCAACTGATGTCGATGACCGGATGTCGGTTGGTGACGCCAAAGCCGGGATTGTCGAACTGGTACCCGTTGGTGATGGCCCACTGGTACACCTCGTTCCACAGGTCAATGGTCACCTCGGTGCGATCGATCCAGAATGAGCTGATGTAGTTGGTAAATCCGGGGTCGGCAAAGCCGTCCTGCCCCAGCCGCGTATCGCCGCCCTCGATGTAGGCCATGGTGAGGGGGTAGTCATTGGTGACCTGCACCGCACGAAAGAACATGGGCACCCGCGCAACAAATTGGGTGTCATTGAAGGCATCGATCGTTTGCAGGTTTTGGAATGTCTTGTGCCACGGACCCTCCGCCTGGTACGCCCACTCGATATCGTAGCGGGCGGACGGATTGACCGGGGCTGACCAGGACAGGACTCCGTTGCCCTGCAAGGCGTCCACCACAACCTGGCCAAACGCCACCGACGACCCGAACAGTACTGTGAAAACCGAAAAGACCAACAGCTTTCGTTTCATAACACGACCTCCGAGCGCGCTACATACACAAGCCGGTCTCCGGTCGTCAAGAGGGAGAATGACGGGATATTTGGTGGGGTGACTGGCCACCGCCGTGGCAGCGGTTCCCCCGTCCGTCCAAACCCGCGCTTGTTTGCGGAAGGGCGCGGGATTACGCTGTGCAGCCGAAACCCGGAGTCTGTGCAATGATGCTTTCCCTCATGTGGCTGGCGCTTGGTCTGCTGCTGCTCACGGCGGGAGCGGAGGTGCTGGTGCGCGGCGGTTCGTCCCTGGCTCTTTCCTGGCGCATATCGCCCCTCGCGGTAGGCCTGACCGTGGTGGCATTCGGGACCAGCGCGCCGGAACTCGCGGTGAGCGTTCGCGCCGCACTGGCGGGCCAGGGCGCCATTGCCGCCGGAAACGTGGTCGGCTCCAACAGCTTTAATATCGCCGCGATCCTCGGCTTGTCCGCGCTGATCACCCCCCTGGCTGTGCATGTCCGGTTGATTCGCATCGACATCCCCCTGATGCTGGCGGTCACTGCGGCGGGGATCGTGGTTCTGTATGATCATACGGTAACCCGGTTCGAGGGCCTGTGTCTTGTGTCCGGCCTGGTCGCCTACACTGCGGTCACCCTGTTCCTCGCCCGTGGTTCCAAGGCGGAGGCGGTCGAAGCCACCCCCACACCTCTGCGTTCGACCGCACTCGCGTCCGCCCTCGTCATCGCCGGCCTGGCCGGTCTGGTCTTCGGCGCGGAATGGTTTGTGCGCGGGGCGGTCGATCTCGCCCGCCGGGCCGGCATGAGCGAGGCGGTGATCGGGTTGACCATCGTCGCCGCGGGCACCAGCCTGCCCGAGTTGGCCACCTCGGTGGTTGCGGCGGTGCGGCGGCAGACCGATATTGCGATCGGCAACATCGTCGGCTCCAATCTGTTCAACCTGCTCGGCATCCTCGGCACCGCCGCTGTGGTCAAGCCGCTGACGACCGATGGCCTGGTCCTGCTGGACCTCGCCGCGATGGCGGTGTTCGCCGCGGTTCTGCTCCCGCTGGCCCGAACCGGATATGCCCTCCAGCGGTGGGAAGGCGCGATCCTGTTTGCCGGTTATGCGGCCTGGGTTGCCGTACGTCTGGCCGGATAGATGACCATGATCCGTCTCGTCACCAGGTTGTGGATTGCGACCGCCCTGCTCGCGGTAGGGTGTGCCGGGCCCCGGGCCACAGTGGGGTTGCGCGATGTCGTGGCGCAGGAACTCGGCCGCGACCTGGGCGATCTGCCCAATCATCGCTGTACCATAGGAGCCCACCGGGGATCCTCGGTGGCCTATCGGGAAAACACCCTCCCCGCGCTCCTCGCCGCGGAGACCGATCCCCGGTATGCCTTCATCGAGTTCGATGTACAATACACCGCCGATCGCCATATCGTGGTGTTCCACGACCAGCGTCTATTCCGTCTCTATGGCCGCCTTCGCTCGGTGGGGGACATCACGTTTGCCGAGCTGTCAGCCGCAACCGACGGCGAGATCCTGTTGTTTCGCGACCTGATGGAGCAACTGCACCGCAAGCCCCTGAACATCGAGATCAAATCCCAGGGCGATCCTGAGGAGGATGCACGCCTGATCGACGAGGTGGTTGCGGTGGTGCGATCCCACGGCCGGGAACGCGATGTGATGATCAGTTCCATTTCGACCGAGGCCATCCGCTATGTCAAACAAGCCTATCCGGCCTTTCCCACCGGCCGAATTTTGTGGATCACCTCCTCAACCTACCTCCACGTCGATCCCCTCACCAACCACCTGTATGAGACCTTTGCCGAAACCGGGGCCGACTACCTGATGTTACACGTGGCCAACCTGCGCAATCTCAAGGCTCTTTTGGCCGACAAACCGCGCAACAAGACCATCATGTTCTGGGACTTCGATGACCGCATGGTCCTCGTTCACCGCGACCCCGGCGACCGCTTGTGGGGAACCTCCCGCTGGGCCGATCTCGCTGCCGGCCTGTGGTACCAGATTACCCCCTGACTCCGAGGTGTGTCTGGTGGTGACTCAATAGGAAAACGCATCATAGCTCAAAAAGAATCCGGTATTTTCCGGCGCGTTGACCGGAGGTGGCATGGGGGTGATGCTCAGACGGATTGCAGTGCTCTGGGCTGCACCAAAGGGGGCCTCGGCTTGCTGTACCGGACCGGTCAGGGTGGCCGAGATGTCAATCCATGGGCCCTGATAATTGTCCTGTTGTTCCATGGTATACAGGAGATCCTTTTCACTGTGCCATTGCACCCTCAACCCTTCGAACGAGAGCGGTTGAATGGATGCGGCCAAGTCAACCGGCTTCAACCACAGGGCGAATGCCTTGAGGGTTTCGTCCCGGGTCAACCGTTTGGCTTTCTGATCGGCGGATTCCGAGGGTGAGTTCCAATCGCCTTCATCCGCGAGGGTGACCCCGTCGAAACTGTGGTTCACCTGGTCATAGACCAGGTGATGGATGAACGGGTTGGGAACCGCCTCCGCTTCGGCTTGGAGGCGGGCGGATTCGACCAGCTTGATTGGATACAGCGAGCCGGTCAGCGGGGTTGCATCCGGGTCGGTAACGCCAAGCAGGGAGTCCCGGGTACCATGAAAGAGCAGGACGTGCGTGCGTCGATCCGGCATATAGCGTCCGGCGCTGATGCTGCTGGCCTGGCCATGATAGCCATAGTGAGAGCAGCCTGGATAGTAGAGGGCGCAGACCACGGGAAAAGGAAGTGCATCGGGAATGCGCACCGGCGACGGCACTTCAAGATTGATGGTGGCGTTGGACTCGTTGATGTAGCGGACGGTGTAGGGCGTCAGGTCGACAGACGGGTCGAGAATCGCATTCAAGGCGACTTGGGAACCATGGGAAAAGGCAAGGATGCCGATCCGGTCCCGATCCACCTCGTTGTGTGCAGCCAGAAAAGACAGGGCCGCCACCACATCCTTGGGCCGTTCGTAGTTGGGAGAGCAGAGGGCATCATCGAGTGCGGGATCATGGTGAGGGAGGCGGTTGGCAAAGTTGGTGGAAATCCCCCGTGGATTGAAGCTATCCACATAGAGCGAGAGATAGCCGTTGCTGGACAGAACCGATGCCCATTCTTCAAACTGGCTGGCCATCCCATTGGTGATGGCATCATTCGACCACAAACCACCGGAGCCATGAAGCACCAGGATCGTTGGATAGGGGCCGGGGCCATGGATTTCCGCATCCGGGCGGTGAAGGCGGGCAATCAAGGTCAGGCGATCCGGGGCGTCCGGATAGCCAGGCACTTCCGCCAATTGAAGTGAGGGGGCTGGCGGTGGTGTCAGAACCCAATTGGTCGGCACATCAAAAAAGACCGTTTCTCCTGCGGGAATCCCTGCCGGCGCGGAAAGCACTCCGGCAAAGCACAGGATCCAGCCAACTGGCATCCAATAACGGTTGGAAATCATGTTCACTGCATGTCTACCCGGGAAACCAGGGATTGGATAGTCTGGCGGGGGGGGGCGTGACCGTCCCCTCCAGGTGATCTGGCGGTGTCCATCGAGGACTGGGTCGGTATGATGGTGTCGCGTGGACTTGTGATCCGCGTTTTGCCACGGTCTACGGCCCGGGAATCGTGAGCGACATTTTCTCCACGAGCCGCCGGGGGTAGGTGGTCCACTGGAGGTCTTCGATGATCAGGGTCCCTTCTCCTTCGAGGCGGGTAAGCAGGTAGAGGTCGCCGCCTCCGGCAACATCCACGGTGCGGGTGAGGTCGAAATGCCCCCGGGGATCGAGGCTGACCGTTTCCTCCAGAGCAGCCGGTTGGGAGCCTTTGCGAACGACGAGGATGGGTTGGGCGGTTCCCTCGACCCTTCCGCGGACCCGAAGGACCTTGCGGCCGGGTTGCTCCTTGAAGGGAGGCATCAGGGTGGCCCAGGCCAGATTTCGTCCGGCCCAGTCATTGATCTCGATGGTGGATTGAGAAAGCATGGGTGGACCCTCCGTTTCGACCGGGGGGCGGGTGGTGACGCGGAGCAGGCGCTCGGGAGGGACATGGTGGAACCGGTTGGCGATGTCAAACAGGGAGACCTGCTTTGAGGGATCGATTTCGCCATGGATGAACATCCAGCCCCTGCCGTCCCGGCTCTCGCCGAGTAATCGGGCGGCTCGGGTTGGGTCGGGCCCGGGTTCTCCGGCTGGTCCCTTGACCATCAGGGCGGCGGCGACGAGTCCGGCAAAGGCGATGGTCCGGAGCCACGGTGAGCGAAAGATCAGGACTCCCGCGCTGACCAGATACAGGGCAAGTCCGAAGTAATGGTCACCGGTTTCATAAGGTGAGAGCAGAAAATTGTTCATGCCGCTCAACCAGTAGGAGACGATGGGGGTGGTGGCCACCGGCATGGTGAAGGTTTTGTCGTAGGCGTTCAGGTTGAACAGCACCAGTAACCACAGCAGCATGGAGAGAGCCCCGAGGCTGAAGGTCCAGGCGAGGGCGCCCCGGTCCTGCCGGTCCAGCCAGAGCGCGGCGGGAGGGATCAGAAGTACGGAGATCACCATCAGGTATCTGCCGGGAATAGCGGCGCCCCCGACATACCAATGGGTTCCGCAGGAGGTAAGCCAAACCGCGGTAAAGCAGAGCAGGGCCTGAAAGGTCCAGGTGCGTGAGGGGTGGGGGCGGGTCAGGGATAGGATTGCGGCGGGCAGCAATGCTGCGAAGAGGGCGACGGAATAGACCGGGCTGCGTTCACTGACCAGGGAATGCCAAAGCCCGAGGGGATAGTTCATCAGCAGGGAGCCGGAGGGATAGGGGGAGGCGTGGACAAACATCCGGTTCTGGACGAGGTAATAGATCCCGTACACCGCGATGGCCCCGATCCCGGTGAGGCTGGCGTGAACAAACGGTGCCCAGGTTCTTTTGGTTGCGGCGTCGATGAGGTCGCTCAATCCATACAGGCCGACCATCAGCAGTGACAGGGGGAGAAACCGGGTTTGCATCCACGGCATGATGCCGGCGCAGATCAGGAGTAGGGCCATGGAGGCGCGGGGTTGTTCGCGGCGAAGGGTGAGGGCGATCATACCCCAGATGCAGAGGGCCGCCCCGGGAATTTCCGGAAGGAACCGTGAGGAGTACCCGCCCCAGAACAGGCTGCCCGCCCACAGGAGGATGAGCAGCCAGGCGGTGCGGCCGGTGACGCCCCACCGGCGGCAGGCGGTGAACAGGCCGGCGAGGGCGAGAGCGGAAAACAGGGCAACCACAACATGGGCCGGATACAGACCGATCCAGAGAAACGGGGCCAGTAAGACGGACAGGCCAAACGGATGCCAGGAGTACCAGGCGTCATTCCGGCTGTTCACGCTGATGTGGTAGTAGAGCTTTCTTTCGGGATCAACGCCTTCGATGTTGTTCTGGATGTCGAGGTCGCCATCTTCGGCGAGACTGTAGGCCTGGGTGACATAATGGGCTTCATCCCCGGAGTGGTACCCGATGGTTTGGCTGAAGTAGATACCGGTTGCGGTAAACAACAGGGTGGCGAAGACGACCAGGCGAAGCGCGTGGTGACGGGTCCAGACCAGGGGTCGGTCGGGAAGCCTGGCATGGGCATTGGCAAGCGCCCACCCGATGAGGACCGCGGAGCCGTACCACCAGAGGTTCGTGCCAATGCCCATCGGCACCCAGGGGCGAAGGAAGACACCGGCATAGGTCAGGGGCAGCAGGTAGAGGGGAAGCGTTCCGGCCAGTCCCGAGCCGCTCTTTTTCACGGCGGTGATGCCCGCGATGACGACGATCGCGCTGAGGCCGATCATCAACAGGTGCAGCGCGGGCTTCTCCCACAGGCTCACCTGGGTGTGAGTCCCGACCGGAAAAAGCGTAACGTTCCCCGGGGTATCAAGATAGGTGAGCAGGACAAACCACAGGATAACAGGAATCAGGGCGGTGCCGGTTTGGCGGTATCGATTCATGGGAGCGCGGCCTTGAGGTTCAACACCTGTTCCAATTTGCTGGAGGTCGGTGACCATTTTCATTCGGTGACTTGCACGGTTCCGGTTCCATGATCCAATCGCAGCAACAAGTAGAGATCGCCTTTGCCGGGAAGATTGACGGTCCTTTTCTGTTCAATGTGGTTCCCAGTGTGGCGGTTTGGGGTTTCACCGTAGCAGGGGTGCGATAATCAGGGATACAATGCTCATCAGCTTGATCAGGATGTTGAGCGAAGGTCCGGCGGTATCCTTAAAGGGGTCACCCACGGTATCGCCGCAGACTGCAGCCTTGTGGGCGGGGGAGCCCTTGCCACCGAAGGCGCCTCCCTCGATGTGTTTCTTGGCGTTGTCCCAGGCACCGCCGGAGTTGGCCATGAACAGTGCCATCATGATCCCGGAAAGGAGGACTCCGCAGAGCAGGCCCCCGAGCATTTCCAGTCCGCCGAGCATGCCGACCGCCACCGGGGTGGCCACTGCAAGCACTCCGGGCAGCACCATTTCCCGTAGCGCTGCCTTGGTGGAAATGTCCACACAGGAGGCATAATCCGCCTTCCCGGTACCATCCATCAGGCCGGGGATTTCTTTGATCTGCCTCCGCACCTCGGTGATCATCACCTGGGCGGCCCGCCCGACCGCGCCGATGGTGAGGGCGGAAAAGAGAAAGGGCATCATCCCGCCGAGCAGCACACCAGCCATGACCCGGGCGTCGCCGACATTGATGCTGGTCATGCCCGCGCTTTCCGAATAGGCGGCAAACAAAGCTAGGGCGGTGAGGGCGGCCGAGCCGATGGCAAAGCCCTTGCCCACCGCTGCCGTGGTGTTGCCGACGGCATCGAGTTTGTCGGTCCGGCTGCGGACCTCTTCGCCGAGGTTGGCCATTTCTGCAATGCCGCCTGCATTGTCGGCGATGGGCCCATAGGCATCGACCGCGAGCTGGATCCCGGTGGTGGAGAGCATGCCGAGGGCGGCGATGGCGATGCCGTAAATGCCGCCGAAGTGATGGGCAATCAGAATGACAAAGGCGAGGCAGATCACCGGGAGAGCGGTGGACATCATCCCGACCCCCAGTCCGGCGATGATGTTGGTGGCGGGACCGGAAGTGGAGGCTTCAGCGATCACCCGCACCGGTTGCCGGCCCTCCGCGGTGTGGAACTCGGTGAACATCCCGATCAGGATGCCGCCAAGCAAGCCGGTCGCGAGAGCCCAGAAGATACCCATGGCTTCAAACGATTCGCCACCGTAGGTAAAGGTCGCCGGCGCCATCCACCGGATCAGGGGAAGCGCGCCGCCGGCAATCAGCAAGCCGGCCAGCGTGGTACCGATATTCAGGGCAGTCTGGGGGTTTCCCTTTTCCGATGTACGCACCGCCAGGGTGCCCAGCATGGACATCACAATGCCAACGCCGGCGAGCATCAGGGGAAGCAACACCAGCTCCACCGACCCCATCGCCGCACCGAGAACCATGCTGCCGATGATCGCGCCGACATAGGATTCAAACAGGTCCGCCCCCATGCCCGCGACATCCCCGACATTGTCCCCGACATTGTCGGCAATGGTAGCCGGGTTGCGGGGATCATCTTCCTTCATATTGGATTCCACCTTGCCGACCAGGTCCGCTCCGACATCCGCAGCCTTGGTATAGATTCCGCCTCCGACCCGGGCAAACATCGCGATGGAGCTGGCGCCGAGGGAGAACCCGGCGAGGACGGGCAGGACCTGGATGCGCAGGGTTTCGGCATCGCCCCCCCAAATGTGGGTATAGAGGAGGAATAAAAGGCTCAGTCCGACGACGCCCAGTCCCACCACCGACATCCCCATGACTGAACCGCCGGTGAAGGCCACCTTGAGAGCGGGAGCCAACCCGGTGATCGCCGCGTTGGCGGTTCGGGTATTGGCGTGCGTGGCAACCCTCATGCCAAAAAGACCGGCCAAAGCGGAGCAAACCGCCCCGGTGGCAAAAGACAGGGCAACCAGGCGTTGGTGACCCTCATTGGCAAAAAACAACAGGGCGCCAACCACCAGCAC
The DNA here is from genome assembly GCA_024233345.1 of Verrucomicrobiota bacterium. Taxonomy (GTDB): domain Bacteria; phylum Verrucomicrobiota; class Kiritimatiellia; order CAIVKH01; family CAIVKH01; genus JACKPT01. The sequence continues at coordinate 22,129 of JACKPT010000012.1, forward strand.
AAACAGGGTCATGATCCGGTACTCGCGGGACAGGAAAGCCATCGCTCCTTCCCGAATCGCATCACCGGTTTCGCAGATGCGGGCATTACCGGGATCCTGCCGGCAGATCCAAACGGATTTCAACCAGGCAAACAACAGGGCGGACAAACCAATGACAACGCAGATCCAGATGAACTCCATACGAACCCTCTCTTCCTTGATGATGCTCCCGGCCGTCAAGATCCATGCGACCAAATGCTTTCTAAACAATTGAGCCCCAAGGTGTCAAAGACCGAAACAACCGCCCTCGATTCAAGCACCAGCTTTGTCTCCGCATGAAGAAATCTGAAAAACCGTTTCCAAAGCCATGCGAATGGTACTATGCTGGCCTTGTCCATTGTTCTTATGAAAAAAGCGTGTGCCTTCCGGACTTGTTGCGTCCGCCCAGACACCTGAAGTCGCTGACCATCAATGCAATCAGCGATTGCGAAGCATAGGGCAGCGAAACCTGGGGCCCTTCCCCAATGGATCCATCTGTCTCTGACGGAATGCAAGTATTCGGCATCATGCCGAACGGTCGTGGCGGCTAAAAACCGTATGAAAGGAAAAGAATATGAACGGGGAACAACTAGTCGTCTTTTTGGTGATCGGCGGTGTGGCCGGTTGGTTGGCTGGTCTCATCATGAAGGGGGGCGGATTCGGCATTGTTGGCTCCATCGTCGTTGGTGTGGTGGGGGCTGTGCTGGGCGGATGGATTTTCCAGGTACTGGGGATTTCGATTGGTGGGGAATGGATGGGCCCCCTTGTGACGGCAACCGCAGGCGCGGTGGTTTTACTTTTTGTTATCGGGCTTATTCGAAAGAAATCGTAGTCGTCGATCCCATGTATATTTTGTTCTCTGCGGTCATGGGGTTGTGGCATTTCCTTCACCGGCCGTTGTCTAGAGCATCCACCCCAGCGATGTAAGCGAGGTTGGCCTGTTCCCTTCGATCGCGGCCAACGATGTCGTGACCAGTATTCAGATTCCTGGATCTGCATTTCCTGCTTTCCTGCCTCATCGGATCGAATTATCCTTTGCTCCTCTGAATGCAGACACGCCGGTCAGGATCGCATCATCATGAAGACCCTTCCCCATCTATTCAGCAACAACAAAGCGTGGGCGGATAAAATCCGGGCTTCCATCCCGGGTTTTTTTGAGCAGCTCACGTCTCAGCAGGCCCCGCGCTACCTGTGGATCGGTTGTTCGGACAGCCGGGTTCCGGCCAATGAAATTGTCGGGTTGCTGCCGGGGGAACTGTTTGTCCACCGGAATGTGGCAAACCTTGCCCTGCATACCGACATGAACTGCATGTCCGTGCTTCAGTATGCGGTGGAAATTCTCGGGATTCACCATGTGATTGTCTGTGGTCACTATGGCTGCGGTGGGATCAAGGCGGCGCTGGAGCGAAAACCCCACGGCCTGGTTGACAACTGGCTCCGGCCGATCCGGGATATTCGGCAGAAGCATCTCGCCGAACTCAACCGGCTTCCGGATGAAGATGCCCAGCGGCACCGGTTGTGCGAGCTGAATGTCATCGAGCAGGTCGTGAATGTCGGAAATACCACCATCCTTCAGAACGCCTGGGACCGGGGTGAAGAGATCATTCTCCATGGGTGGATTTATGATCTTGCCGACGGCCTGTTAAAGGATCTCGATGTGTCGGTGCGCAGCGCCCCGCAGTTGGAAAGCCTGAAAAACAAGTTGTCGGGGATGGATTCACCCGGCAATCCCTAGGGGATCTCGCGGCCCACCAACGCGGGTGGGGGCGATGGCTCGGACGCTTCCCCCCCTGATCCTTAGCGACCTCGCTTTACCTTCACCACATAGGTGAAGCTGAATCAATCGTATCACCGGCTCGCATAGCTCGCTCCTCCAAAAGGTTGTGGAGGGCGGAGCTATGCGACGCCGAAGTGTCGCCAAGGATGAAGGCTTCCCATGGCTCGCCAAGTTCCTGCTTTTATCCGGCCGTGCCGGGCGCTACACTGCGTTGCTTTCTGAACGGAAGGACTCAAAATGATCCCGCGATATACCCGACCTGAAATGGCTGCCATCTGGGCGGATGAAAACAGGTTTTCGATCTGGCTGAAAATTGAGCTGCTGGCCTGTGAGGCCTTGCACAAGCGCGGCGAGATCCCCGCTGCCGACTTGAAGCGGATCCGGACCCGGGCAAAATTTTCGGTGGAGCGGATTGACGCCATCGAGCGCGAGGTGCACCACGATGTCATCGCTTTCCTGACCAACGTGGCCGAGCATGTCGGGCCGTCGTCGCGGTTCATCCACAAGGGGCTGACCAGTTCGGATGTACTGGACACTGCACTTGCGGTGCAGATGACCGAGGCGGCGGCCCTGCTGATCGCCGGGGTCAAGGCGGTGCGCAAGGCCGCGGCAAAGAAAGCTAAACAGTACAAATTCACCCCGATGATCGGGCGGTCCCATGGGATTCATGCCGAACCGATCACCTTTGGCCTCAAGATGGCCCTGCTGTACGATGAATTCGGGCGTGCCCTGGCCCGGCTGGAGCAGGCAAAGGAGATCGTCCGGGTCGGCAAGTTGTCCGGCGCGGTGGGCACTCATGCCCACCTCGACCCCTCAGTAGAAACCTATGTGTGCAAAAAACTTGGCCTGAAGCCCGCCGCGATTTCCACCCAGATTCTCCAACGGGACCGTCACGCGGAGTATATGAATCATCTCGCGGTGGTGGCCTGTTCGGTGGACCGCTGGGCGACCGAGTTCCGGCACCTCCAACGCACCGAAGTCCGGGAGACCGAGGAATATTTTGATGAAAAGCAGAAGGGATCGAGCGCGATGCCACACAAACGCAATCCGATTATCGGAGAACGTCTGAGTGGTATGGCCCGGCTGATTCGGGGCTATGCGGTGACCGCGATGGAAAATGTCGCTCTGTGGCACGAACGGGACATCTCCCACTCATCGGCGGAACGGGTCATCTTGCCTGATGCCACCATCGCCCTCGACTATATGCTGGCGAAGTTGTCCGGGATGGTGGCGTCCCTGACCGTGCTTCCCGACAATATGATGAAGAACCTGAACCAGACCCGGGGGCTGATTCACTCCCAGCAAGTGCTGCTGCTCCTGACCGAAAAGGGTGTGAAGCGCGAGGTGGCCTACCGTTTGGTGCAGCGCAATGCGATGAAGGCCTGGGCGGGCGAAGGAGAATTGCGGAGTCTGCTGGAGGCCGATAAAGAGGTTTCCAAGTTTGTGACCGACAAGGAACTCGACCGGGTATTCGATCTTACAACCCACTTCCGCGATGTGAACCGGACCTTCAAGATATTGGGGTTGGGACGATGAATTGCCGGGGGCGGTGCCCCAGCGTCTTGAAAAACAGGACCATGCCATGACTTCAAAAACCTCCTCGGCCTATGCTGCTGCCGGTGTCGACATCGATGCCAAAATGAACGCCCTGAAGCGGGCGAAAAAACTTATTCAGCAAACAAAGACAGCGGGTGTGCTTTCAGAGATTGGTTCGTTTGGCGGGCTGTTTCAATCGCCGGGCAGGGATCATGTTCTGGTGAGCAGTATTGACGGGATCGGGACCAAGTTGAATGTTGCCGTACTCGCGGGACGACACGATACGGTGGGGCAGGATATCGTCAATCATTGCGTGAATGACATCCTGGTTCAGGGGGCTTTTCCGCTGTTCTTCCTCGATTATATCGGCACTTCGGTGCTGGACCCCGGCATGATCAGCGAGGTGATTCGAGGCGTGACCAAAGCCTGCCGAGCCAATGGCTGTGCGCTGATCGGGGGGGAAACCGCAGAGCTGCCGGGATTGTACCCGCCGGGAGAATATGATCTGGTCGGCACGATCATCGGGGCGGTGGAGCGGAAAAAAATTATTACCGGCAAAAGCATCCGGTCCGGGGATGTCCTGATCGGCCTGCCCTCGAGCGGACTGCATACCAATGGCTATTCGCTCGCCCGGAAAGCTCTGTTTCAGGACGCTGGACTCAAGCTGTCCGACAAACTGCCCGGCACGGCGATTCCGGTGGAAAAGGCCCTGCTCGCGGTGCATCGGAGTTACCTGAAGCCGGTGCAGGCTCTGCTGGGCAAGCTGCCGGTTCGCGGCCTGGCCCATATCACCGGAGGCGGATTCTACGATAATATTCCCCGGGTTCTGCCCGGCAATGTCGATGCGGAGATCGATGCCGCGGCCTGGAAGCGCCCGGCCCTGTTTACGGTCATCCAGGATGCCGCCCAGGTCTCCGACGAAGAAATGTACCGGGTGTTCAATATGGGGATCGGGATGGTGATCGCGGTACGCAGGCCCGATGCCGAACCTGCCCTTGCGATTTTGAAAAAGGCCGGGGAGCGCCCGAAGGTCATCGGGCGGGTTATCCCTGGTCACGGCGTCGTACAGATTGCTTAACCAAAGGAAACGAAGGATAGGAAGGTCCGAAAACGATCTCTGACCGGATAACGGATCTATGCAGGTGGCTGTACTCCGCAGGAAATAGTCTTCGTTTCCTTCGCTTCCTTTTGTAGAAAGAGACCATGAAAATTCGACGCGCTTTATTGAGTGTATCCGACAAGGCCGGGGTGGTTGAATTTGCCCGAGGCCTGCACGAATTCGGGGTAGAACTGCTTTCCACCGGGGGCACGGCAAAGACCCTCCAGGCGGCCGGACTTCCGGTCAAGGATGTCTCGGCGTTTACCGGCTTTCCCGAGATGCTGGATGGCCGGGTCAAGACCCTGCACCCCAAGGTCCATGCCGGCCTGCTGTATCTCCGCGGGAATGATGAGCATGAAGCGACGATGCGGGAGCATGGGCTCGAGCCGATTGATCTGGTGTGTGTCAATCTCTACCCGTTCGAGGAAACGGTGGCGAAGCCGGATGTGACCTTTGAGGATGCGATTGAAAATATCGATATCGGTGGCCCAACCATGCTGCGCTCTGCGGCAAAGAACCATGCCCACGTGACGGTGGTCTGTGATGCTTCGGACTATGCCCCGGTGCTCGATGCAATGAAGGCATCGGACGGGGAAACTTCGGAGGCCCTGCGTCGTCAGCTTGCCCTCAAGGTGTTTTCCCGGGTCGCCCTGTACAACGCTGCAATTGCGGCTTATTTATCCGGCCAGGTTGAGGTTGCTGAAGGGGCCGCGCCTCCGTTTGTGGCGGCTTTTGATGGCGGGGTCCCCCTTCGTTATGGCGAGAATCCGCATCAGTCGGCGGTATTTTACAAACGGCACCAGCCCGGGGAGGCCTGTATTGCCGACTGCACCATCCTGCATGGCAAGGAGATGTCCTATAATAATTATCTCGATGGCGATGCGGCATTGGAAGTGGCGCGCGAGTTGGCCGGGTCGACTGGGGTGGCCATCATCAAGCACTCCAACCCCTGCGGTTATGCCACCGGGGCCACCTTGCGAGAGGCGATGGAGGCCGCATGGGCCGGTGATTCGGTTTCGGCCTTTGGCAGTGTGATTGCGGTGACCCGACCGGTCGACCTCGAGACTGCGGAATTTCTGAAGGACCGGTTTGTCGAGGTGCTGATTGCCCCGGACTTCGAGGCGGAGGCACTGGAATTTCTGAAGGCCAAGAGCAAGCAGATCCGCCTGCTGATCCTGCGCCAGCCCTTGCAGGCCGCGAAGCCGTCCCCGGTGCTTCGCCAGATCCAGGGCGGATTGCTGGTGCAGGACCGGGATCTCGGATTGTCCGCGCACTGGATGACCCCGACTTCGGAAGCCTTTCCGGAGGAGAAACGCGGCCTCGCCGATTTTGGCATCAAGGTCTGCAAGCATGTGAAATCCAACGCGATTGTGATCGTCAATGAATACCAGCCGGGTCAGTACATGCTGCTCGGCATGGGGGCGGGCCAGCCGAACCGGGTGGACGCCCTCCGCAAGCTCGCGGTGCCCCGGGCCGAAGCAACACTGGCTGAACAGGGCCGGGACCGGGACTCGGTGTTGGCCGAGAGCATCCTTGTGTCCGATGCGTTCTTCCCATTCCCCGACAACATCGAGGAAGCGGCCAGGGCCGGGATCCGGTTTATCATTCAACCCGGCGGTTCCCGGAAAGACGAGGATGTGGTTGCGGCTTGTGATGACCATGGAATCGCCATGGCGTTCACCGGAATGCGCCACTTTAAACATTAAGGATCTACCATGAATGCCGTTATCCCCGATCTCCAGTCCGCGATTCTCTGCGATGATGTGCGCCAGGAGCGGAACGGTAAATTTATACTTATCGGGTTGTTCGATGCGATCGTCATCCCCCAGTTGCCGGTGCGCTATCCGCGGCTATTCATGGTCACCCGGTGGTGCAGCGGGGAAGGGGAGTTCCACCAGAAATCAAAAATCCTCAAGCCGGACATGAGCACCCCGTTGGTCGAGGGCCAGAATATTCCCGTGCGGCTTCCCTCGCCGGAGGCGACCGCAACCAACGTGGAAGTCTTTCTGAATGTCGAGTTTCAGGAGGCCGGTACCTACTGGGTGGAGATCCAGCTCGATGGTGATCTAAAATTGCGCTATCCGCTGCGGGTGACCCTGGCTCCGCGCAACCCCACGCAGCAGCCGGGACAACCGCCGCCCCAGGAATTGGCGTAGTCCGCACATCAGGTCCTTGGTGGGTCACGCGCGGGGAGAGGCTACCCGTTCTTGCGAAGAATCGCCTTGGCGATCAGTTGGCCGATTTCCCGATAGTTTTTCTGGGTGAGTAGATTGCTGCCGCAATGGGCATACGGGATGGAAAGTTTGACTGCGGGCACCTGGTGTTCATTCCGCAAGTGGGCGGTAAAGCTGCCGGGTTCATCCTCGTTCCGCTTGAAGTCGTCAGCGGCAAACGCCGGTTGCAGTTCACTCTGGAAGACATTGCACCACTTGGTTTCCGCCCTGGCCAGTGGATGATCGGCTTGTCCGGTCATGGTCCCCTTCACCCCGGCCCGTTCGCTGACTCCGGGGGACTGCAGGTCGAGGGCAAGGATGGGGTTGCACCTGGTTTTCCAACGCTGGAGGTCATGATCGATGACCCTCGCTTCATGCCGTTGCGGTTCGGGGCCCCAGCTTTGATCCAGATCCACAGGGGAACCATTGCGGCCGAAGTGTCCACGCAGGCAGCCGTCGAGGTCGGCAAAGGGAACCACCCAGAGATCATATCCCCCTTTGCGAATCTGGGCAAAGTGACGGAGCAGTCCGTCGAGTACCCACGACCCGGGTGTTTCCCCCCCGTGTTGCCGGGCGAGGATGTAGATCCCGGGGTGCCGCCCCCCGCCGCTGGCCGAATGGCTTCGCAGCCGATGGAGAATCCGGCCGCCCTGCGTCAGGCCAATCGGCTCTTGAATCCAATACTCGCGTGATTTTTTGAGCAGTGCGCTTAGATCACCGGGAAGGTAGGGAAAAGACAGGGCAACCTCGACCAGCGGCGTGGGGTAAGGCAGGGTCCAGGCCAATTGACGTTGTCCGTCGGGGGTGCGGGATTCCTCTCCCTGCTTGAGCCTGACCCACGGCTGGCCCGGCGCCATGAGTACAGGCACGCAACTCAGGGAGTCATCCACGCCATACAATCCATCGACAAAGTTCCAGACCAACCGGATCTTGCGCTCGTTGTCGCCGGGAGATGGAGCGGACTCCTCGAGGCGAAAGTGAAACCACAGGGCATCCACTCCGCCACAGGGATCCGAGGTGAACCGAACCTCCGGCATGGCGCCACTGGTGTCGATATCGTATGCTGCGGCATTACCACCGGGAAATCGGCTGGAAAATTTCAGGGTCATGGAAAGAATTAAACAGAAGCCGGGGTTGGAAGCGAAGGAAATATGATAGGGTGCAGAGATGGGTATTTATGACCGGAATTATATGAAGGAAAAGCGGGAGGAACCGCAACTCCGGCCCCGGATTACCCTGCGGCAACCGGCGGAGCGGGCGCCTTTGTGGAGCCGCATCAAATTTCGCATCTGGCTGTGGTTTCATCCCCGGGGGTAAGGGGGGCGGGGACGCGCCGAGTCCGCGTTGCGGCCAGCCTGCCCGGCCAGGGCCTGCCCGACCAGGGCCTGCCTGTTCGACGCGCCTTGCCCCGCGCATCGCGGGGCTTGCGTCGCTACTACAAAAGCCTGGTGGTCAGTGAATCAGGGATGCGCCCGGGGGGGCGTTGAGTATTCTTCTCCATTGCATTTTTCTGCTGACTTTGTCCAGCGCATCGCCAAGATGTGCCGTGAGGATTTTCTATGCTGGAACGTCTACGAGTAAAGAATCTTGCCCTGGTGAAGGAGCTCGACATCGAGTTCGGTCCGGGTTTGAACGTGATTACCGGAGAGACCGGGGCGGGCAAATCAATCTTTATCGGTGCGTTGAGTTTGCTGCTGGGAGAACGGGCCGACAAAAAGTCCATCCGGTCGGGGGAGGACCAGTGTGTGGTGGAGGCGGTGTTTGCGTTGTCGCGCCCCGGGCCGGTGGACGGCGTCCTCGCCGAATCGGGTCTGGATCCCTGCGAGGATGGGCGGTTGATTCTTCGCCGCGCCATCAAGGCCTCCGGCTCCAATCAGCAAGCGGTCAATAACAGCCCGGTCACGGCCCAGGTCCTTCAGCACTTGGGGGATGTTCTCCTGGATATGCACGGCCCGCACGATCATCAGTCCCTGTTTCGCCGTTCCGCCCAGCGGGCGATTCTGGATGCCTTCGGCCATACCGAGAAGGAGCTGTCCGCGTATCGTGAATATTACGAGCAGTTGCAAGCCGTGGAGGAGCGCCTCGAGGCCCTGAAGGAGGGCGGGGAGGATGTCGCGACCATGGTCGACATTCTGCGCCACCGGGTGCAGGAGATCGAATCGATTGATCCGACCCTCGAAGGGGAGGAGGCGCTGAATCAGGAGCACATCATGGTCAGCAATGCCTCCCGGATTCTGGGGTTGGGTAACGGTGCCGTGCAGGCGTTGCTGGAGGGCGAGACCGCGGCCTTTGATGCCCTGGCCGCCGCCCAGCGGATGCTCGAGGAGATGAGTCCATTGCTGCCCGCTGCGGCGACCTGGCGGGATGAGGTCAAGTCGGCGGCAATCCAGGTGCAGGAAGTGGCGGCGGTGATTGCCGAGCAGATGGAATCCATCGAGGCAAATCCGGCCCGGCTGGAGTGGCTCGACGGCCAGATTGCCGGTTACCAGAAACTGAAGCGGAAGTATGGGGGTTCAGTGGCCTCGGTTTTGGAGGCTCTGGAGGCCGCCCGGGTGAAGTTGGATGATCTGGAGTCGCGGGAAGAGCGGGTCGCGGAACTGGAAAAAGACCGGACAAGGCTGATCCGGGATTTGACCGTGGCGGGCGAGGGGTTGCGGGCCAAGCGGGTCAAGGCGTCGTCCAAGCTGGCGAAGGATATTACCCGGGAACTGAGGTTTCTGGGGTTTGAGCATGGCGAATTCTCGGTGGTAGTGACGCCCGGGGAGCCGAAGGCGAATGGGATGGATGAGGTGGACTTCGGGTTCGCCCCCAATCTTGGGGAGGCAATGAAACCGCTCCGGGAGATTGCTTCGAGCGGGGAAATTTCCCGGGTCATGTTGGCGACCAAGGCGGTGCTCGCGGAGCATGACGCCATTCCGCTGCTGGTGTTTGACGAGGTGGATGCGAATGTCGGCGGGGAGATGGGGCATGCGATCGGCGAGAAACTTGCCGCGCTGGCTCGGAGTCATCAGGTCCTTTGTATTACCCATCTGCCCCAGGTCGCGGCATGCGGAACCTCCCACTATGCGGTGGAGAAGTCGGTGCAGGACGAGCGCACGGTGAGTTCCATTCGCGCGCTGGATCCGGACGGGCGGGTGGAGGAACTGGCGCGAATGCTCGGGGGCAAGCGCGCTACCGGGATTACCGTTGAGCACGCAAAGGATCTGTTGAAACAGGCAGCGGCCCGTGCGTAGGCGAGTGGTTGCCGCCGGGCTGGCGGGGTGGATTCTCGGGGGGCTGGCCGGTAGTACGGGAGCTCTGGAGATTCAAACGGTTGCCAATGGCGGCCAGTCGGTTCGGCTGGAGGATCTGCTCGCCACCAATGTCGTGAATGTCGTGATGTATCACGCGGCCTGGAGTACGGAATCGGTTGGGGAATTGGCTCTGCTTACGGAAGACCTGGATGCGCTGGCCGGGGTACGGCTGTTGATTCTGGATGTGGTGGATGCGCGAACCCGGCTGGCCCGGGATGCCGAGGTGGCGAAGGTTCCCCGTTTCTCGGTGTATGACCCAACCCTGCACCTGGTGCGGTCGGGCTTGACCTTGGCCATCGAGGTCGCGGTGGAGGTGAGGTCGTTGCTTAACGCTGAGCCAGGACCAGCCAGGCCCGATAGGTGACCGGCACCCCGCGGTCCTCCCGGCACTCCGCCTCGTAGGTTTCGCACAGCCGCTTCAACTCGCCCCGGGTCAAGGCCCGGCTGGCCCGCGAGAGGGTTCCTGAGGTCACCCCCTGGCGATGGAGCATCCGTAAAACGTCGCTCGCACTGGGCAGGAACAGGGTACGAACGATGATTTCTTCATGGCGAAGAATCAATCCCTGACGGGCCAGGGCATCCCGCCAGGCATGCTCGTCGGCCATGGGCCTCCGGGCCGGCAATCCGGGCAAAGATCGGGTCCGGGCACGATGCAACTCACCCAGTGTTCCCGCCACCATGATCACTTGCCCAAGCCAGCCCTGAGGCGCGAGGAGCTCATGGAGCCGGGTTGCGGCGGTGTCCGGCGATTCAATCCAGTGCAGGGACGAACTGCCCGCCACCAGGTCATAGGGTTGGGACGGGCGATGATGCAACAGATCTTCATGCTGCCACTGGATGGATGGGTCCAGGCGTTGCCGACCCTGCTCAATCATACCGAGGGACAGATCGAGCGCAGTGAGCGAGGCTTCGGGAAAAAGACAGGACAAGCGCGCGGTGAGCAGTCCGGTACCGCTGCCCGCATCCAGCACCCGGTGGACCGGGTGGGGAACCACCTGTGCCAGTTGACCGGCCAGCTGGTCGGCAAGTTGCTCCTGGACCAAGGCCGTTTCCCGATAGGTGGTTGCGGCGGCATCGAAACGCTGGCGCACGTCCTGGTTCACGGGGAGGATTTGGGGTCGGAGGTGATCGCGGTGAGGATGCCGAACAGGGTGCCTGCGGGAATCAGATTGGTGCCGGGGAGGGCGCAGTAGAGGCCGCTCATCAGGCCGATCAACAGTCGGGCACGCGGGGGACGGTCGAGGATGCGGGCCATCCAGTATCCGGCGAGAAAACCAATCAGGAGCCCCCCCCAGCCCAGGCTGACCAGGTCCATGAGATCCACGAGAAAACCGGCCAGAATAGGGAGAAAACGCGCCCCCTTACCGGGGAGTGGCTTCCGGGAGGAGGATCCGGACTCACCCAGTGGCGGAAGCACTTCCGGTTCGAGCGGCTCGGTGCTGGTGGCGTTCGTGCCGTTCATTGAAAGGCTTTGATCGAACGAAGGTAATCCTGATCAGCCGCGGACAGGGAGCCAAAGCCAATCTTTACCGTTGTGCCATTTGCGCGCTGCAGGTGTACCAGATCTCCGACCCGCTGCCGATAGGTGGCGTCAAGGGTGGTTCCCGTCGTGGAGGTCCAGGTACGCGGGGAGGTTGCGTCGGGTGCGACCTCTGAGACGGTTTCGCGGCTGGGTGTGGGGATCAGTTGATCGATATGCGGTTCGAGAAGTTGTTTCAGGTGTTCGACATAGGCTTCCGCGCCTCCTGCCTTATATCCCGTTTGGGCGAGAACCTTCTCCTTCGGACTCAAAAGCAGGATCGAAGGATAGCCACGTATCCGATACTTTTCCTGCAGGCGCTGGTTTTGTTTGCGCGTCGAGGTGGATAGTTTCACCCGCTCGGAAGGAAAGTCGATGGTGACACAAACGAGATTACTTTCGGCATAGGTTTTGAACACCTCCTGGGCAAAGACCTCCTTGTGAAGGCGAATGCACCAGCCACACCAGTCCGAACCGGTAAAATTCAGCAGCAGGGCTTTGCCCTCGACTTGGGCACGGTTCACGGCCTGCTCGTAATCGTCGGTCCACAGTCGATCTGCCGCCGGGGCCGTCCCTGCCGAGAGGGCCAGCCCGATCATCCATGGAGTGATGCGCATCATGGGGGAAAAGTGTAGCGAAGTCGCCGGTACGGGCAAGTCTGGAGAAGGGCGCCGGGTTACCGCATCGCGAAGGATTGGTAGGGAACTTCGGCAATCTTGAACCAGTCAAACACCGAGGAGCGGAAGCCTTTCCAGTGATGATAGACCTTGGCGTAGGCGGGATTGGCGAGGGCCTTTTCCTCGAGGACGTCGAGCGAAAGTTTTTCCGCTTCCCTGAGCATGTCCGGCGGGAAGGGTTTGAGGTTCACACCCTGCTGGATCAGGCGGGCGAGGGCCTGGGGGTTCTGGGTGTCATACATTCCGGTCATCCACTGACAGGTGTCGGCGGAGGCGACTGCGAGGGCTTCCCGGTAGTCGGATGGAAGCTGGTTGTAGGCGGTCAGATTGACAAAGTGAGAGAGGGTTGCCCCCGGCTCCCACCAGCCGGGATAGAAGTAGTTTTTCACAATCTGCTGAAAACCGAGTTTTTCGTCATCATAGGGCCCGACCCACTCCACCGCATCGATGGCTCCGCGCTCCAGTGCGAGATAGACATCGGCCCCGGAAAGGACCTGCACCGTGACATTCAGACGGCTCATCACTTCTCCGCCGATGCCCGGGATGCGCATTTTCAACCCTTTCAGGTCGGAAAGGGATTGAATGTCGCGTCGGAACCAGCCTCCCATTTGGGCTCCGGTGCTGCCGGCGGGGAAGGAGAGGAGGTTGAAATCGGCGAGCACTTCCCGGATCAGGTCCAGCCCACCCCCATGCAGGAGCCAGGCCAGTTGTTGGCGGGTGGTCAGGCCAAAGGGTACGCAGGTGTCAAAGGCGAGGGCTTCATTTTTGCCGGTATAGTAATAGCTCGCGCTCTGTCCCATCTGTACCGTGCCCTGTTGCACCGCATCAAGCACCTGAAGACCGGGAACCAGCTCGCCGGCTGGATAGGGCCGGATTTGAAATTTCTGGTCGGTGAGGGCGCCTACCCGTGCTGCGAAGTACTCGGTGGCCCCAAACAGAATGTCGAGACTGCGGGTGAAGCTGGAGGCCATGCGCCACCGGATGGTTGGGCGCGTATGGACAGAGGGGCCGGCGCTTTCTCCGGCGCAACCGGCCAGCAGGGTTCCGCCAACCGCCACCGGCAGGCTCTTGGATATAAACGCACGTCGCTTCATGGGGAGGGCTCCTTGTTGGTTCGAGGAATACGGAGATGGCTATCGCGGTGTCAAGACTTCGCCGAACTTGCCTGTCTTGCTGAGCTTCCGGGCTTCGTGGTAGCGTAGCATCATGAGCAAGAGAATTGTAACCCAGTGGTATTCGCTGGATGCGCGGGTGACCCAGCCGGGAACCGGCACCTGGACCCCCAATGCGAGCATCTATGAAAGGCCCGAGGGGCTGGTGGTGTTGGTCGAGCTGGCCGGGGTCAAGGCGGAAGAGGTCGAGGTGCATATCGCGAATCAAAAGCTGATCATCAGCGGCAACCGCCGTGACCCGGTCTGTGCGGGGAAATCCGGAACCTGCCGGGTGAAGTTGATGGAGATGGATATGGGGCATTTTGAACGGATCATTCCATTACCCTTCCGGGTGGAGCGTGAGGAGGCAACCGCCCTGTGCCGGAATGGGCTGTTGGAGGTTCGGTTGCCCCGCCGGGCGATGGGGGGTGATGAGGTGGACCTTCATCAGGCGATTCGGTTGAAGGAGTCGTCATGACAGAAATGGATCCCTTTCAGGACTTGCACTTGACGGTGGGAGATGAGGCTGGTGAGACGGTTCATGTCGAAGACGGCATGGTGGTGATTGGTCCGGCGCGGGAGGACAAGCCACCGCCGGTCCTGCCCCTGCTTCCCCTCGACGACTTTGTGCTGTTTCCGGGGATGGTTGCCCCGATCATTGTGAATACCAAACGTTCCGGTCAGTTGATGGAAGAGGTGATGTCGGGCAGCCGGTTTTTTATTGGTGCCCTGATTGAGGACCGGAAGGCGAATGATGAAACGGTGGGCTGGAAGGGGTTGCACCGGATCGGGTGCATCGGCCGGGCCCTGAAACTGTTGAAATTTCCGGACGATACCCTGCGGATATTGATCCAGGGGGTGCAGCGGGCCACGCTGACCTCCGAGGAGGCGGGCCGGGCCTTTCTGCAAACCCGGTATGATGTGGTGCCGGAGGTGATGGATGCCTCGGTGGAGTTGACTGCGCTGGCCCGCAGCGCCTCCTCACGGTTTCAGGAAATCATCGGCATGTCCCCGGCGCTTCCCGAGGAATTGAAGATCGCGGTTGTCAATACCGAGGGACCGGGCCGTCTGGCGGACTTGATTGCATCGAACCTGAATATCTCGTTGGCGGAGCGGCAGAAACTTCTCGCCGAGGCCAATGTCCGGGAGCGGTTGGCCGGGCTGATGCCGCTGTTGAACCGGGAATTGGAAGTTCTGCGGGCGGGCATGGAAATTCAGAACCAGGTCAGCGAAACGTTCTCCAAAAGTCAACGGGAGTACTTTTTGCGTGAACAGCTCAAGGCGATTCAGAAGGAGCTGGGGGAGAAAGATCAGCAACAATCCGATCTCCATGAACTGGTGGAGCGACTGGCCGCCGCAGGATTGCCGGAGGAGATTGCCAAGAGCGCCGAGAAGGAACGACGGCGGCTGGAATCGATTCCCACGGCGTCCCCGGAATACAGTGTGGTGCGGACCTATCTCGAATTGTTGTCGGAACTGCCTTGGAACAAGCGGAGTGAGGATCAGTTTGATCTGGTGCGGGCGAAGAAGATTCTCGACGAGGATCACTACGACCTGGTGAAGATCAAGGACCGGATTCTGGAGTATCTTGCGGTGCTGAAGCTGAAGAAGGATATGAAGGGTCCGATCCTTTGTTTTGTGGGGCCTCCGGGGGTGGGGAAGACCTCCCTGGGGCAATCGATTGCCAAGGCGCTGGGGCGTTCGTTTATCCGGGTTTCGCTGGGCGGAATGAGGGATGAGGCGGAAATTCGCGGGCATCGGCGGACCTACATTGGGTCGATGCCGGGTCGGATTATCCAGAGCCTGCGCAAGGCGGGCACCCGGAATCCGGTGTTCATGCTGGATGAGATCGACAAACTGGGCATGGATTTCCGGGGTGATCCGGCTTCGGCCCTGCTGGAAGTTCTGGATCCGGAGCAGAACAGCACCTTTACGGATCATTATCTGGATGTGCCTTTTGACCTGTCCTCGGTGCTGTTTATTGCCACCGGGAATGTGATGGATACCATGCCGGCGCCCCTGCGGGATCGGATGGAGGTGATCGAGCTGCCCGGGTATACCCAGGAGGAGAAGGTGCATATCGCCACCCGGCATCTGATCCGGAAGCAAATCGCCGCCCATGGTCTGACCCGCAAGCAGGTGACGATTTCCAAATCCGCCCTGACCGCGATCATTTCCGGCTATACCCGGGAGGCGGGGGTGCGGAATCTCGACCGGGAGCTGGCCCATGTGTGCCGCAAAGCGGCGCGTTTGTTCGCCGAGGGCCGAACAACCCCGTTCAAGGTTACCCCGGATCAATTGCGGGGGATTCTTGGCCCCGTGAAGTTTGAACCGGAAACCGCAGAAAAGGATGTGGGGCCCGGGGTGGTGACTGGCCTGGCGTGGACCCCTACTGGCGGGGATATTCTGTTCATTGAATCCACCCGGATGCCCGGTAAGGGAACCCTGATCCTCACCGGATCGCTGGGAGATGTGATGAAGGAATCGGCCCGGGCCGCGCTGAGTTACCTTCAAGCCAATGCGCAGAAATACAAGCTCACCGCCGGCGCCCCCTTCGACCAGATGGATCTGCATGTTCATGTTCCGGCCGGTGCGATTCCCAAGGATGGGCCCTCGGCGGGACTCGCGATGCTGACCTCCATGTATTCCCTGATTACTGGAAAAGTGATTCCGCCCACCCTGGCCATGACCGGAGAAATTACCCTGCGCGGGAAAATCATGGCGGTTGGCGGGGTGAAGGAAAAGGTGCTTGCCGCCGCCCGGGCAGGCATTCGGAATATCATTCTCCCAGAGGGAAACCGGAAGGATCTTGAAGAAATACCACCCGAGGTGCGTCGAACCATCAAGTTCAAGTGCGTTCGTCATGCCGATGATGCGCTGGGATATCTCTCGAGGCTGGCAAGGAAACAATCATGATGAGACATGCAGGGTGGGGGATCGGGGTGTGTGTGGTCTTGGCGGGACTGTGGGTCCAGGGGGAGGAATCCCTGTCCGGCCCCTTCCCCCGGGCCGCCCAACCTTTGCTGAATGATGTCATCTCCCGGTTGCCGGATATCCCCTTGCGGATTGAGGGCGATTTGATTGTCCGGAAGAGTACCGGGCAACCCGAGGAGCAGTACAAGGTCGATATGGAACTGGATTGGTGGGCCACGCCCCCGACTGCCCAGTATACCCTTCGCGACCGGTTTGCCGCCCCCCTTTCCCATTTGTCGATCACCTGGGGCGATGAAGGCGAACCCTCCCGGCGTTATTTCCAGGGCGATCCCCTGACTGCCGCGCCCCTGCCGGACCTGCAGGCTCCCCTGCTGGATACGGATTTAAGCTGGATCGATCTCAGCTTATCGTTTCTGTGGTGGCGCAGCGGAGCGATTCTCGGCGCGGAATCGGTGCGGGGACGGGAGTGCCTGATCGTCGATCTGCCCGCGCCATCCGATGCGCCCCTCACCCTGGGCGGTGTCCGGCTCTGGATCGACCCCAAAATCGGGATGCTGCTGCAGGCGGAAAGCTTCAATGAACAGGGGGAGCGAATTCGCCGTATGGAAATCAAGAGCTTCAAGAAGATCAAGGATCGCTGGGTCATCAAGGATATCGAATTTCGGCGCTACCCCAACCCCGGCCAGTCCACCCTGCTCCGGGTCCGCAATGTCGAGGACCGGGAACGGTTTGAGCTGCCGGAGAAATAGGTGCGTAGTCGTTGATGCCATTGAGGAAACCACGAATGGACACCAATCGACACGAATGATCAGACCATCTTGTCTGTGGGTCTGCTGGTTTGCTTGTTTCGCCTGTCTTGATGGGTCACGGGCCGCCCGAAGACATGTCCGGTTCGAGTGGTTGATCCGGAACACCACGACCCGGACAATTGAATGGACCTGAGAGGTGGCGCCCACCTCCGAATGGGCATTGCTGTTTGTCTCCAATAGGGCCTTTTCCATACCCCGGCGCCCGTTCGGAGACGGGCGCTACGGTCGATAGTCTGATCCTCTAGGCTGTAGTCAGGGTTTGCTTTTCCATGGTTGGGTAGGGGCCGACCTCCCTGGCCGGGCAGGCTGGGCGGCCCGGGGATGAACTGGCGACACCGGTTCCGTACAAAAAAGCGGGCTTCCCGGAGGAAGCCCGCTGCTTGGTTTGTTTGGTTCTTGAACCGACCTAGTTGGACCGGATCCAGTAGATACGGAAGTCCTTGCCGGTGATGTCATCCTGCAGGGTGATGCTCCCTCCGTTTCCGTTCTGGGTATCGGCGGTGCCGGTTCCCTCGGGGTCGGTGAGGAGGTTCGTGGAGTAGATCAGCGAGTAGGGCACTCCGTTCGAGGAGACACCGATATCCACGCTGACCAGCGTTCCACCGATCATAAGGTCGGTGACATCGAACTCGTCGAGGGTGGTATCTCCGCTTCCGCCGGGAATGGTCTGGCAGGCCTGAAGCAGGCCGCGGCTGTTCAAGGCTGGAGCCTGCCATCCGCCACTGGAGAGCATCTCGGCGTAGTTGGTGCCGGTGCCGCAGAGCTGGAGCGACTGATCGCCGGTGACGGTGGTGCCGTCTTCCTGCACCCCGATGTCGGTGGAGGACGTGAAGGCCGCAGGCCCGTCAAAGGCATTGACGACGCCCTCCCAGCTCAGGAACTGAATAACGGTTATTCCGTCTCGCACAAGAGCAGCGCCTTCCTTGGAATTTTGGATTCCGGTTCCAACACTGTTATCAAAACTGAACCAGACAGCACCAAAGCCATTCCCTTCATCTGGAATGAAGCCGGTAAGGGTACGGTTGCTATATTGTTGGCCGGTATCACCATCATAGAGATGCAGGCTGTAGTTGGAAAGGTCGATCCCCGCCTCACCGGCGATTTCAAACCCTTCGTTGGTATCTCCGCCAATATTTTCATAGTGGATTTCGTTGATCCAGACATTGAAGCTGGGCTCTGGAGGCGGAGCACTGGTGACGGTGATGGTAATCGTCTCGGAATCGACGCCATCGACATCCGCCGCATAGAAGGTCGTGGTGTACACGCCGACCGGCGCGGGACTGGCCCAGGTGAAGGTGCCGATTTCATTGGTGGAGCCGAACACCGAACCGGCCGGAGCATTGCTCACCGTCAGGGTGACAGTGTCGCCATCGGTCGGAGTCGCGGTGACCGCGAAGGCAAGGGCAACGCCCTCCTGGGTGACCTTGTTGCCGATGGATGCCAGCACGGGCGGTACATTGGATGCGCCGCCACATGGATCGATGGTCTGGTTGACGTTCAGATCGCCGGGAGACAACGAGTTGGTTTCCCAGGCGAAATCAGCCGCGACCTGGCCGGATCCACCCAACTGAACGGATATCTCATCGGTATTGTTGTCAGCCACCCCGATGTCAGTCGCAGTCAGACCATCGGCGGGACCGCCTACCGCAGTGAACGAGCCTTCATAACTCAGGAATTCGATCACGCTGATGTCATTGGAGACCAGAGCAATCGCGTCGGGGCCTTGCTGAATTGCATCGTTTACCCCGAAGTAGAAGGATACGGCGCCAAATCCGCAGCCTTCATCGTCAATCACCCCGGACAGGACATTGGTTCGATAGGGTACCCCGCCGCTGCCATTGTACAGCACCACGCTGTAGATGCTCAGATCAGTGCCGGCCGCACCCGCGACTTCAAAGAACTCGTTGGAGTCGCCACCCACGTTGTCGTAATCGAGTTCATTGATCCAGATCACGCCGCCAGCAGGAGGTGGGGTGTCATTATCGGTGATGGTGAGGGTGAAGATCGACGGACTGGCAATGGTGCCACCTGTCACATTGACCAATTCCAACGTCAAGGTCTCCGAAGGCTCGATATCACCATCATCATTGAGGGTAACCGTAAAGGTCGCGGAGGTGGTGGCTCCGTCCATCACGAAGTTGGTGGTGTCGATGGTGTAGTCATTCAGCCCGCCTTCGGTGGCGCTACCGCCGAGGAGAAGCTGGCCGGAGATGGTTCCTTCGGCCAGGGTCTTGATCACGGTCACGGCATACGTGCCCCCGGCTTCGGAGATCGAGTCGGCTGATGCAGTGAAACGCACGTTGGTGACAATGACCGGAGGACCATCGGGGTGTACCCCGGGGGTCATGTCGGCAATTCCGGCTGAGGTGATGGTCCACTCGTTGGAGTTCCAGGTGATGCTTCCCTGCGTGACCAATTCATCGCGGACGGCTCTGGAGTCTGTGTATTGCCATGGCTCACCGCTTCCATTGACATCGATCACACCATAGGCATCAGCAATGGTGCCGATCGTATGATCGCCCCCCTGATAGAGGTAGTACCCGTCATCGCCGTTGGCGTTCAGATCCCCATCAATCTGATCCGGAACGGGGGCGGATGGATAGGCCGAAGCGTATTCGGTGTCACTGTAAGCGAGAACATAGGTGCTCCCCGCGGCTACGGTTCCGGTCAGGGCAATGTCATTCCAGGAGCCGCCATTCACCTGTTTGGAGAGATACCAAGTCCCGGCGGCTAAATCGATGGATGAACCACCGGCGTTGTATAACTCCACAAACCGGGCGTTGAAGTTGTCGGATGGATCGGCAATTTCAGAAATGATCAGATCACTCGGAGGCGTGTCATTGTCATTGATGGTCAGGGTAAATACCGAAGGCGCAGAAGGATTTGCTCCCACGACATTGGCAAGGGTGAGTTCGACCGTTTCGGTGGATTCAATGTCGCCATCGTCATTGACGGTCACAGTGAAGGTCGCTGAAGTGGTCGCCCCGTTCAGGGTAAAGTTTGTGGTGTTGATGGTGTAGTCATTGCCCACGCCCTCGGTGGCATCCCCACCCAGCGTGATCTCTCCACTGATGTTGCCGTCCGCTGCGGACTTGTACACCGTGACGATATAGGTGCCGACGTTTTCGCTGACGGTGTCGGAGGAGGCGGTAAAGCGCACGTTCGTAGAGGGGGCCGCACCGCCCAGAGTGGTAATCCAGGTGGTGTTGTTGCCGCCATTACCGGCTCCTGGAGTCCCGGTGGTGGAGGCGCCGCTGGCCCAGTTCACGTCGAGAATGACCTCGGCCACGGAATCCTCGATAAAGTATTTGGCGGTGCCGCTGCCTGGGCCGGTTACGGTAGCGGCGGGGTGGGTCACGGCCATGTCGTGGATGATCGTATCGGAGGCATCTCGAATCGCTGCGACATCATCGCTATCGGTATTTCCGAAGACACCGGAACCGGGCCATCCACCGGTATCGGTTAACAAATCGGTATTATCATGTGGTATGATCACAACATTGTCAGAAAAATCGAGGTCGGCCCCGAGGATCGTGCCATCCACATCCCCGCCATTGTAAATCACGATCAGGGTTCCCGATGCGACCGAAGCCCAGTTTTCATTGGTGGTGAACTCGACCACGGGGTGCCAAGTGCCGTCGTCATTGTCCCCAAGTTCCCAGCCGCGCATATCGACCCCGTCATCGACAACCAGCAACTCGACCCATTCCTTATTGCCGGCGCTGCCCTGCGAGATTTCATTAACGATCACGGACTGGGCCATTGCCTGGAGCCCGAAACAGCCCAAGACGATGCTCATCATAATCGACCAACACTTGTATCTTTTCATTTCGATTCCTTTCATGCACATATCAACATACCCCAAAGAGAGAACAAGATAAGCATGGATTGCTTGGTACAGATTAGTTCATGGTGAATGATTGATGTTTATTTTTCAGCAGAAAAGTGGCTGTCCATGAATTGCACTTTGGTGCAAGTGTCTGACCGGCAAGGGGATGGGTTTTTTCTGGTCGGTCCAGAAAAATCGCGGCACCTGCGCAATCACCTCAAGATTGGGGTGGGGAGCAGGATTGTGGCCGGGGTCTTGGATGGTCCGCTGGGGTGGGCGACGGTGGTGGGTGATGATGGTGACCGGTTGAAGATCACCGCTCCCGAAGGTCCGGTTCCACCCCGGCCGCCGGTGGATCTGGTGCTGGCGATGCCCCGACCCAAGGTAATGGGGCGATTGTGGGGCGCCCTGGCATCCATTGGGATCGGCCATCTGTACATCATTGGCGCGGAGGAGGTGGAAGCCTGCTACTTTTCCGCCCGTACTCTTGAGCCGCAGTATCGTCTACCCAAGTTGATTGAGGGCCTGGAGCAAGTCCGGGACACCCGCCTGCCGGAGGTGACGGTGGAAAAATCGTTTCGAAGGTTTGCCACCGGCATTCTTCCCAATCTTTCTCCCCATGGAATCCGACTGTTGGGCCATCCGGGGGCGGGCCATTCCGTCCGGAAGGTGTTGGCTTCGCCCGCCTGCCGGGAGGGTCGGGTCATGCTTGCGGTGGGCCCGGAGGGAGGTTGGCGTGAGAAGGAACTTGATGTCCTGTCTTTTCATGGGTTTGTCCCGGCGAGCCTTCATAGCCGGGCGCTGCGGACGGATACTGCAGTGATTTCCCTCCTGGCCCTGATTTATGATGCCCTCCCTGGAGACCGCCATTAAGCGTGGATGAGTGACGATCACGCCCCTGAGTGCTCCCCGCCGGGACCCCATCGATCCCGCGTTTGTAGTCGCGCCGTGGCCCCGCTGGTGCGGGCAAGGCGCGTCGAGTAAGGCTCAGGAAAAATCTGCTTTTTCATCGAACCCCATTCATAACGGCCCTTGGCCCCGCTGTCGCGGAGCCTGCGAGCCTACTACGAACGCCGCACGGTTTGCTGCCCCGATTTTTCCACTGCCACCCCGGCCTCTGCTCCATCCTCAACCGGGCCGATAACCGTTGAGTTCCCGGCTGAATCCGGTCTATAGTCAGCCCTTCGACGAACAGGCATGGGAACTTGGATATGGTAAAAATCTGGTCACCTAAAGCAACGCGCGGCGAAACCGGTCCTTTTCTGGTCCGGAATCACTATACCATCCTCGCCCTCGCCTTTGTTCTGGCTGGCCTGGTGGGCTTTGGCCCGGCGCCGGAAAGCCTGGCCCAGCCCGCCCAACGGGTGCTGGGGATCTTTACCTTGTGTGCCATCTTGTGGGTGACCGGGATCATTCCCCTCCAGATCACCTCGATCCTTGCGATCATCCTGCTGCCGATGCTCAAGATCATGCCGAGTTCGGAGGCATTTGCCCTGTTTGGGAACTCGGCGGTCTTTTTTATCCTCGGCGCCTTCATCCTGTCCGCGGCCCTGATCGATTGCGGGTTGTCCACCCGGATGACCTGCCTTGCCCTGAAGCGGTTCTCCTCCTCCCCGAAGGCGCTTCGCAATGCGATCCTTTTCCTGAGTGCGTTCATGAGTTTCTGGATGAGTGAACATGCGGTGGCGGCGATGTTTTTTCCGATCGTGATGGGGCTGGTCACCGCGTTTGGCCTGAAACCGAAGGAAAGCAAATTCGGCCAGAGCTTTTTCTTTGCCCTGGCCTGGGGTTGCGTGATCGGAGGGATTGCCACCTATCTCGGGGGCGCCCGGAATCCGCTCGCGGCGGGGATTTTGTTTTCCGAGACCGGGATTCAGGTCAGTTTCATCGGCCTGCTTCAGGCCTCGTTCCCGTTGGTGGTGATCATGCTTGGCCTGGCCTGGTTGGTGTTGCAGATCGGTTTCCCGGAGGAGCCGGTGGATCTTGCCCGGGCCCGGGAGCAGCTTGAACTGGAGCAGGAGAAGATAGGCCCTCTGTCCTCCCGGGAAATTAAAATTGGGACGGTGAGCCTGCTGACGATTCTGGCCTGGATCTTTCTTTTCACGTTTTTTTCGCTGGCCAGTATTGCGCTGTTTTCAGTGGCGGTCCTGTTCATGTTCAGACTGGTGGGGTGGCAGGAGATCGAAACCAATGTGAACTGGGGGATCATTCTGATGTATGGCGGGGCGATTGCCCTCGGCTCGGCCCTGCATTCTTCGGGAGCCTCGGCCTGGGTGATTGCTCAAACCCTTGGGGACCTGGCGTTGACCCCGCTGCAGTTGATCATTTTATTGGGCGCCCTGTCGATGGCCCTGACGGAATTTATCAGCAATGCCGCGGTGGTATCGGTGATGATGCCGATCGGTCTCGCCCTGGCCCGGTCCCACGGGATTGCCCCGGAGGCGATCATGCTCGCGATCGCCCTGCCTTCCGGCCTTTCCTACATGATGCCGATGGGCACGCCGGCGACCGCGATTGCCTACAGCTCAGGCTTTATGACCTCGAAGGATTTTATCAAGCACGGGCTGTTGATGATCTGCCTGAGTTTGTCCGCGTTTTCGCTTGTAGCCTGGCTGTATTGGCCGGTGATCGGGTTGCGGTGAAACCCGACACCTGACACCACCCTGATGAAACTCCTTCTGCCAACCGGTCTGATGGCCGATCCTGAGTGCAAGCGGCATGAACCCGGGCCCGGGCATCCGGAATCTGCAGAACGGTATGACGCGATTTATCTGGGGCTGTGTCAGTCCGGGATGATGGACCGGCTGGAAAAGATTCCTGCCCGTCAGGCCCTGCCCCATGAATTGGCTCGCTGCCACACCGTGACTTATCTGAAGCAGGTCGAGGAGGACTGCGCCTCGGGCCTTTCGATGCTGAGTACCGGAGATACCCCCTTGAGTCCGGGAACGCTCTCCGCCGCCCTGTATTCTGCCGGCGGCGTGATGAATGCGGTGGATGCGGTGGTGGCTGGCGCAGTTCAAAATGCGTTCTGTCTGGTGCGCCCGCCCGGGCACCATGCGACCTCCGACCGGGGCATGGGGTTTTGTGTCTATAACCATGTTGCCGTGGCCGCTCGCCATGCTCGTGAGCAGCACGGGATTGAGCGAATCTTGATTCTCGACTGGGATGTCCATCATGGCAATGGCACCCAGGACATCTTCTATGCCGACCCGGCAGTTTTCTATTGCAGCACCCATCAGAGCCCTCTGTATCCCTATACTGGTGACCAGATGGAGACTGGCTGGGGGCGGGGTAAGGGAACCACCCTGAACCTGCCCGTTCCTGCCGGTACTTCCGGGGTTGATCTGCTTCGCACCCTGGAGGCCAAGCTGGTCCCGGCCATGGATCGCTACCGGCCGGAGCTGGTGCTCATTTCCGCCGGCTTCGATGCCCGTGTCGAAGACCCGATCGGTGGATTGGCGTTGACCGATGACGACTTTCGCGCCTTGACCCGGTTCGCGCTCGACCTCGCACGAAGTCATTCTTCCGGACGCGTTGTCTCGATTCTTGAGGGAGGCTACAACCTGTTCGGCCTCGCGGCTGCCTGTGCCGCCCATGTGGCGGAGCTGACCGGATTCAGTTCCTGAATCGCTGCCGTCAGATCGCGATTCCGGTCTCAGGATTCAGGTACCGGATCCCCGGCGGATGAGGGCGGGACTCCGGGTTCAAAGTAGAGGTCAAGCAGCAGGTTGTCGGTATCCATGGCCAGGCGCTCACCTTCCAATTCAGGGCGGTCATCGAATCGTTCGAGAAGAAGCTCCCGTTCTTCGCCCGGAGTCCGTTCCGCGTGCTCGAGGACCTGTGCGTCGAGAATTGCCCAACTCGCAACCAGGATCGATGGTTCTTCATACACGCCCTGAAGCACCTCGAGCACTTCATATTCATGGCTGATCAGGGCCCGGCGATAGGGAGCAATATCATCGGGATGCGGAGGGGCGGTGGTCGCGATCAGGCGTCCGCGTACGCTCACCTGGTCGGGGGGAAGACGCCCGGCCATGTCCCGCGTGCGAAGAGTGCTTTTGGCCATCACGAGTTCCGGGCCAAGGGGCCGGTTATAGAGGGCGATGCCGTCGATGCCTCCCTCCCAGTTCCGTCCGCCAAAGATCAATCGCCGCTGGTGCCCGGCAAAGGCAACCGGTTTCAGGAGGCTGGTCATCTGCGGCTCGCCGTCGAGATAAACGGTGAGCCGCCCTGACCCATACGCTGCGACGAGGTGAAAGGGCCGGTGAAGCGATGGGGTGGGCACGGTATGGTCTTCGCCATGGACCCGAAAAAAGAGCTGCCCGCTGCGAAGACCCAGCAGAAATGCGGTCTGGCCATCCAGGTCAAACGCAGCCAGGCAAGCCTCACCAGGGGGGGGCTCGGTTGATCCGGGATACACCGTCAGCTCGATGGAAAAGGAACCGCTCTGTTCGATGGCTTCCAGCGCCCGTGCTCCGGCATCGCTGTCCAGGAACGCGCCCTGTTCCAACAACATGCCGAGGTCGCGGTTGTAGCGGGCGTAGCCAACCGGTTGAGGCCGGCACAAATAACCCTCGTCCCGCGATCGCCCATGAACCTCGGTCTGGCCATCCAGATTTTCCCACAAATAGACCAGGCCTTCGCTGGACAAGGGCCATGCCGCGTCTTCAGAGGTGCTCCAGTCCCGGGCTGTGCCCTCGACTGCGGGTGCGGTTTGGTGCGCGGAGGGATCAACCCAGGTGTCGGGATAAAAATTTGCGTAAGCGTTGTCGGTCACCTTGACCCATTGCTCGATGCCGGTGTAGTCCGGGTTGAGTCGGCCCACATGCACTTCCACTTCCTCGCCCCCGCCCGCGAGGCGGTGGGAACCTTCGCCGATTTTGTAAGGACCGGTGACGGCGAGAATGTAGGGATGATTGGACCAGCGGGGGTGGTACACTTCGTAGTCGCTGGTCTCCGGAAGGCCGGCAACCAAGACCGGCCAGCGTTCCTTCACCGGTCGGCCTGCCTGGTGCATGATCAGGTTCCGGTGCGGCCCGTCGAAGATCCAGAAGTAGCCGCTGTTGTCCGGTGCGATGGATACCCAGCACCCGCGCCCGAACCGGTGCCAATCCCCGGTCTCCATGTCGAGAATTCCCGCTTCCGGCCAGGGAAACACCGTGCTCGCATACCGGCCATTGGCAGAAAGCTGAAAATTGTCTTCGCTGACATGTGTTTGACTCCATATCCGTTCTTCATGAAAGGCTCCCCGCAGCCTTTGAAGGGCGGTTTTCCATGACCGGGGATAGGGAGGAAGCCCCCGCCGATAGATGGCCTCATGGGTTTGAAGAACCTTGCCGTCATCGACCGGCTTTTTCGTGTAGTAGAGCCAGTTCACCGAAGTCTCCGGGTCCTGCCAGACATGGAGTGCGAAACCGGGACCCAGAGACCTGGGTTCACTTTCATTCCAGCCGATCATGAACATCTCGCGGCGCTGCCGGTCCGAAAACACCACCCGGTTCCCGTCCGGCGTCAGCATCGGTTTCGCGATGTTGCGCGGGCCCTCGACAAGAACCCGTTCGCCCTGCCGGTCATCCGTATCGAATGCCATGAGTCTGAGCTGGTTCCGTTGGGCAAGATAATCGGAGCCATCGCCGAGGTCCTGAATCCAGACCACTCTGGTCCGGCCTCCGGTCAGCTCGCGAAGCGCTTGCTGGGGTGATGTGGCGCCCCGGCTCGCGGTGAGCGCACTCAGGCTCAAGGCCAGAATGAGAAGGTAAAAACGGTGCATCGTGCTTCTACATAAAAGCGAATCCGCGCGCCTGTCAATGAACGGACGAGGTTTTCCTTGCAATCACGAGGCAGGGGGGTAGGGTCAATACCACGATCTTTCTCAGCAGCGGCGCACACTTCGGTGTTGCCGTTTGTTTGACTGCAGCATGTGTCGAGTGCTTGTCTCCCTCCCCGGGGGCGGCTTCCGGTGCTGCACCACGTATTGTGCGTGTCTCTTGCCCTGCCTCTGGCAGGCCCCCTCTCTTCTCTTGGCGTCATGCCATCTTTCCCTGTGTGGTTGTTTATGTGTGGATTTTGCGGAGAATACAAATTTGGGTCTGGTGATGCCTCGCTTCGACGAATCGAAGCGATGTTGCCCGCCCTGCAACGGCGCGGCCCCGATGCCGGCGGTGTCTTTCACCAGGGACGCCTGGCCCTTGGGCACCGGCGACTCAAGATCATTGACCTGACCGAGCATTCCCAGCAACCGATGGTGGACAGCGAACTGGGGCTGGTCATTGTCTTTAATGGGGCGATCTATAATTACCGTGAGCTGCGGAGCGAACTGGAGGAGGAGGGATACCGGTTCTTCTCCTCCGGCGATACCGAAGTGATCCTGAAGGCGTATCATCACTGGGGTCGCGCCGCCCTCGACCGCCTCAATGGCATGTTTGCCTTTGCTATTTGGCATCGGGATCGCGGCGATCTATTTCTGGCCCGGGACCGGTTGGGGATCAAGCCGCTCTATTTAACCCGGGGGGATGGATGTCTTCGCTTTGCCTCCAACCTGCAGGCACTGCTGGCGGCGGGAGGCGTGGATACCTCCATCGACCCGGTGGCCCTTCACCACTATATGCACTTTCACGCCGTGGTGCCCGCGCCGCATACAATCCTCAATGGGGTGCGCAAACTTCCCCAGGCAACCTGGATGCACATCGATGAGGCCGGGACAGAGACCACCGGCACCTACTGGACCCCCTCGTTCATGCCTCACGAATCCGAAGCCGGTTACGATGAGGAGGCCTGGAAAGAGCAAACGCTGATCGAACTCCGGAAAAGTGTCTCCCGGCGCCTGATTGCGGATGTTCCGGTCGGGGTATTGTTGTCCGGCGGCGTGGACTCCAGCCTGGTGGTCGGATTGCTGGCGGAGGCTGGGCAACAGCACTTGAATACCTTTTCCATCGGATTTGAGTCCGTTGATGAGGAACGGGGTGATGAATTTCAATACTCGGATCTGATTGCCAAGCACTATGGCACCCACCACCACAAACTGTTCATTGATGCCGCCAAGGTCATTCCAACCATGCCGGCGTGTGTCCGGGCAATGTCGGAACCGATGGTCAGCCACGATGTCATCGGATTCTACCTGCTCTCGGAGGAGGTCTCCCGGCATATCAAGGTGGTTCAGTCGGGCCAGGGGGCGGACGAAATCTTCGGCGGGTATCACTGGTATCCCCCGATGCTGAAGAGTACCGCCCCGGCCGAGGACTATGCCAATGTCTTCTGTGACCGGGATCATGCCGAATTCACACAGGCGGTGGATCCGGGCCTGGTCTCGGAGGATTTCAGCCGGGACTTTATCCGCAGATACTTAGCCGCTTCGGGAGCGGGATCGCCGGTGGATCAGGCACTGTGCATTGATGCGAATGTCATGCTGGTGGATGATCCGGTCAAACGGGTGGATAATACCACCATGGCGTGGGGGTTGGAGGCGCGGGTGCCCTTCCTGGATCATGAAGTGGTGGCGTTCGGGGCACGGGTCCCGGCGACCCTGAAAATTCGTGATGAAGGAAAATATATTTTGAAGGCGGCGGCCCGGAAGGTCATTCCCCACGAGGTGATCGACCGGCCCAAGGGCTACTTTCCTGTACCGGCCTTGAAGGTGCTGCGGGGAGATTACCTGGCGTTTGTGCGGGACATTCTCGAACAGCCCGCCGCACGAAACCGCACCCTGTTTCAACCCGCCTATGTGAAGGAACTCCTGGCGCATCCCGAGGATCACATCACCCCGTTGCGCGGCTCCAAGCTCTGGCAGGTGGCCCTGCTTGAATTGTGGCTTCAACAACACGGTCTTTAACCCCGGCGCGTATCCATGGAACGACAGGAAAAACTATTCAAGGATCTTGCGTCCCCCACACTCAAACACTGGGAATCCGCCGATGACATTTTCCATGAGCGGCCTGAAGCGGCGAGTGATGTGGTGATCGAAATGGGGTGGGGCCGCCTCCTCTTCGCCCACACGTTTGCCGACAACACCACCCTGGCGAAACGGATCGCGGATGAAAAGGAGGGCAAGCGCGATGTTGGCTTCTATATCCGGGATCCCCATGTGGTGCTCTCCCTGCTGCCCCATCAGCTCTTTCTGGACCCATCCCATACCTATCGGAAATGGCTTGCTGCCGACCTGCCCGGCCCGGATCAGCAGGGCTATGAAATTCGGGATATTGCCCTGACGGGAGATGTCGAGGGCATGAACCGGATCTTTGCCGCCCACAAAATGATGCCGATGGATTCGGACTACCTGCTTTCACCGGAATTACACCCGGGCATTTTTCACCGGGTTGCGGTGGATCGACGAACCGGTGAGGTGCTGGGAACCGCGTCGGGCGTCGATCATGTCCAGATCTTCAACGATCCGGAGCAGGGCTCCAGTTTCTGGTGCCTGGCGGTCTCCCCCCAGGCCGCCTATCCGGGGATTGGCCGTGAGCTGCTGCTGGATCTGGCCCGCGAATTCCGTGCCCGCGGTCGGCGGTTCATGGACCTGTCGGTGATGTACGATAATGAGGAAGCGATCGCGCTCTACGAGCGGTTGGGATTTGTTCGTGTGCCGGTCTTTTGTGTCAAACGCAAGAACTCGTTTAACGAACCTCTGTACATGGTTCCGAAACAGAAAGAGGATTTGAATCCGTACGCATCGATCATTGTCAATGAGGCCCGCCGCCGGGGAATTGGGGTCGAAGTCCTCGATGCGGAATATGGGTATTTCACCCTGGCCTTTGGCGGGCGCAGTGTGGTGTGCCGGGAGTCGCTGACCGAGCTGACCTCGGCGATCGCCATGAGCCGCTGTGATGACAAGCGAGTGACCGCACGGTTGCTGGCCGGGGCCGGCCTCCCAACCCCGGAGCAAATCGAAGCCAGCCATGAAGAGGAGGCCTATGCCTTTCTCGCCAAGCATCAACGGGTGGTGGTCAAGCCGGCCAAGGGGGAGCAGGGCGCGGGAATATCGGTGGATGTGCGAACCGCCGGTGATTTAAAGGAGGCGATGCTCTCGGCGCGAAAGATCTGCGACACCGTGCTGGTGGAAAAACTGGTCACGGGTTCCGACCTGCGGGTGATTGTCATTGATTTCAAGGTGGTGGCGGCGGCAATTCGCAAACCGCCCATGGTGGTGGGCACCGGCAAGCATACCATCCGCCAGCTCATTGAAAAACAGAGCCGGCGCCGTACCGCCGCCACCGGGGGCGAGAGCCATATCCCCCTCGATTCGGAGACCACCCGGTGCGTCGAACTGGCCGGCCATACCATGGAAGAACTTCTTCCCGAGGGGATCTCCCTGCATGTCCGCAAGACCGCGAACCTTCATACCGGGGGTACCATTCACGATGTCACCGATTCCTTGAGCGATGCCATTGGCCGGGCCTCGGTGCAGGCAGCCCGTGCATTGGATATTCCGGTGGTCGGGCTGGATTTCATTACCCCCGATGTCACCGGCAACACCTTTGTCGTCATCGAAGCGAATGAGCGGCCGGGCCTGGCCAACCATGAGCCGCAACCCACGGCGGAGCGATTTGTGGATATGTTATTTCCGGGTACCGCGTCCGAACCCACCCGGTTTCACCCCTGGAGAGCCATGGAATGAGTGATCTGCCCGCGTATGACCTGGACTACCTCAAAGATGTCTTGATCCGCCTGCTGGAAATCCCCAGCCCTTCCGGTTATACCGACAAGGTGGTTCACCTGGTGGGGGCCGAACTGGAGAAGCTTGGGATTCCCTTTGAGTTGTCCCGCCGCGGGGCCATCCGGGCATTGCTCAAGGGCCGACAAGCCCCGGATCGCGCCGTGGTCGCTCACCTCGACACCCTCGGTGCGATGGTCAAGGATCTCAAGCCAACCGGGCGGTTGTCCCTGGTTCCGATTGGGACCTGGTCAAGCCGGTTTGCCGAGGGAGCCCGGGTGAAAATTCTGACCGGCGACTTTACCTATTCCGGAACCATCCTGCCACTCAAGTCATCGGGCCATATCTTTAATGAAGAGATCGATACCCAGCCGGTGTCGTGGGACAACCTGGAGGTTCGCGTGGATGCTGCGGCGACTTGCCGTGAGGATCTGCAAGGGCTGAGAATCTACATCGGCGACTATATCGGCATTGATGCCGAACCGGTGATTCTGGAAAGCGGCTTCATCAAATCCCGGCACCTCGATGACAAGGCCGGGGTTGCCTGCCTGCTCACCGCGGCGAAGGCGATCCAGGAGGGGGCGGCATCGTTGCCGCTCAACTGCCACCTGGTGTTTACCCTGTCGGAAGAGGTGGGGACAGGTGCTTCGGGAATTTTGCCTCACGAGGTGGCGGAAATGGTGGCGATCGACAATGCCATGAATGGCCCGGGCCAGAACAGCAGCGACTATGGGGTGACCATCCCGATCATGGACGAAAGCGGGCCGTTTGATTATCACCTGACCCATAAGCTGCTTCGGTTGAGCGCGGAGCATCACATCGAGCACACGCGGGATGTGTATGTCCACTACCGCTGTGATGCCGCCTCGGCGATCCAGTCCGGAAATGATCTACGCACCGCGATGATCAGCTTTGCCCTCGACTCCTCTCATGGACATGAGCGGACTCATATCCAATCGCTGGAAGCCACCTGTAAACTCACCCTGGCGTATATGCTCAGCGAGGCCACCTTTCAGCGGGATCGGCAGGAGATGGGGCCGCTGGATGGCTTCTCCGATCAACCGATGTGGCCGGTCCCCAAAGAGCGGGGGTGGGGATGACGCGGTTGCACTGGATATGGTGTCCCGCCGTCTTCCTGGTGCTGGCGGGTTGTTCACGAAATGCCGATCCCGTGCCGGTGACCGAACGGGATGCCGCCCGCTCCAGAACCAACGAGCTGATCGTGGCCATTCAATCCGACGCCAAGACTCTGGATCCGCATCTGGCCACCGACGCAGCTTCGATGCGGGTGATTGAAAACCTCTATGATACATTGCTGACCTATGGTTCCGCCTACGGCACACTGGAACCGGGACTGGCGAGGTCATGGACCCTTTCCGACGATGGGTTGACCTACACGTTTCAGTTGCGGACGAATGCATGCTTTCATCACACTGGCCGTCCGGTGCTGGCCGATGATGTTGTCTACTCCCTTGATCGAATGCGGAGCAGCGGTGCCCGATCCAGTGTGTTCGCCCCGGTCTCCTCGGTGACCGCGCCGACGCCACACACCGTGATAGTTACCCTGACCACGCCGCTGGCATCCCTGCTCGCCCACCTGGCCCACCCCATGAGCGCAGTGGTGGACCGCGAGCAGGTGGGCGCGGGCGGCTTGAAGCGGGCGGATGGCGGCAGTGGGCCCTATGCGTTGATCGAATGGAAGGCCCAGCAGTATGCCCGGCTGAAAGCTGCCGATACCGCCCCGGCGTCGCTTCGCCCCAGAGTCCCCTTCCTGACCTATCGACCGTTGCCTGACGAAACCGCCCGTACCACGGCCCTCCGAACCGGAGAAGTGGATCTCCTGCTCGATGTCGCGGGCAAGGATGTGCAGTCGCTTCAGCAAGTGCCGGGAATTGTCGTGGAGTCCCAGCCGGGAACCTTCTGGGAATACATCGGCCTGAATTGTACCCGCCCCCCGTTCGATGACATCCGGGTCAGGCAGGCGGTGGCCTGGGCCGTGGACCGGGATCTGATCAACCAACTGGTGAAGTTTGGCCGGGCAACGGTGCTGGACGGCGGCCCGATTCCTCCCAATCACTGGGCGTATGCCCCCTTCACCATGTACCCCGCCCGGAACCTTGAGCGGGCCCGGGCGCTGCTCGCCGAGGCCGGGCTGGCCGATGGGGTGGATGTCGAATTGCTGGTCAGCTCAGATTTCCCCTATCAGGTCAAGGCTGCCGAGGTGATCAAGCAGTTGCTCAAGGATATCAACCTTCGGGTCACGGTTCGCGCGATGGAGTCGGGTGTCTTCTTCCATGCTCTCGGACAAAAGGACTTCACCATGACCCTGGTTGGATGGCTGGGGTTTGTCGACCCGGACGAATGGCTGGGTTTGCTGTTTCGCTCCGGCGCTCTATGGAACCAACAGGGATACGGCAACCCCGAGGTGGATCAACTGATCGAACAGGGGCGGTCCGTCACGGACCGGGCAAAAAGACAGGACATCTACCGGCGGGCGCAGGAGATTGTCGCGCTCGAGGCCCCGATGGTATTTTTGTATGTCAATGAGCGGACCTCCGCCCACCTCGCTGATGTAAAGGGATTTGTGAATCACCCCACCGTGACCACCCTGTCGCTTCGAGAGACCTGGCTGGATCGATGATTTTCTATATTGCTCGCCGCCTGTTGTTGGCCATTCCGGTGCTGTTCGGTATTTCCCTGGTCGCATTTGCCCTGGTGAGACTGGTGCCGGGAGATACTGCGACGGTGATGCTGGGGATGCAGTATACCGAGGCGCGGGGAGAACAGATTCGAGCCGAGATGGGGCTGGACCAGCCGGTGCCGGTTCAATATGCGATCTGGTTGTCGCGCGCGCTCTCGGGTGATTTGGGGCAGTCCGGGTTTACCGGGCAGCCGGTGACCCGGGCCTTGCGGGAAAGACTTCCGGTCACCCTTCAGTTGGCCTCGTCTGCAGTGCTGTTCGCGCTGGTGATGGCCCTGCCGCTGGGGATGATGGCGGCGGTGAACCGGGGGCGTTGGCCGGACCACCTGGCCATGACGGTGGGAGTGGCCGGGCTGTCCGTACCCAACTTCTGGCTCGGGATTTTACTGATTCTTCTGTTTGCCCGAACCCTCGGCTGGGCCCCGTCCGGCGGCTTTATCCACTTGTTCGAGGATCCGGTGGGCAATCTGCGCACGATGATTCTTCCGGCCTTCGCGCTCGGGCTCGCGGTTGCCGCAGTCCTGATCCGGACCATGCGAGCGTCCATGTTGGATGTCCTGGGGCAGGAGTACCTCCGCATGGCCCGGGCCAAGGGATGCGGACCGCTCCGGCTCTATGGGGTACACGCCTTTCGGAATGCCCTGGTTCCGGTACTCACGGTCCTGGGGATCCAAGTGGGCTATTTATTGGGGGGATCGGTGGTGATCGAGTCGGTGTTTGGGCTTCCCGGAATCGGTCTGCTCGCGCTCGAAGCGATTCGAAACCGCGACTATGTTCTGCTGCAGGGGGTGATTGTGTTTGTGGGAACCGCCTTTCTGCTGATCAACCTGACCGTTGACCTGCTCTATGCCTGGGTCAACCCCCAGATTCGCTATGGTTGACTCTTTTCGTCATGCTGGTCAGCCATTGTGCCCCCATCCTTCGGCGGTGGCGGGACTGGTGGTCCTTTCACTGCTCGGTTTACTCGCTCTGTTCGCTCCGGTGATCGCGCCTTACGACCCGTTTGCTCTCAGTGGAAATGCAATGCTCGCACCGCCAGGCCCTGACCACTGGTTGGGCGCGGATCAACTCGGCCGGGATCTGTTGAGTCGCCTGTTGTATGGCGCCAGAATCTCCTTTCATGTTGCCGTTCTGTCCGTGGGGTTCGCGCTTGGCATCGGAACCCTGGCTGGCGGAATCGCCGGGTATGTCGGCGGCTGGATCGATCAAGTGGTCTCGCGCTGTGTGGATGTACTGTTTTCAATTCCGGATATTCTGCTTGCCCTGGCAATCATGGCGGCTCTGGGACCTACCCTGAACCATCTGGTGCTGGCGATTGGAATTGTATACACCCCGATCTTTGCCCGCATTGCCCGGGGGGCGGTGCTGGACCTCCGTCACGCTGACTACATTGAAGCCGCCCGCTCAATCGGCTCCAGCCCTGCGGCGATCCTTTATCGACATGTCCTGCCCGGCATCCTGGGACCGCTTGTCGTCCAAACCACGCTTTCGTTTGCCTTTGCGATTCTGACCGAAGCCGCGTTGAGTTTTCTGGGGCTGGGGGTCGAACCCGATCAACCCTCGTGGGGCATTCTGCTCAATCAGGGCAAGGACCTGATGGAGCGTGCGTGGTGGATCGCGGTCTTTCCCGGGCTCGCAATCACGCTTACGGTGTTCTGTTTTAATCTGGTGGGGGATGGTTTGCGCGATGCCCTCGACCCGCGGGTTCGGGCGGAGAAACGGGCATGACCAGGCGTTCCCCGCGCGAATTCGAGCCGGAGAAAAGCCGCCCCCCCGCCTTGCTTTCGGTCGACGGGTTGAGGGTTTCGCTCCGCTCCCGGACCCGCATGCTCCCCGCCGTCCAGGAGGTTTCCTTTTCGATGCAGCGGGGAGAAATCCTCGCCCTGGTTGGCGAGTCCGGGTGTGGCAAGTCCCTGACTGCCCAGGCCCTCCTCGGCCTGGTGGGTAAGAACTCCCTCGGACAGGTGGAGGGATCCATTCGATTCAAAGACCGGGAATTAACCGATCTTTCAGAGCGGGAGATGCGGGCGATTCGCGGCCGTGAAATCGCCTGGGTTTCACAGGATCCGATGACCTCATTGAATCCGGTCTATCCGGTGGGGGCGCAGATTGCCGAAGTGCCCTGGTTGCATCAATTGTGCAGGACCAGAAACCAGGCACGAGGGGTTGCCGAACGCTGGATGGATCGGGTGGGTATTCCCGACCCGGCATTGCGGGCCCGGGACTATCCGTTTGCATTTAGCGGGGGGATGCGGCAGCGCCTGGTGATTTCCATGGGGCTGTCCGGTGAGCCGGATCTGATCATCGCCGATGAACCGACGACCGCGCTCGATGTGACGATCCAGGCGCAGATTCTCGATTTGCTGCATGACCTGCGCGCACAAACCGGCTGTGCGATTTTACTCATTACCCATGATCTGGGGGTGGTTGCGCAATGGTGTGATGCCGCCATGGTGATGTATGCGGGAAGGATCGTGGAAAAGGCTCCGGTGGGTGAGTTGCTGGCCAACCCCACCCATCCCTACACCCAGAATCTGCTGGCCTCCGTGCCCACCCCGGGACATCGGCGGCCGCTTCAGCCGATTCCCGGTCAGGCGCCCGCCCTGGAAGACATCCCCTCTCGCGGGTGTCCTTTTCGTGAGCGATGCGCCCTCGCTCGAGCCGCCTGTGAGGTTCACATGCCAGACTTGGTCGGCAGCGCAGTTCACCGGGTTGCCTGCTGGGATCGTGAGGTTAAAGCATGACCGAACCCCTCCTGGTTGCCAATCATCTGTCCAAGACCTTTGACGGCGGCGGCCTCTTTCGAAAACGACCCGGGGTGCGGGCAGTACAAGATGTAAGCGTGAAGATTCATGCGGGGGAAGCCTTTGGCCTGGTTGGAGAATCCGGCTGTGGAAAATCCACCCTCGCCCGGTTGCTGCTCAGGTTACTTGAACCCTCGGCCGGAACCGTGCATTTCAATGGCGTTGAGATCACCGCGCTTCGTGGCGATGGATTGCGCTCGCATCGGCGGATGATGCAGATGGTTTTTCAGGATCCCTATGCGTCGTTGAATCCCCGCATGAGCATTCATGGTATTCTTTCCGAACCGCTCCGCGCTCACGCCATACCTCGAGCAGAATGGCCGGCCCGGATGATGCAGATGCTGGATCAGGTCGGACTCCCCCAGAGTATCCTCGGACGCTATCCCCATGAATTGTCGGGTGGACAAAGGCAACGGGTTGGCATCGCCCGGGCCCTGATCGTGGAACCCGCCCTGATCATCGCAGATGAGCCAGTGGCCGCGCTGGATGTGTCGGTGCAAGCCCAGGTGTTGAATCTGTTACTGGACCTTCGAAAACGCTTGAAGCTGACCCTTGTCTTCATTGCCCACGACCTTCCTGTGGTTCAGTATATCAGTGATCGGGTAGGGGTCATGCTACTGGGACATCTGGTGGAAGTGGCTGACCGGGAGGCCTTGTATCGCGAACCCTTGCATCCCTATACCCGGATGCTGCTCGCCGCCGCCCCGACCTTGCACGCACCGGTACCGGGACAGCCCCGCCGATCCGTGGTCCCTCAGGGTGAACTCCCCAGTCCGGCATCACCCCCGCCAGGCTGCCCCTTCCAGAGCCGCTGCCCACTCGTTCAGCCTGCATGCCGCAGGACCATGCCCGACCTGATTGACGTCGCGGATGGCCGCACCGTGGCCTGCCACGCGGCGAAGCCGGGGGCATGATCTGCTTGTGCTCAGGCGGACTTGTGAGAGACTGAACCCATGATGAAAACAGGCGTGTTCGGACTAGGCTTGATCGGATCGATCTGGGCGAGGCACCTGCAAGCGGATGGCTTGCTGGCCGGTGGATGGAATCGAACCCCGCAGCCGGACTTTCCCGGATGGTGTCCGGACCCGGTGGATCTGGTGCGCCGGTCCGAGGTGTTGATACTGGTGGTCTCTGACCCTCCTGCGGTGTCCGAAGTGTTGGAACGTATCCTACCTGCTCTCACTACCCGCCATACCGTGATGCAGTGCAGTACCATCGATCCGGCCAGCAGCAAAAACTTCCGGAATCGGGTTGCGGCTACGGGAGCCGGTTACCTCGAAGCGCCTTTTTCCGGCAGCAAGCCCGGTGCGGAGGCCCGCCAAACGGTTTTTTATCTGGGGGGGAATCCTGCCGTGATCGAACGCATACAGCCAATGCTGGACCGATTGTCGCAGCAGCAGCACCTGGTGGGAACCAGTCCGCAGGCGGCGGCATTCAAACTCGCATCCAATCTTGCCATTGCATCTCAGGTGGCCTCGGTGTGTGAAAGCCTGACCCTGTCCCGCGAACAGGGCCTTTCCGACGATACCTTCTTCGATCTGCTGAAAAAGAACATGGTCTGGTCCGGGGCCATTCAGATCAAGCAGCCGAAATGGACGGCTGGGGAGTTTTCCCCCCAGTTTGCGGTTCGCCACATGCTGAAAGACTTGCGGCTCGCACGCGATAGCGGGGCGATCTCCTTCCCGGTATGTGAAGCGGTAATCCGGCAGTTGGAGGCGGCGGTCGAGCGAGGTTGGCAGGATCATGATTTTTCGATCCTGTTGCGATTGCTCGGGCCAGGCGGTATAAGCTCTGAACCATCCTGACTCTGGTGAGCGCTTCGTGGCGCGATGGAATGCTCACCGGTGATCAGGATGCCAACGATGCTGGCAAAGAGAGAACCATGATCACTTTTGATGACTATTCCGATACCTATGACGCCTGGTTTCAACGGAACCAGATTCTCCTTGAATCCGAATTGCGACTGGTTGCCCACGTACTGGGGCCAAC
This sequence comes from Verrucomicrobiota bacterium, assembly GCA_024233345.1. GTDB lineage: Bacteria > Verrucomicrobiota > Kiritimatiellia > CAIVKH01 > CAIVKH01 > JACKPT01. Next base: position 60,124 of record JACKPT010000012.1, read on the forward strand.
CCCTGGCCGCACCCTGAGCGTTGGGTGTGGCACCGGCCTTTTTGAGCAGTTGCTGCACGCCCAGTACAAGCTCTCCATCACGGAGGGGCTTGAGCCGTCGGAGCCCATGGGCGAAATCGCCCGCAAGCGCGGCATGACGGTGACCTGCGCTGGTGCGGAGCGTATGCCGTTTGCCGGGGACGAGTACGACACGGTAATGTTCAATGGCTCTCCCGGGTACATTGCCGATTTGGACGCCGCGGTGCGGGAGGCGTTCCGCGTGTGCGTGCCCGGTGGGCGGGTTTTATTGATCGATGTCCCTGCTGAAAGTTCCTACGGATTGCTCTACCGCCTCGGTGGCGCCTATGGCACCTGGCAGGATTCCCGACTCCGCGGCGTATTGCCCCGCGAGCCTTATCCCGTCGAACTGGCGGGAGGCGCGAACTGGCGTCCCACGCAAGACAAGATACAGGCCGCCTTGCAGGCTGGCTTCACCGACCTCACCTTCGCCCAAACCCTGACCCGACATCCTTGTTTTTCTGATCTCGAAGTGGAAGACCCCATCCCCGGCTATCAGTCCGGAGACTATGTGGCAGTGACCGGTGTCAAACCTCAAGCCGGTGGCTAACGTCTTGCCGGTCACCGGCCGGTTGGGCTGATCGGCCATCCTTCTGCCCCTCGGCTTGATGACCGGTTTGCTGGGCATCCATGTGGGCGGCATTCCTGGGGCCGACTCCGGTCACGGGTTTTGGGTGGTGTGCGGATTGCTCTGCATACTCGGCCTGCTGCAAATGGTCTTTTTCCACCTGAAGCGGTGGATGTAAGACCCGGGCGTATCACGCGGCCTGCTGGGCAATTTCCACGCTCACATCGGGGCGTTCTTCCTGTAGAAAAGTAAAGTGAACCTGTTCCGCACCGAACGCCTTGCTCATGGATTCGAGAATGGACTTGGCCGAGGTCTGGACTTCGGTCTGCAGCTGGTCAATCAATCCGCGTGCCTGTTTTTCGGCATGGGCCTTGGCAGAGGCAATCAGGCGGTTTTTATCCTCTTCACTGAAGCCACGCCCAAAGACTGAATTCACCAGGTCAGGCAGCAGCCAGGGCATGAACTTGGAGGCCTGTTCGTCATAGAACCGGATGTCCCGGATATGCACTTCATAAATGCATGGGGGGAGGGTGATGGCGTAGACGCTGTCACCCTTGTCCTCGATGGTGAAGTCGGACCGGCGCAGGTCGTAGCGAAAATCAATTTCAAAATCAAAGATCATGGCAAGTTTATGATTGCTGATCACCCAGCTCAGATACTTTTTCCCAAAGTCCCCCCAGGTATGGTCGGTTTCCGTGACGATCTCCTTGGTCACCGCCTTGAACACCGACAGGTGCCCAATCGCTTTCAGTTGCTGAATGGTGGAAAAGATGGTGGGTCCGGAACGGGCGGGCTTGCCGCGAAGAACAACAATCCATGCCGTGAGCCCGGCGATGATCGCGAGCAAAAGGAGCAATGTGAAATCCATACCTCCATCCTAAACCTCACGGGGCGCATTGTAAATCACAGACCGGGGTCAGCCCTTAAGAACCAATTACTTGTTGAGTTCTTCGGCCTTGCTGTTTTTGGCTTAGTAATTGGTTCTTAAGGGCTGACCCCAGGGGGTGTTGCCCACAAAGCGCCGTACAGGGTAACCGTTCGGGTGGTGAAGCCTCGGTTCCGGGGATGCTGGATGGTTTCCTGAAAGGTGAGTGGCGCGGGGGTTGCCAGCGCTGTCTCCTTCCCGGTGCTGGTTCGAGGGTACACATCCAGCCCATCGCTCGTTCCCGTCATCCAGACAATGGGGCGCCCGGTGGCGATCAGTTGCCGGAGCACCTCCTCGGTCAGTTCCGGGTCCCGGCGTGACCAGAGCGCTTCGCCATTGAGCACGGTCAAGCCGTGAAGGGCGGCCAACGGCGTGGCCCAGCGGAAGTGATCGGCCACCACCACCGCATCGGGAGGAACCCCGGCGGCAAGGGAGGCCAGGTGGTCGGCGAGTCCGATGAACTCGCGGTTGTTGACCGAGTCCCGGATGGCGTGGCGCTGCAGAACAATGCTTCCCCCGAGCCAGCCAGCCAGGATGATCGCGGATATCCATGGCGGCAGTTTCATGCGGCGGCTCAGCAGGGGGACCGACAGCAAAGAGCAGGCGACCAGCGGCGCGACAAACGGAAGGTATCGCTTCAATGCCCAGGGATACAATTCGGCGACATGTTTCTGGTGCAGCACAATCAACAGGGAAAGGGCAAGAAACAGCATCGGCGACCGGGCGGCCGGGGACATGACCACCAGAACAAGCAGTCCGAGGCCTGTGCCGACGGCGATCGCCGGGTGAAGATAACCCGTCAGTGCGTTCAGATTCATCTCCCATTCCCGCCACGGTGCCTGTCCTGTCTTTTCCAGCATCAACCATGCTCCGATACCCATGGCAAAGATCATCCAGGGAAGGATCTTGTGCCATCGCCGCGGAAGCCGGTTTGCCCCCAAAAGCACACCGGAACCCACGACCATGGCCGCGGATGCGGAGAGGATGCGGGGGAGTACATGGGTCAGTTTCGCCATCGATTCCGGAGAAAGGAACAGGTAATACATCCAACCTCCTAACAGGCCGGAGGCCATCCATGGCCAGAATCCTGGGGGGCGCTGCCGGACATCGGCGGATAGAAACAGCAGGAACAGGCCGCCAAACAGAATGGCACTGATCCGGTTCAGGACCAACGTGAGCATCAGGGCGAACAGCACCGGGCCTCGCGTGGTGCGCGGAGAGCCACCCAACCCCCAGCCGACCAGGCCGGCAAGCAGGCTCAATTCGAGCATCTCTGAGTTGGGGGTGCGGGCGTGGTAGAGCCAGAGCGGAAGGGCAGCGAGTGCAATGCCGGCCACCAGGCCCAGTTGGTTTTTCCCGGAGATGGCGGCACTGGCGCCGGTTACGGTGATCCAGGCCAGGAGTGCGATGATCACCGGCAAGCGAAGCAGCCATTCGGCATCCCCCCATTGGGTAATCCACGCGCCGAGGACAGGTGTCGCGGGGTAGAAATAGAGAACCCATCTCCCAGCCTCCGGGTCAAACGGCAGCCCCGGATACGCTTCTGTCAAGGTGCCCTGGGTTTTCAAAAACAAGCTGAGGGCCGGGTTGCGGATCAATTCGCCGAACACGGGGTCGGCCGGATGCAGGCTTCCGGTGCGGGCAACCCACCCCGCCTGATTGAGGAGCACCCCGGGGTCCCATCCCCCGGCAATCCACTCTCCGGGCAACGGCGCAATCCGGATCACCAGCAGGGACAACGTCAGGACCAGGGTGAAGAGACCGATTTCACGAACCGTGCTGCGGAAGTTGGTTGGCGGGTTGAGTCTGAGCCCACCCCAGGAAAGCAGAAGTACCGCGCCGACCTGGGTCCAGATCGATAGTCCTCCACTTCTGGCGAGGAGGATTGCCATGGGGGTGGTGATGGCGATGCCGGCAACGGTGGCGGCGGCAAACCGGGCCAGCCAGGGCCCGCGGTAGCCGCGCGCACCAATCCCGCCGGGAATCAACACCAGCAGGGCGATTGCCATTGATTGCCAAAAAGTTTCCAGGGTCATCTGGAGACCGAGTGTAAGGTAATATGAGTGACGGGACAGGTGAAAAGAGCAGGACAAGTGGAGATTGCCGGGATAGGATGACCGGATGTGTACGACCGAAACACCGGAACGGATCTATCTGAAGGCCAAGGGCATCAGTATGGGGTCCGTGTGGGGGCCGTCTGCCCTCCTCGGGGTTCGACCGGTCGTGGCGGGAGAGGTTGTTCCGCTCGGTTCCGTGCTGGTGTTCGAATTGGGCGGTCATGTGATCGCCCACCGGGTGATCCGGCGGATGAGGAAGGATGCCAGTCTGATCTATATCACTCAGGGCGATGGCTATGGGCGGCCGGATGCCTTGCCGGTGCCGGAGGGCGCGGTGCGTGGTGTGGTGGAGTGGGTGGAATCCGGGGGAGAGACCCTGTACCCGGATCGATGGTTTCACCGATGGCGAAGGTGGGCCTGGCTCCGCATCAAGGGTGCGGTTTATTCCCTTGTTTGCCGCAGGGCAAATTAGACCTGTCCCTGCAACAGTTCTGCCGCCGCCGGGGTGGGGGCAAAGGAAAACCGGTAGGAGGGAACGTGGGCCAGCACTTGTTCCATCGAATCCAGCACGTTTTCCAGCCCGTCCTTGCGGTAAAACGGGGCGATGCCAGTGGCGAGCAGGGAAGAGAGGGCGGAGACTTCGTCGAGAGGTGTAAGCTGGTTGCTTGGTCCCTGGTCGAGGTGCAGCATGGCGGCGAGGGGCGCGTGCTGGTTGTTGATTTCCGGTTCTTCGCCATGCCACGGCGTCGGGCAGACCCAGGGAACCCCGTCCCGAAAATACAGGGCACACCGGTCATCGTTGAGCAGCGTGGCTCCGGCATCCCGGCACAGGCGGCTCAAGGTGGTTTTCCCAATCCCGGATCTCCCGCCAAAGGCAATACCCTTCCCGTCGATGATGACCGAAGCGGCATGCAGAACAACCACCCCGGAATTGGCAAGCAGGTTGGTGAGGAGAACCTGGTCGTAGGGATAATTCAGGGCAAAGGGCGATGGCTCTCCGCGTCGGCCCGCGAAGGGTTGAAGGATGCCGGATTGAAAATCCGGGGCGGCATGAACCACGGGAATCCATCGTGCATGGACGACGTCATGGATTTCCACCACCAGTGCCCCCGACTCGGACTCGCCCATTCTCCAGATGTCGGAGGACCAACGATAGGCGGTGGGGAGGGCGGGAGCCAGACGGGGGGTATCCGGGTTCAGGACCGTGAAGGTTGCGGTGCCCTCGCGACCGTGGGATCCGGTAAAAGACTGGTATGCCCCGGGAAACCGGACACCGCTTCCGGGTGATTCCGGCAAAAAGGCGGAACAGACCCCGGCGATTTCAAGAAAGGTCGTCAGAGATGGACGCGATCAGGAAGGATTGATGTTGAACAGGGGCGTGACACCATCCTGGGCACACGCGGTATTGTCCAACGAATCCTTGCATACCGCCATGGCAACGACTTGGCGGTCTTCCAAGTTGACCTTGGTGACCGCAGGCTTGGTGTAGGTTTTTTTGTTCTTCTTGGTTTCGCTCATCATTCTGCTCCTATGGGCTGCAGTGTTTCGGATTCCCTGGTTTCCGTCAATGAAATCATCGCGCGAAAATCGAGAAGCTTTTTTCGCTCCCGATTGATCGCGCAGTAGTATCCCAGATTTCGTCCCGGGTCATTCTTTTCCAGAAAGGAGGTCGCCGGGCAGTTGCCACAGGCAAGGCGGCTGGAGCAGGAAGAGCATTTTGTACCTTCGGGGGCGGGGCGGCTGCGCAGTTCCCGGATGTGTTCATGCCAGCCTTCGATGCTTCCATGGAGGAGGTCATATGGGGTGGATCGCCACATCATGCAGGGATGCATTCGGCCCTGGGGGTCTACGTGGACGGTTTTGATGCCCGCTCCGCACTTGAAGAGCCGGCCATCGCTGCCAGCCCGCTCCGCCATTTTCTGAAGCCGGTCAAACCGGTCAATTTCGTCTTCGGTGCTGTATTGAAGTTTTACAACCTCTTCGGGGGTAATTCTTTCTGCGAGAACATCCTGATCTCCGTTTAGCCGAGGATTCACGATGGAGTCGAATCGGAAGGGCAGGTTCATTTCCTCCTCGGCCCACGCCCGGATGGCCTCGAACTCGTGGAGATTGCTCTTCAACACCATGGTTTTGAGCCGGACGGGGAGGTTTCGTTCCACCAGCAATTGCACCCCTTGGCGGAACCGATCAAAGGCATTTTGCTTGTGGGTGACATAGTTGTAAGTCTCAGGGGAGTGCCCGTAGATCGTGATTTCAATGCGCCTGGGGGGGTATTGGGCGAGGAAATCCGCCAAATCCTGATCGACCAGGGTGGCATTTGTGTAGAGCGAGATCAGGAAGCCAAGCTGTTTGGCGTGGAGGTAAAGTTCCCGAAAGTCGGGGCGGACGAGGATATCTCCACCAGTCATCAGGAGAAAAAGCACGCCTGCCTCGGCCAGTTTATCGAGGATACCCTTGACCTGCTCGGTATCCATCTCGTTGTCGGAGGCGCCGGGATACCGGATATAGCAGTGCCGGCAGCGGAGATTGCAGTTCAGGGTCAGTTCAATGCTGCCCGCGAGCGGAAGCTGGTCGCCATATCCGCCTTCACCGACCGATTCCAGGAACTCGTTGGAGCCGATGTGGTGAACAATGCAGTCCGAGCAACTCATTGCGGGGCAAGTCCTTCCGCCATGACAAGCAGCTTAAGATTCAGCAATTCCTGAATCACCGCTTCCGTGTCAGCCTGTGCGGTGTCCGGGGCCACATCATAGGTTTCGGCAATCTGGCTGGAGATGTCCGCAACCGAACGCCCGGAACCGGCTTCCCGCCAGATCAATCGGGCGGTTTCATTCAGGGAATACAAGCAATTGAGCTCGTCAAAGTCTCTCATGACCGGAATTAGCAGGGTGGCATTGCGCAGGTTACGCTCGACCACACCGGGATTTTTCTCGCAAACCGCCATAGGAAACCTCCGCGAAAAACGCTACACCGGCAATTCATCGGGTTCAAGTCCCGAATCCACCGTTTTCGATAACATGTGTTTTGTCCGGTGCTTCTGGTATGTGAAGTGTCCGGTCACGTGAACAAGAACCGCATACAAGGTCGGCGGTGGCGCGATGAGTTGGCATAACGCAGCAAAGTCGCGGGTTCAACCCCGGAGATCATTGAGGTGATCGTGCCGGCCTCGTGAGACGGGGGGGGGCACGGCAACGTGGCCGTACGCGGGAGGTAACATGCTCTTACTTGGGGACATCCCTCATTGCCCCAGCTCGCCAGCTACCAGCTCGCCACCAGCTCCCCCTGTCGCCTATTCCACCGGCGGCCGGAAGTTGGCCCATGGGTGGACGGGGTCGCCGGTGCCGGGTAGTTCAGAGTAGGTGGCATCAACCATCGGGCCGAAGGGATTGGCGATGGCCGGGAACCACATCGCCCCGGCGGAGAACATGTTGCGGACAATCAAGTTGCCCTGGGAGGGATCGCTCATGTTCAGATCGCGCACATTGCCGGTGGAGAGGTTATCCTCGATGCGGTTATTGACGATGCCGCCTACCGCGTTCAGTTCTCCACAGCGAATTCCGTCGGTGCCATCGTAGATGGTGTTCCCGCGAATTTCATTACCGCGGATCAAGCCTTCGGAGAAGACCTCGAAGACGATACCATCCTGGTTATCGCCAATGTTGTTGCGTGCAATCACATTCCCGTTGGCAGTGGCGGTATGTGACGCGCGAAGCACAATGCCGTCTGCTGCCTGCCCGACCACGGTGCAGTTTTCGATCCGGTTACCACTGGTATCTCCCCCGTTGTCCGCGTTGAAACGGATGCCGTGGCCATTGTTTCCGGTGATGCGGTTTTCGGTGAATCGATTACCGGAAGCCCGACCTGCATCCACCCCCAGGTTTATGGCGGAATCGCCATTGTTCCGCAGATTGCAGGCCTCAACCACATTGCCGTCGGCGCGACCTTCGGCGACCTGGAGCGCGATGCCGTACCCGCCTTGGCCGCTGACCGTACAGCGGCGTATTTCGTTGCCATTCGCGCTTCCCGACCCCACCGACACGGTAATGCCGTTCACCATGTTGCTGACGATCATGGTATCCTCGATTACGTTGTCATCAGCGGCGCCGCTGCCCCCCGCCACCGCGATCCCGCTCCCGCCATTCCCGGAAACGAAGGCGCCGAGGATGCGGTTTGCCGATGCCTCCCCGAAATCACCGAACAACCGGATGCCGTCGGCGACATTGCCGATCACCACCGCATCACGGACTAGATGCCCCTTACAGCTCGCACCAAGCCCATAGAAGTACACGCCGTGCTGGCCGTTGCCACCACTGGATACGCCCGCAAACGTGTTGCCTTCGCCATACTGAACGAGTATGCCATCGTTGACATTGCTGCGAAGATTCAGGCTCTCGTACCGTCCGCCCCAGGACCGGCTCGCGTAGAGTCCGGTGCCGAACCGTTCAAGCGAACCGTTGCACACCGAGACATCCCGGATCGGATCGAGTCCTGTCTTTTCCACCAGCACCCCGCGAAAACTGCTCGCGCCGGAGCCGGTCAGGGTGAACCCCATCAAGTCCACCGACACCCCGTCCGCCCGCACCACGATCCCGTGCCCGGTGCTGGTCAGGTTGCCGGTGAGGTAGTATGACCCTGGAGACAGAATGTGGTGCGGCAGGTTGGTGATCGGGATCCGGGGTTCGACCTGGTCGAGGGTTTTCATCGTCGGCACGGGCGGCCCCGGAGGCGCGAGGGGACCCTGCGCCAACGCCGAATGGAAAACCGCCGACGCCAGCAACACCAGCGGGATCATGCCGAATCGTCCGGGCGGGGTACGCATGCTTGGCTTCATCTCGGAGACTCCTTCATCCTTCTTCTTGATTCGTTAGGGGGTAAGCGGAATCACCGCGTTGGCTCGATATACCCGGACGGTGGCGGAGGCGTCCGTCACCGCGCCGGTAAGGGTCGGGCCGGCCCCGGGGGATAGCAGGCCGAGGCCACTGTCCGTCCATACCGCGTTGTCGCCCGGAATGGACGCCTGATCGAGGCGATAGAAGCGGGTCGGCTTGACGGTCCATGTGACCCGGTTGGTTGGGTCGGACCGGCTGAGGGCGGTGATTTCCAGAAGATCGCCGTCATCGAGGGGATCGGTGTCGGCGAAAAACTCGCCATCGTCGGTCTGACCGTCGTCATCGGCGTCTCCCCCGGAGGTGAGGTTTGTCAGGCTGCCGGTTTTGGCAAATTCGAACGCATCGGGGATACCGTCGGCGTCGGCATCCAGACCCCATCCGAGGTACTCCGTCTGCACAAAAGCTTGGCTGTTGCTCAGACCGATCCACCCGACATTTGCGCCCCATACGTACCCGCTCAGATTGCCGGTGACGAGATCGACGCGGGGATTGCCGTTGGTCTCGAAGGCGATCCACCCGATATTGGCGCCATAGGCGAAACCGCGCAGGTGGCCACCTGGCAGGATCAGGTTGACGCCCCAGTCGGTGGAGGAATTGTTCGCGTAGCTGTAGCCGTTGGTTGGCGCGCCGGAACCGAGGCTAATCCACCCGCAATTCGCGCTCCAGACGTTCCCGGTGGTATAGTATAGGCCGATCTCCGTGCCGTTGACGACATTGCCCCTAAAATTCAGCCACCCGATATTGGCACCCCATCCGTAGGGATGGACGGCGTTAATGCTCGTGGCCATTGCGGCGCTCGCCATAAGCAGGAAGCCCAGGCCTGTCGATAAAGAATTCATCCACCAGCTCCCATAATCAGAAAGTGACAATTCTAACGGGAATTTACGCCCACAATGCCATTTTGATCGGTCAAAGAAAAACACGATCCCCTGGTATTGAGGCGATTACCCTCTATCACGCGGGGATTATTCTCGCAAATCTCCATGCGAAACCTCCGCAAAAAACGCTACACCGGTTTTTCACCGGGTTCAAGTCCCGAATCCATCGGGTGCCAACTTCCTCAGGGGAACCGGGGAAATCGTAAAAAAGCACTTGCTAGGCGGCCAAAACTTTCGTGTACTGGTTCTGTTCGTTGATAAGCACCCGCATAGATTAATCGGTTTATTTTCTGGGGTATCTAGCCTACATGGATTCGTGTGTCATGGAGGCAGCTTTTGCTGCCCAAAAGGAGAGTTGGTCATGAAAAAGGTCACCCTGTATTCCTCGCTGTGCCTCGCCGTTGGTTGGTTATGGTCAATACCCGCCCCCGTCCAGGCACAGACCTTTACCAACATCTATACCTCAGCAGGAACCACCAATTTTGTGGTGCCATCCGGCGTGACACAGATCATTGTGCGGGCCTGGGGCGGCGGTGGTGGGTCGCATGATTCTTCATTCAATGCGGAGCGACCCGGTGCTGGCGGTGGAGCTTATGCCAGTTCCTCCTTTGCCGTGACATCCGGAAATTCCTATACGATTGTCGTTGGCGCTGGCGGCGCTTCCGGGAATCCCGGCCAGAATGGTGGCGCATCGTATGTTTCTTTCAGCGGGACGACGAACGTCCTGGCTGCCGGCGGTGGTGGAACGCCCGATACCAACACACAGGGACCCGGAGGTTCCGCTGCAGCGAGTATTGGGACGACGACATTTTCCGGTGGCAGCGGCGGAGCCCGTGGGACTGATGCCGGCGGTGGCGGCGGTGGTTCTGCTTTTACGAATGCCAATGGCAATAATGGCGCTGACGGGTCGGGTACAACCGGCGGTGCCGGTGGTACCGGCACTGGAAACGGTGGTAATGGCGGGAACAACGGCCAAGTCGGCAGTGATGGTAACGCGCCTGGCGGCGGTGGTGGCGGTCGGGGTAATGCTGGGGTCACTTCGGGTGACGGAGCCGCCGGCCGGGTGGTTATCGTTTACACCCAGGGGGTGGCGGGTCCCCCGAGCGCGCTCGCGTTCAGTTCCACGCCTCAGAGTGTGATCATCAGCAACGTGTCCGCCCTGATGACGGTCCAGCTTCGCGACACCAACAATCTTACCGCCACCGCGACCAACAACGTGATCGTCAACCTCTCCAGCAGCCTGTCCGGAACCTTTCGGAACGTCGGCGATACCGCGAATATTATCACTGTTGTGATTTCCAACGGGCTGACCTCGGCGAGTTTCCGCTACATTCCCACTGTGCTGGGATCCCACCTGCTGACTGCTACGGCCTCAGGCCTGACTTCAGCGACCCAAACCCTGACTGCAGTGGATCAGCCGACGATTGTTCAAACCTATTTTGTGCCTTTCTCGGAAGAGAATGTACAGACCGGGTTGGATTCCATTAACCCCGCTCCGGTCGGTACGAATGTTGCCCTGATTTCGATTTCCGCGTTTGCCAGTAACACACTGATTTACTGGGATCATTGGGAAGATGGCTACGAAAGTGATCTGTCCAGTCCGACCCAGTCCACCACGGAAATCTGGGGAGATGCGAACATTGCCAATGGGTGTCCGCCCAACTTTACCAATCCGGTGATTTGCACTGCAACCGGGGACGTCATCGCGCGCGGACAAGCGGTGGTTTCCATTGAGACCATGCCGGTTCCCCGGAATCCCGCCAACATCTTCTTTGACGGCCGTGACCGGATCGGGGTGACCCGTCCGGTGGCGGTAACGCGGTTTGGCTGGGATGTTGGACCGGCAACCCTGCTTGCGGGCGCGGTGGAAGTATACGACACCTCAGCCCACGGTCAGAAGTTTCAGATCCCGGTCGGCACCAATATTGTTACCGAAGGGTCGGCCTATGAGTACGTGCTGGTCAGTGTGATGCCGACCCGAAGCAACGCGACCATCGTCGTCGATTATGACAACAACGGGACCCCGGACTTTACCACCAATGTCGCGGTGGGGGCAACCTTGGCCCTGACCAACCGGGTTGTGGCAGGCACGGTGGTGACCTCATCGGCTCCCGTCCAGGTGACCCTCATCACCGGGGATGTCGGATCGAACTATGAGAGTCGCTGGTACAATATTCCTCCCGAGGAAAGCTGGAGTTCCCAGTACCTCAACCCGGTCTCTTCGGTGGATTCGCCGTCGGGTTATGGCCGCGCCGATGTGGTCCTGTATAATCCGAATACCAACACCCTGACCGTTTACCGCCAATACAAGACCGCAGCGGAAGATATTATCACCACGTCAAACAATCTCGCGCCGGGAACCTTTACTATTGTCAGCAACACCGTGCTGAATACCGCACAATACTATTACACCACCAATGGCGAGCCCTTCTTCGGGGTCGGTTTTGTTGATGCCACCAATTCGGGGCAAGCGTCGGACTGGGGCTTCAGTCTGGTACCCGAAGGTTTTCTGACCCCGCTGTTGCTGGTGGGTAGTGCCCCGGGGCGCGATCCGTTCTCCGCAACTTCGCCCGACACCAATGTCAGCCCGATCTGGGTGACGGCCGGCAGTCCCGATACAACCGTTCTCTATGTGGACTTCAATGGGGATGGTGGTGTTTTTACCAATGACTGCGGTGAATATGACACCACCTTTGATCTGGCGTATCTGGATTCCATACGGATCTATGACCCCGACGGTGACCAGACCGCGATGAAACTGTTCACTTGTGATGGCACCTTAATCACGGCGGCCTGGGGGCAGGATCCGGAAATTGCCCCTGGTGCCCAGCCCTCTCTGGATATGGGGTATACCGTGTTGCCCCTTCCCAGTATTCAGGCGGACAAGGAAGTGGATTTCGCTCCGGATGGGGACTTGAATATCGACTCGGTCCTGAACCCCGGGGAAATTATTCGCTACACCATCATCGTAACCAACCCCAACGACTCGGTTTCCGGGGGGGTGACGGTACAAGACATTCTTCCCGCTGAGGTTACCTACAGCAACAACTCGACCTTTCTCGATGGCTCCATTCCGATTGGCGATTCCGGCAGCACCGCTTTCCCGCTCGATGAGGGGGGGTACTTTTTGGGGGTGGTGACGTCTCATACCGCGCGGGTGATTACTTTCGATGCGGTCGTCATCAATCCCTATACCAGTGACAACACGGTCATCACCAACCGGGCCCGGGTATTTGATGATGTTTCCACCGTCATTCTCGCTACCGAGGTCTCGGTACCGGTGATTGTGCCGTCTCTGGGCATCACCAAGGAGTCAGATGCGGTAGTGGTTACCAATGACCAGGTCATCACTTACACCATCACCGTGGCCAATACCAGTACGGTCTCCCAGCTTGGGATTGCTGTCACCGATGCGGTGCCGGCTGAGGTGACCTACGTGCCCGGAACGGTTCAGGTCACTGCCCCGGTTGAGACCGGAAGCATCTTTACCAACTCGGTACGCGACGATTTTTCATCGGCCAGCTATGCCCTGAATACCGGGACTGCCAATTGGACCGGTAACTGGGTGGAGGAAGATGAAACCACCTCGCCCTCGGCGGGGGTGGTACAAATTGCCAACGGCCGGTTGCGGTTGACCAATACCAATGGCGCTTCTCCGGGGATTTACCGTGTGGCTAACATCGCCAACCCGGTTTCCGCAACCCTATCCCTACGCTATGAGGCCAGTAACAACCTGGAGGTGATTGACTCGGCGCATGTTGAAATCTCCACCAACAACGGGGCCACCTATATCATTCTGAGAGATTATACCTTCATTTCCGGGTCTGAAACAGGGATCGATAGCTTTGATATCACCCCCTATGCCAGCGCCAATACCCGGGTGCGGGTCAAGATCCATGAGGGGTACACCGGGGTGGATGAATTTTTCCGGGTGGATTGGCTCCAGATCCAGTACACCACCGGTACGTCGGTTCGGGTGACCAATACCTTTGCCGGCACCGCGCCGCCGGTCCTGCATACCAACCAGACCCTGCTGCCGGGCGAATCCATGACGATTACCTTTCAGGCGGTCGCCGACAGCGATTTATCCGGCATAACCCAGATTGTCAACCGCGCCTGCACATTTGCCGATGGGTTCAGTGCATCTCTGTGTGACAGCGTGACCGACCCGGTCCTGCTGCCGGCCGGCCTCAATCTGGTCAAGACGGTCAGCAAAGGTGAGCCGGGTCCGTATCCTGGCAGCGACCTGGAGCTGGGCACCAATGGAACCCCGGTGACCTATTGGTTTGTGGTCAGCAATACTGGTGAGGTGGCTTTGTCCAACACGACCATCTCCGACCCCGACCTCGGACTGGTGACCAACCTGGGCACCCTGGCTATCGGGCAGTCCATCACCAGCAGCTTTGATAGTCTGATACTCGGGGATCTAACGAATATCGCTGAGGCAACGGGAACCTATCTTGGAGAAACCTATACAAACAGTGATGCTGCGGTGGTGTTGGAAATCACGCCATCGATCAATCTGACCAAGTTGGTTGATGGCGTGAACGAAGTGACCGGCACGAACAACCAGCCGGTGGTGTACAGCTTCGTGGTCTTGAATGATGGCGACGTGACCCTGACCAATGTCACCCTGATCGACACCGACATCACTCCGTCGTTTACCAATGTCATCGGTGACCTTGCCGCCGGTGCGAGCGTCACGGTCGAAGTCAACAGCGTGATCAGCGGGGACCTGACCAACACCGCCACGGTGACCGGTATCGATCCAATCGGCAACACCCAGCAGGATAGTGACGATGCGGTCGTGCTGTTGATCGATCCTTCGATCACCCTGACCAAGTTGGTGGATGGCGTGAACGAAGTGACCGGCACGAACAACCAGCCGGTGGTATACAGCTTCTTGGTCTTGAATGATGGCGACGTGACCCTGACCAATGTCACCCTGATCGACACCGACATCACTCCGGCGTTCACGAACCTGATCGGTGACTTGGCCGCCGGTGCGAGCGTCACGGTCGAAGTCAACAGCGTGATCAGCGGGGACCTGACCAACACCGCGACCGTGACCGGCATCGATCCGATCGGCAACACCCAGCAGGACAGTGACGACGCGGTCGTGCTGCTGATCGATCCTTCGATCACCCTGACCAAGTTGGTTGATGGCGTGAACGAAGTGACCGGCACGAACAACCAGCCGGTGGTGTACAGCTTCGTGGTCTTGAATGATGGCGATGTGACCCTGACCAACGTGACTCTCGTCGATACCGATATCACCCCGGCGTTTACGAATGTCATCGGTGACCTGGCCGCCGGTGCGAGCGTCACGGTCGAAGTCAACAGCGTGATCAGCGGGGACCTGACCAACACCGCCACGGTGACCGGTATCGATCCGATCGGGAACACCCAGCAAGATAGTGACGACGCGGTCGTGCTGTTGATCGACCCGTCCATTACCCTGACCAAGTTGGTCGATGGGGTGAACGAGGTGACCGGAACCAATAATCAGCCGGTGGTGTACAGCTTCGTGGTCCTGAATGATGGCGATGTGACCCTGACCAACGTGACTCTCGTCGATACCGATATCACCCCGGCGTTTACGAATGTGGTCGGTGACCTTGCCGCCGGTGCGAGCGTCACGGTCGAAGTCAACAGCGTGATCAGCGGGGACCTGACCAACACCGCCACGGTGACCGGTATCGATCCAATCGGCAACACCCAGCAGGATAGTGACGATGCGGTCGTGCTGTTGATCGATCCTTCGATCACCCTGACCAAGTTGGTGGATGGCGTGAACGAAGTGACCGGCACGAACAACCAGCCGGTGGTATACAGCTTCTTGGTCTTGAATGATGGCGACGTGACCCTGACCAATGTCACCCTGATCGACACCGACATCACTCCGGCGTTCACGAACCTGATCGGTGACTTGGCCGCCGGTGCGAGCGTCGTCACGGTCGAAGTCAACAGCGTGATCAGCGGGGACCTGACCAACACCGCGACCGTGACCGGCATCGATCCGATCGGCAACACCCAGCAGGACAGTGACGACGCGGTCGTGCTGCTGATCGATCCTTCGATCACCCTGACCAAGTTGGTTGATGGCGTGAACGAAGTGACCGGCACGAACAACCAGCCGGTGGTGTACAGCTTCGTGGTCTTGAATGATGGCGATGTGACCCTGACCAACGTGACTCTCGTCGACACCGATATCACCCCGGCGTTTACGAACCTGATCGGTGACCTGGCCGCCGGTGCGAGCGTCACGGTTGAGGTCAACAGCGTGATCAGCGGGGACCTGACCAACACCGCGACCGTGACCGGCATCGATCCGATCGGGAACACCCAGCAAGATAGTGACGACGCGGTCGTGCTGTTGATCGACCCGTCCATTACCCTGACCAAGTTGGTCGATGGGGTGAACGAGGTGACCGGAACCAATAATCAGCCGGTGGTGTACAGCTTCGTGGTCCTGAATGATGGCGATGTGACCCTGACCAACGTGACTCTCGTCGATACCGATATCACCCCGGCGTTTACGAATGTGGTCGGTGACCTGGCCGCCGGTGCGAGCGTCACGGTTGAGGTCAACAGCGTGATCAGCGCAGACCTGACCAACACCGCCACCGTGACCGGCATCGATCCGATCGGCAACACCCAGCAGGACAGTGATGACGCGGTCGTGCTGTTGATCGACCCGTCCATTACCCTGACCAAGTTGGTCGATGGGGTGAACGAGGTGACCGGAACCAATAATCAGCCGGTGGTGTACAGCTTCGTGGTCCTGAATGATGGCGACGTCACCCTGACCAATGTGACCCTGATCGATACCGATATCACCCCGGCGTTTACGAATGTCATCGGTGACCTGGCCGCCGGGGCAAGCGCCACGGTCGAAGTCAACAGCGTGATCAGCGGGGACCTGACCAACACCGCTACCGTGACCGGTATCGATCCGATCGGGAACACCCAGCAGGACAGTGACGACGCGGTTGTGCTGTTGATCGATCCGTCCATTACCCTGACCAAGTTGGTCGATGGGGTGAATGAAGTGACCGGGACGAACAACCAGCCGGTGGTATACAGCTTCTTGGTCTTGAATGATGGCGACGTGACCCTGACCAATGTCACCCTCGTCGATACCGATATCACCCCGGCGTTCACGAATGTGATCGGTGATCTGGCCGCCGGTGCGAGTGTCACGGTCGAAGTCAACAGCGTGATCAGCGGGGACCTGACCAACACCGCCACGGTGACCGGTATCGATCCAATCGGCAACACCCAGCAGGACAGTGACGACGCGGTCGTGCTGTTGATCGACCCGTCCATTACCCTGACCAAGTTGGTCGATGGGGTGAACGAAGTGACCGGGACGAACAATCAGCCGGTGGTATACAGCTTCGTGGTCTTGAATGATGGCGACGTGACCCTGACCAATGTCACCCTCGTCGATACCGATATCACCCCGGCGTTCACGAACCTGATCGGTGACCTTGCCGCCGGTGCGAGTGTCACGGTCGAAGTCAACAGCGTGATCAGCGGGGACCTGACCAACACCGCCACGGTGACCGGTATCGATCCAATCGGCAACACCCAGCAGGACAGTGACGACGCGGTCGTGCTGTTGATCGATCCGTCCATTACCCTGACCAAGTTGGTCGATGGGGTGAACGAGGTGACCGGCACGAACAACCAGCCGGTGGTGTACAGCTTCGTGGTCTTGAATGATGGCGACGTGACCCTGACCAACGTGACCCTCGTCGATACCGATATCACCCCGGCGTTTACCAATGTGATCGGTGACCTGGCCGCCGGTGCGAGTGTCACGGTCGAAGTCAACAGCGTGATCAGCGGGGACCTGACCAACACCGCCACGGTGACCGGTATCGATCCAATCGGCAACACCCAGCAGGACAGTGACGATGCAGTTGTTCGATTGATTGATCCTGGTATTTCAATTGTGAAAACCGTTTCAGACGATACAACATATCCGGGGGTAGACCTGCTGACTGCGACCAATGGCACGCCTGTGACCTACTGGTTCCTGGTGACCAATGCCGGGGATGTCGCATTGACGAATACGTATGTTTTGGATGGTGACCTCGCATATTCCAACAATATTGGAGCCCTTGCTGTAGGCCAAGTGGTTACAGTGAGCGTTGCGGATGTAATCAGTGCCGATCTCACCAATACTGCCGATGTGGTTGGACAGGATCCAATTGGGAATGAGCAGACCGACAGCGATACCGCCGAAGTTTCTCTTCGCATGGCAATTACAGGCTCCGTCTTTTTGGATATCAATGGCGACGGGTCGTTTGACCCGGAAGATACCAACGGGGTCAGCACCGCAGTTGTCACCCTGTTTGATGAGAATACGAATGTCATCGGGGTTGTGACCACTGGTGTCGATGGGGCCTACGCATTCACCAACCTGCCCCCCGGTGACTACACGGTGGTAGAGACCGATCCGGAAGGTTACTTCTCGACCGGCGATATCGATGGCGCACCGTTCAACGAAATCGCGGTGACCCTGATCAGCGGAACCGATTCAAATGGGAACGACTTCCTCGACACGCAGTTCGGCGAAATCGGCGACTTTGTCTGGGATGACCTCAATGGCAATGGCATCCAAGACGGGGGCGAACCGGGGATCACCAATGTGACGGTGGACCTCTTCGACAGCCAGACCAACCTGATCGACAGCGTGTTGACCGATGGCCTCGGGGGTTATCTGTTCACCAATGTGGCACCGACCAGCGGCTATGTCGTGGTGTTTAGCCAACCGTCTGGCTATGTCTTCACCCTTCAAAATCAGGGCACCAACAGCGCGGTGGACAGTGACGCGGATGCGACCGGAACCACCGCCCCGATCACAATCACCAGCGGGCAGTCCGATCTGACCATTGATGCCGGATTGTATATCCCGGCCCAGATCAGCGGTTCGGTATTCGATGATCTCAATGGCGACGGGGTGTTTGATCCTGAAGACACCAACGGGATCAGCGCCGCAGTCATCACTCTGTTTGATGAGAACACCAATGTCATCGGGGTGGTGACCACCGGTGTCGATGGAGCCTATGCGTTCACCAACCTGCCCCCGGGTGACTACACGGTGGTGGAAACCGATCCGGAAGGTTATTTCTCGACCGGTGATATCGATGGCGCACCGTTCAACGAAATCGCGGTGACGCTGACCAGCGGAACCGATTCGACCGGGAACGACTTCCTCGATACGCAGTTCGGAGAAATCGGCGACTTTGTCTGGGATGACCTCAATGGGAATGGCATCCAGGATGGTGGCGAACCGGGGATCACCAATGTGACCGTGGACCTCTATGACAGTCAGACCAACCTGATCGACAGCGTGTTGACCGATGGCCTTGGCGGCTACCTGTTCACCAACGTGGCCCCGACCAGCGGCTATGTGGTGGTGTTTGGCCAACCGTCTGGCTATGTGTTCACCCTGCAGAATCAGGGCACCAACAGTGCGGTGGACAGTGACGCGGATGCGACCGGGACCACCACCCCGATCACCTTGACCAGCGGCAGTCGAACCTCGATATCGATGCCGGATTGTTTGTTCCGGCGTCGATATTCGGATCGGTATTTGTGGATGAAAACGGTGATGGCATTCCGGATGCGGAAGATACCAATGGTATCGCCAACGTGACGATCACGCTGCTGGATGGCAACTCGAACGTGGTAAATGTGACTACGACGGATGTGGCCGGGGCCTATGCCTTCACCAATCTGGCTCCGGGTGCCTACACCGTGGTGGAAACCGACCCGCCGGGTACACATCAACGTACGATGTGGTGCCTCCGAATGACAACCGTATACCGGTGACCTTGACCAGCGGAACCGATGTCGTCGACCGCGACTTCTATGATGTCCCATTCCTGGGGATCTCGGGTTCGGTCTTCGAGGATGAAAATGGCAATGGCGCCTTCGATCCTGTGGATCTGACGCAAGGGATCACCAATGTCGTGGTGACCCTGTTTGATGAGAACACCAATGTGATCGGGGTGACCACCACCGATGTGAGCGGCGCCTATGCCTTCACAAATATTGCCCCCGGAAGCTATACCGTGGTGGAAACCGATCCGGATGGTTATTTCTCGACCGGCGATATTGACGGTGCGCCCTTCAACGAAATCTCGGTGACCTTGACTGCCAGTGGGCCCTCGACCGGGAATGACTTCCTTGATGCCCGTCCCGGAGAAATCGGTGACTTTGTCTGGGACGACCTCAATGGCAATGGCATCCAGGATGGGGGCGAACCGGGGATCACCAATGTGACGGTGGACCTCTATGACAGTCAGACCAACCTGATCGACAGCGTGTTGACCGATGGCCTCGGGGGCTATCTGTTCACCAATGTGGCACCGACCAGCGGCTACGTGGTGGTGTTTGGCCAACCGTCTGGCTATGTGTTCACCCTGCAGAATCAGGGCACCAACAGTGCGGTAGACAGTGACGTGGATGCGACGGGATCCACCGCCCCGATCACGATCACCAGCGGGCAGTCCGATCTGACCATCGATGCCGGATTGTATATCCCGGCCCGGATCAGCGGTTCGGTATTCCTCGACGTGGATGCGGATGGACTGTTCGATCCCGAGGACACCAACGGGATCAGCCCGGTCGTGGTAACGCTGCTTGACGATGCCACCAATGTCGTGGGTGTGACCACAACCGGTGTCGATGGTGCTTATGCCTTTACCAACCTGGCCCCGGGCACCTACACCGTGGTGGAAACCGATCCGGCCGGGTACTTCTCGACTGCGGATGTGGTTCCTCCCAATGACAACCAGATTCCGGTTACGGTGGTGAGTGGAAGTGATATCACGGGCCGCGACTTCCTCGATGCCGAAGCGCCGACCCCGCTCTTTGATAAGGTCTTTGTGGAGGCAAGCGAACCGGATGTGGATGGGAATTTCACCGCAACCTATCTGATGACCGCGATCAATCCCGGTGGCTCGGCCCTGCTCTATGATTTGTCTGACACGCCGAGCCCGGACACCAACGTGATTGTCAACGGAGCCACGGTGAGCGGTTTCGCGAGCCTGGTCTTTACCAATGCCGGTCCCTACGTGTTGGCCTCCAACGAAACCCTCGCAGCCTACGCTACCAATGTGTATGAGCTGACGCTTGACTTGACTCTGTCCGAGGGTGTGCTTGCGGGTACCCAGTTGGTGACCACCTGCCTCTCCGGCGCTGGCGGCTTCCAGGCGAACTACGGTTTGTTTAACGAGGCTACCCTGACCTACGGGACCAACGACACCACGATTACCACCAACGACTGCGGCGAGATCCCGCCATACCTGGTGCCGTTCAAGACCTTCGTGTCGGCCTCCGAGCCTGACCTCGACGGGAACTTCAGCGCGACCTACACGATGACCATGATCAACGTGGGCGGGCTGCCTACGACCTACAACCTGACCGACACCCCGGCGCCGGATGTGAACATCACGGTCAACGGAGCGGAAGTAAGCGGTTACGCGACCCTGAGCTTCAC
This sequence comes from Verrucomicrobiota bacterium, assembly GCA_024233345.1. Taxonomy (GTDB): domain Bacteria; phylum Verrucomicrobiota; class Kiritimatiellia; order CAIVKH01; family CAIVKH01; genus JACKPT01. The sequence goes on from JACKPT010000012.1 coordinate 81,016, forward strand.
CAACGCGGGTCCCTACACCCTGGCCACGGCGGAGCCGATCGGGGTGGGCTCGAACCATGTCTACAGCCTGACGTTGGATCTGACCCTGGGCGAGGGGATCCTCGCGGGTACCCAACTGGTGAGCGAATGTGTATCGGGTAACTTCGGGTTCGAAGCCAACGCGGGTCTGTTCAACCAGATCGTGACGGTGTACGGAACCAACGACGTGACCATCACCAACACCGCGTGCGGCGAGGTGCCTCCGGTGATCGTGTTCGACAAGACGTTCGTATCGGCGAGCCCGGCCGCGACCAACGGCGAGTTCGTGATCACCTACCACGTGAGCGTGTTCAACGCGGGTGCCTCGTCCGGGTTCTACGACCTGGAAGACACCCCGAACCCTGACACCAACGTGACGATCAGCGGTGGAACGGTGAGCGGATACGTGACCAACCTGCTGGCAGGTCCGGGGACCTACTTCCTCGCCACCAACGAGACGATCGCGGCGGGAGCGACCCACACCTACGTGCTGGCCCTGACCGGCACCCTGAGCCAGGCGGTGCTCGACGGCGCGGCGTTCGTCTCCGAATGTGCAAGCGGCCAGGGCGGGTTCACGCCCGAGTTCGGTCTGTACAACGAAGCGACGATCACCTACGGGACCAACGACACCACGGTGACCACCAACGCGTGCGGTAACATCCCGCCGGTGCTGACCATCACCAAGGACTTCGTGTCGGCCTCGGAAGCGGATACCAACGGTCTGTTCACGGTGGCCTACACCATCACGGTGGACAACAGCGGGGGAACCGAAGAGATCTACGACCTGCTCGACCTGCCTGGTCCGGATACCAATGTGACGGTACTGGGTCTTTCGGTGAGCGGTCACCTCGCCCTCGGGTTCACCGGTCCCGGCCCGTATGACTTCGTGACCAACGAGACGATCGCGGCCGGCTCGACCCATGTGTACAGCCTGATCCTGACCGGTCAACTGAGCACGGCGGTGCTCGACGGCTCGGTGACGGTGAGCGTGTGCGGAGCCACCGCGCAGATCCCGCAGGCGGGCGAAGGGCTCTACAACCTCGCGACGATCTCGGTGGGGACCAACAACACCGAGATCAGCGATGACGCGTGCGGTGAGATCCCGCCGGTGCTGATCACCGAGAAGAGCTTCGACCTGGCCAGCGAGCCGGATCTCAACGGGAACTTCAGCGCGAGCTACACCGTGACCATGCGGAACGTGGGCGGTCGGTCGACGACCTACAACCTGACCGACACCCCGGCGCCGGATGTGAACATCACGGTGAACGGAGCGGTGGTGACCAACTACGCGGACCTGAGCTTCACCAATGCGGGTCCGTACACCCTGGCCACCGGCGAGAGCATCGCCGCCGGGGCGACCCACACCTACAACCTGACCCTGGATCTGACTCTGGGCGATGGGATCCTCGCGGGCACCCAACTGGTGAGCGAATGCGTCTCGGGCGATTTCGGGTTCGAAGCCAACGCGGGCCTGTTCAACCAGATCGTGACCGTCTACGGGACCAACAACTTCAGCGTGACCAACACCGCCTGCGGTGAGATCCCGCCGTTCGTGGTGCCGTTCAAGACCTTTGTGGATGCGACGACGCCGGATATCGATGGCAACTTCGTGGCGACCTACACCATCACCATGGTGAACGTGGGCGGGGTGGGCACGACCTACAACCTGACCGATACCCCGGATCCCGATCCCAACGTGATCGTCAATGGAGCAACCCTCAGCGGTTATGCAAGTGACGTGTTCACCAATGCCGGTCCCTATACTCTGGCCACCGGTGAACCGATCGGCGCGGGTTCCAACCACGTCTACACCCTGGCCGTCGACCTGACCCTGGGCGACGGTATCCTCGCGGGTACCCAGACCGTGAGCACCTGCGCGTCGGATGCCGGCGGGTTCCAGGCGAACAACGGCCTGTTCAACGAAGTGACCCTGGTGTTCGGGACCAACGACACCACGATTACCACCAACGACTGCGGCGAGATCCCGCCGTACCTGGTGCCGTTCAAGACCTTCGTGTCGGCTTCCGAGCCTGACCTCGACGGGAACTTCAGCGCGACCTACACCATGACCATGATCAACGTGGGCGGGCTGCCTACGACCTACAACCTGACCGACACCCCGGCGCCGGATGTGAACATCACGGTCAACGGAGCGGAAGTAAGCGGTTACGCGACCCTGAGCTTCACCAACGCGGGTCCCTACACCCTGGCCACGGCGGAGCCGATCGGGGTGGGCTCGAACCATGTCTACAGCCTGACGTTGGATCTGACCCTGGGCGAGGGGATCCTCGCGGGTACCCAACTGGTGAGCGAATGTGTATCGGGTAACTTCGGGTTCGAAGCCAACGCGGGTCTGTTCAACCAGATCGTGACGGTGTACGGAACCAACGACGTGACCATCACCAACACCGCGTGCGGCGAGGTGCCTCCGGTGATCGTGTTCGACAAGACGTTCGTATCGGCGAGCCCGGCCGCGACCAACGGCGAGTTCGTGATCACCTACCACGTGAGCGTGTTCAACGCGGGTGCCTCGTCCGGGTTCTACGACCTGGAAGACACCCCGAACCCTGACACCAACGTGACGATCAGCGGTGGAACGGTGAGCGGATACGTGACCAACCTGCTGGCAGGTCCGGGGACCTACTTCCTCGCCACCAACGAGACGATCGCGGCGGGAGCGACCCACACCTACGTGCTGGCCCTGACCGGCACCCTGAGCCAGGCGGTGCTCGACGGCGCGGCGTTCGTCTCCGAATGTGCAAGCGGCCAGGGCGGGTTCACGCCCGAGTTCGGTCTGTACAACGAAGCGACGATCACCTACGGGACCAACGACACCACGGTGACCACCAACGCGTGCGGTAACATCCCGCCGGTGCTGACCATCACCAAGGACTTCGTGTCGGCCTCGGAAGCGGATACCAACGGTCTGTTCACGGTGGCCTACACCATCACGGTGGACAACAGCGGGGGAACCGAAGAGATCTACGACCTGCTCGACCTGCCTGGTCCGGATACCAATGTGACGGTACTGGGTCTTTCGGTGAGCGGTCACCTCGCCCTCGGGTTCACCGGTCCCGGCCCGTATGACTTCGTGACCAACGAGACGATCGCGGCCGGCTCGACCCATGTGTACAGCCTGATCCTGACCGGTCAACTGAGCACGGCGGTGCTCGACGGCTCGGTGACGGTGAGCGTGTGCGGAGCCACCGCGCAGATCCCGCAGGCGGGCGAAGGGCTCTACAACCTCGCGACGATCTCGGTGGGGACCAACAACACCGAGATCAGCGATGACGCGTGCGGTGAGATCCCGCCGGTGCTGATCACCGAGAAGAGCTTCGACCTGGCCAGCGAGCCGGATCTCAACGGGAACTTCAGCGCGAGCTACACCGTGACCATGCGGAACGTGGGCGGTCGGTCGACGACCTACAACCTGACCGACACCCCGGCGCCGGATGTGAACATCACGGTGAACGGAGCGGTGGTGACCAACTACGCGGACCTGAGCTTCACCAATGCGGGTCCGTACACCCTGGCCACCGGCGAGAGCATCGCCGCAGGGGCGACCCACACCTACAACCTGACCCTTGATCTGACCCTGGGCGATGGGATCCTCGCGGGCACCCAACTGGTGAGCGAATGCGTCTCGGGTGCGTTCGGGTTCGAAGCCAACGCGGGCCTGTTCAACCAGATCGTGACGGTGTACGGGACCAACAACTTCAGCGTGACCAACACCGCCTGTGGTGAGATCCCGCCGTTCGTGGTGCCGTTCAAGACCTTTGTGGATGCGACGACGCCGGATATCGATGGCAACTTCGTGGCGACCTACACCATCACCATGGTGAACGTGGGCGGGGTGGGCACGACCTACAACCTGACCGATACCCCGGATCCTGATCCCAACGTGATCGTCAATGGTGCAACCCTCAGCGGTTATGCAAGCGACGTGTTCACCAATGCCGGTCCCTATACTCTGGCCACCGGTGAACCGATCGGCGCGGGTTCCAACCACGTCTACACCCTGGCCGTCGACCTGACCCTGGGCGACGGTATCCTCGCGGGTACCCAGACCGTGAGCACCTGCGCGTCGGATGCCGGCGGGTTCCAGGCGAACAACGGCCTGTTCAACGAAGTGACCCTGGTGTTCGGGACCAACGACACCACGATTACCACCAACGACTGCGGCGAGATCCCGCCGTACCTGGTGCCGTTCAAGACCTTCGTGTCGGCTTCCGAGCCTGACCTCGACGGGAACTTCAGCGCGACCTACACCATGACCATGATCAACGTGGGCGGGCTGCCTACGACCTACAACCTGACCGACACCCCGGCGCCGGATGTGAACATCACGGTCAACGGAGCGGAAGTAAGCGGTTACGCGACCCTGAGCTTCACCAACGCGGGTCCCTACACCCTGGCCACGGCGGAGCCGATCGGGGTGGGCTCGAACCATGTCTACAGCCTGACGTTGGATCTGACCCTGGGCGAGGGGATCCTCGCGGGTACCCAACTGGTGAGCGAATGTGTATCGGGTAACTTCGGGTTCGAAGCCAACGCGGGTCTGTTCAACCAGATCGTGACGGTGTACGGAACCAACGACGTGACCATCACCAACACCGCGTGCGGCGAGGTGCCTCCGGTGATCGTGTTCGACAAGACGTTCGTATCGGCGAGCCCGGCCGCGACCAACGGCGAGTTCGTGATCACCTACCACGTGAGCGTGTTCAACGCGGGTGCCTCGTCCGGGTTCTACGACCTGGAAGACACCCCGAACCCTGACACCAACGTGACGATCAGCGGTGGAACGGTGAGCGGATACGTGACCAACCTGCTGGCAGGTCCGGGGACCTACTTCCTCGCCACCAACGAGACGATCGCGGCGGGAGCGACCCACACCTACGTGCTGGCCCTGACCGGCACCCTGAGCCAGGCGGTGCTCGACGGCGCGGCGTTCGTCTCCGAATGTGCAAGCGGCCAGGGCGGGTTCACGCCCGAGTTCGGTCTGTACAACGAAGCGACGATCACCTACGGGACCAACGACACCACGGTGACCACCAACGCGTGCGGTAACATCCCGCCGGTGCTGACCATCACCAAGGACTTCGTGTCGGCCTCGGAAGCGGATACCAACGGTCTGTTCACGGTGGCCTACACCATCACGGTGGACAACAGCGGGGGAACCGAAGAGATCTACGACCTGCTCGACCTGCCTGGTCCGGATACCAATGTGACGGTACTGGGTCTTTCGGTGAGCGGTCACCTCGCCCTCGGGTTCACCGGTCCCGGCCCGTATGACTTCGTGACCAACGAGACGATCGCGGCCGGCTCGACCCATGTGTACAGCCTGATCCTGACCGGTCAACTGAGCACGGCGGTGCTCGACGGCTCGGTGACGGTGAGCGTGTGCGGAGCCACCGCGCAGATCCCGCAGGCGGGCGAAGGGCTCTACAACCTCGCGACGATCTCGGTGGGGACCAACAACACCGAGATCAGCGATGACGCGTGCGGTGAGATCCCGCCGGTGCTGATCACCGAGAAGAGCTTCGACCTGGCCAGCGAGCCGGATCTCAACGGGAACTTCAGCGCGAGCTACACCGTGACCATGCGGAACGTGGGCGGTCGGTCGACGACCTACAACCTGACCGACACCCCGGCGCCGGATGTGAACATCACGGTGAACGGAGCGGTGGTGACCAACTACGCGGACCTGAGCTTCACCAATGCGGGTCCGTACACCCTGGCCACCGGCGAGAGCATCGCCGCCGGGGCGACCCACACCTACAACCTGACCCTGGATCTGACTCTGGGCGATGGGATCCTCGCGGGCACCCAACTGGTGAGCGAATGCGTCTCGGGCGATTTCGGGTTCGAAGCCAACGCGGGCCTGTTCAACCAGATCGTGACCGTCTACGGGACCAACAACTTCAGCGTGACCAACACCGCCTGCGGTGAGATCCCGCCGTTCGTGGTGCCGTTCAAGACCTTTGTGGATGCGACGACGCCGGATATCGATGGCAACTTCGTGGCGACCTACACCATCACCATGGTGAACGTGGGCGGGGTGGGCACGACCTACAACCTGACCGATACCCCGGATCCCGATCCCAACGTGATCGTCAATGGAGCAACCCTCAGCGGTTATGCAAGTGACGTGTTCACCAATGCCGGTCCCTATACTCTGGCCACCGGTGAACCGATCGGCGCGGGTTCCAACCACGTCTACACCCTGGCCGTCGACCTGACCCTGGGCGACGGTATCCTCGCGGGTACCCAGACCGTGAGCACCTGCGCGTCGGATGCCGGCGGGTTCCAGGCGAACAACGGCCTGTTCAACGAAGTGACCCTGGTGTTCGGGACCAACGACACCACGATCACCACCAACGACTGCGGCGAGATCCCGCCGTACCTGGTGCCGTTCAAGACCTTCGTGTCGGCGTCGGAGCCTGACCTCGACGGGAACTTCAGCGCGACCTACACGATGACCATGATCAACGTGGGCGGGCTGCCGACGACCTACAACCTGACCGACACCCCGGCGCCGGATGTGAACATCACGGTCAACGGAGCGGAAGTGAGCGGTTACGCGACCCTGAGCTTCACCAACGCGGGTCCGTACACCCTGGCCACAGCGGAGCCGATCGGGGTGGGTTCGAACCACGTCTACACCCTGACCCTGGATCTGACCCTGGGCGAGGGGATCCTCGCGGGTACCCAACTGGTGAGCGAATGTGTATCGGGTAACTTCGGGTTCGAAGCCAACGCGGGTCTGTTCAACCAGATCGTGACGGTGTACGGAACCAACGACGTGACCATCACCAACACCGCGTGCGGCGAGGTGCCTCCGGTGATCGTGTTCGACAAGACGTTCGTATCGGCGAGCCCGGCCGCGACCAACGGCGAGTTCGTGATCACCTACCACGTGAGCGTGTTCAACGCGGGTGCCTCGTCCGGGTTCTACGACCTGGAAGACACCCCGAACCCTGACACCAACGTGACGATCAGCGGTGGAACGGTGAGCGGATACGTGACCAACCTGCTGGCAGGTCCGGGGACCTACTTCCTCGCCACCAACGAGACGATCGCGGCGGGAGCGACCCACACCTACGTGCTGGCCCTGACCGGCACCCTGAGCCAGGCGGTGCTCGACGGCGCGGCGTTCGTCTCCGAATGTGCAAGCGGCCAGGGCGGGTTCACGCCCGAGTTCGGTCTGTACAACGAAGCGACGATCACCTACGGGACCAACGACACCACGGTGACCACCAACGCGTGCGGTAACATCCCGCCGGTGCTGACCATCACCAAGGACTTCGTGTCGGCCTCGGAAGCGGATACCAACGGTCTGTTCACGGTGGCCTACACCATCACGGTGGACAACAGCGGGGGAACCGAAGAGATCTACGACCTGCTCGACCTGCCTGGTCCGGATACCAATGTGACGGTACTGGGTCTTTCGGTGAGCGGTCACCTCGCCCTCGGGTTCACCGGTCCCGGCCCGTATGACTTCGTGACCAACGAGACGATCGCGGCCGGCTCGACCCATGTGTACAGCCTGATCCTGACCGGTCAACTGAGCACGGCGGTGCTCGACGGCTCGGTGACGGTGAGCGTGTGCGGAGCCACCGCGCAGATCCCGCAGGCGGGCGAAGGGCTCTACAACCTCGCGACGATCTCGGTGGGGACCAACAACACCGAGATCAGCGATGACGCGTGCGGTGAGATCCCGCCGGTGCTGATCACCGAGAAGAGCTTCGACCTGGCCAGCGAGCCGGATCTCAACGGGAACTTCAGCGCGAGCTACACCGTGACCATGCGGAACGTGGGCGGTCGGTCGACGACCTACAACCTGACCGACACCCCGGCGCCGGATGTGAACATCACGGTGAACGGAGCGGTGGTGACCAACTACGCGGACCTGAGCTTCACCAATGCGGGTCCGTACACCCTGGCCACCGGCGAGAGCATCGCCGCAGGGGCGACCCACACCTACAACCTGACCCTTGATCTGACCCTGGGCGATGGGATCCTCGCGGGCACCCAACTGGTGAGCGAATGCGTCTCGGGTGCGTTCGGGTTCGAAGCCAACGCGGGCCTGTTCAACCAGATCGTGACCGTCTACGGGACCAACGACCTGACCATCACCAACACCGCCTGCGGTGAGATCCCGCCGATGCTGATCATCGATAAGACATTTGTGAGTGTTTCGGATCTCGACGGGTTTGGAAACTTCACCGCGACGTATGAGGTAGTGGTCGCCAATGTGGGTGGAACGCCGACGACCTATGTGCTCGATGACACCCCGAACCCGGATGGCGAAGTGACAATCCATGGTGTGGTCGTGACCGGGTACACCAATCTTTCACTCAGCGGTCCCGGGGCCTATGCCCTCGCGACCAACGAACCGATCGCAGCGGTGACCAATCATGTATATATACTCGCGGTCCGCGGAACCTTGAGTCCGGAAGCGATGGCGGGTACGGCCTCGGTCAGCCTGTGCGGTGCCAGCCAGCAGGTTCCGGTGGCCGGTGAAGGCCTGTTCAATGAAGCGGCGGTGGTCTATGGAACCAATGATACCCGCATTACCGATAGCGATTGTGGCGATCTCCCGCCGATTCCGCGGTATGATCTGGTCAAGACTCTGATCAGTCCGACCAACCACAATGCGGTGATCGGCGAAGAGTTCGTATTCAGTCTCGCAGTGAGTAATAGCGGAGATGTTGCCCTCGGAACGGTGCCGCTGGTGGATACCTTCGATACCAACCTGCTCGCGTTTGTGTCGGCAACGCCGTCCGAAGATGCCTCGAGTCCGGGCAGTCTGAGCTGGACCAATATTGGTCCGCTGGGCCTTGGTCAGACCGCTTCGGTCACGGTGCGGTTTACCGCGGTGAATCTGGGAACCGGTACGAATACCGTGGTGGCAACCCCGGTTACCACCAATGGGATTCCGCTGCCGCCGCAGACATCCAGTGTGCCGCATACCGCCTCGGCCTCGTCCATTTCGGGTAGTGTCTTCTATGATGCCAATGTCGACGGTATCTTTGACCCCGAAGACATCACGAATGGTATCTCCGGGGTGACCATCACCCTGTTGGATGCCACCAACGGCGTGGTTGGGGTTACCACCACGGATGTGAATGGCGCCTATACCTTCACCAATCTGGCGGCGGGATCCTATACCGTGCAGGAAACCGATCCCCAGAACTTCTACAGTACTGCGGATATCGTTCCGCCGAATGACAACCTCATTCCGGTGAATCTTGGAGTCAATGAGGACAGCACCGGTAACGACTTCCTCGATGGCGAATATGCCTCGGTAGGCGACTTTGTCTGGCAGGAACTTGGAACGCCGAACGGCATTCAGGACATCAGTGAAACCGGCCCACAGACCGGGGTTCGCGTCACCCTGTATGACACCAACAATGTGGTCATTGGGATCACGACCTCCTCGGTGCAGTTGGTAAATCTGGGTGAGTATGGCTTTACCAATGTGGTGCCGGGCGATTACTACATCATGGTTTCCCGTCCCCTCGGATTCGGATTCACCGAGCAGTTTGTGGGAACCAACACTGCGATCGACAGCGATGTGGATATTCTCACCATGAAGACCCCGGTCTTCACCCTGCTGCCGGGACAGAACGAAACCACCATTGATGCGGGCCTGTATGAGTTCGTCAACCTGGCCCAGGTGGCGGCGTTCAGCGGTGGTATGGAGCAGGGTCAACCGACCCTTCGGTGGACCACCGATTCGGAAGTTGGCACCGCCGGCTGGTACATCGAGCGGAGCGAGGACGGTTTGACTTGGACCCGGGTCAGTGACTACCTGCCCTCGTCGGGTGGCATGCAACTCGGTGCGGACTATGTGTGGGTCGATGTCTCGGCCAAGGTCGGCCACGGCTACCGCTATCAGTTGATCGAAGTAGAAGCTCAAGGTGCTATGCGGCCGTATGGTCCTTATGAGATCACCTTCAAGGCTTCCCGTAGCGGTCGTGCCAGTCTGTCGGTATCCGCAGATGCAGCCTATGGATGGGACGTTCATGCGTTGCCGGCTGCGGCTTCGCCGGTGACCCGCATGAGCCTGGTTCAGGATGAGTCCTCAGATGCGGTGAAGGTTGCTGTATCCGGTTCCGGATTTGTCCGGATTTCCGAGGCCTCGATTGCGTCGATTCTCGGAATCCCGGCAACGGATCTTGCCAACAGTCCTCTGCGGTTGTTGAATCTTGGAATCGAGGTTCCAATGGTGCGGGAAGCGGGTGACGTGGTGTTCTATGCACACGCTTATCAAAACCAGTTCACCCTCGAGAATATCTATCGAATTGAGATTGGAGCTGGTTCGGAATTGGCGAGTGCTGAAGGTGCACCGAGCGCAGTGAACGCGACCGAGTCCTTCCTCGATACCGTGGTGGCGGAACGCAATCTGATTCTGCGCTCGGATATCTTCTCTGATGCTTCGGATGACCTCTGGTTGTGGTCGATGATCATCAGCGGGATGAGAAATGAATTCTCCACATCCATTGATCTGCCGAATGTTGTTCCGGCCTCTGGCGGACAACTGATGGTTGCGCTCAAGGGTGCGGTCGCCTCGGCGGGGCGCTATGCTCACCGTGCAGAAATCCTTCTGAACGGTCAGCTTCTGGGGACGGTAGACTTCAACGGTCTGGAGCGAGTTGAGGCAACCCTGGATGTGCCGGCTGGGCTCATGGTGAGTGGTGCGAACATGATGACTGTGCGCAGCGCTCCGCCGGCAGGAACCGCTTATGATACCTTCTATGTGGATCGTGCGGAGATCACCTATGAGCGGGGTCTGATTGCGGTGGAAGATCAGCTTGAGTTTACCCTGACGGAAGGCCCGGCGGTTGTCGGTGGCCTGTCCGGTTCGGATGCTGAAGTCTGGCTGGTCAGTGATGCCTGGAATCCTGTGCAGATCACCGGCGGTGAGATGGTTGACAATGGAGCGAGTTGGAGTCTTGCCTTCGATGCTCCGGTAGCTGGTCGGTATGCAGTCCGGGTATCCGGAAGCGAAGATTCGCCGTCCAACCTCACGGGGTGGATGGAGAGCGATCTGAAGTCCACCGGCCATCGAATCGACTATCTGGTCATTTATGGCGAAGGTTTGGCGGCGGGTGCGGAAGCCCTGGCAGCCGACCGGTCCGCCAAGGGCTTGGCGTCCAAGGTGGTTTCGGTTGATGAGATCTTCAACAGCTTCAACCATGGCATTCGCGATCCTCGGGCCATCAAGAGCTTCCTCGGTTATGCTTATCGGATGTGGGCTCAGGCGCCCCGGTATGTGGCTCTGGCCGGCGCGGGTTCGATCGATTACCATGATAACCTTGGCCAAGGCGAATGCTTGGTCCCAGCCCTTCCGGTTGGTGGCAAGTATGGTGTCTTTGCTTCCGATAATCGCCTTGGCGATGTCAACGGTGATGGCCTGTCTGAGTATGCAGTGGGCCGCATTCCTGTCCGTAGCGCCGAGCAGTTGGCGAGCTATGTAGCCAAACTGCAGGCCTTTGAGGTCGGAGGCGCCTGGCGTGACCAGGTGGCAATCCTGACTGATAACTCGGACCAGGGCGGAAACTATGTCGCGCTTGCGGATACGCTGGCAGGATTGATCGACAATCATGCCATTGCCCGCATGGATGCGGAAGTGGTGGGGGCCTTAGCCGCCCGTGATCAGTGGATCGGGCACCTGAACTCGGGATATGAGTTGGGACTCTATATCGGTCATGGCACTGTTCAGCGCATGGCCGAAGAAGGCCTGTTGCTGAATTCTGATGTGAGCGGATTGGGCAACCAATCCTCAGCCGGTGTGGTCGGCGCCTTTGGTTGTCTGATGGGTGTTCACGGGATGCCGGGCACGGTCAGCGTTGGCGAACAATTGGTTCTGTCCGCAGGCGGTGCCTCCGCCGTAATCGGTTCCGGAACCATGGTGAATAGCGCGGATAGCCAACTGATTGCAGAAAGCCTGGTGGCAGCGACCTATCAGCAAGGTGTGGCAAGGCTCGGAGATGCCTGGCTGAACGCCAAGGCCCAGGCCACGGCCGCCGGCCGAAGCCAAGTCGCGGAAGCCTACCAACTGCTGGGCGATCCCGCGACCGCCATGGGGTCGGCAACCGCGTCCCGCGGTGGCCCGGCCGTCGCTCCGGCCCGCGGTGAGTTCGGGGAATGGCTGGCCTGGGCATTTGCCCCGGCTTGGCACGACCTCGGCTTGGTTGGTGGGCTTTACGAGAATCCTGACAAGGACAGCCTGAACAACTGGGAGGAATTCATTGCCGGAACCGATCCCGACGATCAGAGCTCCGAGTTCGTGGTGCTTGAGGTCATGATTGCCGCTGATGGACGGGTGACCCTGAACTGGCCTTCCGTGGCTGGCCGGTCTTATCGCATTGAGCGAGCGGCCCTGTCCGATGGCCGCTACGAGGTCATCGCCGAGCAGGTCTCGGCCAGTGGTACCGGAGAAAACCTCTGGGTGGATGAAGATCCGATTACCGAGGCCGCCTACTATCGGGTGCTCGTGTACTGACCCGATCTCAGGTGTTATTCCTTCGCCGAGGGCCGCTGATTCTCTGGATCAGCGGCCCTTTTCTTGTTTCCCCCTGGCCTGACAGGCTTGCAACGATTCTCCCTGCCAAATCTTAAAGCTGAGAAGCTGGCGCAAGAAGAAACGTTTTAATGACCGCAGTGGGTACCTTCTTCGTCGGTTTTGTGTAAGGAATTCCTGTCACTTCCGAAGGTTGGTGTACTTCGGATATTTTTTCTTAACCTATTCATTAACAGATTATTGCGTAGTCGGTATGTTTTTCGGAATTGTGCCGATAAAAACAAACACACTTTGTTCAAGAAGGGCCCTGATTGGTTGGCAAGCTTTCTGCTCTATAGGTTGCGGAACTTGAGGGGAAAAGCATGAACAAGCAGACAAACATGAATGTGAAGAAAGCGAGCCGATGGGTTGCGGCCTCGCTGGGATTCTGGTTTCTGACTGCAGCGAGCGTCGAAGGCTCTGTGGTCAAGGTGGCTATCGGCGATTCCGGTTTTTATCGCATCACCAAGGCGGAATTGGCCCAGGCGTTCTCGATCACCGAATCCCAGGTTCAAACTTCCGCATTCTGGATGGAGAATGTGGGGCGGCCCGTTTCGGTAGCGCGTGATGCGGGCGATCTTGTTTTCTTCGGTCACAAGTATGAAAGCATCTACACCGATGCGAACATCTACTTTCTCGGAATCGGTTCCGGGCCGGTAGTGCAGGATCAGGTTGTGGCCCCCGCCAGCGGCCAGCCCCAGAGTTCCTTTCCCGCCCAGGCGCGGCACGAGCAACAACTGGCGCTGCGGTCTGATCTGGTGCGTGTGCCCGGCGAGGATCCCTGGCTCTGGAAGCTGATGATTAGCGGTTTCAGCTCGAAACAGTTCACGATTCCCCTGAATCTTCCCGGGGTGATCGCGGGCAGCGAAGCCTCGGTGGCGGTCAAGGTCAAAGGCGCTACCGATTCCACCGGCCGTTACTATCATGGCGCCCAAATCAAGGTCAACGGAACCGTGGTTGGCTATGATACATTTGATGGCTTTGAGGCAGCGGAGATTGTCGCCACGATTCCGTCGGGCCTCCTGCAAGCGTCCGGCAATACCCTCACCATCTATTCCCTGCCCCCATCCGGCACCTTCTACGACAGTATCTACTTTGACTCCGCGGTCGTCTCCTACCAACGGTCTTATCAAAGTGGGGCAAACCAGATGATCGTGGACGCACAACCCGGATCGGTGAAACTTGAAAACCTTTCCTCCAGCGCGGTTCAGATTTGGAATGTGTCCGATGTTTGGAATCCGTCCCGGCTGACCGGCTACCAGGTCGTCGCAGATGGAACCGCCTGGGATGCTTCCTTCGAATCTCCCTCCGCTGCCCGGTATGCGGTTTCGGTGGCGGGCGAAATGAAACCCGTCGTCGGCATTTCTCCGGTTTATGCCCAGTCACTGAAAGACCCCACCAATGCCGTGGACTACCTGCTGGTGGTCGGCCCCGGCCTGGAGTCCGCCGCTCAGACCCTGGCTTCCTACCGGGCCGCGAACGGGTTGCGCACCATGATGGTTTCCATTGATGCGGTGTATGATGCGTTCAATTTTGGCATCCGGGATGGACGAGCCCTGCGGTCACTGCTCGGATACGCCACCCGCCAGTGGGCCGAGTGCCCCCGGTATGTCACCATCGCCGGCGACGGTTCCCTCGACTACCGCAACTACCTTGGCTTCAATGACAGCCTGGTTCCCACCGAAGCCACCACCGATATCTATGGCCTGTACAGCACGGATCATTTGGCCGTGGATTTGACCGGGACCAGCTCCATCCAGATCGCGATCGGCCGGATTCCCGCCCAGAATGCAGCGGAGTTGACCGCATACATCAATAACCTGATCGCCTTTGAAGCGGGTGGGGCCTATCGCAATGACATTTTGATTTCAACCGATAACGCAGACCTCGCCGGTAACTACCTGTCCGACGGCAATCAACTCGAAGCCATTGCCGCCGCCAAGAAAACTGCCCACCGGGCAGATATCGATATCATCGGGGCCGCCCAAACCCGTCAGGAATTCATCCAGGGCGTGGAAGCGGGCAAGGAACTGGCCGTGTATATCGGCCATGGCACCTCCCAGCAGTTTGCCGAAGAAGCCATTTTCACCATCAATGATGTCAATGCCATGACCAACCAGACTTCGCCGAGCATGTTCATGGTCCTCGGATGTCTGTCCGGCGGATTTGGCGCCCCGGGAATGAAGGAAATTGGCGAATCGCTGGTGACCAAGCTCGGAGCCTCCCCGGCAACGATTGGTGCGGCTACCTATGTTAACTCTCTCGACAGCCTGGTGCTGGCGACCCAAATCATGCATGCGGTCTATAACAACGGGGTGGAGCGCCTCGGGGATGCCTGGGTTGATGCAAAAAACCAGCTTCTCCTGTTCAATCGGATGAGTCCGGTTCGTGGTTTTCAGTTGTTGGGCGACGCCGCGATCTCCCTGGGGGCTTCGGATGCCCCGCGCGGTGTGCCCGCAACGCCCCCGGTCGTTGGTTCGTTTGATGAGTGGGAATCCTGGGCTCTGCCGCCGGTGGTCGCGGACCTTGACCTTCCCAATGGACCCCAGGACGATACCGATGGTGATGGAGATGACAACTGGACCGAATATGTAAACGGGACCGATCCCGGCAGCGCCGACTCCTTCCTTCGCATCCAGAACCTGCGTCAGTTGAGTGGGATCCAGAAGGTGGAGGTCGAATGGCCGTCCGCTCACGGCCGTACCTATCGCCTCGAACGCTCTTATTCCGCCGATCATGGGTACAGCCCGGTCGCCGAGGGAATTACCGCTTCGGCCCCGCTCAACTTCTGGGAAGACGACCTCCAGACCGGCAACGTCGCCTTTTACCGGGTGGTCGTGGAGCAGTAATCCCCTCCGGGGGGCTCTCCGGTGGGGCGCTCCTTCGGGAAATCCACCACGGTTTCATCGAGCCGGTAAACCGGGTTATCCTGTTTATTTCCTTGCCTCTATTCGTTGCCCTGTACTAACGTTGCCCCGGTAGATATTCCAGCATCCGGGGGGATGAAACTTCATGTGGCAGGCCACGATGCTTTAAGGGGTCCAATTATGTGTACAGGTAGGCTTTCATCAGGATTATTGAACATTCGCCCTCATACCCGGAACCCATGGCTCCCCATTGTCGCTTCCTGCTTGATGGCATTGGCGGGGGTGGCTCAGGCCCAAATCGGGGACTTTGTCTGGAACGATATCAATACCAACGGCCTCCAGGATGTCAGCGAACCGGGAATTTCCGGGGTCATTGTCACCCTCTACGACTCGGCAACCAACGCGATTGAGTCGGTTCTCACCGATACCAACGGGTTTTATATCCTGACCAACGTGGCCCCCGCATCCACCTACCTTGTCGGCATTATCGCCCCTTCCGCCTATGGGATTACCCTGCAGAATGTCGGCACCAATGACAATATCGACAGCGATGTCGATGATGTCGGAATCACCGAACCCTTTGTTTACACTGGAACCGCGATCACGAATATTGATGCCGGTCTGTTTGAGTGGACCCCGGGCATTGAGGTCATCAAACTGGCGGTTCCCGCTCCCGAAGACACGATTCTTTACACAACCAGTGGCGCGCAGGTGGTGTATACGTACGAAGTACGCAATACCGGAAATACCGTGCTGACCCCGGTGGATATCGGGGATGATGTTCTGGGGGGGATTGACACCATTTTCTTCCCCGACAATATGCAGCCCGGAGAAGTGCGGTACTATACCAATACCGTCACCGTCTTCAACAGTGTCACCAACATCGCGACCGCAGTGGGCTTGCCGACCGACTTTAAATTCAGGCCGCTCCCGATTGATCCGGTTGAGGACACCAATGATGCCATCGTGGTGTTGGTCGCGCCCGGGTACACCGTGGCAAAAACCCTGACCGCCCCCCTGGGGCGAGCCGCCGGTGTCGGCGAAACCATTTCATTTGAAATTACTGTCGCCAACACCAGTGATGTCCAACTCGCCACCGTTCCCCTCACGGATACCTTTGATGCCACCTACCTGACCTATCAGAGCGCGATTCCTCCTGCGGATGTCGTGCTTCCCGGCAGTCTTTCCTGGACCAATATCGGTTCCGTTGACATTGGTGCCAGCACCTCGGTGGTGGTGAATTTCACGGCGGTATCCAGCACCTTGAGCCTGCCGGAAACCAACACGGTACTGGCAACACCCACAACGCCACCCGGCTTCCCGGGGGTGCCTCCACGCACCAATCAAGCCCCTTATGAAATCAGTGATCCCTCTTTTGTCCTGACCAAAACCCTGACCTCACCGTTTGGCCGGGCCGCGCAGGTGGGCGAGTCGGTGGTCTTTACGCTGAGTGTCTCCAATAACGGGGACGTCGCCCTGTCTACGATCCCAGTGGAAGATTTGTTTGATGCCACCTACCTGTCGTTTGTCAGTGCCATTCCCCCCGCAGACAGCAACGCGGTGGGCCAGGTGAATTGGGACGATATCGGACCCTTGCCGGTCGGTGCCAGCACCTCCATTGTCGCGACATTTACTGCCGTTGCCAGCACGGGAAGCGGTTTGGAAACCAACCTGGTGATTGCCTCGCCGACCACCCCTCCGACAGAACCTCCGGTTCCTCCGCAGACCAATGAAGTGCCTTACGATATCAGCAGCCCCGGATTCACCGTGGTCAAAACCCTGACCAGTCCCACCGGGCGCGCCGCCGCAGTCGGAGAGACGGTCACCTTTTCCCTGACGGTGGCGAATACCGGGGACGTGGATTTTGTGTCCCTGCCCCTGGACGACACGTTCGATGCCACCTACCTGGTCTATCAGTCGGCCACGCCTCCGGCTGATACATCCATTGCCGGAGCCCTTTCCTGGACGGATATCGGCCCACTGGCTTCCGGTTCCAGCACATCGGTCGTCGTCAACTTTATCGCGACGGCCAGCACCTTCAGCCTGCCGGAGACCAACACCGTGGTGGCGTCACCGACCGTTCCTCCAACCGAGCCTCCGGTTCCCCCGCAAACCAATGACGAGCCCTACGAAATTTCCAGTCCCGGTTATCTTGTGGTTAAAACCCTGACCAGCCCAAGCGGTCGGGCCGCCGCCGTGGGGGAGACGATTACCTTTACCCTGACGGTTCAGAATACCGGGGATGTGAGCCTGGTAACCGTCCCGCTGGCGGATACTTTTGATGCGACCTACCTGTCTTATGTGTCCGCAGTTCCCTCCGCGAATGGTTCTGGCGCCGGATCCCTGTCCTGGACGGATGTTGGGCCGTTGCCGGTCGGTGCCAGCACCTCGGTCGTGGTCAACTTTACCGCTCTGGCCAGCACCTTCAGCCTGCCGGAAACCAACACGGTCGTGGCCACTCCAACCACCCCTCCGACCGAGCCTCCGGTTCCCCCGCAAACCAATGACGAACCCTATGAAATTTCCAGCCCCGGGTTTGTGGTGGCCAAGACCCTGACCAGTCCGCTCGGTCGGGCCGCCGCCGTGGGGGAGACCATCACCTTCACCCTGACGGTGCAAAACACCGGGGATGTCAGTCTGGTCACTGTGCCGCTGGATGACACCTTTGATGCCAGTTACCTGTCGTACCTGTCTGCGGTTCCTTCTGCGGATAATTCCGGGGTGGGAACCGTTTCATGGACGGATGTCGGACCGCTTCCGGCGGGTGCCAGCACCTCGGTGGTTGTGAGCTTTGCCGCGATTGGCAGCACTGTGAGCCTGCCCGAAACCAATACCGTGGTGGCGACCCCGACAACGCCTCCGACCGAGCCTCCGGTATCGCCCAAAACCAACGAAGCTCCCTACGAAATCTCCAGTCCCGGCTATGCACTAACCAAGACCCTGTCCAGTCCACTGGGCCGGGCAGCGGCCGTCGGCGAGGACATCGAGTTTGTGATCACCGTGGAAAATACCGGCGATGTTGCCCTGTTGACGGTTCCGCTCGCGGATGAATTTGACAGCACCCTGATGGCTTATCAGTTTGCCGTACCGCCCGCGAATTCAGCGGTGCCCGGCAGCTTGAGCTGGAATAATGTGGGAAGTCTACCCGTCGGTTCCAGTACCCAGATTGTGGTTCGATTCCTCGCACTCGCCACGACCTTCAGCCTCCCGGAAACCAACACCGTCACTGCCGCGCCGACGGTGCCTCCGACCGAGCCGCCGGTGCCGCCCCAGACCAATGTGGCACCTTACGAGATCAGCAGTCCCGGATATGACCTGATCAAGACCATCGTAAGCCCGACCAATCGGGCCGCCGTAGTTGGTGAACCCATCGTCTTCTCGTTACAGGTGATCAATACCGGGGATGTCACGCTGGTCACGGTTCCGGTCGAGGATCTGTATGATATCACCTATCTGTCCTACGCGACGGCATCGATCCCCTACGATGCGGCTGCTCCCGGGGCTCTGTCGTGGACCAATATCGGGCCGGTTCTGCCCGGAAATACTGCGGAGATCCTCCTGACCATGGACACCCTCGCCATTACCCCGGCCTCCCAGACCAACGTGGTCATCGCCTCGCCGGAAACCCCGCCGGATGAACCGCTGGTTACCCCCAAAACCAACGATGTCCCCTACGATATTGTCTATCAGAGTATTGGTGACACGGTCTGGGTCGACCTCAATGGTAACGGGATACCCGACGAAGATCTCACCGTCCAGGGACTGAACAACGTCTGGATCAATTTGTTTGATCTGTCGGGCGGAACCACCTCCCTGGTAGGCTCGGCCATGACCATGACCACCGGGGGACAGAGAGGATACTACCTCTTCCAGAACCTGCCTTTTGGGCAATATGTCGCGGTGATCGATCTGAATACGGTGCCATCAAGTCCGGCGACGCCGATGGTCAACACCACACCGCTTGCCTACACGATTCCCCCCACCGTCAATGGGAGCTATCTGATCGCGGACTTTGGCTTCCTTCCCGCCGACCCGACTGCGGTTAAGCTGCTGGCGTTCACCGCCGCCCCGGTGGATGGGGGCGTTCTCCTCGAGTGGGAAACCGCAAATGAGTTCGACAACATGGGCTTCCGGCTCTATCGCAGCAACACCCCGGACGGGGAGAAGGTCCTGATTACTCCCGCAATGATTGACGGGTTGGGGACTGGTGATGGGCAGGCCTACACCTATCTGGATGCCGGGGTCCAACCAGGCATCTATTACTACTGGCTGGAAGATGTTGAATTCAATTTTAATACCAAGCTGCATGGACCGGTGCGGGTGGATCTGGATGGTGTTGATGACAATGGGACCCTGATCGCCAGCGCGGTTCTTGCCGAAAGCGGGCTGCAGGTCCTTTCCGGCCAGACGATTGTCGACGCCGGTATTCCGCTGGCCACCTTGCCGGTCGCCAATCTGCAGGTTCTGGTGAATGGCGATCCGGTAGCTGCTTATCTGACCGCCTGGGGGCAGTCCCTTACCGTCAGGGATCTGGTGGTATTCTATGCGCCCGCAGGCGCCACCGTGGGGCTGACCTTGTCGGAATCTCCTTCCCGGATGGGTATGGTGTACGCGGGCCCGCTCTATGGGGATGGCGATGTTTGGACAGGCCAGGCCGATGAGGGTCAGGTTCTGAGCTTCACCGCCAGCGATGCATATATCCGCTACCTGCTGACCGGGTTTGAAACCTCTGACCCATGGGTGCTGGATGTGACCGACGAAGCGGCGCCCGTTCTGCTCTTTGGGGCGGAAAATATCCGGGTCGAAGGTGAGTCAGGGATTTACCTGTCGATCCCATCCCCGGATGGTGCTGCCTGTATCGCGGTGGGGCGTGATGCGGTCCATGTCATTACCGAGCTGGTACCGGCCGACTAAGTCGGTCCGGCCTTGGTGGATACTCGGGGAAACAGGGTAACAGAGCCATGGTACAGGGTGTTCCGCGTTCGGTCTGTTGGGTGATTGCTCTATTCGGGCTACTGCTTGCCCGGGCTCCGGCCTGCCACGGCGAACCGCGAATCCTGCACGCTGATCCCGCATTGTCCTGGACCTGGTCGGGTACAACTCAGTTGACGGTGCAGGTGCGATCCTCCGGTCTTATCACCAATCGAACCGAGGCGGGTCTCTGGTTTAGTCACCCGCAGGCAGGCGGGCGAGTGGATGATGGAGCCCCCGAAGTCCCCGTCTTTGTCCTCATGTTTGAAGCGTATACAGGTACCCCCAAGCTGGAGAGCCATACCGCGATCCCGGACGCTGGCCGGGTCCTGCCGGGATACCTCCTTCCAGTGGAGGTCGAAACCATCCGCAGCGTGGATGACCTGAAGACAGTGCGGGAAAAGCGCCGCGATCCGGATCCGGCCATCTATCAGAGTTCGACCCCCTGGCCGGAACAACCGGTGCAAATCAACGAGGCGATCATGATGCGCCGCCGCATTCTCCGGTTGGCCTTTCTACCCGTCCGATACAACCCGAAAGAACAGGTTGTCCAATTTTTTGATGACTTTTCCGTAACCCTGCGATTTGATCCGTAGCCCGGCTGGACCCCTTTCGCTAATCGCGGATGAATCCACTGGTACCGCCACAAGGTAAAGCCGTTTACGGGTGGCGTTTTCTGCTGTATACTAATCTGCTGAGGTTGATTCGGTTCCACGCATGAGAGTCTTATTCCAAAGTGATACGCAGTTTTGTGGCCATTCGATGCGTTTGCGACGAAGTGTCGGTCGGATTGTCTTGGCCTGCCTCGCGATGGGGTGCCCGGTACGTGGTCTTGCCCAGTGCGGTACCTGCCCTGATCCGGATACCAGCTTCCTGCTGCCCTCCATGTCCGGCCAGGCCTCCGACTTCGCGGTGCGCCGGGCCGGAGCCGAGGCCAATGCCAACTTCAAACTCGAGGTCAGTCAGGACGGGATCTACCGGGTGACCCGGGATGACTTGGTTGCCGCCGGCTATCCCGCTTCGTCCCTGATCGGATCATCGATCCGGGTGTTTTATCGCACCCAGGAAGTGTCCCGCGTTGTGAGTACACAGGGCCAGTTTCTCAGCGGCGATGACGTTCTTTTTTATGGACTGGAAAATGATCGGTTGGAGACCCCGACCAATGCCTACTGGATTTCGGTTGGAGAGGGCCTCGGCCTGAACATGGCCACCCGGTCTGTGGCCACCAATGGCGGCGGTGCGCTGGTCGCCTCGCACTGGTATACGACCAGATATAACCCGGATAACTTATGGCGACCCAGTCATGAACCCCAGGCGTCAGGGATTGATCACTGGTTCGCCGCGCTGTTGACCAATGAAAACACCACGGTGATTGCCCTCGATACCCCGGACCGTATCGCCAGTGGCCTCGCCACCCTGAATCTCGATCTTTTTGGCCTGACCGAATCTACCATTAACCCCGACCATCAAACCCGTGCCTTTATCAACAATAACCCCAACTCGGTTCGGGATATTTTTTATGACAATGCCACCCGATGTGTGACCAGCGTGACCTTCGCTGCGGATATCGTGGCCCCGGGAATTTCGTTCCTCTATCTCCAACAGATGCTGACCAATGCGACGCAGACGAGGGAGCGAAGCTACTTGATCGAGGCCTCCCTCTGTTTTCCCCGGGAGCTCAAGGTGATCCAGAACGAACTGGCCTTTTGTGGGACCACCGGTACCAACCTGTATCGCGTGACCGGGCTCACGAGCACCAACGCCCTGACCCTGCTGGATGTGACGGAAACCGGCAATCCCATCCGACTGACGGATTATGCCGTTTCATCAAATGCGGGAGCCTTTACTGTTACCTTCCGTGATGTCACCAGTACACCCCGCCGTTATGTCATTGCCAATTCGAGTACCATCCGCACCCCGCCGCGCATGGTACCGGTGAAGTTTCCCGATCTGGGCAATGTGCGCACTGAGGGTGAGTACCTCTTTATTGCCCAACGGGCCTTTCGGTCCGCATCCTACCAATTTGCCCGCTACCGGATGACCAATGGCATGAAGACCGTGGTCGCGGTGGCAGAGGATGTTTACAATGAATTCAGCTATGGGATTCAGGACCCGGAAGCGATCAAGCAGTTCATCGGCTATGCCTACCATCATTGGGCGGTGCCGCCGACCTACGTCGTGCTTGGGGCGGATGGAAGCAATGATCCGAGAAATAACCTGGGGCAGAATCGAGCAAACAATTTGCCGGTCAAGATGGTCCCGACACCCTTCTCCGTGGCTGCATCGGATGCGTGGTTTGCCACAGTGGACGGCAGTGACCTTCTGCCTGATGTCTATATCGGCCGGATTCCTGTGAACAGCGACGCGTGGATGACAAGTGTACTGGATAAAACCAAGGCGTTTGAGGCAACGCCACGGTTGAATAATGCGACCTTGGTGGCGGATAATTATGATGCTTCTGCTGGCGACTTTCAGCAATCGTCGGAAGTCTATATCTTTCCCTATCTATATGCCCTCTCCGGGGTCTCCAAGGCCTATCTCGATCAATATCAGCCACCCATTGTTCGCTCCACGATTAACGCGACCATCAATAGCGGCCGGTTTCTGATCACCTATGTCGGCCATGGCGGAGAGGACTTATGGGCCGAAGAGGACATTTGGAATATCTCGGATATTCTTGCGACTTTAAATAACTCCTATTACCCCATCATGGCTGTCTTTTCCTGTAACAGTGCTGAGTTCGATGACCCCAGCACGGAGTGCCTGGGCGAAGAATTTGTTCAGCGCCCAGGCAAGGGTGGGGTAGCCATGATCGGGCCGACGGCTTTGTCCGTAAATTTGTATGCGGAGAGAATCGCATCTGGTTTTACCTGGGCGTTGGCCGACTTGAAGCTGCCTCGCATCGGGCAGGCTTGGAGTTATGGGCTGTTGGGTTTACATGCATTCAATCCCAATGTTTCGGAACTCGAGGTTTATGTTCTGCTCGGGGATCCGGCCTTATGGGTGAACCGGCCATGAAGCACCCGTTGATCCTCTGGCTGGACCGGGTTGCCGGCGTCGCGGACCGTGGGAATGGTGGCGACGACCCGGCCTTCATTCCGGCCCATCGCCTCGAACCCCTGGCGGGAAAGTATCTGGAGGGCTCCGAAGCCTGGACCGTGGCCTATTCCCAGACCTTGCTGAAGGGAATGCGGATGGTTGGGGAGGCTTCGCGGTTGGACCGCCTGCTCTGCGAGCATGGCCTGCATCCGGTGTGGACGCGCGGAGCGCTCTATGGGGCGTCCCTTTATGGTGACTGCGGGGTGCGACCGGCAACTGACCTCGATGTGTATCTCTCCGGGGAGGAGCTTCCCGCGGCGGAAGCTCTGCTCGCAGAGCAAGGGTACCGGCTGTTCAGTCATCGGTACCCCCGTTGGTATTATCGCCGCTATCACTTGCAGTTCCCATTGCGCCATGCGGAGAATGGATTGCTCATCGATCTGCATTGGGCGGCGGATCACCCCTTGTCGGGGAAGCGATTGCCCCTTGCGGACATCGGCTGTCGCTCCCGGGTCCGGTCCGCCGATCTGGGGTCGTGGCATGAGCCCGCTCCGGAGGATCATCTCCTGCTGGCCTGTGCCCATATCGCCAAGGAGTCCTCGATTTGGCTGTGGGATGACTCGGTGGACCCTTCACTGACCGGAGATGCTCCGGGCCGATTTCTGAGCTGGCTGGACCTCCTTCTCCTGTTGTACCGGGATCATGCCGACCTGGATTGGCCGCAGATAGAAGAGCGGGCTATGGCCTGGGGGGTGCTGAAGGAAGTTCGCATCGTGCTGGGCCGGGTCCGGGCGCTCGCCCCGCAGAGTCCATGCCTATCCGGAATCGCGTGGCCAGCCTTCGTGCCTCCGTTTCATGTCGCATCCACATCCGGGGGGGGCATCGCTCCCGAGCAGCCCGGACACCATTCCAGGCTCGGGGTTCGCACCAGCCGGGTGCGCGAGTGGATTCACTCTCTGGGGCGGGGGGATCACTCACTCATTCAGACCGCAGGGCAGATCGCTCGCATCACCGAGGCTGCCGCCGCCACGGCGCTGTGTCTGGGGTACCACCAGGCAAGGAGGGTGATCTCATGATCCGGTGGATCCCCTGGGCGCTTTTCGCCGTGCTCGCATCGCCGGTTGGGGCCATTGATTTTCCGGATGATGTGTCGGACCGGCCGGAAACGGCGCTGCTGTTGGCCGTGAATCAATCGGTCATTCAGAAGGCGATTGAGCCGGACACCGATCAGGATTGGTTTGCCTTTCTGGCCCAGCCCTACGTCACCTATACCGTGACCGTGCAGTCGGTTTCCGCGTGGGACATGGGGGTGACGGTCAGTGCGTTGCTCGATGGCTTGCCGGTGATGACCACCAACTCCGCTTTTACTCCGCCCACCGCGCGGTTTACCTGGTCTCATACCGGCCCGCCGCTGACCGTGCAGATCGGGATGAGAAGTTTGTTTTCCTTCACCACCGGGACCTATTCGCTGGCGGTCAGCGCCACCGAGACCGATCTGGACGGGGATAACCTGCCGGACGCATGGGAGATGGCCCGGTTCGGTACCATTACCAATTCGCCGGGCGGAGATCCGGATGGTGACGGCATGACCACCTGGAATGAATATGGATCCGGCACCCACCCCGCCCAATCCTCCTCGGTGTTGCGGGTCTCGGCGATTGGCCCGGAGGCGGGGCAAGTCTCCTGGAACGCCGCACCGTATGCGCGCTACCGGATTCAGCAGTCCACGTCGATTCTTCATGCTGCCTGGACGGATACCGGACGATCCACCAACACCACCTCCGGTGCCGCAACCCTGCAGTTCATTGACCCCGGGGCTGCTGCCATCACTTCCCTCTATTACCGGCTGGTGGTTCCCGATCCGTTGGAGCCCTGATCCCGGATGATCTTCAGGTTGCCTTGGAACACGCACCGTCCCGACCCAAGGGCTCGCGTAGCTCGCCCCTGCATAGCCATGATGGAGGGCGGAGCTATGCGACGCCGTCCCCCACCATGGTTCAAGGTCGCAGTAATCGCTTGCCCTTCATGAGGTTGACCCCTCATAACAGAAGGCGAAATGACCGAATTCAATGACAGGTTCCCTGCGAAATGGGCCAACACGCGTGTGGCTTTATCCCACGACTGGCTGACCGGCATGCGCGGGGGGGAAAAGGTGCTGGAACTTCTCTGTCGTGGCTTTCCCGAAGCGGAACTCTTCTGTCTGCTCTGCAATCCCGAGGCCGTCAGTGACGCGATCCGTTCCCACCCCCGACACACCTCCCTGCTTCAGGCGATTCCGGGGATTGCCCAGCGCTATCGATATTTTCTGCCCCTCTTCCCTTTGGCGGTGAGGGGGCTGAAGGTGCCCGAGGTGGATCTGCTGATCAGCACCAGCCATTGTGTCGCGAAGGCAGTGAACCGGGCGCAGGCGGCCCGGCATCTCTGCTATTGCTTTACCCCCATGCGGTACGCCTGGACATTTCATGATGAATACCTGGGCCGCCGATCCATCAAGCGTGTCTTGGCCCGCCCTCTGCTCGCAGGACTCAGAACCTGGGACCGATCCGTCTCAAGCCAGGTTGATCGATTTGTTGCGATCAGCCATCATGTCCGTCGCCGCATCGAAATATTCTATGGCCGGGAGGCGGATGTGGTCTACCCGCCGGTGGATACCGACTATTACACCCCTTCCGATGAACCTCGTCAGGGCTATGACCTGATGGTGTCTGCGCTTGTCCCGTATAAGCGGGTGGACCTGACGGTTCGCGCGTATACCTGGAGCGGTTACCCCCTGAAGGTTATTGGCATCGGCACCGAGTTCGAGGCCCTTCGAAAAATCGCCGGCCCGAACGTGGAGTTTCTGGGCTGGCAGCCGAACGAAGCAATCCGGGATCATTACCGGCGGTGCCGCCAATTGATTTTTCCCGGGGAAGAAGATTTCGGCATTGTGCCAATGGAAGCCCAGGCTTGCGGTGCGCCGGTGGTTGCCCTCAAGCGCGGGGGGGTGACGGAAACGGTGGTTGCCGATGAAACCGGGGTGTTCTTTGAGGAGCAAACCGAGGACGGGCTGAATGTCGCGGTCTGGCTGGCCGGAGAACGAACCTGGGACGCCCGGCGTATTCGCAACAACGCCCTCCGGTTCAGTGTTGGAAATTTTATCGAGGGCCTGAACCGGTCGATCGAACAGTGCCTGGCCGCCGATCCGCACTGAGCGGAACCGTTCGTGTTACCGGCTCATCGAGAATGATCCGCTATAGATTCCGGTAACGCCGTTGATATCTGCGGTGCCGCTGATGGTACCAATGATCCGGTTGCCAATCACATCTCCGCTGTAGAGGATGGTTCCGGTCGTTCCTGCGCCCGGATCGTTGACATTCGCTTGCAGGGTAAAGGTATTCCCGGAGAGTCGGTCGGACAAGCTTTGGCCTGGCTGCAGGGTATCGCTGAACGCCGTGCCATTGGCATCGATCAGAATCGAGGCGGGCCGGGCTTCGCATGAGGAGGAACTCCCCTCGGGAGTCAGGCAGATATTGACCGTTCCGTTGTAGGTTCCCGCGGCATCAATCGGTTCGCTCCCATCGCCGGAGCTGCTGGAGGACGAGCTCCCGCCTCCGCCGCTATCGGAAAGCAGATAGGCTCCGATTCCGATCGCGGCGGCGCCGCCGGCGATGATCCCCACGGTGGCCGCACTCATGCCTTCGCTTCGATCCTGTCGCGGGGCGGGGGCGGGCTGGGTGGGTGCCACCGGGGTCCGCACCTGGGTCTGGGGTCTGGTGGGTTGAACGATCGGGGGCGCGGTGGCCGGGCGCGCGGCCTGGGGTGGCGTTGCCGCCACCGGGGTCGGGGCTTTAAAGGTGACCTGGTACCAGTCGGTTTCCTCAAAATTCCCTCCGGCATCCTCGGCGCTGATGAAATACGAAAAGGCAGTAGCCCCGCGCAGAAGATCCGCATTCAGCGTGCCGACGTACAGGTCCATCCCCGAGGCATTCATGGCGACCCGGAACGGCGCGGCATCCCGGAACAGTGCATAGTGCAGGGTTACCGTGGAGATCCGGCCTTCGCCGCCGGTGACGGATGCCTTCAGGGTCAGCGGCTGACCCGGTACCGCACGGGTGATCGGGGTATGACGGATCGAGATTGCCTCCGCCTGCGCCTCAGCACAGACAAGACCCAAGAACAAGAACCCCGCAGCCATCGAATGGTGAAAATAGTTCATCGATACATATTCCTTCCTTGGCCGAAGCATACCGACAGAAGTTGCAGAGACAAGCCCTGAGCGCAAGAACCTCTGCCGGAATCGCCGAATGACCGGATTGATATTCCCCAGAAAAAGAACCGGGCCGCCGGCTGCTGCCTGGGAGGCATGCCGATGGCCCGGTCCTCTGACCATCACCGGTCGACGTTCAGTCTTCGGTTGTGGGCTGGGCCAGGGTGTCCCGGAGATAGTCCGCAAGCTCCTGTTCGGAGGGATCGACCTTGACGATGGTCCCGTCTTTTCCGATCAGGAACGTGGCGGGGATTGCCTGGATTCCATAGGTGGCGGCGATCTTGTTTTCCCATCCCTCGCCATCGAAATACTGGGGCCAGGTCATGCCCTGTTTTTCCAGCATGGCATTGAAGCTGTCCTCGTCTTCATCAAGCGAGATGCCGAGAATCTCAAAACCCCGGGCGTGATATTGCTCATACAGATCTACCAGTCCGGGAAGTGTGCGCACACAGGGAACACACCAGGAGGCCCAGAAGTCCACCAGCACAACCTGGTTGGTCATTTTGCCCAGATCGATGGTTTGGCCCTGGGTCGATTCGAAATCGATTTCCAGTACCTCTCCGATCGAGGGCTTGTTCAGCATCCCCTCCATATCCGCCAGGGCCTGGAGCAGGAGCTCGACATCCTGATGCTCGGCAAATTTTGTTTTCACATCGTCCAGAAAGGCGGATACCGCATTCTTATCGCCTTGTTGCAACTGGATGTAAACGATTGGGGAGATGATTTCCCCGATCAGGACTTGGAGATCAAGGTCGGTGTCCGCCTCGAGGTTGTCGTATTTTTGCTGAAAGAGAAGCAAGGCCCGGTCGAGCTGATCCAGCTCCATGTAGCCGAACACCAGTTGCTGCTCGGCCTGCTCGCGGTCGTCCGCTTCGGGGTGATTCTTCAGGTAGGTTTCCAGGTCCGCCACCATCCGGGAGGTGTGATCCTGATTCAGGGCTTCGAGACTGTCGAAGGCCAGGGCGGGGAGGGCGCTGATCACGAGGGTCATCAATAGAAGGATGGCTGTATGGCGTTTCATGGTGGTTACTCCTGGGGCGTGGGGTTGCATTATCTGCTGGGGGTAAGACCTGCTTGAGCGGGCTTTGTTCATTCTTTGTCGGGTTGTTTTACGATCGAGGGTTGGGTCGTCATTCAGTCGTAGGCCTCCAGGGGCGGGCAACTGCAGACGAGGTGTTTGTCTCCGTAAGGATTGTCGATCCGGGCGACCGCTGGCCAGAATTTCTTTCCCCGCAGGGTGGGGGCGGGCCAGGCCGCCTCGTCACGGCGGTAGGCATGGGGCCAGTTGTCGCTGGTGACTTCTTCCGCAGTATGGGGCGCGCCCTTTAACACATTGTCCTCGCGGTCGGCGGTGCCATTGATGACCGCATCGATCTCACGGCGGATGGAAATCAGGGCGTCACAGAACCGATCGAGCTCTTCGAGCGGTTCGCTCTCGGTGGGCTCCACCATCATGGTGCCGGGAATCGGCCACGACACGGTGGGAGCATGAAAGCCATAGTCCATCAGGCGCTTGGCCACATCGGTTTCATCGATTCCGCTTTTTTCCTTGAGTGGTCGGAGGTCAAAAATCAATTCGTGGGCCACCCTTCCCCTGGTGCCTACGTAGCTCACCGGGAAATGTTTTTCCAGCCGTGCCTTGATGTAGTTGGCGTTGAGGATGGCATAGCGAGTGGCTTCGGCAAGGCCCTCCCGGCCCAGCATGCAGATATACGCATGGGAGATCAGAAGGATGCTGGCACTCCCCCAGGGCGCGGCGGAGATCGCGGGTATCGCCTGCGCGCCCCCGGTTTGCACCAGGGGGTGGCCGGGCATAAAGGGGGCCAGGTGTGCCGCCGCACAGATGGGGCCCATGCCGGGGCCGCCTCCACCATGGGGAATGCTGAAGGTTTTGTGAAGGTTCAGGTGGCAGACATCCCCCCCGATCAGCGCAGGGTTGGTCAGCCCGACCTGGGCGTTCATGTTCGCCCCGTCCATATAGACCTGGCCACCCGCGTCGTGGACCTCCCGGCACAGTTCGCGGATATGATCTTCAAAGACCCCGTAGGTCGAAGGATAGGTGATCATAATCGCGCCCAGCCGATCCCGGTATTCCGCGAGCTTTGCGTGAAAATCTCCGAGATCCACCCCGCCGTATTCGTCACATTCTACCACCACCACGTCCATACCGCACATTGCCGCTGAGGCGGGGTTGGTCCCGTGGGCGCTCGAGGGAATGAAGACCACATTCCGATGGGCATTGCCGCAGGCGTGATGATAGGCGCGAATGACCTGAAGCCCGGCATATTCACCCTGGGCACCCGCGTTCGGTTGCAGGGAGACGGCCGGAAACCCGGTGATGACCGCGAGTGCCTCTTCCAGTTCCCGGAAAATCTGCTGGTAGCCCCGGGTCTGCTCAACCGGGGCAAACGGATGCAGGGATGCAAAACCCGGCCAGGTGATCGGCTCCATCTCAGCCGCCGCATTCAGCTTCATGGTGCAGGAACCGAGGGGGATCATCGCATGATTCAGGCCTAGATCCTTGCCCTCCAGATGGCGGAGATACCGCATCATCCCGGTCTCCGAGTGGTATGCCTGAAAAACTGCCTGAGGTAGGAGCGCGCTGGTCCGGATCAAATCCTCGTGGAACTCGGACGCATCGGAGACTGTGGGCAATCGCGTGGGCGCCTTGGCCCCGATCAGAGCGGCAAAGAGCTTGAGCAGGGCCTTGATTTCGGACGCGGTCGTGGTTTCATCGAGGGCAATGCCGACATGCCGGGCATCGATTCGGCGCAGATTCATTCCTTTTTTCACCGCAGCCTTCATCAAGCCGTCGGCAAAGTCGCCGAGCGCTTCGGGCCCGGTGATGCGCAGGGTATCAAAAAAGTAGGGATTGGTTTGGATGTAGCCCAGATCCCGGACCCCCCTGTCGAGCTGCCGTGCCAATCGGTGCACCCGGTGGGCGATCTGGGTCAGACCCTTGGGGCCATGATAGGTCGCATAGAACCCGGCGATGTTGGCGAGCAGGGCCTGGGCAGTGCAGATGTTCGACTTGGCTTTCTCACGCCGGATATGTTGCTCCCGGGTTTGTAGCGCCATTCGATATGCGGGCTTGCCCAGCCGGTCCTTGGATAGACCGATGATCCGACCCGGCATTTCACGGGCGAACGCTTCGCGGGTGGCGAAGAATGCGGCATGCGGTCCACCGTAGCCCATGGGAATACCAAACCGCTGGGAGGAGCCCAGCACCACATCCGCGCCGATTTCTCCCGGAGGTCTGAGCAGGACCAGGCTCATCAGGTCGGCCGCCACGGCAACCCGGACGCCCTTTTCATGCGCGCGCTCGATGAATGTCCGGTAGTCGCAGACATTGCCTTCGGCATCGGGAAACTGGACGAGAGCCCCGAAGATCT
This sequence comes from Verrucomicrobiota bacterium, assembly GCA_024233345.1. Taxonomy (GTDB): domain Bacteria; phylum Verrucomicrobiota; class Kiritimatiellia; order CAIVKH01; family CAIVKH01; genus JACKPT01. Next base: position 112,117 of record JACKPT010000012.1, read on the forward strand.
CCTCGGTCCAGTCGGTTGCCCGGAACTGACCGATCTGCAAGGTGATTCCGAGGGGTTCGGCTCTCCCGCGCAGAACCTCGATGGTCTGGGGCAGGCAGGTGTCCGCGACAAAGAAAACCCGGCCGGCGGATTGCTTCCGGTCCCGTTGATGCAGGCGGTAGAGCATGGTCATGGCCTCGGCGGCTGCGGTGGACTCGTCGAGCAGTGAGGCGTTGGCGATCTCCATCCCGGTCAGATTGCAAACCATGGTCTGGTAGTTGAACAGGGCCTCCAACCGACCCTGGGAAATTTCCGCCTGATAGGGGGTATAGGGCGTATACCATCCGGGATTTTCCAACACGCAGCGGCGAATCACCGCCGGGGTGTGGCACCCGTAGTAGCCAAGTCCAATCATGGACTTGAGCGGCTTGTTCTTGGCCGCGATTTTTTTCAGACGGTGGTGATACTCCGCTTCCGTTTCACCTTTGGGCGCGGCCAACGGCTTACGAAGCCTGATTGCCTCGGGTATGGTTTCATCAATTAACTGATCGATGGACCCGACCCCGATGGTTGAAAGCATGACCTTCAGGTCATGTGCGGCAGGGCCAAGGTGGCGGCGGACAAAGTGGTCTTCAGCGATCTTTTTCATAGGTGGTTCCAAAGCGTATTAGACTATAGCTTTGAGCAGGGCAAAAGCAATGATCATGGTTTCCCTCTGGGTGACGCCATTGAGGAAATCATGAAAATCGGACTGGCGACGAATTCGCTCTGCGGGTCGATGCCCATAAAAAAATGAAGTGGCTGGTCTGTCATAACGAGCGGTCGCAGTGGAATTGGGTCTGCATGTCGGCTCGACCATATCGAGGAGATTGACGGGACGGTCAGGGTGAATGAAGAAGGAGCGCGCGCTGAATGAGCGCTCTGTTGACGTTCAAAGTGAAGTGAACCTTACGCATTAAGCAAGGCCTGACCCCAGACCTCCAGACCCTAACAGTTCCTCATCGCCCCCGAGCCTGGAGTGGTGTCCCTGCTGGCGCTCGGGATTGGTTTGCTGGCATGGAAAAAGAGGAACCGATGAGCGTGTCCTGCCTTGCCTCGCTCCTGGCGGGTCTTTTGGCCGCCCCAACGCAGGCGAGGATGCCGCCGCCCCAGAAGAGCGCGGTCGGTCGCTCCAGTGTCGGTACCTTACCTCACGACCTGCCCTTGTCCTCCTTCCGGAAAAGACAGGACACGGCCAGGCTGGCCGTGTCACGCTACGTGTCAAGCGGGGGCTGCAGGTCCATCAGCGGATAAAGCTACCTGTTCCCATCGTCTCGGCAGGGATGCCTCGCCCTACCGCTCCCTCCGTGGGTCTCAGATGCTCTGGAACGACTCGCCGATGCCTTGGAACAGGATCGTGGAGAGGTACCGCTCGCCGGCATCCGGGAGGACAACGACGATGGTTTTTCCCGCATAGGCTTCCTGGTTCGCGAGCCGTACGGCGACGGCGGCCGCAGCCCCGCAGGAAATGCCGCACAGAATGCCCTCTTCCTTGGCGAGTCGCCGGGCCATCTCCACCGCCTCTGCGCTGTCGATTTGCTCTACTTTGTCGACCACGCTGAGGTCGAGGGTGTCGGGGATGAAGCCCGCGCCGATACCCTGAATTTTATGCGGGCCGGGTTTGAGTTCCTCGCCCGCAAGTTTCTGGGTAATCACCGGACTTTCCGAGGGTTCCACAGCAACCGTTTCGATTGCCTTGCCCTGAGAATTCTTGATGTAGCGGGAGACGCCACTGATTGTGCCCCCGGTGCCAACCCCGGCGACAAACACATCCAGATCGCCATCGGTATCGTTCCAGATTTCCGGACCGGTGGTCTCCTCGTGAATCCGCGGGTTGGCGGGGTTTTTGAATTGCTGGGGCAGAAAATATTTGTCCGGGTCGGAGGCGCCCAGTTCTTCTGCATGCTGAATCGCGCCTTTCATGCCCTGCGGTCCCGGGGTCAGCAATAGATTTGCGCCAAAGGCGGCGAGGACCCGGCGGCGCTCGATGCTCATGGTCTCGGGCATGGTCAGGGTCAGCTTGTACCCCTTGGCGGCCGCGACATAGGCGAGGGCGATCCCGGTATTGCCACTGGTGGGCTCAACAATTTCCATTCCCGGCTTCAAAACACCGTGCTTCTCCGCATCCCAGATCATCGAAGCGCCAATCCGGCATTTCACCGAGTAGGCGGGGTTGCGGCCCTCGATTTTGGCGAGGATACGCTTGGCTTTCATGCCCTGGGTGACATGGTTCAATTGCACCAGCGGGGTACGGCCAATCGATTGTGAATTATCCGAGTAGATGTTGCTCATAGGTAAATCTCCTGCTTTATTTAATCTCTACTATATCGATCAGGATTTGCTTTTCAAGGGCAAAAGTACCATTCTGATGAAAAAAATACATTCGGAACCCAGCCTACAAGTATCCAGTTACCCAGCCCCCGGAAAATCGCTACCCGCGAATAACCGCCAGCAGCTCGTCGCGGCGCTGCTCCATCTCTTCCCGGGTTTTCGCTTCCAGGTTGAGTCGGATCAACGGTTCGGTATTGGAGGCACGGACATTGAACCACCAGGAGTCGAACTCTACGGACAGGCCATCGAGTTCGAACATTCGCCCGGTCGTGTATTGGGCCTTGAGCTTGGCTAACACCGAGGCGGTATCGGATACCTCGGAATTGATTTCCCCACTGGCGACATATTTCTGGATCGGCTTGATCATTTCGGACAGGGGAACTTCGCTGGCGCTGACCAGGTTCGCGACAAACAGGACCGCGAGGGAGGAGCTTTCGGCAAAATAGTTCTCCTTGAAATAGTAATGGCCGGATAGCTCGCCTGCAAACACTGCGTCCTTTTCCCGCATCTGCTGCTTGATGAAGGCGTGTCCGACCCGGGACATGTTGGGGATGCCGCCGTTGGCTTCGATCAGTTCCTTCACCGCCCAGCTGCTGCGCAGGTCATAGAAGATGTTCGCGCCTTTTTCCCGCTTCAGCACCATTTCCGCGATCAGGGCGGTGATCATGTCCATGGGGATGATGTTGCCCTTTTCATCGGTAAAGCCGGCCCGGTCCGCATCCCCGTCAAATGCGACCCCGAAATCGTACTCGCCGGTACGGATCTTGTGCTGGAGAGCCTCAAAGGTTTCCTCGACCAGCGGGTTGGCCTCGTGGTTGGGAAAGGTGCCGTCGAGCACGTCAAACAGTGGATCGATGTCGACCAGTCCTTCGAGCACCTTGCCTTCGACGATACCCATCGCGTTGGCGTAATCGATCGCCACCCGGACCGGGCGTTTGAGGTCGGCAAACTCCCGGATGTGGTCGATGTAGTGGGAAGTGATGTCGTGGGTGGTCAGGGTTCCCGGAGTGGCGGCCACCGGGGCGTAGGCATCGGTAAGAACAATCTGCTCAATCTCCTTGATCCCGGAAGCTCCACTGATCGGGATCGCCTGTTCGCGGCACAGCTTGAACCCGTTGTATTCCCCGGGATTGTGGGAGGCGGTAATCATGATGCCGGCATCGGCCCCGAGCCGGCCATTGGCGTAATAGTTCATAGGAGTCGAGCAGATCCCGAGATCGATCACATCCGCCCCCTGTTTCATGATGCCGTCGGCAAGGGCCTTGAACAGCGGTTCCGAGTGAGGCCGCATATCCCGGCCAACCACAACTTTTTTACACTGGAGAAAGGTCACAAAAGCCCGCCCAATCTGATGGGCCAGCGCCTCGGTCAATTCCTGTCCGTAAATACCCCGAATGTCATATGCTTTGAAAATACTCGCCATGGTCTATGCCCTTTCCACTCCGATTTCAGTTCACGCGCGTACCGCGTCGACGGTTGAAGATAGAGGGCTCGGGGGAATTGCTCAAGTGTGCAATCACGGGGATCCCGCCATCGGGAGCAGGTTCGGGGCAAGAATTTATCTATGCCCTGTCGGCCGGTTGGGCTACCGTTCCCGTACATGAGTACCCTTTTTACAGAGCGGGTGGTGGCGATTGCCGGCCGACCCAATGTGGGCAAGTCGGCGATCTTCAACCGGATCGTCCGGCGGCGCCTTTCGATTGTCCATGAAGAGGTGGGGGTTACCCGGGACCGGGTCTCTGCCGAGGCGGAGTATCAGGAACGGAAATTTGAAGTCATCGATACGGGGGGGCTGGGTTTTATTGATGGAGAAACCACCCGGGACGGCATCGAGCGGGGCATTCGCGACCAGGTGGCGGCGGGACTTGAAGATGCCCGGGTGATTTTGTTTGTGGTCGACGGTACGGCCGGGTTGCAGCCGTTGGACCAGGAGGTGGCCCGACTGTTCCGGGAGTCGGGGCGGCCGGTTTTTCTCGCGGTCAACAAGTGCGATAACGACGAGGTGGAAAAGCATGCGGTGGAGTTCGAGGAGTTGGCGTTTCCGGTCTTTCCGGTCTCGGCTCTTCACAATCGCGGGTTTGAGCCTTTGCTGGATGCCGTGGTGGCCGCGTTGCCGGACGAGGTGCCGCTAACCCGGGCGGATCCACTCCGGGTGGCGGTTGTCGGCAAACCCAATGCCGGCAAATCTTCCTATCTCAACCGGATTCTGCAAGAGGACCGGTTGATCGTTTCCGATGTCGCGGGAACCACGCGGGACAGTGTGGAATTGCCCTTTACCATCGGAGAGGGCGAGGATGCCCGGCACTACCTGCTGGTGGATACCGCGGGGCTTCGGCATGTCCGGCGCACCTCCACGGCCGTGGAGTTCTTCAGTGTCATGCGCTCCCGCCGGGCCATCGAGCGTGCGGATGTGGTGGTGATGATGATGGATGCCGAGGAGGGGCCATCGCGCCAGGACAAGCGCATCGCATCGATGATTCTGGAGAACAAGAAGGGGTGTCTGATTCTGGTCAACAAATGGGATCTTGCCGCGGGCAAGGTCAAACAGAAGGACTACCTCAAGGCGATTCGGGACACCCTGCCGTTTCTGTCCTTCGTGCCGGTGCTGTTTATTTCCGCCAAAGAAGGCGCCAATGTCCGGCAAAGCATCGTGGCCATCGACAAGGTGGCGGGCGCGATTACCCAGACCCTGACCACCGGGGTGCTGAACCGAATCCTCAAGGATGCCTACGAGAAAGTGCAGCCGCCGATCGTGCGAAACCAGCGGTTCAAATTTTACTACGCCACCCAGATCGGGGTCCGCCCCATCCGCCTCTCCCTGTTCGTCAACAATGTCAAGTCGTTGACCCAGGCCTATCAATCCTATCTGCTGAATCAGCTTCGCCTTGCCTATGATCTGGCTGGCGCGCCAATCGACTTGATTTTCAAGTCCAAGCCGATCACCCGGTCGGGTATGGAAGTGGACCCCGCAGTGAAGAAGCGACCGGCAAAAAAGCCCGCGAGAAAGCCTGCCAAAAAAGCGGCGTCCAGGGGTGCCAAACGGCCTTCTTCGCCGCGCCGCAAGTCCTGACCCGGATCTGCGCTCACACGCAAATAACGCGGCGGTAACGACCTGTAAACTTTCCGCTTTTTTATCTTGATCACCACTACCTGTAGGCGTAATTGTCAAATTCGCAGGCAGACACACCAAGATGTAGTAGCTCGTCGCATTTAAGTTGTTGGACATCAATCAGTTAAGAACAGGGAGGCAGACTGATGCTTGAAACTCGTGATTCCTCGCGCATCGGGGCCAGAACATCGACCACCAGAACCAAGGGAGCGCGCAGGAAAACCGCCCCAAAATCGACGGCAACCCGAGGAGGACGGTCCTCCTTGCCGGGACTGACTGTTCCGCGGGTCTTCAGCACCGCCGGGGTCAGCCCGTTTGATCAGGTCGAGTGGGACAGCCGCAAGGCCTCCATCACCGATGACAAGGGCAACACGATTTTCGAGCAGGACAACATCCAGGTGCCAAAGACCTGGTCGATGCTCGCCACCAATGTTGTCGCATCCAAGTATTTTTATGGCGATCACACCAAGTCCGAGCGGGAATCTTCGGTGCAGCAACTGGTTCACCGGGTCACCCGGACCATCGCCAACTGGGGTATTCGCGATGGCTATTTCAAAACCCCGGAGGATGGCGAGGTCTTCTACCAGGAATTGACCTACCTCTGTCTGAACCAATACGGCGCCTTCAATTCCCCGGTGTGGTTCAACTGCGGCCTGTTCCATGAATACGGCATCGGCAAGGAAAGCGGTGCGGGCAATTTCTTCTTTGACCGTGAAACCCAGGCGGTCGGCCAGGCATCCACCCAGTACGAATATCCTCAGTGCTCGGCCTGTTTCATTCAGCATGTGGATGACACCATGGAGAGCATCATGGAATTGGCGCGTAGCGAGGCCATGTTGTTCAAGTTCGGCAGTGGCACCGGCAGCGATCTGTCAACCATCCGCAGTTCCCGCGAAAAGATGAGCGGGGGCGGTCGTCCCAGCGGCCCCCTGTCCTTTTTGAAGGTGTACGATGCGATTGCCAGCGTGGTGAAGTCCGGCGGCAAGACCCGCCGGGCCGCCAAGATGAACACCCTGAAGGACTGGCATCCCGACATCAAGGACTTCATCGAAGCCAAGTCCAGCGAAGAAAAGAAGGCGTGGGCCCTGATCGAACAAGGCTATGCCGGAGACTTTAATGGTGAGGCCTACGGGTCGGTCTGCTTCCAGAATGAAAACCTCAGCGTGCGGGTGACCGACAAATTTCTGCAAGCGGTGATCGATGACAAGGACTGGCACACCCACTGGGTAACCAACCCCTCGGTGGCCGGCCCCACCTACAAGGCCCGCGACATGATGCGATGGATTGCTGAAGGCACCTGGCTGTGCGGAGACCCCGGGGTGCAGCTTGAAGACACGATCCAGAAGTGGCACACCTGCAAGAAGACCGCCCCCATCAACTCGAGCAACCCCTGCAGCGAGTACATGTTCCTCGATAATACCGCGTGTAACCTCGCCTCCCTGAACCTGATGAAGTTCATGAAGCCCGATGGCTCGTTTGATATCAAACGCTTCAAAGCCGCGGTGGAAATTTATATCACCGCGCAGGAAATCATTGTCGACAACGCGAGCTATCCCACCGAAGAGATCGCCCACAACAGCCACATCTATCGCACCCTCGGCCTGGGCTATGCCAACCTGGGTGGGCTGCTGATGTCACTGGGGCTTCCCTACGACAGCGATGAGGGGCGTTCCATGGCGGCGTCCATCACCGCGATCATGCATTGCCACGCCTATACCCAGTCCGCCCGCCTGGCCGGTATCATGGGGCCATTTGAGGACTACGAGAACAACCGCGAATGTATGCTCGATGTCATCGAGTTGCACCGCCAGGCCGCCCACGGAATCAGTACGGAAAGTCCGGCCTATCTGCGTGAGGCCGCAAAAGTCTGTGCCGACGAAGCCCTGGCGCTTGGACGCGAACATGGATACCGGAATGCCCAGGTGACCGTGCTCGCTCCCACCGGGACCATCGGGTTCATGATGGATTGTGACACCACCGGCGTGGAGCCGGATATTGCCCTCGTGAAGTACAAGCTGCTGGCGGGCGGCGGCATGCTGAAGATTGTCAACCGTACCGTGACCCCGGCCCTCAAGCACCTGGGGTATACCAGCAGCCAGTGTGAGGCGATTATCCGTTACATCGATGAACACGACACCATCGAGGGCGCCCCCGAACTGAAAGACGAACACCTCCAGGTGTTCGATTGCGCATTCAAGCCCCGCAATGGTTCCCGCTACATTCCCTATGCCGCCCACATCCGCATGATGGCGGCGGTCCAGCCCTTCCTGTCCGGTGCAATCAGCAAAACCGTCAACATGCCCAATGATGCCACGGTCGAAGAGATCATGCAGACCTACATCGAGGGCTGGCGTCTCGGGTTGAAGGCCCTGGCGATTTATCGCGATGGCTGCAAACGCAGCCAACCGGTCAACACCGGCAAGAAAGAGGAAGAAAAGAAGAAGGTGGCGGTGCCGGAAACCGGGTCCAACGGATCCAAGGTCCGCCCGCTTCGCCGCCGGATGCCCAGCACCCGCCGGTCGGTGACCCACAAGTTTGATATTGCCGGTCATGAGGGCTACCTCACCGTCGGCCTGTACGACGATGGCAAACCCGGCGAATTGTTTATCACCATGGCCAAGGAAGGCAGCACGGTCGGCGGACTCATGGATGCCTTTGGCACCGCGATCTCCATGTGTCTGCAGTATGGCGTCCCGGTGAAGTCGCTGGTGGAAAAATTTGCCCACACCCGGTTCGAGCCGAGCGGGTTTACCAAGAACCC
>JACKPT010000013.1 GCA_024233345.1 Verrucomicrobiota bacterium
GGTGACGATCATGCCCTCACCGGCAATCACTTCGGTGCCCGCACCGATCACCATGGAATGAAAGGTGCCGTCGGGGCCAGGTATCAGCGAGGCAATGCCATCCTGGACGCCAGGGTTGCCTGCGTGACCGATGCCGGCGATGCGGCCTTTTTTGATCCCGATGTCGGCCTTGACCACACCCAGAACCGGGTCGAGGATCAGCGCATTGGTAATCACACAGTCCAACGAAACCGCACTGGTGGCGGTAGAGGATTGTCCCATGCCGTCGCGGATAACCTTGCCACCGCCAAATTTGACTTCGTCACCATAGCCGGAGAGTTCCGCGATGAAGTCGCGTTCGACTTCGACCAGCAGCTCGGTGTCGGCGAGCCGGACCCGGTCACCCACGGTGGGTCCATACATTTCAGCATAGGCTCGGCGGGAGAGGGTCTGGCTCATGTTTCTGGCTCCAGCTTGCCCTGTATTTTTGCCTGGAAACCATAGACCTCGCGGTGTCCGGTATAGGGCACGAGTTCAACCTCCCGGGTATCGCCGGGCTCGAAACGAACGGCGGTGCCGGAGGGAATGTTGAGCCGATAGCCGTGGGCGCTTTCCCGATCAAACGACAGGGCATCGTTGACTTCATGAAAATGGTAGTGGCTGCCGACCTGGATGGGGCGGTCCCCGGTGTTGGCCACGGTGAGGGTGCGGGTTTCCCGTCCGGCGTTGAGCAGGAGATCGGGAGCATTCGCGGGAATAAGTTCGCCGGGGTTCATGAGATGGGATGGTGAACGGTGACCAGTTTGGTGCCATCGGGGAAGGTGGCTTCGACCTGAACTTCGGGTATCATCTCGGCTACGCCTTCCATGACATCGTCCCGGGTTAAGATTTTTGTGCCGGCCTTCATCAGGGACGCGACGGATTGGCCATCGCGGGCCCCTTCGAGAATTTCGGCACTGATCAGTGCGGTGGCTTCCGGGATGTTCAGCTTGACCCCCCGGGCCATTCGTTTGCGGGCCAATTCAGCGGCAACAAACAACAGCAGCTTCTCCTGCTCTCTTGGGGTGAGGTGCATAGGGGATACTATGCCCCGGCGAGTGATCCGGATCAATGTGAAAGGCATTCAGATCCGATGATGATTGGGTTGCCCGAACGTTTGGCGGCAGATCGGGCTTTACCGGATGAAACGTTTGACGTAGGTTATTCACAGGCATCGAGATGAGACTTTACCTTGTCATGATAGGCCTCCTTGTTTGGGGCAGTTGCGGGGCTCTGGCCTGGGAACGCTTCGAAGGAGCCACCCTTGTTGCCGACCCCCGTAATGATGGCGACAGTTTCAAGGTCAACCTGGGGGATCGCGAGGTCCGGGTCAGGCTGTATTTTGTGGATTGTCCGGAATCCTCCGGAACCTCCCCCTACCAGCGTCGCCGGATGCGGGAACAGGCCTATTATTGGGGTCTGGAAACCGTCGACCAAGTGATGGAAAACGGGCTGAACGCCAAACAATTCACCCATGACTTGCTCCTGTCAGGGCCATTTACGGTGTATACGTTGTTTGTTCCAACCCCGGGCAATGTCAAGGATCGCCGCTACTATTCCATGATTACCCTGAGTGATGGCCGGGATCTCGGAACCCTGCTGGTGGCCGAGGGTTTTGCCCGGGTCCATGGGGTGGTGCGGGAAACCCCGGACGGGGTGGGGGGGGGACCGTTTACGACGCTGCTGGAAGATATCGAGGCCTCGGCGATGCTGAAGCGCAACGGGGTCTGGGCGGATACCAACCCGGATCTGCTTGCCGATTTGCGGGCCCTGAGTCGAAAACAGCATGAGGATGAGATCGAGCAGCATGCGGTATATGCGGCGCTGCTGCGGGAAGGCATCGATCCCAATCACGCCGATCAGGCAACGCTTGAAGCCTTGCCAGGCGTTGGTGAATCCCTGTCCCGGCAAATCCTGAAGCACCGTCCCTACAGCGATCTTCAGGACATGCTGCGGGTTCCGGGTATCGGGCCTTCCACCCTGAACCGGATGCGACCCCACCTGGTATTTTCCAAGGATTCCTGAGCGAAGCCTGGGTGGGGGATCGGCGGCGCGTGCGGCAACACCGGGCCGGCCTTCGGAGAAACCCTTTTCGATTGCATTCACGACGAGTTCCCTCTATCAACATGCATCGAGTCAACACGTTGAGGAGGAATGATAATGAAGATCATGCGCACTTGCTTTTTACTGGTACTGGGGACATGGCTGGCGGGGATTCAGGCTGTATCGGCCCAGTCGGAACGAAACCTCTTTGAGGAGGCTCCCTGGTATGCCGGGGTCGGGGTCAGTTTTTTTCAACTGGAGGGAGATTTGCCGATCAAGGACAGCTACGGCATCGGGCTCCGGCTCGGATATGACATGCACCAGTTTTTTGCGCTCGAAGGTGGGCTGGATCTGCTTCCCAGCATCAGCAAGAATGATATTCCCAACCGGTTCCAGCTTGAAGATGACACCTCGGCTTTTCGGTTGAGCCTCTCGGCCTTGGCGCACCTTCGCAATACCCACAATCTTCGTTGGGATCCCTACCTGGCCGTGGGCGGTTCCTGGACGCATTTTACGGATGACCTTGAAGATGGCGCGGATGCCTTCGGTTTGGATGCCGGCGCCGGCCTCTTTTACCATTTCAACGACGTGTGGTCGGTCCGGGGTGATTACCGCCTGGGGATCGCCGGTTCGGATACCGAATTTGCCGGGATTGGGTTGGTGACGGTGAACTACCGCTGGGGTGCCGCAGTTCCGGCCAAATTGGCGGTCGCGGGGGGCGATATTGACAGTGATGGCGATGGCTTGCTGGATTCCGAAGAGGCGAATCTGGGCACCAATCCGTTTGACCCCGATAGCGACAAGGATGGGTTGACGGACTTCCAGGAAGTGCGGACCCACAAGACCGACCCCCTGAATCCCGACTCGGACTATGATGGACTGAACGACGGCTCGGAGGTGTTGATTTATACCACGAATCCTCTGGATCAGGATACCGACGATGGCGGGGTCTATGACGGGCACGAGGTGATTGAGGACAAGACCGATCCCCTCGATCCCTCCGATGACCTGCAGGTCTTTCGCCTGGAGATTGAATTTGATTATGACAAGGCGGACCTGCGGCCCCAGTACTATGAAGACCTGAATGCGGTGATCAAGGTGCTGGAAAGAGCCCCGGGGGCAACTGCGCGCATTGAAGGTCATGCGGATCGCCGCCCCACGTCCAAGCGGGCGTACAACCTGCGCCTGTCGGAGCGCCGGGCCAATGCGGTGCTCGACTATATTGCCGATCAGGGCGGCATCGACCGTTCCCGGTTGACGGCCAAGGGCTATGGCTTCGATCAGCCGATCGCCCCGAATGATACCGAGGAAAACATGCAGAAGAACCGCCGCACGGAGATCTATATCCGCCGCAGCGGAGATGCGGAGATCTCGACCAGTCGCGACGACATGGCGGTTCCGAAGTAACCCGAAGGACGAATGCCGGTGGCGGCCGGAGGCCGGTTTTGCCTGCGCAGAACGTTTCTCCGCAGGGTCTGACCGTGCCTTCCCGGTAAGTCCGGATTCGTGCATGAAGCCATGAGGCGAAGACTCGAACAGCTTGAAGCGTATATTCTCAGTATCATTGAGGGTCGTCGCCGGGACAAGGCCGCCCTCGCCATCGGCGGGTTGCTTCGTTTGCTTTCCTACGTATTTGGCTCGGTGGTCCAATTACGCCTGTTCATGTATTCGAGCGGGATTTTGCGTCCACATACCCTGGGTTGCCAGGTCATCAGCATCGGCAACCTGACGGTGGGGGGGACCGGAAAAACCCCGATTGTGGAGGTGTTCGCCCGCAATCTTCAGAAGAGCGGGCGCAAGGTGGCGATTCTCAGTCGCGGTTATAAAAAGGACGAAAAGCCATGGATTGAGCGGGTATTTCGCGAGCACAAAACCCCGCCCCGGGTGGTCTCGGATGGGGAGCGCCTATTGCTCGACTCGGCGATGAGCGGCGATGAGCCCTTCATGCTCGCGAGTAACTTGCGGGATGTGGTGGTCATTGTGGACAAGGACCGGGTGAAAGCGGGAAAGTATGCCATCCGGGAATATGGTTGTGACACCCTGATTCTGGATGACGGGTTTCAGTACCTGACCCTCAAACACCGGTTGGACATCGTTCTGGTGGATCGAACCAATCCGTTTGGCAATCGTCAGATGCTGCCCCGGGGTATTCTTCGTGAGCGGGTGCGCAACATCAAGCGGGCGGGTTTTATCTTCATCACCAAGTCCAATGGCGATGGCGCGGTTGAATTAAAAAAACAGCTTCGGGAGCTCAATCCGAATGCGGAAATATCCGAATGCCGCCACAGCCCCAAGCATCTGCAGAATGTCTACACCAAGGAGCGGCTGCCGTTGGACGCCCTGAAGGGACTCAAGGTGGCCGCCGTGTCGGGTATCGCCATGCCCAAAGGATTTGAGGACGAGCTGATCCGTTTGGGCGCACAGGTGCTTTATCACAAGCGATACGCCGATCATCATCGCTATTCCCAGCAAGAGATACTCGATGTCATCAACCGGGGGCTGCAGCGGGAGGTGGATATGATTGTCACCACCGAGAAGGATGCGGTGCGTTTTCCCATGATCGAACGGCTGGATGTGCCGATATGTTTTTTGCGGGTGGAGATCGAAATGTTAAGTGGAGCAAATGCGTTCAATGAATGGATCAACCGCATCTGCTTCCGCTGATTTTCCGGAAGCCGATGGTCGGCTTCTGCTGGTCAGCCCCAACTGGATTGGGGACTGTGTGATGGCCATGCCGTCGATTCAGGCATGGCGGGCTGCCCACCCCTATCACCATCTGTCAATCCTGTGCCGTCCCGGAGTCGCGGATTTGTGGCGCATGCATGTCGCCCCGGACTCGGTTCTGGTGTATCGCAAGGGATGGACCACCACCTGGGAGTCGGTGCGCGAGCTTCGGGCTATGCGGTTCGATGCCTGTGTGATCTTTCCCAATTCATTTCGCTCGGCCTGGTTGCCGTGGGCCGGCCGCATCCCCAACCGGGCTGGGTTCCGGGGCCATTGGCGGCGCTGGTTGTTGACGGATGTTCGTCCGGCCGGTGAAGGCGACCATCGCCATCAGGCATGGGAGGGCTACCAGTTGTTCCATCTTCCCCGGCCTGAACAACTGCCTCCCCCGGCGCTCGCCGTGCCCGAGGCGGCGGTGACTGCGGCCGGGGAATGGCTGTCCGGGCATGGGGCGTACCGCTGGGTGGGGCTGATGCCGGGAGCGGCCCGCGGCCCCTCGAAACGATGGCCGTTGAACTCCTTTCTCGCACTGGTTCGACGCTTGGTGGATGAGGCCAATGTGCGGATCGCCATCTGCGGCGGCCCCGACGATGCCGAGGCCTGCGAGGCGCTCGCCCGGGAGGCCGGCACGGCCGGTCGAAACCTGTGCGGGAAAACCGGGGTGTCCGAATGGGCGGCCATTCTCCAGCTCTGCGATGTGGTCGTCTGCAATGATAGTGGCGGTATGCACCTGGCCGCTGCGGTGGGGGTGCCGGTGGTGGCCCTGTTTGGCCTGACCGATCCGGAGCGGACGGGTCCATTGGGCGGTCGCGCCACCCTGCTTCGCGGCTCGGATCGGGGTGACCGGTCCATCGCCCGGCAGTCGATGGCAGCGGAGAAAGCACTCGCTTCCATCACCCCGCAAACGGTATATGATGCAGTCATGTCGTGGATTCTGCGACCGGACCGGCCCCTTCAATGACCAGACCCAACATATCAGCCTGTGTAACCACCTTTAATGAGGAGCGGAACATCGAACGCTGCCTCCGCAGCCTTAGCTGGTGCGACGAAATCGTGGTACTCGACAGCTTCAGCACCGACCGCACCCTGGAACTGGCCCGGCAATTCACGGACCGGGTCTATCAACATTCCTGGCTCGGGTATATCGGGCAGAAAAATCTGATCCGCAAGATGGCCAGTCATGAATGGCTGCTATTTGTGGATGCAGATGAAGAGGTGTCCCCGGATTTGCGGGCGGAGATCGAGGCGGTTTTTGCCTCCGATCCCTGGAAGTATGCCGGGTATGAGTTCCCCCGGGTGGTGCTCTATCTCGGGCGTTGGATCACCCATGGCGAGTGGTATCCGGATCTGAAGCTCCGGCTGTTTCAACGGGATAAAGGGCGCAGCGGCGGCCAGGAACCTCACGATCAGGTTTATGTGCAGGGACCGGTTAAACGGCTCCGCGGACAACTCTACCACTATACATATGATAACCTGCATGACCACCTCGAGACGATCAATCGCTTTTCCAGTATTACCGCCCGGGAGAAGCACCGGGAAGGGGAGCGCTTTGCCTGGATCGACTTCCTGTTTCGACCGATCATTCGCTTTCTTCGGGGGTATTTTTTGAAACGTGGGTTTGTGGATGGACGACGGGGTTTATTCATCGCCCTGATCAGTAGCTTTGGGGTGTTTCTGAAGTATGCCAAGTTGTGGGAGCTGGAGTGGGCGGAGCGAGCGTGCGGCGACAAACCGGAGGCGGAACCCTCATGAGCGAACCGCAGTCCAAGGGGAGTATCAAGGCCTGGGCGACCTACCGTCGGTTGCTTGGTTATACCTATGCCTATCGGGGGCGATTGCTGCTCGGTCTGTTGGCCGGCGTGGTGTATGGGGCTGCCAATGGCGGGTTGATGTGGGTGCTCAAGGGCGGACTCAACAAGGTGTTTGATGTCGGCTCTGCTTCGATGCGGGATGCGGTGTTGTTCATGCTCTTGATTCCCCTGGTCGGTCTGGTGCGGGGGTTGGCTGAATATGCGAGCAAGTATTTTATTCAGTGGGTGGGCAACCGGGTGGTGATGGATCTTCGCGATGGGATGTTTGCGCATCTGAATCGACTCTCCCTTGGCTACTTTGTACAGAGTCGAACCGGGGAAGTGATTTCCCGCACCACCAATGATACCACCGTGGTGCAGAGCGCGGTTTCCAACGTGGTCGAGGATCTGGCCAAGGAACCCATGACCATTGTGGCCATGCTGGTATACATTCTGACCCTGAACCCGATGCTGGCATTGATCAGCCTGGTGCTGTTTCCGGTGTGCATTCTTCCGGTGGTCGCATTTGGCAAGCGGGTGCGGCGGTATGCCCGGGAATCCCAGCAACGCATTGCCGACCTGGTTTCCATCCTCCAGGAAAGCGTGGCCTGTGTGCGGATTATCAAGGCGTTTGGCATGGAGGCATACGAGCAGCAGCGGTTCCACGATCAAAACGCGATGTTCTTTAACCGGATCATGAAGGTGACCAAAGCCCGGGCCGCGATTGAGCCGATCATTGTGTTTATCTCCACCCTCGGGATCAGCCTGCTGCTGTTGTATGTGCGGGCGGTGCAAATGACCGCGGGGGAGTTCATCACCTTTGCCGGGGCGATGGTGATGCTCTATACCCCGGTTAAAAAGCTCAGCCGAATCCACTTGCAGGTCGAACAGGCTGCGGCCTCGGCCGAGCGGATTTTTGAGGTATTGGATACCCCGGTGGAGGTCGAAGACCGAGCGGATGCGGTGACTTTTTCCGGTTCGGTCGATTCGATCGAGCTGCGGGATGTCAGCTTTGCCTATGTGGATCATCCGGTCTTGCAGTCGATCCGGCTTGAAGTCCCCGCAGGAACCAGGGTGGCCCTGGTCGGCGGATCGGGGGCGGGCAAAACCACTCTACTCAGCCTGCTACCCCGATTTTATGATCCGGATTCCGGCGAGATTCTGATCAATGGCAGGGACCTGCGTGAATTTACCCTTGCCTCCCTGCGTCAACAGATCGGGCTGGTCACGCAGGATACGGTTCTCTTCAACGACACGGTGGCAAACAATATTGGCTATGGAACCGCCGGTGCCTCCCGGCAGGATATCGAGGCGGCCGCCCGCCGCGCCAATGCCCATGAGTTTATCATGGCCATGCCGGATGGCTATGAAACCATGATCGGCGAATTGGGTTCGCGCCTGTCGGGAGGGCAGCGTCAACGCCTGGCGATCGCCCGGGCGATTCTTCGTAACCCGCCGATTCTCCTGCTGGACGAGGCGACCAGTGCCCTCGACACCGAATCGGAACGGTTGGTTCAGGCCGCGCTGAATGAATTGATGCAGGGGCGAACGGTGTTTGCGATCGCCCATCGTCTGTCCACCATCACCCACTGCGATCTGATCCTGGTCATGGAGAAAGGGCGGATTGTGGAACGCGGCACCCATGCTGAATTGCTCGCGGCCGCCGGGGCGTACAAACGCCTGTACGACCTGCAGTTCAAACCGGTTGAAGCATCATGAACCGGATGAATCATCCAGGTGAACCCCGCGCCGGGAAGGCGGTGCGAGTCATCCTGTCCGTGATGATGGTGCTCATCGCCTTGGCCTGTGTGATGTCCTCCCTGCTTGCCCTGCGGTCCGGAGAGCTGGCCAGGGCCGCCTCGGTCTTTTTGGCTGGGCTGGTTTTTGTGGTCCTGATCGGATTGCGTCGGTTCCGCGTCTGACTCCGGGATCGCGGTTCGCTTACAGCCGACGGGACCGCGCGTGCTCAGGACGTCGTGTCTTCGCCGAGTTCCACATTCCAGTAGGCAAAGTCGATGAAGTGCCGCCACGAATGGTCGGCGGTGTGCAGGAATTGGATTTCCATGAAGGGACGCCACCGGGGCTTCTTCGGCTTCTTGATCAGGTGCATGTGCGCCTCTTCCGGTGTGCGATTGGCCTTGCGGCCATTGCACGGAATGCAACTGCACACCACATTGGTCCAGGTGGTGAGCCCGCCTCGCTGCCGGGGCACCACATGGTCAATGTTCAAGTCTTTCCGGTCCAATTTTTTCCCGCAGTACTGGCAGGTATTTTTGTCCCGTTCGAAAACATTCTGCCGGGTGAATTTGACCTCTTTGTTGGGCATCCGGTCAAAAAACAGGAGCAGGATAATGCGGGGAATACGCAACCGCATGGAGACCGTGCGCACGGTGTCCTCTTCATGCATATGGGAGGCGCTGGAAAAGCCGCACCATTCGGAAAAGGAATAGGTGGCAAACCCGGACTCCTCCTGGTTCACGACCTGGGCATGCCCGGTGTACAGGAGTGCGAATGCTCTTTCGGCGGAGCAGACATTAACCGCCTGCCAGAGCCTGTTCAAAACCAAAACGGGTTGTGACATCGACATGATCGCCTCACTGATTCGCTAGATGTTGTGGCTCACTCCCAACGAACTTCGAGTTGCCGCAAGATATAGAATACTTTGTGCGTCTGTCAATGCTGCCCCGGTTTGATTTCTGTGAGAACAGTGGCAAAGACGAATCTGGCAATCATCGCGATCTTGTCAGATCAATAGACCATCTCAACGCACCTGATTTCTGGTGTGATGCTATTCTTCAATCACCACGCGCACGCGATAGTTTCTTCCCGGCAGCCCATTGGTGTCGGTAAACGTCGAGACGGCAGGAGATGGGGGAGCCACGGTATGAATTGCAATCCAGGGAAAGTCGCTGGTGATGGGGGCGTGATCCATGGCATCAATGTATTGCCAGGCCTGGGTGTCGGTCGACCATTCCAGGGTGAAGCCAGCGGCATCCATATGAAGGTCGCCAGCCTCAAATACCACGGAGGGAATTGAGATCACTGTGATGCGTTGTGTACACACCGTGGTGTTCCCGCAGGGATCGATGGCGGCATACCGCCGGTAGACCACCAGGGGATTCTCCTCGGTGCCCAGACCGCCATTGTCTGTGTCTCCCAGATGGGTGATTTCCGGCACCGCGCATTCATCGGTTGCAACAATCAGATTGGTATTTACCGGAGCCAACAAGAGGTTGGAGACGGTGATGTTCGGTGCGCACCCGGTGATGACCGGCGGGGTGACGTCCACCACGGTATAGACCCTTTGCACAGCGAGGGTTGGTCCGCCATCGGCGACCGACCACTGACGGGTCAGGGACCCACAGCCCGCCCCCTCGTTCGTCTCGCTAAACGTAACCGCGAGTGGGGCGCCATCACTGGCCCAACCCCAGGCGGCGCACGCGGTGCTGTCGGCTCCGGTGGCGCGATTCTCCCCGATGAAGTGTCCGCCCGAACCGCCGTTGGTCAATCGGGTCCATGGCAACAGGCCGCCCTCCATGCCATCACCTGTCTGCCATCCATCGGTATACGACACCTGCGAAGCATTATCCATTGCGCCATCGACAAGAATCTGATTCACGAACACATCGTAATTGGATCCCGGCCCGGCTTCATAATTAAAGATCCGCAGGTCGTGGATGGCGGATGCGGTGCCGCCAAATCCCAGCGGCCCCTGCACGGTATAGTCCTGACTGTTCTCATACCGGTGAGCGGTCAGGGTGTAGTTGGTTTCGACCACCTCGATATGAATGCGAAATCCCTGATCGGTCCATGGAATCCCCGTGCTGACCTTGCCCCGAGCATCCAACACGCTGTAGGTGCTTTCCCCGCCGACAAAGTAGAATGTCAGCAATTCCGAACCGCTGGCGTTGCGCAGATTGAAGCCCACGGTTTTACCCGGGCTAATCCATCCATTATCGAAGTTCAGGCTGAACCGGTTCCCAAGGACCGGCCTTACGGCTTCAGTGGTTCCAACCTCGGCCCACAGGCCCCATGTCCTGGGGGTGGTCGATGCGCATACCGACGGCGGCGAATCGGTGCAGGTCAAGGAGCCCGCCTCCGGTTCGGTTACCACCAGATACGCAAAACGTCCGGTGACGGCGAGGGAGACCGGCACCGCAACCGTGCGCGAACCGTCGTTGATGTCGAGGTAGAGGGTGGCATCATACGATTCACCCGGCAGCCCGCTGGTTTCGAACAGAATGGGAGTCGATTGGGAGCTGTTGGCTTCAATGGTACCGCAGGCGAGGGCGGCAGGCAGGGTGGCAAACCGGACCCCGGGGTCGATCAATATCGTGGTGAACGCCCCGGGGAAATTGCCGGGATTAAAGACCGTGAACCCGTCCGTTCCGTCTTCATTCTGAATCCCTGTGACCACGGGGTCGAAGGGAATATCCATGTCGAGCGTGTTGATAAAGATCTCTCCGGTCGCCTTGAGCACCACTTGAATGGAAATATTTTCCGTGGCAAAGAAATAGGGGACATCCGTGAATTGAATCACCAGGGTGTCCGCATCGATTGTCTGGTAGTGAACCGAACCTCCGCCGGACGGGTTCAAATCCGTCCAAAAGAATGCGATCATGTTGGCGGCCGCGGCGAGGTTGGGCAGGGGGTAGGAAAAGTAATCGGTGCCCTGTTCACTGAAGCTGAGCCAGCCATTGGAACACAGGAACAGATTGGTGAAGGCCTGACCGTAAAAGGGAAAGGGAAACCCGATCGCGACGGGTTTCACATCGTCATCACTCATGGTCAGGGGGGTGCCGGTAGCCGAGATATCGATCCACTGGTATTGCGGCCCGTTGCGGAAGCCGGAATGCCGGTATCGATAGCCGGTGTGGAAGGTGACATCGCGTTGGCCATCCTGACCGGCAACACAATAGCTGACCGCGCAGGCGCCGGAATTGATCAGGGTGACCGCATGCCAGGCATTGGATTCGGGAGGCAATTCGACGGCGTAGCCTTCGGCGGGGGAGATCAGGATGAGGTCGTTGCGCATGGCGATCTGGACCTGAACATTGCTCGCGTAGGAAAGGACCACCGGGAAACTGGTGGCGGCGTGATCCGCACTGGAAAACTGGATCACTGCATCAAGGGAAGGGATGCCATGCAAACAGAATTGCCCGGCACCATCGGTCAGTTCGGGGGGGACCTCCGCGCCTGAGCCCGTTGTGGCATTGACGGTGATGCCTGCCAAGGGCAGCCCCGTGCACTCGTCGAGAACCTCGCCACAGGCTGTGGCATAGTCTCGTACCGGCAAGAGGAGAGTCCGGACTACCGCACACCCGCTCCCATCCTCGATCAGCAAGGACAGTTCGATGGGGGTGTTGGTGTCTCCCGGCAGGCTGCTTGGGAATGCGACCCGGAAGGGAGTGGTACTGGTTGTGGAGCCTCCCGAAACCACCACCGGTGCGGCCGAGGTGGAGATCTGTACCGTCGCGTTGGTGTCCGTCGGGAACAATCCCAGAACCAGGCCATTGGTGATATTGAGGGCCCCATCATTTTTCAGTGTAACCCAGAGCTCAATGGTTTCTCCCGGTTCCGGATAGCCATCGTTGTCGTCGTCGCCGGTGATCGACCAATCCTCGACGGCATACAGAGCGGATGCTTCCACGGTCAGGGTGAGCGGCACAATCAGGTTGCCTTCATCGCCATCATTGGAGAGCAGGGCAATCGGGTTGGTATAGGTGCCAGGCGCCAGCAGGGACGGATTGACCTGAAGATAGACCGTCTCGGTCCCCCCGGAGCTGATGTTCCCGGCGGTGGTATCAAAAGTTACCCAACCGAGCTGTCGCTGATTGATTCGGAATCGGTCTACATACCAACCCTCATAGTCATTGGAGATGCCGTCGATGGTATCGAAGCGGAAGCGGAAGTTCACTCCCTGACCGGCATACTGGGTCAATGGCACCGAGGCTTGCACCCAGTTCTGGGTGGTGTCGCTCGCGGAAAACACGGTACTCCAGGTCAGGCCCCGGTTGGTTGAGACATCGAATTGAGAGAGATCCCACAGTCCTGAGTTTTCGGTTTGCCGCCAGGAATGAAAGCTGAAGTCATCCATATCCTCCGGCAGCAGCAGGGGCGACGAGATCAGGGCCCCTCGATTGGCTGCGCCGGTATCATAGGTCCCGATATCCTCCTGGCCGTAATACCAACTCTCCTGGCCCTCATAAGCCCTCCGTTGGGAGACATGCCACAGGGTTCCGGTTTCCGCCTGCCATTCATCCGGCAGGCCCAGGCACTCAAACCGCAGCATGCCATCGCCCGCGTTGGTGATCACAATGGGAATCGATTCGGTTTCGCATTGCTTCAGGGTCAGGGTGACGGGGTTGAACGCGACTTCGATCTCGGGCTTGCCGAGATAGAAATCCTGCCGGGTGGCCGTGCCGGTTGCATTGATGGTATAGGGGCCGTCAGCAATATAGCCCTGCTTGGTCGCCTGCAGGGCATAGCTGCCATCCGTGAGGGTGATCGCGTAGGAGCCATCGGGCTGGGATGTGGTTGTGCCGCTCATGGGACCGCTGTAGGTGATGAGGGCTCCCGGCACCGGTCCTTCGGCGCTGTTCACCAGGCCGGAAACTGCGGTGGAGGTATACAGGGTCAGGGTGAACCGACTGGTCCAGGCATTTCCCGATACGTCCAGAAACGCGCAGGTCAGTTCGACCGGATAGGGGGTCGGCACGGAACCGATTTCCAAAAGAAACGCATTGGTTGCGGCGACACTGGCCTGGTTGGAAATGGTTCCCAAATGAATGACCGCATTGCTTACGGTTACCGATCCATCTCCGGACATCAGGGTTGCCTGCACGCCGGTCGCGGACTCGGTTCCATAATTCCTTGCCGCGATCCACAGCCCGATGGTTTCCCCGGGATTGGCCACGCCATCCCCATTGCCCTGGGTGCTGTTTGCACCGTCGTCCTGGACCGAAGTCTCGGTCAGTTGAATCGCCGGGCCGGATACTGCGAGGATGGCCGAATAGGCATTGATGCCACCGTTGGCCACGGTCTTGCCGTCCAGAGCCGGCATCGGGTCCGCCGTCGCGATCAAAAAAGACAGGACATCTTCCGGGGTCAACCCCGGATTTACTCCCAACATCATGGCCACCAATCCCGCGACATGCGGCGTGGCCATCGAGGTGCCGCTATAGTTTTCATAGCCGCCCCCCGCGACCGAACTGTAGATATCTACTCCGGGAGCGCCAACATCCACGGTGGTGGCGCCATAGCTGGAAAAGCTGGCGAGGTTGCCGTTGCGATCATAGGCCGCGACAGCGACGATGTTCTCCACCTCATAGTTGCTGGGGTAGTTTTCGGTCTGGTCGTTGTCGGATGCTGCGTTGCCGGCTGCCGCAATGAAGGGGATGCCGTTGGAATAGGCTTCCGCGATCGCCAGCCGGAGGGTGTCGCTGTAGCCGCCGCCGCCCCAGGAATTGGAGGTGAGGTCCACGCCCATCGCAGTGCCGTAGGTGATGGCATCGGTGGCATCCGACGTGCTGCCAAAACCATCATCGCTCAGGAATTTCAAAGCCATCAGTCGTACAACCCAGTTCACCCCCGCCACCCCGGCACCATTGTTGCCGACTCCACCGATCGTGCCGGAACAATGGGTTCCATGGCCATCGCCGTCCATTGGGTCATTGTCATCATTGGCAAAATCCCAACCGCGGATATCATCAACCAGTCCATTGCCGTCATTGTCGATTCCGTCACTGGCGGTTTCGCCGGGATTGATCCAGATATTGGCCGTGAGGTCGGGGTGCTCATAGTCGATGCCGGTGTCGATGACCCCGACGATGGTATTGGTATTGCCGGTGGTCAGGTCCCACATTTCCGGGGCGTCGATGTCGATGTCGGCCGTGCCCCCGTTTTGTCCGGTGTTGTTGAGGCCCCAGAGATTGCCAAAGGAGGTGTCATTGGGAAGGGTCTGCATCGTATAGACAATGTAATCGGCTTCAGCAACCGCGAGGGCGGGGTGGCGGGCCACGCGGGCAAGGGTCTGGGGCAGACTGTCCAACCCGACCCGGGGAATGGCGAGCAGATAAGTCCGGGGCGTATACATAATCTTACGAACCGATAATCCAACCTCTTCCGCCAATGCCGCGATGTCGGTGGGCGTAAGGTCCTCCCGGGTGCGTACCATCAAGTGATCCGCGACGGTGGCGGTCCATTGCGTCACCCGGCCCTCGATCAGTGTTTCCTGCACCCGGATCAGGGGATATTTAAATGCGGTCTTCCACAGGGATATCCGGTGTTGTTCAGTGGGCCGACGTCCCGGCTCTTCCCGGCTGGCCAGCTGGACGCCATCCTTGAGCAGCGCCTCCAACCGGTCGATCCCGGTCCGGGCCTGGGTTTCATGGCTTGATGACAGGGGCAGGGCGGTTGGCCCCTCGGTTGGTGAGGGATGCGTTTGCGGTTTGGCCATTGCTGCCGGGTCCGGGGTCGTGGAGACGGGTTGCGCTTGCCCGGCCGCCGTCCCGGTGCTTGCCACGCCCGGAGTGTCTTCGCGCGTGGAATCGGGACTCAGCATAACCCTGAAGAGGGTGGCCAGCAGCAACAGGCCGCCAACCCCGATGATTCGTTTTCGATGGTGCATCTGCTTCTCCTGTTGTCGGAAATCTATGGGCTACCATACCCGATGACCAGTGAATTGTAATGCGGTTTACCCGTGGATTGATTCACGAATCCCGATTTGCATTGATCCCGGAGCCCCGGCAATCAATCATCGGCGAAATGAGCCGAGAAGAAAAAATCGAGTCGTTCAATCCGAATGACCCTGGCCAGCATGATGGAAATCTGTTCGGGCTGCCCTTCACACCGGAAGAGGCAAGGATCGTTGTATTGCCGGTGCCATGGGATGTGACCACCTCTTACCGGCCCGGAACCAGTGCTGGTCCCCAATCGATTCTTGCGGCCTCAAAGCAAATCGACCTATATGACCCAGCTTTGCCGGATGCCTGGAAGCTCGGGGTGGCAATGGTGGATATTCCCGAGGTGCTGGTCCACTTGAACCATGAACTCCGGCCCAAGGCGGAGCAGATCATCCTGGCCATGGAGCAGGGGATTGACCCGTCCGCAGATCCGTTGTTGCGATCCCTGATAGCCGAGGTGAATGCAGGATGTGCCCGGATGGTTGATCGCGTCCGCACGGATGCATCCGGTTGGTTGGATCAGGGGAAACGTGTGGTGGGGTTGGGAGGGGATCACTCCACCCCGCTCGGATTGCTGCAAGCCCTTGCCGAACGACACGACACCTTTGGTGTCCTGCAAATCGATGCCCATGCCGACCTGCGGGAAGCCTATGAACACTTTACCTTCTCACATGCCTCCATCCTGTTGAATGCCCTGAAGCTCGATCAGATTTCCAGCCTGGTCCAGGTGGGGTTGCGCGACGTGTGTGAAGAGGAGGTTGCGTTTACCCAGGCTCATGCAGATCGGATCCATCCCTTCACGGATCGCGACATCAAGCACGCTCTCTATCGGGGGGAAACCCTGGCACAAGTGCATCAGAGGATCGTCGACCGTCTGCCTGGCCTGGTCTATATCACCCTGGATATCGATGGGCTCGATCCCGCGCTTTGCCCCCATACCGGTACACCGGTTCCGGGTGGACTGGCCTTTGAGGCGTGCCTGCATCTCGTTGAGTGTGTTGTCGCCAGCGGCCGGACCATCATCGGGTTTGACCTCAATGAGGTAAGCCCCGGCGAGGATGATGAGTGGGATGCCAATGTGGGCGCCCGCCTGCTCTTCAGGCTCATCAACCAGATGGCGGTCTCACAACGAATGTAAAAAAACCGGGCTCGGTGTTGCCACCGGCCCGGTACAAGAGGGTCGTAAGCCTGACTTAGGCCTGAATCGCGCTCTTCAAACGGCGACGTGCGGACATGAGGATCATCCCGGCCACTGCCGCGAGGCTGAGCATACCCGGCTCAGGCACACCCGAACCCGGTCCCGGAGGAGCCCCGTTGACGACGATCGTAGCATTGTAGTTGTTGCCGCCATTGCTCAGGAAAACGGTGTTCGGACCATCGTTATCCGTAGCGGAGAACCAGACCGCAAGGTTGTAGGTGCCTGCGGCAAGGCCCGAGCCGATTTCGCTGCCGACGGTGTTTTGCCATCCATCATTGAACCCGGAGTTAAAGGAGAAGGGCAAGAAGGAGAAGGGCAAGCCAACCGACCCGCTCGGGCCGCCAGCGGTGATCGAATAGTTGATCTGCGCATTGTCCGCGCCCCAGGGATTGTTGGAGCCATTTCCATCATTGGTCTGCACTTCACCGCCGAGAAGAATGCTCTGTCCGGCCGTGATGGTGAAAGTGGTTCCGACAAAATCCGGATTCGCGGTCGGATTGTCGATATCATAAAAAGTGGTTCCTGCGCCGTTGACATTCAACACCGCGTATCCCAGCCCGATCCAGTTCAACGCCTGAGCACTCCAGGTGGTGGCGAGAAGGATTGATGCTACCCCAAGTATCTTCGCTACTTTTTTCCCATGCATACTATTTGCCTCCGTTACTCTTGTTTGCGACGAGTGTCTAGGTCTCTTCCTGACGCTGAGGTAAGAAAATAAACCGATTCATCATCGCTTGGCAAGTGAAAATGTTAAGAAAAAGTGAGGGCCGCGTTAATTGTGTATCCTCTTGATAGAAAACGATTAGCGCTGCATTCCCTCTGGTAGCTTGCCCTGGGTTGGATCTTGCCAGCAACCGGATCAGCCCTGTCTTCCCCATCTTCAGGGAAGCATCTTACCTTGGGATCAGGAGATGTCGGTACGGCGGTATGGGCGCGGACGAATCCGCAAGCTGGTGATGAAGGTGAAGCGTGCGAAACCGATTCCCGGTTTACAGTCTTCGCTTAGGGGGCTACGATACTTGCGGAGGAAAAAAATGAACGATACGATTCGATTTACCGCGCTGCTTGCCCTGTGTTTTTCATTGCTGGCTGGTACCAGTCCGGCCAGTGAGTTGCAGGACCGACTGAACCAGTCTGTGGCTGGAGATGTGGTTGAGGTTTCACCCGGAGTCTACGAGGGGGCATTGACCATTCCCGACGGCGTGATTCTCTGGGGTGCGGGTGCCGGCCAGACGATTCTCGATGGCGCAGGCGCAGACGTTGTCGTGTCGATGGGCAAGGATTCCGTGCTGGGCGGGGTGACCATTCAGAATGGCAAGACCGGGGTCAACAATCAGGGGAACTACATCGGGGTTTTTGAATCCGAATTAACGGGGCTGACCCGGGCCGGCATCTGGTTGCAGAATGGATCTGCGGTGATCGCGAACAACCGGTTCATGGGACGCGATAAAGTGGGAACGGGAATTTTCTGTTTGTCGGCAAACCCGATGATTGCCAATAACTGGTTTGAAGACCTGGCCTTTGGTGTGCGGGTGTATCATGAGTTTATTCCCAGCCTGATCGGGAATGTCTTTCTGAACAACCGCATCGGTATCGATGTCGGTGGCAACGCAAAACTCGTGCTTCAGGACAATTTGTGGAGCGGCAATGAGGTGGCTGTCCGGGGTTGGGATCTGGACCCGTCCACCGAATTGAATGCCGATGTTTCCGACTGGGTTCTGGTGCGGGGCGTGAGTCCTGATCGCTATATAGGCATGATGGATGCTTCCTATGAAGCCATTGCCTCGCAGCATCCGGCGGTGATCTATGATCTGCCGGCGGCGTTGGGTGAGTTCGATGTGATCCTCCTGTTCCCTTGGGCGACCTTTAGTATCGGAGCCTCTGCGGTGGATACCGTGGTGGCGGATCATTTCGCCTATGACTGGGTGGAGCCGCGGGAGCTGAACTCGGAATTGTCGCAACCGGAACATGACCGCCCCTGGGTGCGGGTGAACAACCCCGATATCACCGAAAAGGGACTGGACCGTTACGTACTCGAAAACCGGTTTGTTCATCCCGGTTCCTACTACCGGGACGAGCAGGGTTTGCTGGTGTTCGAGCGGATGACCACGCTCTCCCGCATCGATGTGTTGCCCCCCCCGGGATACCGGGTGCTGGATTGCAACCTGCCTTACGCACCGATTGAAGAGGGCGGGCGTACCGGCCTGCGTATCCGCGACATCGGCGCGACCACGGTCAAGGCGGTATTCGAACCGTCCCGGTGATGGTTCCCGAATGGGTGCAAACCACACGCGTTGACCGCTGGCGGGGCCTCGGCGACTCTGCCCGGGGCAGGCTGACGGACGCATCCCTGATTCACTGACCATCAGGCGTTTGTAGTAGCGACGCCCTGGCCGGGCAGGCAAGCCCCGCGATGCGCGGGGCAAGGCGCGTCGAACAGGCAGGCCCTGGTCGGCCAGGGCGGACCTACTACGAACACTCAACATCACCCATCAGGCGTTTGTCGTCATTGGATGCTTCGCGGCTGCGCCATAAAACGAGTGTACATGTTCATGGGCACAATGGTGGGCTCCACGAGGATCCTCCAGGTCAGTGAGTCAGGGATGCGCCCCAGGCTGTCCCGGCGCGGCATCTTGCCTGTTCACCCATCAACGCTCATGGTAGAGTCCGTCCCTTCATGAGCGGAAACTATACCTGGTTCATCATCGATGGCATCGGCCCTTTCTTTCGGGGGATCGAGCGGCATCGTGTCAACTGGTCGAAGATCCCGTTTGGTCATGTGGATGCCTGCCAACTGCTTGACGGTCCGGGGTTCGAACAGGTTGTCAGCGATTTTGAAACTGTTTGTGCGAAGGCCGCAGCGGCGGGCTATACCGCGATCACGCTTGATGACGTCGCTCATCTGGTTCCGGATGATCACTATCCGCCAGAAATGAACCGTAAAATCGAGCGGTACCGGACCACTTATCGTAAGCTCTTTGCGGTGGCTGCCGATTATGGCCTCTCCATCCTGATCACCACCGACTTCATGTTCCGGCATCCATCACTGGATCCCGTTCTGAAGCGGTCATGGTCCAGGAACCTTGCCTGCTTTGTCCGGATGAATAACCGTTTGCTGGAAGACTTTCCCGAGATTCGCGGGGTGATCCTGCGGGTGGGGGAATCGGATGCTGCGGATGCAGGGGGGGATTTCCGCAGCTCGCTGATGGTGAAGTCACCTGCCCAGGCCAGAAAGCTGATCGCCACCCTGCTTCCGGTATTCGCCCGGCACGACCGGGTGTTGATCTTCCGGACCTGGTCGGTCGGCGCTTATCGGGTAGGCGATTTAATCTGGAATCGTGATACCTACGACCGGGTCTTTCATGGGCTGGAGCATCCCAACCTGATCATCTCCATCAAGTACGGCGAGTCGGATTTTTTCCGCTACTTGCCGCTGAGCCGCCAATTCTTCAAAGGCCCGCACCAGAAAATTGTCGAATTTCAGGCCCGTCGCGAATATGAGGGCTGCGGAGAGTATCCCTCGTTTGTGGGATGGGATGTTGCCCACTACCGGGCGGCTCTGGAATCTGCTCCGGGGATGGTGGGAATTTCGGTCTGGTGCCAGACCGGTGGGTGGGCGGTGTTCCGGCGCCTGACCTATCTCGAGGATGCGGGTTTGTGGAATGAACTGAACGCCTATGTGATTGTCCAGCTATTCCGGGAAGGTGCAACCGTGGATGGCGCCCTCCGGTCCTTTTACCGCCAACGGTTTGGCGAAGGGCGGTGGGATAAGTGGATTGAACTGATGGAATTGTCGGATCAGGTGATCAAGGAATTGCTCTATGTCCGGGAGTTTGCCGAGCGGAATATGTATTTCCGGCGCTTGCGTATTCCCCCCTTGATGACGGTGTTCTGGGATCATCTGTTTGTGAACCACTCCATGCGGAAGGTACTGGGCTGCCTGGTGCTGGACCGGGAGGCTTCACTGCGGGAGGCCGCGCGCTCCATGGCTGCGCTGGACCGCATGGTGGTGTTGGCCGGGGAACTGGGTATCCGCCCCCAGGATATTGCGTTTCAGCGGCAAACCTTCGGTTTGCTCGCTGCCGCCCGCGACTATTACCTGCGTCCCTATCAGCCGGCATTCGCGGACCGACTGACGGCATTGAAGGAAGCCTACCAGCAGGCGTACCGAATCCGGTATGCGGTCAAACTTGATTTCCGTCCGGTCCGGATCCGGCGCAAATGGTTCCGGCGGTTTCTGGGTCTTCTATTGCGGGATCACCGGCGGTATCGCATGCTGGATCATGTGTTCACCATCCGCATTCTGGCCGGGGTGTACTCGGTAATGCGGTGGCTGGTTCCGGGGTTGATTCCCCGGTTTGCCCGGGAGCGGGCGATGGGATTGGATGTGGTGTTTAAATGAACGATACAGATATGCTGCCGGAAATTCGTGAGGCCCTGGATCTTGGCCGGCCGGTTGTGGCGCTCGAAAGCACAGTCATCACCCATGGCCTGCCCCCTCCCCACAACCTTGAGACTGCACTGGCGATGGAGGCGGAAGTCCGCGCTGCGGGCGCGATTCCGGCCACGCTTGCCCTGCTGGGGGGGCGCGTGCGGTATGGCTGCTGTGCGTGTGACCTGGAGACTCTGGCCCATGCTGATGCGGTGCGCAAGTGCAGCCCCCGTGACCTGCCAGTGGTGACTGCCGCTGGACAACATGGTTCCACCACGGTGGCGGCCACCATGGTGCTGGCCCACCGCACGGGTATCCGGGTCTTTGCCACCGGGGGTATCGGCGGTGTGCACCGGGATACCCGGTGGGATGTCAGTGCCGACCTCGAGGCCTTGCGGGAGATTCCGATGACCGTGGTATGCGCTGGCGCCAAGGCGATTCTGGATCTAGCCGCAACCCTTGAAGTCCTGGAGACCCATGGAGTGACGGTGATCGGATATCAAACCGACACGTTCCCCGCGTTCTACTCCCGTTCGTCCGGCTACCCGGTGGATCACCGGGTGGAAACGGCTGAGGATGTCGCCGCACTCATCCGCCAGCGGGATGCCCTCGGTCTGCGGCAGGCGATACTGGTTACGGTGCCGGTTCCTGCCGATGCTGAACTGGACGCCCGGCTGGCCGACAAGGCCATCGATACCGCCCTCGGGGAGGCGCGCGCTCAGGGCATCCGGGGGAAGGATGTCACACCATTCCTCCTGGCCGCCGTCAGTCGCGCCACCGGAGACCAGAGCCGGGTGGCCAATATCGCCCTGTTGCGGAACAATGCCCGGGTGGCGGCGGACATTGCCTGCGCCCTCGCACAGGGAACCCGATGAACATCAACAGGCATCAACAGGGGCAATTCTTAGGACACCTGTAATATATTGGCTGCGAACCGATTACGAGTACGATTACGATGAGGATTACGAATGGCAATGACACCTGGCTGTCTCGGTTCTTCTTGGGCCCCAGGAGATCCTTCGTTTGCAGATTGACGGCGCCCATCGGAGCAGGTACGGAAGCACTATGGCCAGCAGTACCATCGAAAATTATGTGAAGCAGATTTATCTGCTGGAGCAGGCCTCGGACTCCGGGATGGCACCAATGGGTAAGCTGGCCCAGTCGCTGGACATCACTCCCGGCACCGCGACCACCATGGTCAAGGCGCTGGCGGACTCTGGGTTGGCCGACTACGAACCCCGGGTGGGGGTCAAGCTGTCGCCGGGCGGGCGTCGGCTGGCCCTGCATGTGTTGCGCCGCCACCGGCTGGTCGAATCCTTTCTGGTCAAGGTGCTCCATCTCGATTGGGCCGAGGTGCATGAGGAAGCAGAGCTGCTTGAGCATGTGATCTCCGACAAGGTCCTCGACCGGATCGATGCCTACCTCAACCGCCCCCAACGGGATCCCCACGGCGATCCAATTCCCTCCCCCGATGGCACGGTCGCTGCCGTTCCCTCCCGGTGTCTGCATCAGGTTGACCCGGTCGGCAAGTACCGGGTGATCCGCATGCTCGACCAGAATCCGGATTTTTTGAACTTCGCCGACCGTCATCACCTCTTGCCCGGAACAGTGGTTCATGTGCAGGTCTGTGATCCGGGCGGAGAAACCCTGGTGGTGGTTCCGGTTGGAGAGGCTCCGGTAACCTTGGGGCTGGCCGCCGCCGCTAAAATACAGGTCGAGGCGGTAGCGGGGGATGATTTTCAATAAAAAGGGTTGATCTCTTCGGCCCCAGCCCTTACGTTGTCCCGCTTTCCAAAAGATCAGGAGATTTCAGTCATGACATGCAACGCAGATCGCCATAAACCCAGCAACCGCCCGAAAAAGTCGACGTCCGAGCGCCGCCGTCGTGTCAAGGTCCAGCGCCGTCGCCTGGTCGAGCTTGGCATGGATGAAGCAGTGGTGGCCAAAATGACCGAACAGGCCATCCGGGATGCCCTGCGCCACCCCAAGAAAATTGCCGCCCAAGCCTGATTCACAGGTTACGATCGTGATTTCCGAAGCCGCCTGAACCGGGCGGCTTTTTTTGTCGGTTCCCCGCGCCTCAGGATTTGGCCTGAAGTTTCATGGCGGCATCGATTACCGCATCCGGGGCGAACCGGCGCAACCATTCCCCCAAATGGGCGGGCCAGGTAACCCGGTACCTGCGCCGGGGTCGGTTTGAGGAGAGGGCGTGGCTGACGACCTTGGCGACCGCCGCCGGGGGCAGGGTGAAGAAACTTTGGGCCGCAGAGGCCTCTCCCCGCCGTTCCAAGTCGGCCTGATAGCGTTCGGTATGATGCCCCTTTTCCAGCGTAAGATTTTCCTGGGCGTAGGTCACCAGGTTGGTGCGGAATTCGGTGGCGATCGGCCCTGGTTCGATCAGGACGACCCCAATACCGGAACCACCCAGTTCGATGCGCATGGCATCCGTGAACGATTCCAACGCATGTTTCGATCCGGAATAGCATCCCAGATAAGGCAGGGTGACCCGACCCAGCACCGAGCTGATGTTGATAATTCTGCCTTCCCCCAAGGCTCTCATCCGGGGCAGTAGCCGGTTGGTCAGCTCCTGCAGGCCGAAGACATTGACCTCGAATTGGGCGCGCATGGTTTCCCGGGAAAGATCCTCCATCGCTCCGGCCTGACCGAAACCGGCATTATTGACCAGGCAGGTCAAGCGACCCTCGCTCCTTGACTGGGCTTCATCGACGGCCTGCTCAATGGATCGGGAATCGAGCAGATCCAGTGCGATCGGGTCAAACCCTTCGTTCCGCAGCCCCGCGAGATCCTCCGGCTTCCGGGCGGTGGGGAAAACCCGCCATCCGTCCGCGCGCAGTCGGTGGGCGGTGGCCCGGCCAATGCCGGAGGAACAACCGGTAATCAGAACATCTTTTTGCTTTATGGGCCGGCATCGCATAGGCTGACTGTACATCATGCAAAGACAAAATGCACCCGGTAGATGGCAGGATCTGATGAAGTATCCCGGGCTCTTTCTGTTTATGGCACTCGGGGTTGCATTGGTCGTAACCGGTTGCACCACCGGGCAACTGGATCGAGCCATCCTCCAGCGGGTGGTCCAGGATGACGAACCTGCCGGGGTCTCGGAGATCGCCGCCAATGAGGTGGCACTACAGCGGAAGCCCCTGGCCACGATGGACCCGGTGGATCTGAATGAACAATCCGTCCTCCGCCTCGCCCAGGCCCATAGCCGGAAATTACAGGACCAGCGGGATCAATTGGTGCGCGCTGGACTGACCCTGTTTGGGACCGAACGGGATTTTGGCCCCCGGCTTTCCGGAACAGCGGGGTATGTCTTCTCCTCTACGGATGACGAGGACCGGGAAACCGCCTCGGTTCAGGTTGGGCTTTCCCAAAAACTTCCCACCGGGGGTGAAGTGGAAATGACCGGCGATTGGACCGGAGACCAGACGGGCGGGGATGCCGGAGGTGATGCCTCATCGAGGGCCAGGTTCCGAATCGACCAGCCCCTGACCAAGGGGGCGGGGTACCGGTCGGGATGGGAGGCGTTTACCCAGGCCCGGAGAGACTTTCGGTATGCCTTGCGAACCTTTTCCCTGGACCGTCAGGATGCGGCCATTTCCACCATGCGCTCCTACTACAATCTGGTGCAGCAAAAATCGGTGGTCGAGAATACCCGGCAAAATCTTGCCCAGTTCGAATTTTTGCGCAAACGGTCGGAGGCCCTGTTCAAAGTGGACCGGGCCCCGGCGATTGATGTGCTGCGTTCCCAGCAACAGGAACTGACCGCCCTGAACCGGCTGACCGAAGTGCAGGAAGGGTTCACCATCGCGGTTGGGCGCTTTCTGGCCGACTTGGGGATCCCGATCGAGACCGAAGTCGAATTGATGGAGGGGCGTCCGGAGCTGCGCGAGGTAACGGTGAGTGAACCGGAGGCGCTGGAACTGGCCCTGGATCGGCGGCTGGACCTGATGACTGCGCGCGACCGGGTGGAGGATGCCGAACGAAAACTCAGCATCGCCCGCCAGGACCGGATTCCGGAACTGAACGTCTATGCCGAGGGAACCCTTCAGGATGGCGATGAGGATGCCAGCAAGGATGCCTATACAGGCGGGGTCAGCCTCGAACTTCCGCTGGACCTGCGGCCGGAACGAGATGCGGTCAAGGAAGCCGCCCTCGCGCTGGAGTCTGCCCGGCGGGCTTACGAACAGCAAATCGACCAGGTGCGGTTGGATGTTCGCGAGGCCTTCAGCCGCTTGCGAACCCAGCGCATCGCGGTGGATATCCAGCTCAAGAATATCGATATCGCAGAGCGCCGCACCCGGAACGCCATGCTCCAATTTCGCAATGGCACCCTGTCGAACCGGGACGTGATCGAAGCGGAAAACGAATTGCTCTCGGCCCGAAACGCCTGGGGGCAGGCGCTGGTGGATTACGAGATCCAGCGGTTGGGTTTGCTCCGCAATGTGGGGCTGATGGACCTTGCCGTGGATGGAACGATGATCGAGTTGAACCCGGAAGAGGAGCAGAATGATGGCATGGCGCAAGATCAATAAACGGTGGCTGGGGGTGGGGGCAGGGGTCCTTCTGCTGATCCTTATCAGCCGCTGTCACTCGTCCCCGGAGGATGCCTCCGGTCCGGTACCCACCGCACAGGTGGAACGGCAATCCCTCGTCCTGGAAGTCAAGGCGAGCGGGGAAATTCAGGCCCGCGAATCCAACCGGATCGTTCCCAAAATCAAGCGGCAGGCGGTGGTCTCTTTCCTCATTCCCGAAGGCGCACGGGTGGAGGAGGAGGAAGTGGTGGCGCGGTTCGCAACCGATGAAATTGAGCGCAGAGTGCGCGATGCGGAAGGCACCCTGGCCCAGGCCGAATTGAAGGTGGTTTCGACCCGCACCGAACTCGATATCCAGATCCTCGAAAATTCCAATACCCTGAAAATTGCCGAACAGGCGGTATCGGATGCCAAACTGGAATTGGAGAAGTTTCGCGAAGGCGATCGCGGCAAGGATGTCCGGGCCGCCGATCTCGCCGTCTCGACGTCGGAAAGCCGCTATGAGCGGAGCATCAAGAAGTATCACGAAGCCCAATCCCTGCTGGAAGAAGGTTTCATGACCGAGGATCAGGTGGAGGAGGAGCGCATTGCCATGGAAACCGCGGAAGTCGATGCGGAAACCGCGCGGCTGGAGGTGAAAATCCTCGCGGAATATGATCTGCCCCTCCGCCTTGCCAAGGCTGAAAACGCCCTGTCCAAGGCGTTGACCGAGCTGGAGAAAACCCGGAAGAAAAATGATGTGCAATTGCGAAGCCGGGAGCAGGAGTACCAGACTGCGCTGGTGGCCAGGGACCGGGCTCAGGCTGATCTGGATGAACTGCAAAAAGAATTGGAGAACCATGTTGTCAAGGCGCCTACCCAGGGAGTGGTCACCTATGGCGACCCCAATAACCCCTGGCGCCGCGGGGATGTGCAGGTGGGGATGAATCTCAACCCGGGCGAGGTGCTGTTGACCATTCCTGATATGCGGGTGGTTCAGGCCGTGGTCAATGTTCCGGAAGCGCTGGTTGATCAGGTCAAGGTCGGGCAACCAGCTTCGGTGGCGGTGGATGCCTTGCCGGGGCGGACCTTTCGGGGAACGGTGGCCCTGGTCGCGGAGATCGCCAATCCCAGCGGCTGGATTTCATCGGATGTAAAGGAATTCAAAGTCGAGATTCCCCTCGACACCAACGAGGGCCTGCGGCCGGGATTTTCCTGCCGGGCGGATATCGAAACCGGGCGTATTGACGATACCCTGGCCCTGCCCGTGCAGGCTTTGTTCCGGCAGGGAGAGCGCTGGGGCGTGTACCTGGCCAAAAACAGCAACTTTCGGGAGGTAGAGGTGGGGCGCTCCTCCATGACCCACGCGGAAATCATCTCGGGTCTGAATGCGGGCGACGAAGTGCGCCTGACCGCGCCGGAACCAAACGAATGATTCGACTCGAACAGGTAACCAAGCAGTATGACATGGGGGGCGGCCTCACCGTCCTGCATGCGCTGAATCTCGATATCGGGGACAATGACTACCTGGGAATCCTTGGTCCCTCGGGATCGGGCAAGTCCACCCTCCTCCATATCCTTGGCCTGCTGGATCGGCCCTCCGCCGGGAGGTACCTGCTGCATGGACGGGACACCGGGGCGTTGGACGATTCCGAGCGATCCCGGTTGCGAGGCCGGATGATCGGATTCATCTTTCAATCCTTCCACCTGCTGTCCTCCCTTTCGGTCCAGGAGAATGTCGAACTCCCACTCCACTACCAGCGGGTGGGGAAAGCGGAGCGGGAGCAACGGGCCCGGGAGGCGCTTCAGTCGGTATCGCTTTCCCATCGCTTGCACCATCGGCCCAATCAGCTTTCCGGCGGTGAACGGCAGCGCACCGCGATTGCCCGGGCCCTGGTCACCCGCCCCGATCTGATCCTCGCTGATGAGCCCACCGGCAATCTCGACCAAAAGACAGGACAAGAGATTCTCGAGGTGTTTGATGAACTCCACCAGGCCGGCAAGGCCATTGTTCTGATCACGCATGATCCCGCAGTGGCCCGGCGAATTCCCCGGATCTACCATATTGTGGACGGACATCTCCATGAGGCCCCGCCATGAGCCCGTGGGTGCTCGATCTGTTTACCGCCGGCGGCCGGAATCTGCTGCGGCATAAATTGCGCTCTGCCCTGACCCTGTTGGGCGTCTTTTTCGGGGTGGCGGCGGTGATTACCATGCTCGGGATCGGCGAGGGAGCCCAGCGTTCGGTCTTGCAGGAGATTTCCGGGCTGGGACTCAATAATATTCTGATCGACTCGGTTCAACCGGACGCATCGCAGCTTCCGGACAGCCAGCGTAATACCACCGGACGAAGGCGGGGCATGCGTATTCTTGAATACGGAGTCACCGATACGGATGTCGAACAACTCCGGTCTGCCTGTCCCGAGGCGGAAATCCGGGTTGCCCACCGGGTTAAGGCTTCGGCCTATGCGTATGGGGAGCGGCTGGATGCGGATGTACTGGGTGTGCCGCCGGACTATTTTACCTTGTTCGACAGCAAGCTGATCGAGGGCCGTTGGCTCCATCCCTTCGACAGTCTTCACTTCCGGTCGGTTGCTCTGATTCCTGAATCCCTGACCGCGAGCATTCGACATCCCCGCGACGGCGGGCATCCGCATGTCAAGATCGGCACCTACGCCTTTGAAGTGGTGGGCATCCAACGAACCATGGCTCCGCGGGGGAACCGTACGATCTACATCCCCTTTGAGACTGCCGAGCAGGTCTTTGGAACCTCCTCGGTGAAACGGGAGGCGGGCTCGATGGAGTTCACCCGAACCCAGATTGGCCAGGTGGTATTGCACTGTGAGGATGAGCAGGAATTGAAGCGAACCGCGGCGGTGGTCAAGCGGACCATGGAGCGAAACCATCCGATCGTGGACTACGCGCTGACCGTGCCGGTGGAAATTCTGGAGGCCCGCCAGAGAACCCAGCGAATCCTGAACCTGGTGCTGCTGGTGATTGCGGGCATCTCACTGTTGGTGGGGGGGATCGGGATCATGAATATCATGCTCGCGGTGGTGACCGAACGGATTCCCGAAATTGGGATCCGGCGGGCAATCGGGGCGACCGAGCGGGATATTCTCTTTCAGTTTCTCGCCGAGACCATCACCTTGTCCACCCTGGGGGGTGTCCTGGGATGCCTGGCGGGAATGATCCTGGTGCCGTTGACAGAAATCTGGACCGGGTGGAATGGAGTGATTACCCCATCTTCGGTCATTGTATCCCTCGCGGTTTCCTGGGTGGTGGGGGTGTTCTTCGGGCTTGCCCCCGCGGTCAGGGCATCCAAACTCGATCCGGTCGACGCCCTGCGGCACGGGTGAGCGCGCTGCGGCGGGACACCCAATGCGGTCTACCGATCAGGACCGTCGCGAGCCGCGTCCGCCGGAAGAGCGACTGCCCCCGCCGCTGGATCGCCGGGGACCACCTCGTCCGCCCCCGCCACCAGAGCGTCCACCCCGGTTTCCGGGACGGTCCTGCCGCGGTTCGCGCGGACGGGCCGGACGACTGGGTTCCGGCAACACCAGCCACGCATCCTCCGGAACCACGCATTTGAGGTCGCGCTTGATAAACGCTTCAATATCCGGAATGAAGAAGGATTCGCTCTCGGTAGCAAAACTGATGGATTGCCCGCTTGACCCGGCGCGTCCGGTTCGCCCGATCCGGTGAACATAATCTTCCGGATCTTCGGGCAGATTGAAATTGATCACGTGGGTAACCCCGTCAATATGAATGCCGCGACCCGCGACATCGGTGGCCACCAGATAGGGGAACTCGCCCGCCTTGAAGCCATCGAGGACATGCATCCGCTTGCGTTGGGGAACCGCTCCGGAGATCAACTCGCTCTTGTGCCCGTAGCGCTGAAGATTGTCGTTCAGCCGTTCCCCGTGATCCCGGCGATTGACAAAAATGATTGCCCGCTCCACCTCCGGGCGGTTCAATTCGTAATGCAGCAGGGCAAACTTCTGGGCCTCGGTCACGATGTAGACCACCTGGTCGACCGTATCCACCGCGACCTGCTCCGGTTCGATTTCGACCGTCACCGGATCCTGGGTCCACTGGCTGGACAGGCGCTGGATGGTATCGTTGAGGGTCGCACTGAAAAACAAGGTCTGGCGATGGTTCTTGGTCGGTGTGCGATGAATGATGGTCCGCACATCGGGAATGAAACCCATGTCCAGCATCCGGTCTGCTTCATCCAGAACCAGAACTTCGACGTGATTGAGGTGCACATCCTGAGAGCGAAGAAAGTCGAGCAACCGGCCCGGTGTGGCCACCACAAGGTCGACCGGCTTTTCCTGCAGTTGCCGTTTCTGTTTCTCGTAATCCATGCCGCCATACACCGCGACCACATTGAACCCGCAATAGGTATTCAGTTCTTCGGCGTCCCGGACAATCTGGGTGGCCAATTCCCGCGTCGGGGCAAGAATCAGGGCACGGGGAACGCCGGGCTTGCGCTCGCCCTCGATCGGCCGCCGCAGCAGGTTGTCCATGATCGCGATCAAAAACGCCGCCGTCTTGCCGGTTCCCGTCTGCGCTTTTCCAAAGGCATCCTTGCCCAACAAGGTATGGGGTAGAATTTGAGCCTGAATGGGTGTGCAATACTCAAATCCGGATTCGGCGATGGCATGCATCAATTCATCCCGGAGATTGAGGTCGTGAAATCGGGTTTTGCCGGGGGAGGGGGGCACATCGAACATCATGACATTCCAGTCCTCGGCCTTCGCGGGAGGCGTGGAGACCGGAGCCGGTGCCTTTCCGGCACCCTGATCGGGCAGGCTTGTTTCGCCTTCCCGGCGTGGTTTGCGATTCCGATTGCGGCGCCGCTTGGGGCGGCCGGACTCCGCATCCGAAGTCCCGGGTTGGGGGCCCTTCTCTTTGACCGGTTGAAAGGTCTCGCCATGAGCGGACTGAGGCTTTGCTACAACTGAATCAGGCAGGCTGGCCGCCTTGCTGCTTTTACCCTGCAGCTTGTCAGCCACTTTTTTAAGAAAAAATCGAACCATAGAACTCCCCGGGAAGCAGATCGACGGGAACTCGGCATTGAATTGCCTGCGGAATGTGCTTCCAAAATTAGACCGGCCATTATCGCGATCCTGCGCCCTGGGTCAAGTGATGATTCTGCCTGGCCCGCAAGGCAGGCCATGAACCCATCACCCCATGACTCCCCGCGGACTTCGAGTTGCCCGCTTTCGTGAGATCGGAAAATTCAACGTGGCAGCCTGATCGACTTCTTGCCATGCTGTTGGTCGTGAATCGAAAGCAAACAGGATGGGTCATCATCGGGCTGGTTGTGGCGACCTGGATCCAGCGAGGCCTGCTGGCCGTGTTGGGCATGTATCTGTCCGATGATGCCGGAACCGTTGCCCTGATGGCCCTGGACATCCTGAAGGGAGCCCGCCCTCTCTTCCTGTATGGATTTCCTTATTCCGGTGCCCTACAGGCCTATTTGGTCGCTGGTTCCTTTGCGATATTCGGCATCCATACCTTTTCGTTTGTGCTGCCGACCCTGCTG
Source organism: Verrucomicrobiota bacterium (assembly GCA_024233345.1). Lineage (GTDB taxonomy): Bacteria > Verrucomicrobiota > Kiritimatiellia > CAIVKH01 > CAIVKH01 > JACKPT01. The sequence continues at coordinate 30,973 of JACKPT010000013.1, forward strand.
CTCACCTCGGCCTGGGTTGTGGTGACCTATGGGCTGTTTCGGGAGTTGTATGGTTCCCGGACCGGGCTTGCCGCGGCGCTGCTGGTGATCTTTGCCGACTGGATCACGACCTGGTACACCATGATCCCTGATTGCTCCTATTCCCCCCTGTTTTTTCTGGGCACCGCAGCCTTGTGGTTGACGGTTCGCATCGTCAGCACCGAGGGGGCGACCCATGGGCGTTGGGCTATTCCCTCTCTGGGTCTGGTTGCCGGGCTCGGTCTCTGGGTGCACCCGCTGATGGCGGTCTACCTGGTCCCCGCGGCACCGTTTCATGGGGTCTACCTGTGGCGTCAGCGAAAGTCAGGACCGATTCTGCGCTCCTATCTGTATGGGGGGCTGCTGATGGCAGTCGCATTGCTGCCCTATCTGCTCGCCCATGATGCAGAAGTACAGGGTCCGGGCAGTCTCTGGGATCCGGGGTGGCAAACGATAACCCGACACGCCTCCCTGCTGGTGGCCCACCAGCTACCGACCCTGATTCAATGGCCCCTTTCCTGGGCCCCTGCGCTGCAATCCGGATTGTATGTGCTCCTGCTTCTGGCTTTGCTTCTGTTGGTGCTTTATTTCATCTGCGAGCCCACCTGGTCGCGGTTTCTGCGCGGCCTTCTGCCCATGCTGTTTCTGGCCTGCTTCCTGGGTTTCTATCTGCCCCATCCCATGGCCGGCGAGAGCACCTTGCGCTATTTGATTCCATTTTGGACCATGGCGGCGGCCCTGTTGTTTGCAGTTCCCCTGAGCCATCCCAACCGGAGACTCCGCGGGGCAAGCCTGGCGCTGTTGGTGGTTTGGCTGGGATATCACGCTGCCGGGGTGGTTGGGTATAGCCTGGCGATGCGTCCGGTACGGGAGCGACATCATCGTGCGCATCAGCAACTCGTCGATCATGCCCGCGCAGTCGGCCTCCAAACCGTCGTGCTGGTCGGGGACTTTCACGAGATTTCCATGGCCTGTGCGCTCCGATATCTTGCCCGGAATGACATCCGGTTTGTGGCTGCCCATACCGAGCGCGACTACACCGCTTATCTGCAGGCGGAGGCGGATACCCACGTCGGATTTGCATCGGCCTCGCATGAGTCGTCCCTGCTTCGGGAAACCCTTCGGCAGGTCGGGGCTTCGTTTGACTGGATCGAGGGTGAGGGCTTTGACCTTGCCTGCCACCTTTCGCTTCCCACCCGCGACGAAACCTGCCTTCTGCCTGCGGCCATGACGGTGCGGGTTGATCGGATCCTGGGGGGTGAATCGGCCTGGCTGGTCGATCGCGATCTGTCCACCGGCTGCCGGGGCAATCCGGTGATGCGCGGCTCCATCACCATCGAACTGGATCAACCCAGAACAATCGGCGCAATCCTGCTCTCCGGGCTCCAGGGGTCAGAGATCCCGGATGACCAGGTATTGCTGCCCCAGACCGACCCGGTGCATGGCGGGCTGCCCGGAGCCTATGCCCTGGAAGGTTCACTCGATGGGGAAACCTACTTTCTGCTGCATCGCGGGACTGCGGTCTTTCCCGTGGCTTACATCGATGGGCCCCGGCTGTTTGTCGAAAGCGGACTCCCCCGGCAGGAAATTCGCTTTGAACCCCGACCGGTCCGCACCCTGCGGTACACCCCGAAATGGTCCAAGATCGGGGGGGCATCCTGGACCATCTCGGAGATCTTTGTTTTTGAAGATCTGGGTCCCCTGGAGCCTGACTGGCTTGCCGAGGTGGATGGGCTGGCCGAAGCTCTCGCCAACCATCATGACACGGCGACCATCGGGGACCGTTGGATCAGTGCCCAACTCGCGGAGCAGGGCTTTGCCGGGCTGCGTCCGCCTCATCGCCACCTCCAGATCAATAACCCCGGCTACCGTGACATCGTGCCCATCGGCGCCTTGAATCGGCGAACCGCCCTGGTTCTCCGGGCCAGCCTGGTTCCGGAACTGCTCGCCCGGTGGGACGACAAAACCGGAAAAAAGATACTGACCCAGGCCTCCGGAAATGGGTATTACCGTGTGCTGCGACTGGCAGAGCCGATGCCTGATCCGTCGACGCTGCCATGGATCGGGCCGACCGCAGGACAATTGTCATCGAAAGAATAGCACCATGAAACCATTGCATATCTTGACCCTGGGCGCCGGCGGCTTTATCGGCTCTCATCTGACCTCCCGGTTGCTCCGGGAAGGGCACCGGGTCATCGCCCTCGATACCCATGCCGACAAGCTGGCGGATGTGCTCGATCACCGGCAATTCACCTTTGTCGAGCACGACATCTTCAACCATGACTTTCCCCTGGAGCAGATGATTGAAGAGGCCGACCTCGTGGTGGATCTGATCGCCCATGCTAATCCGGGCCTCTATGTTCGTCAGCCGCTGGATGTCTTTCGCTTGAATTTTAATGAAAACCTCCGCATTGCCGAGTTGTGTGTGAAGCACCAACGCCGCCTGATCCAGTTCTCTTCCTGTGAGGTGTATGGGAAAAGTCTAACCGCGGTCTGCGGCGACCAGCTCAAGGAACCCCATCATCCCGCCCATGCCACCTTCGCCGAAGACACCACCGATCTCATCATGGGGCCGGTGGAGAAGCATCGATGGATTTATGCCTGCGCCAAGCAATTGTTGGAGCGGGTACTCCACGCTCACGGACTCGAGCGCAAGCTGAACTACACGATCATCCGCCCTTTCAATTTCATCGGTCCGAAAATCGACTACCTGCCCCGGGATACCGACGGGGTGCCGCGGGTTTTCTCGTATTTCATGGAAGCCCTCCAAACCGGGGAACCCATGAAGCTGGTCAATGGCGGTGACCATCAGCGGTGCTACACCTATATTGATGACGCGGTCGAGTGTATCTATCGGATTGTGCTCAACCCGGACGGGGTCTGTGATCGGCAGATTTTCAACATCGGCTCGCCGGCCAATGAGATCAGCATCCGCGAACTCGCCCACTTGATGCGTGATCTGTACCGGGATGAGTTTGCCCCCGCCAACCCGCAATTGCCGGAAATCATCTCGGTGACCGGAGAGGAATTCTATGGTGAGGGGTATGAGGACTCCGATCGCCGTATCCCCGATATCACCAAAGCCCGGACCCTGCTGGGCTGGGAGCCGACCTGGGTGGTTCGCGATCTGTTGCGTGAAACCATGGCGTACTATATGTCCGCCTATCCAAAATCGCTGGCCTGATTCGCATGGCGTCTCTGGCGATCATCATGCCCGCTTACAACGCGGAGAAAACCCTGCCCGGGGTCTTTGCCCGCATCCCGCCTCACCTCAAGGACCGGATCGACCACTATCTGGTGGTGGATGACGGAAGCCGTGACAACACCTGGGAGGTGATGCAGGAGCTGGCGGCGGGTATCGAACGGTTTGTGCCCCTGCGCCATGAGGTCAATCGAGGCTATGGCGGCGCGGAGAAAACCCTCCTGCAGGCCGCCCTGGATCGCGGCGCCGACCACATCATCATGCTCCATGCCGATGGGCAGTATTCGCCCGAAAAGCTGGACGAAGTGATCGCTGCCCTCGATGCCGGTGCGGATATCGTGCAGGGCTCCCGCTTTCTCGGTGGCGGCGCTCTCAAGGGCGGTATGCCCCTCTACAAGGTCATCGCCAATCAAGGCCTGACCTTTTGTGAAAACCTTGTCTTCGGCATGAACCTTGCGGAGTTTCACAGCGGCTATATGTCCTACTCCCGGGCCATGCTTGACGCGGTTCCCTTCCATGCCCTCAGCGACTCCTTCGACTTCGATCTGGAAATGCTGGTCTGCGCCAAAATCCTTGGCCGCCGTATCGACGAGATCGCCATCCCCACCATCTATGCCGATGAGGTATCCCACCTCAACCCGATCCGCTACGGCTTCGATGTCCTCGGCGTCATGGGAAAATACCTTCGCGGCCACTATCGGACATTATTGGATGGGCGTTGATGTTGCCCACAGATTGCACGGATCTTCACGGAAATACCTCTCGCGCCAATAGACCGTTGTAGCGCCGATCTCCGAATCGGCGTGGGTCTCGACCGACGATGCCACTTCCATTTGGACATGGGAACTGCAGTTTGCCGCCCACGAATTGACCCCGCATTGCCAAAGCCCTTGGGTTGTGTAAAGTTTCCCTGAACCAGAATGGATCGAGATGGGTCTTACGCCCCACAGGATCGGGAAAGGATTTTGAGCATGAGGAATCGTTTAGTTCTGATGGGAATGTTGTCGGGATGGGTATGGAGCTTCTCCGCAGGGGCGGCTGACTTACGGTTTCCCCCGCCGGGTTGGAAGGATCAACCCAGCCCACTGGCCTCTCCCCATGCCTACCGGGGCGGGAATATGAACATCTATGCCGGTCAGTACCCCAAGAGCTTTAACTACTACCTCGACAACAATGTGTTCAGTGGAGACCTGTTCGGATATCTCTATGAGAACCTGATCAATCTGAATCCTCTGACCATGGAGTATGAGCCGGGGTTGGCTTCATCGTGGACCATCTCCGAGGACAAGCTGACCTACACCTTTACGCTGGATAAGGCGGCGGTGTGGAGCGATGGCCAACCGGTCACCGCGGATGATGTGGCCTTTACCTACGAGACCCTGCTCAACCCCGCCAACCTGACCGGCCCCCATAAGGTCGCGCTGGAGAAGTTCAACCCTCCGGAGGTTCTTGACGAACGGACCATCCGGTTTACCGCCACGGAGGTGCACTGGCGAAATCTGAGTGCGGTGGGGGGGATGCAGATTCTCCCCAAACATGCGATGGCGGGACAGGATTTCAACCGGATCAACTTTGAATTCCCAGTCGTATCTGGACCCTACCGGATCGATGAAATCCAGGAGGGGATCCTGGTCCGGTTGGCCCGTCGCGAAGACTGGTGGGCAGGCAAGCGCGCGTCCGCCGAGGGGGTCCTGAATTTTGATACCCTGACTTTCCGGTTTTTTGCCGAGCAGGAAAATGCCTTCGAGGCTTTTCGCAAGGGTTTGTTGGATGTGTTCCCGGTCTATATGTCCCGAATCTGGATGAATGAGACCTCCGGGGAGCGGTTTGCCAAGAACTGGATTGTGAAACAGAAGGTATACAATGCCAACCCGATTGGCTTTCAGGGGTTCGCGATGAACCTTCGACGGCCGCCATTTGATGACCTGCGGGTTCGTCAGGCGCTGGCCCACCTGCTGAACCGGGAGAAACTCAACGAGACCCTGATGTATAACCAGTACTTTCTGCACAAGTCCTACTATGAGGACCTGTATGATGAGGCGCATCCCTGCGCCAATCCGGAGTATGGATTCGACAAGGACAAGGCGCGCAAACTGCTCGCCGAAGCGGGGTGGGAGGTGAATCCCAAGACCGGGTTGCTCGAGAAGGATGGCCAGGCCCTGACCATCCGGTTCCTGACCCGCGATCCCTCCACGGACAAGTTTCTCGCGGTCTACGCCGAGGATCTCAAGGATGTGGGGATCTCCCTGACCATTGATCGCAAGGATTGGGCCGCCTGGATGAAGGATATGGGCGAGTTCAACTTCGACATGACCTGGGCAGCCTGGGGCTCGGGCTTGTTCAAGGATCCTGAGTCGATGTGGCACTCCAAGGAGGCGGAACGCCGGAACGGAAACAACGCGACCGGATTCCAGGATGCGGAGGTCGACCAACTGATCGAAAAGCAGAAGAGCATCTTCGATATCAAGGAGCGGAACGCCATCCTGCGCGAGATCGATGCGATCCTGACCCGGGAGGTTCCGTATATCCTGTTGTGGAATATCGACTACACCCGGTTGCTCTATTGGAATAAGTTTGGCACTCCGGATACGGTACTTTCCAAATATGGGGATGAACGTTCGGCGTATGGTCTCTGGTGGTACGATGAGGACCAGGCGGCGGATCTCGAGGCAGCAATGGCGGAGGAACGCGGGCTTCCTCCCAAGCCGGTGGTGGTTCGGTTCGATGAGGAGTTCCCGGCCCGCTGATGGAAAGGCTCGAATACTTTGTCCGGCGTCTGCTGCTGATCATTCCGACCTTTATCGGCATCACCCTGATTTGTTTCAGCCTGGTCCAGTTTGTCCCCGGAGGACCGGTGGAACAGATGTTGAGCCGGATCCAGGGGATGGGGGCGGGTGAGTCGGGCGCGGGGGGCTCCGATGCTTCCGCCACCATCACCGAGGAATACCGGCAACAGCTCGAAGCCCATTTTGGTTTCGACCGCCCGCTCTTGGAACGGTACTGGCGCTGGCTGGTTCACGACCGGATGGGGATGATGATGGAATCCTACAAGTTCCCCAACAAGACGGCGTGGCAGTTGATCTCCGAGCGCTTCCCGGTTTCCCTGACCTTCGGCATCGCCGGCTTCGTTCTCAGCTATCTGGTCTGTATCCCTCTGGGCATCTGGAAGGCGCTTCGGCACGGATCCCACTTTGATTTCCTTTCCAGTGTGATGGTCTACATCGGCTACGCGATCCCCCCGCTGGCCCTGGGCATGTTGTTGAAAATGACCTTGTGCGGAACCGTGGACAGCCTGTGGGACTGGTTTCCGGTCTATGGGTTCCAGTCCGAGAACTACGCCACCCTGCCGTTCTGGGGGCAGGTTGCCGACCGGTTTATGCACATGGCCCTCCCGGTGTTGTGTTATGTTGCGGGCAATTTCGCGGTGCTGACTTTGCTGATGAAAAACTCGCTGCTCGACCAGATCGGCAGCGATTACATCCGCACCGTGCTCGCCCGGGGTGGCTCCTATCACCGGGCGATCTGGGGCCATGCCTTCCGCAATGCCCTGATCCCCATTGCCACCGGATTCGGGGGCATCCTGACCGTGATGTTTGCCGGATCGGTGATCATCGAGCAGATCTTCGAAATTCCCGGAATGGGCCGCCTCAGTCTCGAGGCGATTGTCGGGCGGGACTACGCGGTATTCATGGGCAGCCTGGCGATTGGTTCGCTCCTCGGTTTGGTGGGCAATGTCCTCTCCGACTTCTGTTACGTGCTGATTGATCCCCGGATCAATTTCCAGGAGTCGTCATGAGGGCTCATGGGGATCGCGCGGTCGGGAAGGGGCAGGCCGTCTCAAACGCGGTTTGCCGGGACGGCAAACCCTACCTGCTTGGCTTCATCTCAATGGGCCAGGTAGGGTTCGGCGTCCCGCCGAACCGTGTTTGCTTACAAAGGATGGTTGGGAATCCATGGTGAAACGCCTCCGCAAAAATCCGCTCGCTTCCAAGCGGTGGTCGCGGTTTCGGCGCCGCCGCGCCCCCCTCGCATCCCTGATTGCCTTGTCCTGTCTTTTTGCGGTGAGTCTGGTCGCGGAACTGGTGTGTAATGACCGCCCTCTGCTCATGCGGTTTGAAGGGGAGTGGCTGGTGCCCTTTCTGCGATTTTATCCTGAGGACCGATTCACCGGAAGCGGGCGGTTTACCCGGACTGACTACAAGCAACTTGAAATGAGTGACCGGTTCCAGTCCGGCCCGGGAAACTGGATGCTCTGGCCGCCGGTGCCGTATGGACCCAATGAAATTATTGACCCGGCGACGTTGCGCAATGAAGAGAAAGTCGCCTTGATCCTGACCCCGGCTCCCCGGGTGGCGTCGCTGGATGTGGATGGAAATGGGCGCATTGTACGTTCGGTTGCCGCTGACTATTTTTTCCCGGAGGGGGCGGAGGGGAGGATTCTGCCCGAAGTGTGGCCGGTGCCGGATGCCTTGATGGAGGCGGTGCAAACCAGGTTGAAGAATCAGCCTGCGGAGCCGCTCGAACTCCAGGTGAACCCGCAATCAGACTCCGGGGTTGCCGTCACGATCTCCATGACCGAATACCATCCACGGTCCCGTGAGCCGCGTTCGGCGAGGATCACCCTGCGGGAGGATGGACTCGATGCGGGCAAGCGCCAGACGATTCTGGTCTATCGCGATGGCCGGGTTGTGCCCGGGACGGAGTCATTCTGGGCGGGGTTGTCGGAAGAGGTGCGGAGCGGATTGCTGGCGACTGCCGGTGCGCGTTTTGAGGCGGCGGTGTATCCCGAGCCGGTGGATATTGCCGGGCAGGCCTGGTCGGTGCAGGCGGTTCTGAATGATGTGCAATTTCCTTTTCCCCCCAGCCGCCGTCACTGGCTGGGCATCGACGCCGCCGGTCGGGACGTGTTTGCCCGGATTTTGTATGGGATGAGGATTGCCGTTCTGTTTGGGGTCAGCCTGGTGGTCACCACCATGGCCTTGGGAACACTGCTGGGGGGGCTTCAGGGGTATTATGGAGGTGCGCTGGACCTGATCGGTCAGCGGGTTGTCGAGATCTGGAGTACCCTTCCTTTCCTGTATGTGATGATCCTGCTTGGCTCGGTGTATGGCCGAAGTTTCGGGCTGTTGCTGTTTTGCTACGCGCTGTTTAACTGGATTGGCATCTCCATGTATATGCGGGCGGAGTTTCTCCGGTTGCGCAAGCGGTCCTTTGTCGAGGCGGCCCAATGTCTGGGCATCCCTGCGCCGGCGATTATGTTCCGGCACATCCTGCCGAACGCAATGATTCCCCTGATCACGTTTCTACCCTTCATGCTGATCGGGGCGATCGGCGCCTTGACCGCGTTGGACTACCTGGGTTTCGGATTGCCCCCGCCAACCCCGAGCTGGGGTGAACTGCTGCACCAGGCCCAATCGTTTCGCTGGGCTTGGTGGCTGATTTTGTATCCCTCACTGGCCCTGTTCGCCGTGATGATTCTGGTCACGCTGATCGGTGAGGGTATCCGCGACGCCTTTGACCCCAAACCCTACAGCAGGATGGAGTAGCATGAACCGGGTGCTGGATGCTGGAGGTGGTTATGACTGAATCTTTGCTCCGGGTGGAGGATTTGTCGGTCTCATTCCGGACCGAAGAGGGGGTGCTGCGGGCAGTGGATCGGGTCTCCTTCGACATCCGCAAGGGCGAGGTCCTGGGGCTTGTCGGGGAATCGGGGTGCGGGAAGTCGGTCACGGCGATGAGTCTGCTCCGGTTGATACCCTGTCCTCCCGGTGCCATCGACGGGGGCAGGGTCTGGTGGAATGGGCGCGACTTGTTACAGTTATCCCCCTCGGAGATGCGGGCGATTCGCGGTCGCGAGATCAGTTTTATTTTTCAGGAACCGATGACCGCCTTGTCGCCCTTGCATCGAATCGGTAAGCAATTGGTGGAGGCTCAGCGGCTGCACCTTCCCATCGCCAAGGCCGAGGCGTGGGAACGGGGGGTGGCCTGGTTGCGCAAGGTGGGCATTTCCGACCCAGAAAGCCGAATGCTGGCTTACCCGCATCAGCTTTCCGGCGGGATGCGTCAGCGGGTGATGATTGCCATGGCCCTGATTCTGGAGCCGAAGCTGATTATTGCCGACGAACCGACCACCGCGCTGGACGTGACGATTCAGGCCCAGATTTTGAAGCTGCTCCTGGACCGGAAGTCCAAGGAAACCTCGGTTCTGTTGATTACCCATGACATGGGGATTGTCTGGGAGGTGTGCGACCGGCTGGCGGTCATGTACGCGTCGGAAATTGTCGAACTGGGCGAAATCGATCAGGTATTCGGATCCCCCCGCCACCCATACACCCGCGCCCTGATGGAATCGATTCCCGCGTTTACCAAGCATCACGACCGCCTGCAGACCATTCCCGGTTCGGTTCCCACGCTTTATGACATCCCCGGCGGGTGCCGGTTCCGGGACCGATGTCCGGTGGCGGTAGAGGCTTGTGCCCTCAGCCATCCGGAGTTGAAAACCTTGATCCCGGAACAGGCGGTCCGCTGCCTGGTGGCACAGCAACAGGCGGCAAGAGAGGGGGGCGGACATGAGCACGAAGGCTGAGCCATTGCTCTCGATCCGCGATCTCAAGGTCTGGTTCCCGGTGCAGCGGGGGATCCTGGCCCGGACCGTCGGACATATCCGCGCGGTGGATGGAATTTCCCTGGATATTGGAAGCGGTGAAGTCCTCGGTCTGGTGGGGGAGTCCGGATGCGGCAAGTCCACCCTCGCCCGGGCCATCATGCTGCTGGAACCACCCCATACAGGCCAGATTTGCTATGGCGGACGGGATGTGGTGGGCATGAGCCGTTTACAGCTTCGAGACTATCGTCGTCAGGTCCAGATTGTGTTTCAGGATCCCTTTGCTGCATTGAATCCCCGGCGGTCGGTTCTGGAAATTGTAACCGAAGGTCCGTTGCAGCACGGGCTGATTGGCCGGGGGGGGGCTGTGTCGGCCTGCGGGCAACTGCTTCGGGATGTCGGCCTTCATGAAGATGCCATGTATCGGTATCCGCATGAATTTTCCGGGGGGCAGCGGCAGCGCATCTGTATTGCGCGTGCCTTGTCGGTTCGTCCCAAGTTACTGGTATGCGATGAGGCCTTGAGCGCACTCGATGTTTCGGTGCAGGCGCAAGTGTTGAATCTGCTGAAGGATCTCAAGGAGAAGTACGGGTTGTCGTACCTTTTCATCACCCATGATCTCCATGTGGTCAGGTTTATTGCGGATCGAATTGCCGTGATGTATCTTGGCCGCGTGGTGGAGACGGGGACCCGGGACCAGGTATTGGCGACTCCCGCTCACCCTTACACCCAGGCGCTGCTGGCTTCGGCCCCCCAGCCCGGAGGAGTCCGGGGACCCAAGGTCGCCTTGCCCGGAGAGACCCCGTCGGCCTCTGCGCCTCCACCCGGATGCCGGTTTCATCCCCGCTGCCCGATCGCGGTCGAGACCTGCGCGGTGGTCGATCCTGTCGAGCAGAATGTCCAGGAGCACAAGGTCCATTGCCATCGCGCTACTTTCCCGGTATAGTGACTCGTCAGGGAGGTTCGTATGAGCAAAATTATTCTGGTTCGTGATGTGATGGCGACCAAGTTGCATACCCTGCAACCGGACATGTCTCTGGTACAGGCGATTGCCATTCTGCTGAAACATAAAATTTCCGGTGCCCCAGTGGTGGACGAAGCCGGCGATCTCGTTGGGATTATCTCGGAGAAGGACTGCCTGCGCCTGTTTGTCAATGAGGCCTTTTACGATCAGGCGACCGAGGCAAGGGTTGCCGATTACATGTCGACCGCGATCCAAACCATTGAGGCCGATGCGGATGTGTTCAAGGCCGCCCAGGTTTTTCTCGAAAACTCCTTTCGGCGGTTGCCGGTGCTTGAGGATGGAAAACTGGTCGGCCAGGTCAGTCGGCGCGACATCCTGCTGGCCAGCTTGAAGCTGGTTCAGGAATCACCGGTCAAAAAAGCCTGGACCGACGCCAAATACATTCCGGAAGAGCTGCTGGCGGTTCTCAACAGCAAGTCCTTCTCCAGCCGGGATTGAATTACCGACAGTCCCGCCCGGCTATCGGGGAAACCCGCATGCCGATTTACGGTTGTAAACCACGGAAATCCATTGCCGGAGCGGGTCTGTTTTCCGTAGGTTAACAATCCGTAGCGCGCGGATGTGTGCATGGTTCAGATTATATTCAACCGGTGAAGAAAGGTAACGAGCATGTCAGAAATTCCTGTTCAAGATACCCGCAACATAGTCCTCCTCGGTCATACCGGAACCGGGAAAACCACCCTGGTGGATGCCATTCTTCACAAGACCGGATTGATTGACCGGTTGGGTTCCACCACCAACGGCACATCCTTTGCCGATTGGACCGATGAGGAAAAAGAACGGAAACTCTCCATCTGGGCCAAGCCCTTCCAGGCCATTTACAAAACCGCCGCAGGTAAGCCAATCAAGCTGGTGGTGATTGACACTCCGGGATACATGGACTTTGTCGGGCAATCGGTGGCTGCAGCTTCGGTCGCGGATGCCGCCTTGATCGTTGTCGATGCCCTCGCCGGTATCCAGGTGGGAACCAACCGGGCCTGGAAACTGTGCCAGGAACGCAATCTTCCCTGTGGAATCGTGATCACCGGGCTCGACAAGGAAAACGCTGACTTTAATACCACGCTGGCCGCGCTCCAGGAAACCTGGGGACGGACTGTGGTCCCGGTGGAATTGCCCACCCATGACCAAAAGCACATTGTCGATTTGCTCTCGCCGGAAGCGGTTCCCGCCGAATTGGCCGAGGAGGCCGAGGCCGCCATCGGGGTTCTGGAGGAAGATGCCGCAGAAGAAGATGATCAACTGTTGGAAAAATATCTTGGCGGCGAACATTTATCACCCGCCGAGATGACCAAGGGCCTGCGGGCCGCGATCCTCCATCGGCATGTGTTCCCGGTGTTCGAGACGGAAGCCCTGGCCGGGGAAGAGGGGGTCAGCGATTTGTTGGAGGAAGTGGCCCGGATCTTCCCCGCCCCTTCCGACCGGGAACTCGTGGATGCCGGGGGAAACCCGGTGGATACCTCCCCATCCGCACCCTTTTCGGGACTGGTTTGGCGCGCGGTGAATGATCCCTATGTCGGCCAGCTCAGCTTTGTCCGGGTCTATGGGGGAACCCTCAAGAGTGATGCGGAGGTACTCAACGTCACCAAGAACCAGAAGGAACGGGTGGGCGCGCTTCATATCAGTAACGGCAAGAAAGATGAAACCGTCTCCACCGCGCACGCTGGTGATATCATTGCCCTCGCCAAGCTCAAGGCGACGGCGGTCAATGATTCTCTCTGTGATCCCGGTTCCTCAGTGGCTTTCCCGGCCATCGTCTTTCCGAATCCCACCACCATGGTCGCGGTGGCCCCGAAAACTGCGGGCGATGACGATAAAATCGGGGTGGGCCTGCAGCGGGTGTCCGAGGAGGATCCCACCATTCGCATCGAACGGAATACCGAAACCCATGAACTGATCCTCGAAGGAATGGGGGATATTCATATCGACATCGCGATTGCCCGGCTGAAAAAGCGCAGCAATGTCGAGGTTGACATCTCGGTCCCCAAAATTGCTTACAAGGAAACCATCAACGGCCAGGCCGAAGGTCATTATAAACACAAAAAGCAATCGGGCGGCCGGGGCCAGTACGGGGAGGTCTACCTTCGCATTGAGCCCATGATGGAGGGGGATGAGGAGTGGTTTTGCAACAAGATCGTGGGCGGAGCCATCCCGAAGAACTTTATTCCCGCCATCGAAAAAGGCGTGCTGGAAGGGATGCACCGGGGTGTGGTGGCTGGATTTCCGATGCAGCGATGCAAAGTATCGGTCTATGACGGGTCGTTTCATGATGTGGATTCATCGGAAGTCGCGTTCAAGATCGCGGGGGCCCGGGCCTTTGGCGAGGCTGCCGGCAAAGCCAAGCCGGCCCTGCTTGAACCGATTTGCAGCCTCAAGGTCATGATTCCCGATCAGTACATGGGGGATATCACCGGCGATTTGAATCACCGCCGCGGGCGCATTCTCGGTATCGGGGCTGAAGATGGGATGCAGGTGATCCAGGCCGAAGTCCCCCAAGCGGAAATTTTCCGTTATTCGTCCGAATTGCGAAGCCTCACCCAGGGCCAGGGCAGCTTTGAAGCTGCGGTGATTCGGTATGATGTGGTGCCCGCGAATATCACCCAGAAGGTTATTGCCGAGCACGGCCGGAAGCACGCGGAAGAGGACTGAGCAACATCGGAAGCCGGGTGTTCTCCCGGTGCCGGATGGAATACACACTTGCCGACCCCTGTGGGACTTCGGCATGATGCCTCCTTATTTCAGGAAAGGATCAAACGATGGCTGGACATAGCAAATGGGCCAATATCAAACATCGCAAGGCTGCCAGTGACGCCGTCAAGGGCAAGGTGTTCAGCAAGCTCGCCAAGGAAATCATGGTTGCGGCCCGCATTGGTGGGGGCGATCCCGCCGCGAATATCACCCTGCGATCCCTGGTTCAGAAGGCCCGCGGGTTTAATATGCCGGCTGACAACATCGACCGGGCCATCAAAAAGGGAACCGGCGAGCTGGCCAGCGATGCCATGGAGGAGATTGTGTACGAAGGGTTCGCTCCGGGCGGGGTTTCGGTGATTGTTGCCTGCTACTCGGATAACCGCAACCGGACTGCGGCCGAAGTGCGGAATGTCTTCAACAAGAGCGGTGGCAACCTCGCCCAGAATGGAAGTGTCAGCCGGTCCTTTACCCGGAAAGGCCAACTGTTTGTTGCTGCCGATCAAGTCGAGGAGGACCAACTGTTGGAGGTTGTACTCGAGGCCGGCGCCGAGGATGCGGTGTTGGATGGTGACGCGTATGAAATTCTGACCGAGCCCGCAGCCTATCCCCAGGTATTGCAAGCGCTGGAAACCGCAGGTATTCCGGTCCGGGATTCCGAGGTAACCCTGATCCCCGACAGCTATATGGCGATCACCGACAAGGGCCAGGCCGAACAGATCATCCGGTTCATCGGGCAGCTTGAAGACCTCGATGACGTCCAGAATGTTTATTCGAACATGGACGTGGACGATGCGATGCTGGAGGAAATAGCCGGCTGAGCCCGGGATCGCGGATCGATGATCATTCTCGGTATCGACACCTCGCTGCGCTGTACCGGGTACGGGGTGGTGGAGCAGAAGGCGCGCACGCCGCTTGCCTTGCGTTTTGGCGTGATCAAAACCCCGGCCGCCAAACCTCATTCCGAATGCCTGAGGCGGCTGTATGACGGCATATCCATTATCCTCGCAGAGAACCACCCGGACGTTTGCTCGATCGAAGGCATTTTCTTTTGTAAAAATGTCCGGACAGCGGTGACCCTGGGGCAGGCGAGAGGTGCGGTGATCGCGGCCTGTGCGATGGCCGGGGTGCCGGTCTATGAATACTCACCCCGGCGGGTAAAGCAGTCCGTGGTCGGGTTCGGAGGCGCCCATAAATCTCAAGTGGCCGCTCTGGTCGGGCGGATCCTCAACCTCCCGTCCTTGCCTACCGAGGATGAAACCGACGCCCTGGCCCTGGCCCTGTGTCACCTGCACGCCGCCGGTCCGGGATCTGTGGGCACCGAGCTTAAGCCCCTGTAGCCCCGCCCGGCCGCTCGAAGTCCAGCAATTCCCCGCCGACTGCGGAGGCACCGCCATCCACATACAAGACCTGCCCGGTGATTTTTTTGGCGTAGGGCCCGAGCAGAAACAGCACGGCATGGGCGACTTCATCCTTGTCATTATACAAATCCCAGGGCAGGGGACTTTGCTTGTTCCAGGTTGCGGCCAGCTCATCAAAGCCGGGGATCGAGCTGGCGGCCTTGGTGGTCAGCGGACCCGCGGAGACCGCGTTGACCCGGACCAGATCTTTTCCGTGACGTCGGGCCAACCCCCGCACCAGCGCCTCCAGCGCCGCCTTGTTGATCCCCATCCAGTTGTAATAGGCAAAGGCTTTGCGCGACTCGAAGGTCAGGGTAACCAATGACCCCCCATTTTTCATGTACGGGAGGGCGTGACGGGCCACCGTGGCCAGTGAAACGCAGCTGATATGGTAGGAGGTTTTCAAGTCCTCGATCGCATCGGTATGAAATTCCTGCCCCAGCGCGGTTTTGGGATTTCCGTACCCAATGGAGTGCACGACCCCGGCCACGGGTCCGATTTTTTTAAACAAATCCGCGACCTCCTCCTCCTTGGTCACGTCACAGTACTCAATCCGGATGTCTTCCTTCTCTTCGGCCGAGAGCTTCTTGCTCCGGTCAAAAAAGATCGACTTCAACCGCTCGTTTTGGGCGGTGTAGATCACATTGCCCCCCAATTTCCGAATATCGCGGCCTACCGAGTAGGCAATGGACTCCGGGTCCAGCAGACCCATGACAACGTATGTAGCTCCCTGTTCGATCATGATCCGATCCTTCCTTTACTCCATTGGTGAGCCGAAATCATAGCGTGTTGACACCGCCAAGGCAACCGCATCTCCATTCCGCCTTTCGGCGTGGGGTCCGGCATGTAAAAATAGTTGAAATCAGGATTGTGATTCATTCTGATCCCGCTATCTTTTCGGCTGGCCTGAATCCGGAAACCACCCCGGCACTCATCGCCTGGAGAAGATTGCACTATGAAGTCAAACATGCTGTCGCGCTGGACCCTCGAGAACTCCGAGGAGATCTATGGTGTCCGAAATTGGGGTGCAGGATATTTTGATCAATCCCCGGCCGGGGAGATTCTGGTTCGTCCGGAAGGTACGCCGGACAGTCCGACCATCAGCATGATGGAAATCGTGCGCGGCTTGAAGGCCCGGGGCATTGGGATGCCGGTCTTGCTGCGTTTTGCCGATGTGCTGGCGTCCCGGATCGCCTGGATCAACCGAAGTTTTGCCAAGGCGATCAAGGAGACTGGGTATCAAGCGGATTTTCGCGGGGTGTACCCAATCAAGGTCAATCAGCAGCAGCAGGTCATTGAAGATGTGGTCGCCTATGGAAAGCCCTTTCACCATGGCCTGGAGGCGGGCAGTAAGGCTGAATTAATCACTGCACTTGCTTACTGCAACGACCCGGAAGCCCTGATTATCTGCAATGGATACAAAGACGAGGAGTTTATCGACCTCGCCTTGTACGCACTGAAGATGGGGTTGCAGGCGATCATGGTGATCGAGATGCCCAGTGAATTGCCGATGATCATCCGCCGGGCCCGGGCAATGGGGGTCAAGCCACGATTGGGGGTCCGGGCCAAGCTCGCCGCCAAGGGTGGGGGCCACTGGAATGAATCCGGCGGAGACCGGAGCCAATTTGGCCTGAATGCGGTTCAGATCATCGAATTGGTCGATGCGCTGCGGGCGGAAAACATGCTCGATTGCCTGGAAATGATTCACTATCACCTCGGCTCCCAAATCCCCAACATCCGGAATATCCGCGCGGGAATCGGCGAGGCCAGCCGGATGTATGTCGATCTGGTCAAGGAAGGCGCCCGCATGGGGATGCTCAATGTCGGGGGCGGTTTGGCAGTGGATTATGACGGGTCGCATTCCAATTTTGCCAGCTCCGCCAACTACAAAGTGGATGAGTATGCTGCGGATATCATCGAATCCGTGCAGAAGACCGCAGATGCTGCGGGCGTCGCCCATCCCCGGATCATCAGCGAATCTGGTCGGGCTACGGTGGCGCACCACTCGGTGCTGTTGTTTGATATTTTTGATGTCACGAAGATGTCGATCCCCGACGAACCCTTGCTGGTGGATGATCAAGCGCACGAGATGATTCGAAACCTGGCTGAGGTGAATCGCGTCCTGAATACAAAGAATGTCCAGGAGTGCTATCACGATGCGGTGTTTTATCGCGATGAACTCCGCTCCCTGTTCAATCAGAGTCTGGTCACCTTGCGCGAGCGCGCGGTGGGGGAGCGCATCTTCTGGCAAATCATCTGCCGGATTGCCGAGGAGGTCCGGGACCGGAAATATGTACCGGATGAGTTGCAGGATCTGGAAACCGTTCTTGCCGATGTATATTTCGGCAACTTCAGTGTTTTTCAATCCCTGCCGGATTCCTGGGCGATTGAGCAGTTGTTCCCCATCGTTCCTATTCACCGGCTCAACGAGCGCCCCTCCCGCCAGGCTGTCCTCGCGGATATCACCTGCGATTGCGATGGGAAGATAGACCGCTTTATTGATCTGCACGATGTCAAGCGAACCCTGCCGTTGCATGAAATGAATGGTGAAGACTATTACCTCGGCGTTTTCCTGGTCGGCGCCTATCAGGAAACTCTGGGCGACCTGCATAACCTGTTGGGCGATACCAATGTGGTCAGTGTCCGGCTCGGAGAAAATGGGGTGCCGGAATACGCCCGGGAAATTTCCGGTGACACCGTGGCCGAAGTGCTTTCCTATGTCGAATATGACATCGGTGATATGGTCGATCTGATGCGGAGAACCGCCGAACGGGCGGTCCGGCAGGGCCTGATCACCCCCGAAGACCGCCGGGCAATCATGTCCGCCTATGAAAATGGCTTGCGTGGCTATACGTATTTCGAACAATAGCACGGTGGAACATATCGTTTGGAGAGGTGGCAGAGTGGTCTATCGCGGCGGTCTTGAAAACCGCTGAGCCGCAAGGCTCCGGGGGTTCGAATCCCTCCCTCTCCGCCAGTTTGGTATATTCCGGGGACATTGTTAACGTTCATGCACCCCGGTTTCGATGCCCTCCAGCTACTGGCCTGTAAATGAGCCATCGCGAAGGAAGGCTGCGGTCATTCGGATCACTTGCCTGTCCCGCATCAGAAATGGGTGCGATGTGTTGACGGTGGCGAAATCCTTCATGCCTTCGAGTTTTGTGCGCTCGATAGATACCTTGCCATCGTCCTTGCCGGGAATCAGCAGGGATAGAAGCCCATTGATGGACCGGGTACCGGCGATGACCCCGACATCGAGCGGGGGCGCTGGCAACCGGTTGGGCAGGGCATTGCTCGATGTCCCAAGTTGTTGTCCTGCCGGGCCATTCATCCATACAAACAGGCTCAAATCCCCCAGTTTGTCCACAACTTCACTTCCCCGGTTGGGGGGACCAAGCATGACGATCCGACCCGGGTTGGGGAGGGTGTGGTTGGCGAAATAATACCGGAGTACAATGTTCCCGAGCGAATGTGCGACAAAATGCACCTTCTCCGGATGGCGGGTTTGACAGGATGCAATGAGCGGCGCCAGGTATTCATCCGCCAAGGTTTCCACCGGCTTTTTTGTGGTTGGATACTGCAGGGTGTAGACCGTATAGCCAGCTTGCGTCAGGGATTGCTTCATCCGGTTCATGCTTTGACCCGTTCGTGCGAGGCCGTGCAACAAAATCACGACCTCATCTTCAGAAGCCGCCGGGGTGATCGCTGGGGGGCGGGAGCTTCCACAACCTGGAGCCAGTGCTGCCACCGCTGAAAGGATTACCATGGCGATACGGTTGCTCATGAACAAGCAGTCTACAGCAGGTCCAGCCTGGATCCCAGTGATGATTTGGGCCTGACCCCGAAACGGTTCCCCGGCGATGCGGGGTCAGCAGTCGATCTGTTCTTTTACCCGGCGGCCAAGGCCAGCAGTCGGTCATAGGGATAAATCGAGCTGTCGTGTCCATCGCTCCAGGTGATCGCCACCGCGTAATTGCCCATGGGCTGCATGGCCTTGGGAAAAACCTTGTCATCGACATCTTCGGGCCGCAGTCGTGGTTCGCCGGTCATTTCGTCGACGCAGAGGGCACAGCGGCAGTTCCGGCGGACGGTGGCGGGATGGAGCAGGTGTTCCTCGCCATTTTCAAACGACAAGACCAGACCATCGCCGGGCCGGTAGCTGACCTTGGGGCGGGACTTGCCCGCGTGCTTCAGGATGCTCACTTCCCGTACCACCAGTTCGGCAATATCCTTCAGGGAGGTCGAGGCGGGATGGGTCTGGTCCCGCACCACCAGGGGCGTTCCCGAGTCGCCACTCTGAGACAATTCAGGGTAGATCGGCAGTTCGAAGGTGTTTTTGAATCCAAACTGCTCGACCAGTTGCCGCCGCGCGCCTTCGCCAAACACCCGGTATCGCTTGCCGTTATCGGGGCAATCAAAGTAGCTCATGTTTTCGACCACCCCGATGGTGGGGACATTGAGCTTGTCAAACATCTGGATGCCTTTGACCACATCGACAAAGCTCAACTGTTGGGGTGTGGTCACAATCAGAGCGGCCGTGATGGGGATGATCTGGGCGAGGGTCAACTGGATATCCCCGGTGCCGGGGGGCATATCGATGATCAGATAGTCCAGCTCGCCCCATTGAGTGGAGGTCAGCAGTTGGTTGATAATCTGCGTGACCATGGGACCACGCATGATCGCCGCCCCGCCCTGATTGCCCGACGGTACAAAGCCAAAGGACATCAAGCGAACACCCTCATGTTGCAGCGGTTGGATCATGTTCTCGATCTGAAAGAGTTCCTTCTGTTTCGGGCTGACCATGGTCGGCAGACTGGGACCATAGACATCGGCATCAAAGATGCCCACAGACCCTCCAAGGGCCGCCATGCTGTAGGCGAGGTTGACGGCGACAGTCGACTTGCCGACCCCGCCCTTGCAACTGGAGACCGCGATGATCGCGCCAACCTTGGCGAGGCCCGGGGCCTTGGCCTGGAGGGGGTTTCTCCTGGTTTGGGCCGACAGGTTGACTTCGACCCCGGTGACCCAGGGCAGTGCCGAGACCGCCTGTTGACACTGGGTGCGAAACTGTTCCTTCACCGGGCATGCCGGCGTGGTCAGTTCCACGGTGAACGCCACCTTTCCGGCATCGGTGATGGTGATATCCTTGATGAAGTTGAGGGTGACAATATCCTTCCCGAGGTCGGGATCAATGATGTGCTTCATGGAATCGAGCACTTGCTGTGTACGGTCGGTCATGGGTGATTCTCCTGGTGGTCCGGTGAAAGGGTGTGGGGAAGGCGTATCCTGTGTTTATGGGTTGTCGGCAAGCTACATCGCCTTTCGGATATCCCATTGGAACTGACTGGCGTCAAAGGCGGGTTGGCCGCCGAGGGCAGCGGTGAATCCCTGGTCAAACGAGGCCGCGAGCAGCTCTCCGAATTTACGGAAATCGTCCTGCCGGGTGCCCAGGACCTCATCCCGGAGCTTCTGGCGCTGCGCATCGGTATCCCCGGCCAGGAATCGGGTCATGGCCAGGAATCCTTTGGCATCGGGAAATAGGTATCCGTCGAAGTCGCCGATGGTGCCGATCATCGCCTTGGTCAGTTCGGCATCGGTCAGGGTCAGCGACTTCAGATAGTCCGCGGTCTTGCGGTAGATGTCGATGGTGCGGTCGAGATTAGGGTCGCGATAGGAGCCGAAGCTGAACAAGCCGGACCGGTAGTCGAGTCCGCAAAAGCCGCCGTAGGCTCCGCCCTGCACCCGGACCTGATCCCAGAGCCATGATGACCGCAGGTAGCGGGTCACGACCAGCGAGGAACCGTCGATGCGCTTCTGGTGGGTGAGCAGGGGAAGGGTGTGGCTGACATACTGGACCGGCGCGGGAATGACCCAGGCCTCACTCCGGCCGGGCCGCTCACCCGGGGGCACCAGGCGGGGTACATCCAGGGAGCCCGCGGGCAGGGTGAACACCAGTTTGGCGGCGAGGGCTTCCAGTCGCGCCCGGTCTTCGGCCGCGGCGGTAAGGTTAACCACCATGCCGGTGCGCCGGAACAGGCATTCGCTCAGCGATCTCAATGTTGCTTCCACGCCTTTCCAGTTGGTGTGAAGTTCCTGGCTGAGTTTGCGGATGAACTGAAAATAAGAGAGGCCGTTCATCCGCTCATACAGCCGGTCGGAGGCGGAAAAGACTGCCTTGGATCGCATCCCGGCCATCCGGTGTCCGGAGGGAACGATGTCGCTTTCCAGGCCGGATTTTTCCTCGAGGACAATCTGGCGGATGCGGTCCTGCAGATCGAACCGGGTGGTGGTGAACAGGTCGCGGAAGATATTGACCAGCTCCTCCGCTTGGGCGGTCAGCGCCTTGCCCCGGAAGAAGATCCACGCGATTCCGTCCCGGTCCTGAACCACCTTGGTGGTGACATAGGTTTCCGCATCCACGCCGCCGGTGGTTCGGCCAATCCGCTGCAGGAGGGTGACATAGTCTTCGCTCTCGGTGCCTGCTTCGAGGATGGCCTGGCTCCAGATGGGAACATAGGGAATCAGCTCCTCGGGAACCCGCCCCAGATCAAAACCGAGGTCCAGATAGACGATGCCGTGCGTGGGCATGGGGTGATACAGGAAGATGGTGCCATCGGTCTCGGTCTTTTCGGTGGGGATGGTGCGGATCGTGGGGTCGAGATCCTTCAGGGTCAGGGTGGGCAACTGGGCGAGTGCTTCCGGTGAGTCGGGCGCAGACTGGGCCAGGGTGAGGGCCTCGGCTTCGGCGGCAATCGCTTCAAGCTGCTCCGGTGTGCAGGCAGCCTTGACTTGTGCCAGCCGGGCCTGCTCCTCAGCATCCCGCTTTGCGGTGAACTCCGGGTCAGGTTTAAAGTCCAGTCGGATCCGCTGGGGATTGTCGAGCAGGTGGGTGCGGATCAGGGTTTCGAAATAGGGTTCCCCCTTTTCGATCCTTTGCTTGATGGATCGAAGGGGGGCTTCAAATTGAAGGGGTTGCAGCGGGTCCTGGTCATAGAGCCAGGTCTGCATGGTGGCGATCATCATCGCCAACCCGCGCGGAAAGGAGCCGGTATTGCCCTCGCGGAGGTTGAATTCCGTGGTGTTGAGCGACGCCTCAATGGTTTTGCGGTCGAGACGATGCTCCACGATCTGCTGCAACGTGCTGACCACCAGATCCTCCACCGCCTGTTCATCGCCTGCCGCCACGCCGCGAAGTCCGATGGAATAGAAGGCTTGTTGGATCTGCGATTCCAGCCCCACCCCGATGGTGTCCTCTCCGAGTCCGGAATCAAGCAGGGCTTTGCGCAGCGGGTTGGCGGGGGTACCGGTCAGGATGTGGCTGAGGATCTGCAGGCCGAACAGGGTCTCGGCAGAATCCGGCTGGCCCACAAGCCAGTTCACGGCAACAAACACCCCTGACTCGTTGTCTTCTCCGGCGGGATAAAATTGCTCCACCGCATAGGGGCCCTCGAGGGGCGGTTGCCGGGCGATGGATGAATCGATGGGCTGGGCCTCGTACCCCTCAAGATAAGCGCTCATTTTACGGAGCCGTTCTTCGGGGTCATCGTCGCCATAAAAATAGATCCGGGCATTGGAGGGATGATAGTAACGCCGGTGAAAGTCGCGGAGGCCTTCCCAGGTTAAATCCGGAATCGCGGCGGGATCGCCACCGTAGTCGATGCCGTAGGTCACATCGGGAAACAGGATGCGCTGGCAGTATTCGGACAGCATCATGTCCGGTGATGCGTAGACCCCCTTCATTTCATTGAAGACCACCCCTTTGTAGGTGAGGGTGCCGGTGCCCCGATCATACTCGTGATGCCACGCCTCCTGGGCATGGGTTTCCCGGGTCAGGCGCGGGTGCAAAACTGCGTCCATGTAGATATCCACCAGGTTGTAGAAGTCCTTCAGGTGTTGGCTGGCCACCGGGTAGCAGGTCTTGTCCGGGTAGGTGAATGCGTTGAGGAAGGTCTGCAGCGAGCCCTTGAGCAGTTCCACAAATGGTTCTTTGACCGGGTACTTTTCCGATCCGCAAAGGACCGAGTGTTCGAGGATATGGGCAACGCCGGTGGAGTCCTGGGGGGGGGTGCGGAAGGTGATGCCGAATACCTTGTTCTCATCCTGGTTGGTGATCGAGAGCAATTCTGCCCCGGTCCGGTCATGCAGGTACAAACACGCGGTGGCGTCGATCTCGGGAATTGCCACCTCGCGCATCAGGGTAAAGCCATATTGGGATGTCGTCATGGTTGGGATCACCTTTCCAAGTGGAACGAAAGGGGAAGACCATACCATCGACCCGGCCCGCGGGCAAATCATGAATCAGGAACCGGTTTCTTCTTTTATGTTCAGCGGTTTGATTCTGCGGTATGGTCAACTCCGTCCAGATCGCCGCGTGGCGGGGGAGCATCACGATCACAAAACCTGATGAAATAAGATAGAGGCACGGGCAGGCGATGGCCGCCGTCAGCCTGCCGGTGTCGGGAGCATATCCACCATGAAATTGAACCATCCCACCGCACAACTCTATGTGCCCGATGGAACCGCTGAAGAGGAGGCCCTGCGCCGGGTGACCCATCTCGGTATTGGGGCTCATCAGGACGATTTGGAATTCATGGCGTTGCATGGTATTCTTGCCTGCTTTCAACAGCAGGATACGTGGTTTGGGGGGGTGACCTGTACCAATGGCGCGGGCAGTTCGAGGATCGGACCTTATGCCGACTGTTCCGATGAGGCGATGATTCAGGTCCGCCGCGAAGAGCAGAACCTGGCGGCCCGGATCGGTCAGTACGGGTGTATGATCCACCTGGGTTATCCAAGCGCCGACATCCAGAAGCCCGGCCAAGCGGACTTTGTGGAGGACTTGATCACGATCCTGCAGGCATCCCGTCCCGGTGTGGTCTATACGCACAACCCGGCGGATAAGCACCGCTCCCACATCGCGGTGCTATCGGCGACGCTTCGAGCCCTGCGGGCCCTTCCCCCGGCAAGCCGCCCGCACCGGGTGCTGGGCTGTGAGGTCTGGCGGAATCTGGACTGGCTGCCCGACGATGCCAAGGTGGTGCTGGATGTCGGCGGACGGGACCATCTGGCCGCCGCACTGAACGGCGTGTTTGATTCCCAGATTGCCGGCGGAAAGCGCTATGACCTGGCGGTCATGGGACGTCGCCTCGCCAACGCAACCTTTCTCGACTCCCATCAGGTGGATGCCTCCGACCAGGTCTGGTTTGCCATGGATCTCACGCCCCTGGTACAGGACGACAGCATGGATGTGATCGATTATGTTCAGCACCTCATGGATCGCTTCGCTGCGGATGTTCGAGAGAAACTCGAAGCCTATTTTCCTTGAACTGATTGTGGTGCCGGGGGAGGGGGGATGCAACGGTCTTGGATTTCCGGCGGGTGGCCGCTATGCTGTCCACCGGACAGTGGTGACCAACGTGGAGGTTTGGGATGAAGTCTTATCGAAAGGAATTGTGGTTTAACACGCCGACGCGCCGGGCGTTCATCAACATTACGCCCGAAGTGGAGGCCTGTGTCCGGGCGAGTGGGATGACGGAGGGGTTGGTGCTGGTGAATGCGATGCACATCAGCGCGAGCGTATTCATCAATGATGACGAGCGGGGGCTGCATCAGGATTTTGAAATGTGGCTGGAAAAGCTCGCGCCGGAGAAACCCTATGCCCAGTATGCCCATAACGGAGCCGAGGACAATGCGGATGCCCACCTGAAACGCACGATTATGGGGCGGGAAGTGGTGGTGGCCCTTACCGGAGGCAAGCTGGATTTCGGGCCGTGGGAACAGATTTTTTATGACGAATTCGACGGCAAGCGACGCAAACGAGCTTTGGTCAAGATCATCGGAGAGTGATTCCGGTCCCCGCCGGGTCGCCCGGGTGATCGTTGACCTGTCGATTGACCGGGCGTTTGACTATCTGGTGCCGGAGGCGTTGTCCGGCGATGTGATGCTGGGGTCGCGGGTCACGGTGGATCTGGGGCACGGCCGCCGCACCGGTTATGTGGTGAGGCTTCTCGACCGGTCGGATGTGCCCAGGCTGAAGCCGATCCTCGAAGTGTCACCGTCGAACCCCTACATACCAGAGGATGTCCTGTCGGTGGCAACCTGGATGGCGACCTACTATCTGGCCCCGGTGGAACGGGCGATCCGGGCGGTTTTGCCTGCGCCGGTGAGGCGTCGGACCGAGGCCTTCAAGAAGGAGCGCTGGGTGGCTCCCGCATTGGCTTCGGGCGACTGGCCGGCGGGGCTGGAGAAGAAGGCTCCCAAGCAGGCCAAGGTGCTCGCTCATCTGTGCGAGCATGGCGAGACCCGGACCACGGACCTCACCGCGATCACCGGCGCCACCGCATCGGTGATCAAGACATTGGCCGACAAGGGCTGGGTGAAGATCCGCGAGGCTGCGGCCTATCGGAATCCGTTTCGTGATCATGTGGTGTTGCCTACCCAGCCCTTGCCGCTGATGCCGCAACAGGCAGAGGCGCTTGCCCTGTGTTTTCGGGCCATCGATACCCTGGAACCCCCGGTGGTGTTGCTGAACGGGGTGACCGGCAGCGGAAAGACGGAAGTGTATCTGCAGGCGATTGCCCATGCCCGCACCCAGGGCAAGACCGCGATTGTCCTGGTGCCGGAGATTGCCCTGACCCCGCAGACCGTCGACCGGTTTCGAAGCCGGTTCGGAGATTGTGTTGCAGTGCTTCACAGTGAATTGTCGGAAGGGGAGCGGCACGACGAGTGGCACCGGATCCGGCGGGGGGAGGCGGAGGTGGTGATCGGGGCCCGATCAGCGCTGTTTGCCCCGTTAGCCCGTCTCGGCTTGATCATTGTCGATGAGGAGCATGAGCCGACCTACAAGCAAGAGGAGCTGCCCAAATACAATGCCCGCGATGTGGCGGTGGTGCGGGGGCGGATTTCCCGGTGCCCGGTGCTGCTGGGCACGGCCACCCCCTCGCTGGAAACCTATCAGAATGTACTGCGGAAGCGTTACGCAATGGCGCGGATGCCACACCGGGTTGACCACCGGAAAATGCCATTGATGCGGATCGTCGATATGCGGACAGAAGCGGATAAGGAGGGCAAGCTGCATATCTTTTCCCGGGACCTGATCGATGCCATCGAGCAGCGACTGACCCTGCACGAACAGACCATTCTCTTTTTGAACCGTCGCGGATACTCCTCGTCACTGATCTGCATGAAGTGCGGGCATGTTTGTGAATGTCCCGAATGCAGTATTTCGATGACCTACCACAAGACCACGGAAAAGTTGCTGTGCCATCTGTGCGGCCACGAAGAGCGGGTGCCTGCGGCTTGCCCATCCTGCCGGGACCCCGCCTTCAAATTTACCGGCGTTGGCACCCAGCGGATCGAGGAAATCACCCGGAAGCTGTTCAGTCGGGCTACGGTGGTGCGGATGGATTCCGACACCATGACCCGTAAGGATGCCTATCGCACCGTGCTGGGGGACTTTCGTTCCGGGAAAATTGATATTCTGATCGGGACCCAGATGATTGCCAAGGGACTGCATTTTCCCAATGTGACATTGGTGGGGGTGATGTTTGCCGATCTCAGTTTGCACATGCCGGACTTTCGGGCGGCGGAGCGGACCTACCAGCTTCTGACCCAGGTTGCGGGCCGGGCCGGGCGGGGGGATGTCGTGGGCGAGGTGATCGTGCAGACCTTTTCCCCACAGCACTGGGCGATCCAGTCCGCCCGCCGGTTGGATTATGAGACCTTTGCCGATCAGGAACTGGCGTTTCGCGAAGAGTTGATGTACCCGCCCCATGCGCATCTGGTCTGCATCACCGCAAAGGGCAAGTCGGAAAGACGGGTCTCCTGGTGTTTGCAGCAATTTGCCGATCAGCTCCAACCCCGGCTTGGCAAAGGGGTGATTTTATCCGGACCGGCGCCCGCCCCGTTGGCAAGGATCAAGGGCCACTTCCGGTTTCAGCTCGTGATGCGCGCGGCCCAGACCCGCGAGATCACCGGGCCGCTCAAGACCTTGCTCTTCAACTATCCCTGGCCACCCGACGTGCAGGTCGCCACCGATGTGGATGCGGTGTCGATGGGGTAGGAGCATGGCCCGGGCAATCCGGGCCTGATCGGGCCATCCTGCGGCTTGCTTCTGGGTTGCCGGCACTTCAGGGCTGGCGCGGCCGGATCAGGGCTTCGCGGGTGGCTTCAAGCATGTGCATCATGAAGTCGGCCTGATCCTCATGGCCGCGTTTACGGAAGGCCTGGACCAGGTTGCGGAGCATGCGCTCAAGAATGACCTTGGCGGTGGCCTCGCTGCGCAGGCTCTCCCGGACCGCTTCGCCATGGGCATGAATCAGATCCACCTCGGAGAGAAATTTGCCCCGGTCGAAGCAGTCGATGAACAGCCGATCCCGGCCGTGCCCGCTACGGGCCAGGAAATGGCCGGGAAAGTTGCAGCCCTGGATGGCGAGGCCGACCCGTTTGCCCACCAGCATGAGCAGGCAGGTCAGGCTCAGGGGAATGCCGCGCCTGGTTTGGAGGACATGCACCAGGTTGCTGTTCTCGGGGCTGTAGTAATCGATGTGGGCGCCGCGAAAGGCTTTCTGGTGGAACAGGAAGCCCGAAAGGGTGCGGACATTGATGGCATCGGCCTGTTCCCGGTATTCCCCGGCCAGGCGATCGAGCAGGGGGGCCAGCCGGGGTTGACCGGAGTCGGGCTCGAGGTACTCCGCCATCAGTTGATAGGCCGTTTCAAGCTGGTCATAGAGATCGTCCAGCCCATACCAGGCGGACCATTGTTCCTCGAACCGTTGCCGCCGGATGGGCAGAAGCAGTTGCCGGATCTGTTCGCGCTGATCCGGTGATGGAGGAGGGTTCAGGCCCTTGAGCACCTCATCGAGGGTGTCTCCGAAGCCAAGCAGTTCGGCGCGGACCGCATCGCGGACCACCGGCGTGTCGTCATCGAGAAGTTCGAGGACATACGGCAAATTTTTGACATTCCCATTCATCGTGGTAAAACCCCATTGCGTAAGACCGACCGGGGGAGGTCGTCAAGGGGAATCCACTTGCGTGATGTGTGGCGGTGTGCCACGGAAAGAGTTGAGGGAGAGAATGAAGAAAGAATTACCGATCGCGAATCATTCACCGGTGCTGCAAAAGACGGCGGAATTGTGCCAGACGATTCTGGAGCAGCCTGCCTACCTGCGCATGCGGGATGATATCATGGCATTTTTACAGAATGAAGAGGCCCGGGCCCAGTATGAAGACCTGTGTACCCTGCAGGAAAACCTGCACCGGAAGCAGGACGAGGGTGCGGTGATCAGTGACGAGGAGATGGAGGCCTTTGAGCAGGCGGAGGCCCTCTTTCTGGCCTCGCCTCAGGCGGTTCCGTTCATCGAGGCCCAGCAAAGCATGCATGAGATCGAGAGCAAGATCATGGAGTATGTCCGGCGAACCTTTGAGTTGGGCCGGGTTCCCCAGGAGTCCGATTTTGAGGGTGGCGGCTGTGGCGAAGGGTGCGGCTGTCACGGATAATCGATCCTCCAGTGTGCCTCGATGATCCCGCTGGCGATCCGTCTGTTATGGATGGCCTTGCTGGTGTGGGGGGCGTGGGGAGTGCGCCGCCGGGGTTGGGTCGGGCCGGGATTTACCCGGGGGTTGAGCCGGTTGACCCTCGAGGTGTTTTTTCCATGCCTGGTGCTGACACAGATCATCAAGACCGTGGAGGCCGGTACCCTGCACACGGTGGGTGCCCTCGGATTGTATGCCGCGGGTATGCTGGGCGTTTCCGGCTGGCTCGCAGCACTCGTGCATCGCCATCGCCATCTTGCCGTCGACCGCCGGAGCTTTGTCTATTGCGCGGTGATGCCCAACTGGATTTTTCTGCCCCTGGCGATTGCCGGGCCGCTGTATGGGGATCCAGGGGTGGCCTTGGTGATCCTGTTCAACATCCCGATGCAGATTCTGTTATGGACGGTGGGGGTGGCCTATCTGCATCACGCCTTGCGAGGGACAAGGGCGTTTCGGGATCTGGTATTGAATCCGGGATTGCTGGCGGCGCTGGTTGGAACCGGGATCGGCATTTTCTGGAAGCCCGATCCGGGGTCGGCGGGATGGATTGAATCGCTGTTTGCCATCGTGGCCAGGGTCGGATCCGTCACGGTTCCGGTTTCTCTGGTCGTTCTCGGTTGCCAGTTGGAGGAGGCGGGGGAGTTGATCGGGCGGTCCCGGGGGGGGCACAAGGATGTGGTGTGGCTGCGGCTGCTCGGCGCCCCGGTGGTGGCAATGGTCCTGCTGCTTGCCACGGCGTTACTGACCGGGTGGCCAGCCAGTCATGACAGCCGGATGGTCCTCTACCTCATCGCCTCGATGCCGGTGGCGGTCAGTGCCCCGGTGTTTCTGGCCCGCTACGGACGGGAGGCCGGATTTGCCGCCCAGTCTGTTTTGCGCTCGACCCTGGTGTCGATGATCACTGTGCCGGCCCTGCTTCTCTTGTTTGGGAGTATCGACCGCCTGGTCATGACGTGGTATAGCGGACAGTAACCGACACCATGAAATCGATTTCCATCTATGCCCGTGTGCGGTGGATTGTACTGGCGACCACCTTGTGTTCTCTGCTGGCTGCCAATGTCTGTGGATTGATGGTGGTTCATCGCCTGTGGCATGAAAACCGGGAACAGCATATTCGTGCCACCATCGAGTCCATGGTTCAGATTCTGGGGCAGCGTTGGGACAATCCTGAAGAGCCCCTCCAGCACCTGTCGGTTCTTTCCGCTCATGCGGATATGCGGTACGCGTTGATTCTCGATGGGCAGGGGGAGGCCATGGCAACCTGGGGAGAACCGCTGGCGCGGTTGGAGCCGACCGAGGGGGGCGGGCGCACCTCGCTTTCCATTCGGGATTATGGAACCTACTGGGAGGTCTGGTGTCCCATCCTGCAGCAAGGAGATGAAGTCGGCACACTACAGGTACAGATCGATCAGGTTCGTGATCAAAGGCGATTCCGGGAAATTATTCTGGCCTCCCTCGGGGTGATCAGCCTGGGCCTGATTCTTGCTGCGGCCCTTTCCCCCCTGGCGGTCCGTCCGATGATCAAACCCCTGAAGAATATGACGGATTTTGTGGCCAGGGTGAAGGCCGGGGAGCAAACCAATGAACGGATTTCCTATGCCCGAGAAGACGAGATGGGCGCCCTGGCGGCGGGCATCAATGGGATGCTGGATCGAATATCCCTCGCCTCGAACCGGATGATTGACCAACTCGCGTTTTTGCAGGATCTGGTCAATTCCATGCCCTTGCCGATTTATTGCAAAAGCACCTCCGGCAGCTACTTGTTGGTGAATCGCCGGTTTGCCGAACTGGTGGTTCGCCGTCCGGTGGAGGCGATCATTGGCCGGACCCTGGCGGAGGTTCGGCCGGATCTCGCTTCGGGTGTGCTGCGGGAACTCGAACGGATGGATCAGGTGTTGATCGAATCGGCGGAAGGTCCTCAGATTCTGGAGGAGCGAATCGCCGATGTGGATGGGAACGAGCGTGAGGTCCGCGTGACCAAGTCGGTGTTCAGAAATGCCCGGAGCGAGGTCGCCGGGCTGATTGGGATTATCGAGGAACTCACCGAGGAGCGGGCCATTGAGCGAGCGGCGGTGGAGTCGATCGTGGTTGAGCAACAGCGGATCTCCCGCGATCTGCACAATGACTTGAGTCAAGTGATCACCGCTGCGGCTTACAAACTGAAATTGATTGAACTGCAAGCGGGCCAGGACATGAGCGGGGGCATGGTCGATGGCTTGAAGGAAGCCCTGGCGCTGGTGAATCAGGCTGCAGCAAAAACGCGGTCGATCGCCCGGGAATTGACCCCGGTAGAGTTGGAGGGAGACGGGTTGTCGGACGCCTTGCAGGTGCTCGTCAGGTCGATCGAGAAAGGTCGAAGTCTTCGATGTACCTATCAGGGCGAGGACCCGATTTCCCCCCTGCCCGGGGCCATGGCCAATCAGGTCTATGCCCTTGTGTTGCAAATGATGCAACTGGCAACCCGGTTTCGCGCCGTGACCAGGATCGACCTGCAGGTGGAGGATCGGCCCGACCTTCTTTCTCTTCATGTGTCCTTTGACGGGCTGTTGGACCCCGGCAGTGAAGCGGAACAGATCATCTGGGAAAAGGGGCTGGAGATTTTGCGGTACCGCGCCCGTTTAATCAGCGGGAAAATTATATATGCAAAAAATAGAGAATGTGCTAACTCTTTGTCATGCATGATTCAACGGAAGGGATTGGAGCGGGGGGCGGCGAAGTCGTAGCCAGGGACGCTGCAGCTGCGAAGCCGGTGCAAATACTGGTTGTGGACGACCATCCTGTCGTACGAGAGGGGTTGGTTGGGATCATTTCCCGCCATCAGGAGTACGCTATTTGCGGCGAGGCGGCGACCATCGAGGGGGCGCTGGATCAAGCCCGCACGAAGAAACCCGACCTGGTGCTGGTGGATTTACTTCTCAAGGGACAGGATGGTTTGGAGCTGGTGCGGCGGCTGCATCGGCTGAATCGTTCCATGCCCATCTTGGTCATTTCCATTCAGGATGAGGAATTGTACGCGGAGCGGGCGCTCCGGGCCGGAGCATCCGGGTATATCATGAAGGATGCAGTCACTGAGAATATCCTGTCCGCGATTGAGACGCTGCGTGAGGGCGGGGTCTTCCTGAGCAAAGCCATGACAGGACGTATCGTCCGGAAATATGTCGATACCAAGCACGATGGAGAGCCGGAGCTGAGCCAGCTTACCGACCGGGAATTGCATGTGTTCCAGCAGATTGCCCTCGGATTGAAGATGCGGGAAATTGCCGAAGCGATGGGTTTGAGTGTCAAGACCATCGAAACCTTTCGTGAAAACATCAAAAAGAAACTGGGCATTCGCAGCGCCAGTGAACTGGTGCGGTTTGCTGCGAACTGGGCGTCCATTCACGGCATCGACCAGAAGAGCGATTCGGAAGCTACCCCTCCCCCCGGAGTTTTGCCGCCACCCGGTGGAGAAACATCAGGACCCTGAACAACACAAGAATCATCGCGATCACCCACACCACAACCGCCTGTGGATTGCCGTTGTCGGCAGCTTCCATCTGACTGAGGTCTCCGAGGGAGAGGGCGGCAAGCAGGATGAGGGCGGTGGAAAACAACAACAGGGTCAGTTCGTGCAGCCAGCTATGGTGGCTATCCGCCCCGGCCATTTTCCGGGCGGCATAATATCTTCGAAAAGGAAACAGCACCGCGAGGGTGACGACCAGCACATTGTAGACATGCCGGACCTCGAACAGATATCCGGTAATGGCAAACCACAGCAGCAGCGCAGTGACAATGGTGGTCAGGCCCTGAATGATCACCATGAAGGGAGGGAACCACTGATCGCGTGCGGGCAGACGGCGGGTGAGGCGGAGGGCCATCGGCGATTCCGGATCCAGTTTCAGGCCCTGATCGAGCAGCCCGGCCAGGGCCAGTCCCACCCCGATCACCCCGAAAAACCAGGGCTCGCGAATGTTCAGGGCAACCATCAGCAAGGGCGGGGAGATGATCGGGATCCAGGTCATCAGAAAGGTAATGCGGTAGTGACCGCGAAACCGCGGGTGGGAAGGGGCATATTCATGATACAAGGGTATGGCCATGCCTCGGAAACTATGGCGGCTCCCCGGTTTTCATGCAATGTTCATTGTCAGGGATCGGGATAACCGATAGAAGATAGCGCCATGATTCGGATTACCGCAGGCCGCTTGGGTGGCCGTCACATCAAGACCCCGGGCGATCAGGTCCGGCCGACCCAGGACCGGGTGAGGCAGGCCCTCTACTCCTCGCTGGGGGCATTTGTCGGGGGGGCGAAGGTGCTGGATCTGTATGCCGGAACCGGGGCCCTCGGCCTGGAGGCTCTGAGCCGGGGGGCGGACCGGGTGACCTGGGTGGAACAGTCGGCCAAGGTTTTTGCCGGGCTGGTCGAGAATGTGCGGACACTTGCCGGCGAGGCCTCGGCGGATTGCCACCGTTCCGATGTCCTGTCTTTTCTCCGGCGTCCTCCCCGGCCCCCGGCCCCATACGATCTTGTCCTCGCCGACCCGCCATACGATCACCCGGATGCTTCGGCCGGTCGGTTGATGGACCTGTTGACCGCCCAGGCCTGGATGGTGCAGGGGGGGGTGTTTGTCTACGAACAGCGGGCGAGAACAGAGAAGATCGACAAACCGGGATGGGGTGTCCTAAAAGATGAACGATACGGCGAGACCCGGTTGGTCCTGTACCGACAGCTTGCCGATCCCATGAAGGAACGAGTATGAAACCATCGGCAATCTATCCCGGCACCTTTGATCCCATGACCCTTGGACATCTCGATATCGTCCGTCGGGCATCCGAGGTGTTTGACCGGTTGGTCGTGGCGGTGGCGGAGACCCCCCGCAAGCAGCCATGGTTTTCCCTTGAGGAGCGGATGGCCATGGTGGCGGAGGCCACGCGCGATCTGCCTGGCGTGGAAATTACCTCTTTTCACGGCCTGCTGGTCGATTTTGCCCGGGCCCAGGGGATCCGGGCGCTGGTTCGTGGCTTGCGTGCATTCTCCGACTTTGAGTACGAGTTCCAGATGGCCCTGTCCAACCGCAAACTTGCCCCCGACATCGAGACGATCTTTCTCATGACCTCGGATACCTTCAGTTATATCAGTTCGAGTGTGGTCAAGGAAATCACCAGTCTTGGCGGCAATACCGTCGATCTGGTACCCCCCTGCGTGCAAGTGATGCTGTCCGAAAAGCACAAAGGCCAAAATCGCGGGGCAGTGTCGTCATGATTATCGACCTGATGAAATTGTCCCCCGAAGGGGAGACCTTCACCGGGGCCGACGCGCCGGAGGTGCTGGACCTCGATCAGGACCGATTTGTGCATCCGGCTCAGCCGGTCCGCTATGATCTGTTTGCCCAGGTGGTGGGGCAGGAGCTCATTGTCCGGGGATCGGTCAATACCACCGTCAAGGTCCTCTGTGGCCGTTGCGCAGGTTTTTTCTCGACAACCTTGTCCGTTTCGTCTTTCCTACGCGCTTACTCGATCCAGGAAGGGGTTCAATCCGTTGATATTACGGAGGATCTCCGCGAGGAATTGCTGGTGGAGCTTCCGTCCTTCCCCTCCTGTTCATGGGATGGAAAGGGTATTTGTCCATATTCCGGGGTGAATTTGGAAGAATTGAAAGTGCCGGAAGAGGCACCGGATGAGTCCTGCTGGGGTGCGCTCGATCAATGGAAAGAGGCATCGGAATAACCCGGCAGGCCAACTTGATGTGATAGGAGTAGGATCATGGCAGTTCCAAAAAGAAAAACGTCCAAGATGAAGCGTCGTCAACGTCAGGCCTCGCACAAACGTGCGCTGCCCGCGATTTCTGAAGACAAGCAAAGCGGCGGGTTGCACTTGCCGCATCGGGTGTGCCCCGAGACCGGGATGTACCGCGGTCGGCAGGTCTTGATCGTATCCGACGACGAATAAAGACCGACGGATTGGCTCATGCGGATTGCCGTTGACGCGATGGGGGGCGATTTTGCCCCTGCGGAAATCGTCAAGGGGGCCTGTGAAGCCGCCGCCGCCTTTCCCGACATTGAGGTTCTGTACCTAGTCGGCGACCGTGAGGCGGTGCAGCGCGAGTTGGACCGGCAGAAGCAGGTTCCCCCCGCGATTCAAGTGGTCCACAGCGATGAAGTGATCGGGATGGGGGAGGCACCTGCGAGCGCGGTGCGCCGGAAAAAGAAGTCCTCCATCAACCTCGCGGTGGACCTGGTCAAGACCGGCGAGGCCCAGGCGGTTTTTTCCGCCGGCAATACCGGGGCGGCGGTTGCCGCAGGGCAGCTCAAGCTCCGGACGCTTGAAGGCGTGATCCGGCCGGGTATCGCCACGGTTTTTCCCTCACCGACCAAACCCTTTGTGCTGATTGATGCCGGTGCCACCCCCGATGCGATTCCCGAGAGCCTGATGCAATTTGCGATCATGGGCTCCGTCTACTCCCGGGAAATTCTCGGGGTTGCCCAGCCCAAGGTCGGCCTGATGAGCATTGGGGAAGAAGATGCCAAGGGAAACGAAGTGACCAAGGAGACCTTCCACCTGCTCCAGCAGGCCCCCATCGATTTTGTCGGCAATATCGAGGGCCATGACCTGTTCGAGGGCCATGTCGATGTGGTGGTCTGTGATGGCTTTGTCGGCAATGTCATCCTCAAAACCAGCGAAAGCGTGGGCCATGCCATCGTTACCTGGATCAAGCATGAGTTTGTCCGCAATCCGATTCGCATTCTTGGCGCGATCCTGTTGCGGGGCGCCCTGAAAAGTTTGAAGAAGAAAGTCAACCCTGAGTCGTATGGCGGGGCGCCGCTGCTCGGCGTCAAGGGCACGGTTCTCATCGGTCACGGATCGTCCTCCCATGTCGCGGCCTTTCATGGCATTCGCTCGGCCCGTGACGCAGTCAAGCACCACGTCAACGAGGCCATCGTGAAGGCCATTGCCACCGCACAAACATCCGGCTAAACTCGAGCCCCTCATGAAAAATCCACGTTATCAGCAAACCCTGCGGCCGGTCTGCATCACCGGCACCGGTTCTTTTGTTCCCGACCGGATCATGACCAATCAGGATCTGGAGAAGATTGTCGACACCACCGATCAGTGGATCCTGGACCGAACCGGGATCCGGGAGCGGCGGATTGCCGGAGAGCAGGAGTTTACCTCGACCATGGGAGCGGAAGCGGCTCGCCGGGCGCTGGCCGATGCCGGGGTCTCGCCCGAGGAAGTGGATCTGATCATCGTTGCCACCATTACCCCCGACATGGTGTTCCCCAACACCGCGTGTTATGTGCAGGAGGCGATCGGGGCGACCCATGCGTTTTGTTTTGACCTGGAGGCTGCCTGCTCCGGATTTTTATATGGGCTTGAGGTGGCCGAGCAATTTGTATCGAGCGGACGGGTCGACACTGTCCTCCTCATTGGCGCGGAAAAAATCAGCAGCATCACCGATTGGTCCGACCGTTCCCTCTGTATTCTGTTTGGGGATGGGGCAGGGGCCGCAGTGATTCAATCCCGCGAGGACGCCACGGGCATTCTTGCCAGCTCGCTGAAATCCGATGGCGGTCTGGCCAGTCTGCTGCAGCTTCCCGCCGGGGGGAGCCGGCTGCCTGCGTCCATGGAGACGGTTGCCCAGAAGTTGCACTACATGAAAATGGATGGCCGGGAAGTGTTCAAACACGCGGTGACCTGTATGACCACGGCGGCCAAGGACGCCCTGAGCCAGTGCGGGTTGACCATGGAGGACATCGCCCTGGTGATCCCGCATCAGGCCAATATGCGGATCATCAAGGCGATCGGCGACCGACTCGGCGGCGACCGGGAAAAATATTTTGTCAACCTCGACCGCTACGGCAATACCTCCGCAGCATCGGTCATTGTGGCGCTCGACGAGGCGGCGCGAAGCGGTCGCCTCCACCCTGGCGACAAGGTGCTGATGATTGCATTCGGGGGCGGCTTTGTCTGGGGGGCAACCATTCTGGAATGGAGTAAAGCATGAGCAAGACCGCATTGTTATTTCCCGGACAGGGGGCCCAGTCCGTGGGTATGGGACACTCCTTTGCCGAGGGCAGCCCGGCCGCGAAAGCGCTGTTTGACCGGGCCGCTGAAGTACTGGGGTATGATCTTGCCGCCCTTTGTTTTGAGGGGCCGATCGAGACCCTGACCTTGTCCCACCACGCCCAGCCCGGCATCTTTGTCACCAGTGTCGCCGGTTATACGGTGCTGAAGGAGCGCCATCCCGCGTTTTCCTTTGCCCTGGCGGCCGGTTTGAGTTCCGGCGAATGGACGGCACTGCATCTGGCCGGCGTGGTCTCCTTTGAGGATACCCTCCGCATCCTGGATCGCCGTGGGCGGTTTATGCAGAAGGCCTGTGAGCAGACTCCGGGCGGCATGGTCAGTGTGCTGGGCGCATCGCCCGAACTGTTGCAGAAAGTCTGCAACGAAACCGGGGCCGAGCTGGCCAATCTCAATTCGCACGAGCAGACCGTGCTGTCGGGGCCGGTGGCCGCCATCGATCAAGCGGAGGCCCTCGCGGTGGAACTCGGGGCGAAACGGGCGATCCGGCTGAATGTCTCGGGGGCCTTTCACTCCACCCTGATGAAGCCCGCCGCAGATCAGCTCGCGGACTTTCTGGCCGGGATTCCGTTCCAAACGCCGACCTTTCCGGTTCTCTCCAATGTTACCGGCATTCCCCATGCCCCGGATGGCGAGGCCATCAAGGCGGCCATGGTCGCCCAGATCTACTCCTCGGTCCGCTGGGTCCAGGGGATGGAATGGATGAAGGCAGAGGGGGTCGACCGATATGTTGAGTGCGGTCCGGGCAAGGTTCTGGCCGGCTTGTTGAAGCGCATTGACAAGCAGGCTGTGGTGCATATTCTATCGGACCTTTCCGGTGTGGAAGCCATCGGGTGATCGGTGATCACGCTATGGCCCTGACGCCAGGAGTCGACGCATGACAGATCTATCAGGAAAAACTGCAATCGTAACCGGGGCCAGTGGTGGCATCGGTCAGGCGGTAGCCCGGGCATTGTCCGAGGCCGGAGCCCAGGTCGCGGTGTGCGGTCAAAACCCCGAGCGGCTCGAACAGGCCGCCGCCGAAGTGCGGAAGGGCAGGGGAGAGGCGCTGGTCGTGGCCGCCGATCTCCGCAACAACGACGGCATTCAACAGACCATCGACACGGTCACCAAGGCCTGGGGCCGGATCGACATTCTCGTCAACAACGCCGGGATCACCCGCGATGGCCTGATCATCCGGATGTCGGATGAGGACTGGGATGACGTCCTCGATGTCAATTTAAAGTCCATTTTTCGCTTCACCCGCGCGGTGGCCCGGCCGATGATGAAACAGCGTTCCGGGGCCATTGTGAACATGTCTTCAGTGATTGGCTTGATCGGCAATGCCGGCCAGGCCAACTATGCGGCATCCAAGGCCGGGATCATCGCCTTTACCAAAAGCGTGGCCCGCGAGTTGGCGTCGCGCAATATTCGCGCCAATGCGGTGGCCCCCGGATTTATCGATACCCGGATGACCGAATCGATCCCTGCGGAATTGCAAAAGAAAATGCTCGAATCCATACCGTTGGGACGGTATGGAAAACCTGAGGATGTGGCGGATGCGGTGGTCTTTCTGGCCAGTGACCGCGCGAGCTATATCACCGGGCAAGTGTTAACAGTTTGTGGCGGTATGGTAATGAGCTGATCGCCCAGAAGGAGAAGAACATGGCATTGGAAGAAAAAGTCAAAGATATCATCGTAGAGCAGTTGGGCGTCAACGCGGACCAGGTCACCCCGGAAGCGTCTTTCATCGAGGATCTCGGTGCGGACTCTCTGGATACCGTGGAACTCGTGATGGCGTTTGAAGAAGAATTCGGGGCGGAAATTCCCGATGAAGATGCAGAGAAGCTGACCACGGTCGGCGCGGTCCTGACCTACCTCAAGGACAAGGGCATCGGCGGCTGATCTGGCCGGGGGCGGAACCTTTCGGTTCCATCGGCGCAGCCTTCGGGCTGCTGCCGGATGCCCCTCCGCCTCTGGTTTGTCCAGGGGCAGTCAGATTCAGGGACAACCTGCATGCGACGTGTCGTAGTTACCGGGATGGGTCTGCTCTCGCCTCTGGGGAGTGATCTTTCCGTGGTCTGGAATCGATTGGTCAACGGGGAATCGGGCATCGGCCCGGTGACCCGGATAGACCCGGCTGCCTATACCTCGCGGATTGGCGGAGAGATTCCCGACTTTGATGCCTCCGCCTATGTTTCCCCCAAGGAAGCCCGGCGGATGGATCCGTTCACCCTCTATGCGGTTGGGGCGACCCAAAACGCGATGGCCCATTCCGGAATCAATCCGGACGAGGTGAATCGTGACCGGGTGGGGGTGATCTATGGCTCGGGCATCGGCGGTCTCCAGATTCTGTTTCAGCAGAGCAATCTGTTCACCGAGAAGGGGCCGTCGCGGTTTTCCCCGTTCATGATTCCGCAGATGATTACCAACATCGCGGCCGGCCACATTGCGATCCAGTACGGTTTCACCGGGCCGAATTTCTGCATTACCTCCGCCTGTGCGACCGCGACCCATTGTTTGGGCGAAGCGCTGCGGATCATTCAGCACAATGAGGCGGATGTGATCATTGCCGGGGGAAGCGAGGCGCCGATTATGGAATTGGGCCTGGGCGGGTTCTGCGCGTTGCGCGCGCTGAGTACCCGCAATGAGGACCCGACCCGGGCGAGCCGCCCGTTTGACGCCGATCGCGACGGTTTTGTGATTGCCGAAGGCGCGGCCACCCTGGTTCTGGAAGAGTACGAACACGCGGTCAAGCGGGGGGCGGATATCTATTGTGAGCTGGCTGGCTATGGCCGGACCTGCGACGCCTACCACATTACCGCACCCGACAGCTCGGCCTCCGGGGCCTCCCGGGGAATGGCCCTGGCCATGAAGGATGCCGGGGTCGATCCCTCCGAGGTCGATTATATCAATGCCCATGGCACCAGTACCGAGCTCAATGACAAGTGTGAAACCATGGCGATCAAAAAGGCCCTGGGGGAAGATCACGCGCGCAAGGTCGCGATCAACAGCACCAAATCCATGACCGGTCACACCCTCGGAGCCGCGGGCGGCATCGAATCCATTGTCTGTGCCCTTTCCATCCGCCATGGGGTGGTCCACCCCACCATCAATCTAGACCATCCCGATCCAGCCTGCGATCTCGATTATGTGCCGCATACCGCCCGCGAACTGCCGGTCAAGGTATGCCTCAATAATTCCCTCGGCTTCGGGGGCCACAATGCGACCCTTTGCTTCAAGGCAGTTGACTGAGGTCGACGGCTGAACCCCGGCAGGCCGGTCTGTCCTGTCTTTTTTCTTTTCATGAAACCAACCGTTTCCACGACAGAAATGCTCGATCCGCCATCCCGGTTGGAGGCGCTCAAAGCCCTCCTCGAACCGGGACAGCGATTGTGGATTCTGCCCCATGACTATCCCGATCCGGATGCCCTGGCCTCGGCCTGTGCCTTGCAGCTTCTGCTGGAAAAGCGGTTTGGGATTCGGGCCGAAATTGTTTTTTCCGGGTCCGTCTCCCGGGCCGAAAACCGTGAACTCCTCCGGCATATCCAGGCGAAATGGAGCAAGGTACCCCTGGTGTCTCCTCCCCGGTCCAAGATCGATTGCTTTCTCGTGGATACCGCACCCTGGGCCACCAATGTCACGCTGCCCGGCTACTTGAACCCGGTGGCGGTGATCGACCACCATAACCATCACCGCCGCCATATTCAGCGTAATCTGTTTCTGGATATCCGGTCCGGGGCCGGGGCCACCACAACCATCCTCTATGAGTATCTCAAGGAAGCAGAGGTGAAGATTCCTCGCTGGCTCGCTTCGGTGATGGCCTATGCCATTTCCTCGGAAACCCTCGATTTGTCGCGCGACTTTGAAAAACAGGATGTCTGTGCCTACCTGGATCTGGCCGCCCGGGCCGACCTTAGGCTAATCGGTAAAATTCGTCATGCCCCGCTGCCCCGGGTCTACTATGCCCGCCTCCAAGAGGCCCTGACCAATGCGCGGCTGGTCGACAAACTTGCGTTTACCCACCTGGACCAGATCGAGCAACCGGAGATTGTTGCCGAAGTCGCGGATCTGCTGCTCCGGATGGAGGGGCTGCGCTGGACGTTTTGCACGGCTTACATCAACGGGGGCATGTTTGTGTCGATCCGCAGCAGCGCCCGGGGAGCCCGTTGCAGCAAATTGCTCCGGATGGCCATGGGCAAGAAAGGGTCGAGCGGTGGACATGACTCCATGGCGGCGGGCATGATGGACATGAGCGGCCTGGACCCCCGGCAGAAAGACGATCGCCGGTTACAGTTTATCCGGGCGTTGATGAAACATATCTTCAAAAAGGGCGTGGATCTGACCGAACGCCTGAACGAGGAGCTTGAGCACTTGACTTACCCGCCCCTCCCCGGCGAGCCTCAGACGGCCCCGGAGAATGGCGGGAAACCGGCATAAGAACTTGACGCTGATCGGTCTCTGGCTCAGAGTACCGGGCGTTGCGCAAAAGGCGCATGACGTATGTGGAACAAATTTCTCAATTCATTTTCTAACGACATCGGGATCGACCTCGGTACGGCGAATACCCTGGTGTATGCCCGCGACCGGGGCATTGTCCTTCGGGAACCCTCGGTGGTGGCGATCCAGGCCGGAACCAGCAAGGTCCTCGCAGTGGGCGAAGAGGCCAAGCGGATGCTTGGCCGCACCCCGGGCAGCATTGTCGCCATCCGCCCCCTCAAGGCCGGGGTGATCGCAGACTTTGAAATTACCGAAGCGATGCTTCGCTACTTTATAAGGAAGGTGCAAAACCGCCGCAAACTGGTGCGCCCCCGAGTGATCGTGGCTGTACCCAGCGGCATTACGGAGGTTGAAAAACGCGCAGTGAAGGACTCGGCACTCCATGCCGGGGCGCGTGAGGTGTATTTGATTGAAGAGCCCATGGCGGCGGCAATCGGTGTAGGCCTTCCGGTTCAGGAACCGGCAGGTAATATGATCGTCGATATCGGCGGGGGAACCACGGAAGTCGCGCTGATTTCCCTGGCCGGCATTGTGTTCAGCCGAAGCGTTCGTGTGGGTGGTGACGAAATGGACGAGGCGATCGTCCAATATTTGAAGCGGGTTTACAACTTGTTGATCGGCGAGCGGACTGCGGAGGAAATTAAAATTTCCATCGGCTCCGCCTATCCTCTGGATGAGGAAATGACCATTGAAGTCAAGGGGCGCGATCTGGTGGCCGGACTGCCCAAGACCTTGACCTTGACCTCGGAAGAGGTTCGGGAAGCCATGCAGGAGCCGGTGTCCGCGATTGTGGACGCGGTGCGCATTACCCTCGAACGGTGCCCGGCGGAGCTTTCCGCCGACCTCGTGGATC
The DNA here is from genome assembly GCA_024233345.1 of Verrucomicrobiota bacterium. Lineage (GTDB taxonomy): Bacteria > Verrucomicrobiota > Kiritimatiellia > CAIVKH01 > CAIVKH01 > JACKPT01. Next base: position 72,829 of record JACKPT010000013.1, read on the forward strand.
GCGGTATGATCCTCGCCGGCGGCGGCGCCCTGTTGCGCGGTCTTGACAAGCTGATTGCCGAGCAGACCGGATTGCCGGTGCATGTGGCTGACGACCCGCTGAGTGCGGTCGCCGAAGGCACCGGGGTGGTTCTGCACGAGTTGAATTTCCTCCGCAAAGTAGCGCGGAGCGACCGGACGTACTGACCGGTACCCGCCGCATCGATCGCCTGATTTTTTCGTTCACCACCCTGCCAGGGTCAGGAGGTGAAGGCCTCTGTGGGCCTTCTGTGTTCCTTCGGGATAAGGTGGCGTGAGAAAAAACTATTTTTCCAGTTGGGTTTTGGTGGTGGTGGTGACGGTGGTGTTGCTGAACCTTCCGTTGTCCGCCAGTCGGGGGCTGAAGGCCATCGTCCGGGAGGCCCTTGCCCCCATCCAGAATCTAATCACCTCCACCACCACGGCCATCCGCGACCACTGGCAGAGTGTATGGAACCTGCCCGCCGTCTATCGGGAGAGCCGTTCCCTGACCGAAGAACTCAATCGACTGCGGATTGAACTGCAATCACTCCGGTATCTGGAGCATGAAAATCGCACATTGCGCGAGTTGCTTTCGCTCGAGTCGCGGGTGGACCGGTCGCTGATCGCGTGCCGGGTCATTGCCCGGACGCGAGACGGCTGGTGGCGGACCCTTACCCTCGACAAAGGCACGCATGGCGGCCTCTATGAGTCGATGGCTATCCTGTCCGAGGACGGTCTGGTGGGGCGGGTGGTTGAGGTATCCCGGAATACCGCGACGGTGCTGTTGCTGTCCGATCCGTCGTGCCGGGTATCCGCCCGGTTTCTGGAATCGGGGGTGTTTGGCATTGTCAGTGGCCGGGGACCTTCCTGGGATGGCAACGTGGTGTGCCGGATGGAGTTTATCAACAAGAATGCCTTGGTTGCTCCGGGGGATGAAGTGGTGACATCGGGATTTGGTGGGGTCTTTCCTCCCGACCTTCCCATCGGTTATGTGGATGAAATTCAGCGTGAACCCTCGGGTTTAAACCTGTCTGCCTCCCTGATTTTGCGGGCCGATCTCAGCAACCTGCACTATGTTTTTGCGTATGCGGAAACTGCCCGACGCCCCCCCCCTCCGGAGGGTGCGCCGTGAGCCTCGCTTTGTTGCTGGTATCCCTGTTGATCTGCACCGTGGCCCAAACCCTGTTGCCCCATATCGGTTGGGCGGGTGGTGCTCCGGTTCCCCTGTTGACCGGATTGGTGGTCACCTATGCCTTGCGGGCGCCTGCAGGTCTGGCTTTGTTTGCTGCCATGGCTGCGGGCCTGTTTCAGGATAGCGTCAGTCTGATGCCCCTTGGATATACCTCCTTCTGCTTCAGCCTGTGTGTCCTGGTAATCCACCGGGAACGGGAGTTGATGATTTCCGACTCCTGGTTCACCCACCTGGTGCTGGGGGCGCTGGCAGGATTTGCGGTGAATCTCCTGACCGGTATCTTTTTGCTGGTCTCGGGTCTCGCCGCTTTTTCCCCGGGCTATTTTCTGAACCGTCTGGTCGGGGGGGCTCTGCTTGCCGCGCTGATGGTGCCGATTCTCTACACCCTGATCCAGCAACTGGAAGGGCATTTGGGGTTGGCGCCTGATGTGGAGGGCCTGTCATGAATGCCTCCGGCGATTTCCGACCGGGAGAAGTGTTCTCTCTCCGCCTGTGCGCGTTCCTCGGGTTGATCGTGGTTGCCCTGGCTTTTCTTGCGGTATCCTTGTGGAATATTCAGGTAGCCCGGGGGGCCCGGTATGATGATGACCTCGCCCGTCAGAGTATCCGCCGGGTCCGCCTGCCGGGAATTCGCGGAATGATTACCGACCGGAATCAACAGGTGCTCGCCGACAACCGGGCCAGCTATGATGTCGCGCTCTATCTGGAGGAAGTGCGACAGCCGGGGCCGTGGACCAGAACCATCGATCATGTGGAAGCCATCATCGCGGATCTGAGTCGGATTTTACTGTTGGAGCCGGAGGTGACCCGTGAAGATATTCAGAACCATCGTCTTCGCCGATTGCCCCTGCCGCTGACTTTGTGGAAGGATGTCAGCGAATCCACCATCGCCCGATTGGTCGAACAGGGCTCATCCTTTCCCGGGGTCGATTTGACCGTCCAGGCGGTACGCGCCTATCCCCAACACCAGCTCGCCTGCCATGCCCTCGGGTATGTTGGCCGAATGGATCCGCCCAAGGAAGACGAACCCTATCACTACTACCTGCCGGAAATGGAGGGAAAGGCTGGGGTGGAGCGGCAATTTGATCCAGTCCTGCGGGGGGAAGCGGGGGGGCGACTCTTGCGGGTGGATGTATCGGGATATCGAAGGAATGACCTCGGATCGCGGCCGCCTGCGCGGGGGCGGGATGTCCGCCTCGCGCTCGATCTGGACATCCAGGCCGCCGCCGCGCGGGCTTTGGGAGAGGTGCCGGGAGCGGTGGTGGTCCTGGACCCCAACAATGGGGATGTGCTCGCTCTGGTCAGTTCTCCGGGGTATGACCTGAACACATTCATCCCGTCGATCAGCGTGGATGCCTGGAAGGCTTTGCTTGAAGATGAGCAAACACCTTTGCTGAATCGGGCCATCGCCGGTGGCTACCCCCCCGGCAGCACCTTTAAGCCGATCACTGCCCTTGCCGCGTTCAACCAGGGCCGGGTTCCCCTCGACCGGGTGTATTCCTGCAATGGTTCGATTCAAGTCGGCAATGCGGTGTTTCGTTGCGGACATCGTTCCGGACACGGCACGGTGGGGCTGGAAAAGGCGCTTGAGGGCTCCTGCAATGTCTATTTCTATGACCTGGGCATGGACATCGGTATCGATCCGATAGCCCATATGGCTTATGCGATGGGACTGGGTGCAAAGACCGGGATTGCCCTGGATGGCGAGGTGGCGGGCCTGGTGCCGGATCGAGCCTGGAAGTTGCGTACCTTGAACGATGGCTGGCGTGATGGTGATACCTGCAATGTGTCGATTGGACAGGGCGCGTTGGTGGTGACGCCATTGCAAATGGCCTGCATCACCGCAGTGATTGCCAACGGTGGGACCCTGTACCGGCCCCGGATTGCCCTGGGCACCTATGACGCGGAAAACCAGCATTTTCAGGCCATTCCCCCGGAGGTCCTGAACCGGGTGACCATCGATCCACCGGTGCTGAGGGCGATTCGCGAGGGGATGAGATTGGTGGTGATGTCGCCCACCGGAACCGGCCGCAATGCCCAGGTTCCCGGTGTTTCCATGGCCGGTAAGACCGGCACGGCGGAGTTTGGTCCACGGGAAGCCCGACGAAAGCATGCGTGGATGATCGCTTATGTCCCATTTGAAGCGCCCCGGTATGCCATAGCCATGCTGGTGGATGAAGGCCTGTCGGGAGGAACGACCGTGGGCCCCCGGCTTCAAGCCTTGGTTGCTGCTCTATTTGCACCGGGTGAGGGGGCGGGATGAACTGGCGCTCCCTGTTCAGTCCGTTCAAACGGCTTGACCCGTTTTTTGTTCTGGCCACGCTCGGCTTGATCGGGGTGGGGCTGCTGTTTATCTACAGCGCATCCTATCGTGCCGAGGAAGGCATGCTCACGGCAATGACCCGCAAGCAGATGGGGTGGGCGCTTGCCGGCCTTGCAATGATGTTCGGGGTGGCCCGCTATGATTACCGGGCGTTGATGGGGCATGCGTGGCTGCTGTATGTCGGCGGTGTGGTCCTGCTGTTGCTGGTCCTGATTGCCGGGGTCAAGGTCTACGGGGCCTATCGCTGGCTGAATGTCTTCGGCATCCGGGTTCAGCCATCGGAATTTGCCAAGCTGGGGGCACTGATTGCCATGGCCGCTTACCTCGCCCATCCATCCCGGCGTCTGGAAGATCCCCAAACCATGGCCGTGGTGCTCGGATTGTGTGGTCTGCCCTTTCTGCTGATCATGCAGCAACCGGACCTCGGAACCGCAATGACCCTGCTGCCCATGGCGTTCATGCTGCTGTTTGTCGCCGGAGTCCCTCTGCGGTCCCTGTTGGTTCTCGCCGCGATTGGCCTGGCCCTGCTGCCGCTGGGTTGGTGGATCATTGATGATTATCAGCGGGAGCGGTTGCTGGTGTTTCTCGACCCGGGACGGGATCCTCTGGGGGCAGGATGGAATAAAATTCAGTCGGAAATTGCTGTTGGCTCCGGAGGGCTGAGGGGCAAGGGATTTCTGATGGGGACGCAGAATATCCTCGGGTTCCTGCCCCGCACAGTTGCCCCGACCGATTTTATCTTTTCGGTGATTGCGGAAGAGTCAGGCTTCCTGGGTTGTCTGGCAGTTTTGTGTCTTTATCTTGTGCTTTTTGCCAGCGGGGTTCGTGCCGCATGGAGAGCGCGGGATCTGTTTGGCCGTCTGCTGGCAGTGGGTATGGTCAGTCTGGTATTCAGTCATGTCTTCGTCAATGTTGCCATGACCATCGGCATGATGCCGATTACCGGGCTGCCCCTGCCACTGATCAGCTATGGCGGATCGTTTATGGTCACGACCCTCATCGGGTTCGGGATCATTCAGAGTGTTTATGTACACCGCATCACGCGGTAAGGAGGTAACTATGTGGAGTTTCGTTAAAAAGCTCACGTCGCGAAAAATTAAACGGGAAATCATCATCAACAAGGAATCACTACAAACCCGGGTGGTGATCATGGAAGAAGGCCACCTCGACGATTATTTTGTCGAACGGGCCAATGAAGACCGCATTGTCGGCAGTATCTTCAAGGGGCGGATCCAGAATCTTGAGGATGGCCTCCAGGCGGCCTTCATTGATCTGGGCCTGAAGAAAAATGCCTTTGTTCATTATTGGGACATGATTCCCGAGGATGCCGCCCGATTGGAGGCCGAAGAGGGTGTCGACCAGCGGCGCAGTTCACGCAAGCGCAAGATTTCATCCGAGGAGATTGCCAAACGCTTCCCCATAGGATCCGAGATCATCGTGCAGGTCACCAAGGGGGCAATCGGCACCAAGGGACCGAGGGTAACCGCCAGCCTCAGTGTTCCCGGACGATACCTGGTGATGATGCCGGGAACCAGTCTCAAGGGCGTTTCCCGGAAGATCGAAGATCACAAGGAACGGGACCGATTGAAGAAAGTGCTCGCTCGATTGCCGTTCCCGGCGGGGAATGGGATTATCGTCCGCACCGCCGGTGCGGGTGCCCGCAAGGTAAGTTTTGTCCGGGATATCCGGGCCCTTACCGCGATCTGGAACGAGATTGAAGCAGGGATCCGTGACAAACCCGCGCCGGCCCGGTTGTATCAGGAACCGGACCTGGTGGAGCGGATTGTCCGCGACGCGATGACCGAGGATGTGGACCGGATCGTTGTGGATTCCCGCGAGGAAATGGACCGGATCAAGCAGATCATTACCAAGTTCCATCGCCGGATCCGGGCCCGGGTCCAATGCTATGATGGGGACGCCTCCATCTTTGAACATTTTGATATCGAACGGCAGTTGGAAAATGCTTTCAGCCGCAAGGTCTGGCTGCCGGGCGGGGGCTATCTGGTTCTGGATGAAACCGAGGCGCTCGTGGCCATCGACATCAATACCGGAAGACACAAGGGGGGCAGCAACCAGGAGGAGTCGATTCTCCAAGTCAACCTGGAGTCGGCCAAAGAGATTGCCCGCCAGTTACGGCTTCGCAACATCGGCGGATTGGTGGTGGTCGACTTTATCGACATGAAGCAGCGCAAGAACCAGAATCTTGTCTACAAGACCTTCAAGGAACACTTGCAGACGGATAAGGCCCGCACCAACGTGCTGCCGCTTTCTCCGCTCGGTCTTCTGGAAATGACCCGGCAGCGTCAGGAAGAAAGCGTCCGGGCAACGACTTATATGAATTGCCCCTACTGTGATGGACGCGCCAAGGTGCTGTCCGCCTGGAGTATGAGTGTGGAAATTCAACGGCGAATCGGCGAGTTGATGCGGAAGCGCGGCGCCACGGCCGAGTCCCCGATCCCGGTCAAGGTCTCGGTGAATCCCCTGGTGTTGGACCGATTGCGCAATGATGATGAGGCGATTCTTGTCGATATGGAGGAAAAGTGTCATGCCCGGCTGACCTTTGTCGCCAGCCAGAGCATCCATGTAGAGGAATTCTCGATTGTTCACAGCGAGACCAACGAGGAGTTCTTCAGCAATATCGGAAAGAAAACCTGACGGCAAAAGGTTTCCGCAACCGGGGATTGTGCCTGCCTTTCGCACCGCGTAGTATGGAAGAGGTCTGCATAGAGGGAGCAATAGGTGTGGTTCGGCAACCAGTTTGATTTTTTCTATTTCTGCTTTGGACTGGTCTGCCTGCTTTTGTGGACCAGTTGCCGCAGTCTGTCCATCCACCAGCGCAAAGCGGATGCGATTGGCTGGCTGGGTGGCTTCGGGTTGCTCCAGGGAATTGGTCACTGGATCGGGCTGCTGGAAACGCAGTGGCATGGCGTTCCCATATGGCTTTCCGATCTGTTTTTTGTCTTCGCCTGTCTTTCGCTTCTGACCTGGGCCGGTCGCATCTGGTCCGAGCGGCTGGGTATCGCGCGCTCCCGGATGATCGCCTTCAGCCTGTTGATCGGGACCCTGATCCTCGCCATTTGGCTGCCGCTGGTTTTCGCCGTAGTGCTGGTGGCCGGACTCCCGGCCAGCATCGCGGGTGGCGTACACCTGTATTTACGGAAGCAATCGCTCCTGAAGACTGCGGCCTTCGCCCTGATCGTGCATGGGATCAGTCTGGCTTTGTTTGTGCCCATGACCGAACAGGGTTGGCTCCCCGGTGCCGGTGCTGCCTACCGGAACCTTTTGCCGGTGGGGCTGGGCTTCTTGTGCACACTCTCCATGTTGGTCCTCGCCGCGACCCTTTGGCGGTTTGACTGGATTCTTCACGACTCAGCAGTGGCCTATGGCTCCCTGCGGCACCGAATTTCGGTACGGTATAGTCGGCAAATCTTTGTGGTGATTCTTTTCCTGGTCATCCTCACCGGTTGGGTGGCGATGCGCAAAAGCGGCGAAGCGGCTGCCCGGCAGTACACGGATCGTTGGTTCCGGCAGGCGGAAGCCGCTGCCCGCAGCCTCTCCCGGGCTTATGATGCCGAATGGATGTCCTTCGGGCCATCCGGTGAACCCATTCGAAAGAGTTTGAGCGCTGACGAGATCACCTGGCTGCGCACCGTCAATGAAGGTTTTCAACAACTCTTGATCGTTCGTCTTGAGGGCGATACGTTGAAGGTGCAGGCTGACTCGGGAAGGCCTGGCTCCCCCCTCAAGGGCTTGCCGGATCGTGTTCGTCACTATGTGATGCATCACCAGGAAACTCCGGGGTCCGGCATCCTTTTCGACCCGATTCACGATGCTTGGGGCGAGCGGCATCTCGCCTTGTTTCCCCTGTCGGTGGGAGGGGGCGCTCCTCCGGGGCAGCTCTGGCTGGTGGTGGAATTTAATCAGGGCAAGCTCATCGAGCAGGTATCCCGATACCGATTTTACGCCATTCTCGCCATGGTGATGGTGGTACTGCTGGTTTTTGCCGCCGACCAGCAAATCCGCCTCAATCAGGCCCAGATGGTCCTGGCGGAAAAACACTCGCATCAACTGCTCGCCTCCATGAACGAGGGGTATGCCGTGTTCGAGGTCACCGACGATGCGTCGAATGCCATCCAACTTGTGGAATCGAATCCATCCTATGATGAATGGTGTGGACGCTCCCGAGCCACCCTGCGGGAGGATCAGCCCGGCGGGATCTTTCCCGGAGCTGAGGATATCTGGAAAGAGGAAATTCTGCGGGTGTCTGCGGCGGGGGGCGGGGGCCATTTTCGCGTGGGAGAGTCCGATGCGGCGCGCATTTTGGATGTCAGTTTATACCGGGTTCAGCCGGGGCGGGTTGCCTGCGTGATCGCGGATCGAACCCGCGAGGTACGCAAGGACGAGGCCCTCAAGCAGAGTGAAGCACGCTTCCGCGCGCTTGTTGAACGGTCCCCGGTGGGCATTATCGTGCGCAACGCCGGCGATGTGATTCTCGATGTCAACCCCGCGTTGAGCCGCATGTTGAACCAGTCCCGTAATCAACTGATTGGTCAGAGGTTTCAGCCGATGCTGCATCCCACTGCGGCCTCCGGGGAGGCGAAGACTGTCCAGCGGGTCATGGCCGGGGATGTGGCGACCCGTGAGATCAGAATGAAGCGCGCGGATGGCGGGTGGATTGATGTGGAACTACAGGAAACACAGTTTCTTCTCCCGGATGGCACCCATGGCGTGATGAGCATGACCCTCGACATTACCGACCGTAAACAGGCCACGGAAAAATTAGTCGAAGTGGAGCGCAATATGCGCCATGCCCAGAAGCTGGAAAGTCTCGGTGTCATGGCCGGGGGGATTGCCCATGATTTCAATAATTTATTGATGGGAATGATGGGCAATCTGGATTTGTCCCTGATGGAGGTTCCGAGAGGTTCTTCAGTGCGTTCCCTGCTTGAGGATGCCTTTGCCGCCGCCAAGCGAGCGGCGGAGTTGACCGATCAAATGCTGGCCTACTCAGGCCGGGGTACGTTCTCGCCCGAAGCCTTCCAGATGAATCCTGTTCTTGATCAGATGCGGGATCTGTTGCGGGTGGTGGTTCCCAAGGAGGTGCCGGTTCACTTTGAACTGACCGAAGAGAATCCCTATATCATGGGGGACGCTTCGCAGGTTCAACAGGTTCTCGTCAATATCGTTCAAAATGCCGGCGAGGCGGTGTCGGTTCCATCCGGCCGGGTCACCATCCGAACCCGGCTGATTGAGGCCAGTGAGGCTACCTTAAAGCAGTCGCGAACGGCATCCATCCCGAAGCCCGGACGCTACGTAGTCCTCGAGGTTGAAGATAACGGATGCGGGATGAACGAGGAAACCCAGGAAAAGATTTTCGATCCCTTTTTCACGACCAAATTTATTGGCCGTGGCTTGGGCATGTCTGCGGTGTTGGGTATTTTACAGGCCCATCATGGCGCGGTTTTTATCCGTTCAGCCCCGGGCGAGGGCACTCTCGTGCAGTTGTATTTCCCCGCTACCGAGATCAGCGTCGAGGAACAAAAGGCCAGTGAAACTGCGCGGGAAGATGCCGTGCAGGGGGGGGCGGGGTGTCATTTTGCTGGTGGATGATGAGGCTTCTGTGCGCACCGTGTGCAGCCTGATGTTGACCCGAATTGGCTATGAAGTCATCGCGGCCGAGGAAGGGGAGCAGGCTGTCTCCATCTTTCGTGAGCGGGCTCCGGACATACGGCTGGCCCTGTTGGACCTGACCATGCCGAAGTTGAATGGGGTCGACACCCTGAAACTCCTGCGCGAGGTCAAACCCGATCTCCCGGCCGTGATTGCCAGTGGATACAGTTCGCAGGAAATACGCACCCGGCTCCAGGACCTGCCCCGCGTTTCGGTGATTCAAAAGCCCTATACCATGCAGCGGCTTATCGAAGCCCTGATGGAATCGGGCGCAACCTGGTCCTGAGCTGGAGCCAGCAGTCGGACTCGAACCGACGACCACCTGATTACAAATCAGGAGCTCTACCAACTGAGCTATGCTGGCTAAAGAAAGGTCCGCCCCGGCGACATCTGCAATTATGGTGCATCCGGCTCGTTGTCCCCGTCATCTTCCGGGGTGATCACGATGGCGGGGAGTTTGAACTGGGGGACAAACACGGGTGGATGCACGACGGGCTCTTCAACGGAATCCTGTTCTGCCTCGGTTTCAACTGGCGTTGACGGGGCTGGCTCCGCTTCGCTTACGGGGCCGGCGTCGAGGCGTGCCGATTCATCGGGCTGGCTCTCCACATCTGGTTTCAGCGCCTCTGCTTCTCCACCGGTCTCGCCTTGGATCCCAACGACTGGCTCGGTAACTTCATTGTCCATCACCGCGTCTTCGGCCTCCATGATCGGGGGGGCGTCCGGTGCTTGCGTTTCCAGTTCATCCACAAAGGGCTCCGGGACTGATTCGGCGATGCTTGCCGCCCAATCCGCAAGCACGGCCTGCTTGAAGGCTTCGTCGACAATGGCAATTTCTTCGATGCCCGGTTCCTCAACCACCTGCGCTTCGATCACGTCATCGAGGATCGGCGACTCGGTTTGTACATCCTCGTCAATCGCGGTCTTCTCCATGGTTTCGGTCATGGGCTCTTCCCCATCCACGGTGTTTTCGCTTGTCTCCAGGGTGGCTTCGAGCGCTCCGAGGGCCGCCGCCATCGAATCATCGACTTCCTCTGCGGTCGGGGAGGGGGGCTCGTTCTCCATCCTCACCTCAGACGTTGCGTCTTCCATCTGCACCGTCGGTTCAGGTGCGACCTCCTCGCTCGCACCGGCCGGGATGTTGTAGGGCATCGTCACGGTGGAATCCTCTTCGATGCTGGGCTCGATCGGGGTCAAGGGCAGCCGGGTGATAAAATCATCCTCCATCTCCGGAATGGGCTCTGGCGCATAGTCCGGCTCGGGGATGGCAATCCTGTTTTCCTTCAGCGCAATCATCGCGGCAACCAAATTGACCGCAAATTCATTGGGCGGAACGCCCTGTTTGGCCTGCAAATCCTGAATTGCAGACCGGATACTGCTTCGCAAGACGCTCTGTTTCTCCTCAGGGTTGTCCAGCAAGTCCTCGAACCGGATGTTCTCGGCCATGGCATAAGCATAGAGCTGGGCATAGACGAGGTCGGCGATTTCCTGGAATTGGGCCAGAAGCCGGGCCTGCACATCCTGCGAGTCGCGTACAACCGCACTCAGGGTTTGCAGAAGGTTGGTGGGGGTTTCGGTGACCGCTTTGACTTGGGCCACCCGATAGTAGAATTTTCGCTTGGCCTGAACGACCGAACCGGCAAAGACCGCATTCTGACCCGGTTCAAACTGGTCGAGGATGTCCTTGGCCTCCGGGGTCGCATAGCACTCGCCCAGCGCTCTCAATTCGAATCGGTAGAGCTTCTCGTCTCCTACTTTTCGGGTGCGTGACTCCGGAGTCTTTTCGAGGAAATCATTGAACACGACGCCGCGCGCCCAGAATCGTTGCGGTTGACTGAGCAGGTCTTCCACCGCCACCGGGTCGTAATCTTCAGCCCTGGACAGCGGAGCCTGGAGCAACCCGGCCAGCAGTAAAAGAGGGAGAAAGGCCCGCAGGCGGCACGAGATCTGTAGAAGTTCCATCATCATAGTGTTCCCCGACCCCTAGATATAACGCGACGGGGATGGTTTTGTCCATCCCCGCCGTAGAACTTACCGCCTCTCCAACCCGAGGGATGGAGAGGCACTGAACCCGGATTCCCGGAGATCAGCCTTGGTTTTCGTCCATTTCCGCCATGGCCGCTTTGCGGCTGAGGCGGATTTTTCCGTTGGATTCGATGCCGATGCACTTGACCCACATCAGGTCGCCCATCTTGCAGATTTCGTCCACGGAACCGATACGCCGGTCCGCCATTTCGCTGATATGGACCAGACCTTCCTTGCCGGGCAGGATTTCCACGAATGCCCCGAAGTCCTTGATGCCGGTGACCCGGCCCTGATACAGCTTGCCTTCTTCGGCTTCCGCCGTGCAGGCGCCCACTTCACTGATCGCACTGTCCAGCGCTTCCTTGCTGGTACTGTAGATCCGAATGGTGCCATCGTCCTCGATGTCGATCTGGGCACCGGTGGTTTCGGTGATCCGCCGGATATTCTTTCCACCGGGGCCGATCAGGGCGCCGATCTTCTCGGGATGAATCTGCATTTCGTGGATGCGCGGGGCAAATGGAGACATTTCCGGACGGCTTTCGGCAATGACGCCGGCCATGAAATCCAGAATCTGCAACCGGCCCTTGTGAGCCAGTTTGAACGCCTGCTCAACCAGGTTCCACTTCAGACCGCGGATTTTCAGATCGACCTGGAATCCGGTGATCCCCTTGGAAGTGCCGGTGACCTTGAAGTCCATATCGCCGCAATGATCTTCGGCTCCGAGAATGTCGAGTACGATCTGATCCTGGTCGCCTTCGGAAAAGAGGCCGACGGAGATCCCGGCTACCGGCCGTTCGATCTTCACGCCTGCATCCATCAGGGCGAGTGTGCCGGCACAGACGCTGGCCATCGAGGAGGATCCATTGGACTCCATGATCTCCGAAACGACCCGGATGCTGTAGGGATAATCCTTTGGAATCACCGGGGTGAGGGAGCGCTCGGCCAGGTTGCCATGGCCGATTTCACGCCGGCTGGTCATTCCGAGTCGGCCCACTTCACCCACACTGTATGGCGGGAAGTTATAATGGAGCATGAAGGTTTTTTCGGTGGGACCGCCCGCGATCGAGTCGAGGCTCTGGGAGTCGGACATCGTGCCGAGGGTGACAGTGGCCAGCGACTGGGTTTCGCCCCGGGTGAACAGGGAGGAACCATGGGTCCGGGGCAGCAGGCCGACGGAACCGGAGAGGGGACGGATTTCCTCGAAGCCGCGTCCGCCGATACGGGTTTTCTTTTCCAGCACCAGACGGCGGGTCATGGCGATCTCAAACGCATCAAAGAGGTGGAAAAACTCGTCTTCCGGCATTTCCGGAAAAGCTTCCATCATCTTGGCGTTGAGGTCCGCGCGAATTTCCGCAATTTTGTCCTGCCGTTCCAGTTTCCCGGAAATGGCGAGGGCATTCATCATCGCTTCGCCAGCGATTTCCGAAGCCTTGGCCAGCTTGATGTCGTCGGGCAGTACTTCTTCCACCACCTTGTCGGGCAACCCGAGCTGGCGGCGGAGTTCAAGTTGGGCGTCGATGATGGCGGGAAGGACGGCGTGGCCGAACTTCATCGCGGCGACCATATCCTCGTCACTGATTTCCTGGGCGTTGCCCTCGATCATGATCGGATAGTCGCGGTTCCCGGCCAGGGTCAGGTTCAAATCGCTGTCCTTGAGCTGGCTCTGGGTCGGATTCAGAATCAGTTCGCCTTGGATCCGGCCAATGCGGACCGCGGCAATGGGGCCCATGAAGGGGATGTCGGAAATGGTGAGGGCTGCACTGGATGCGATCACACTCAGAACATCCGACTCATTTTCGCCGTCCGAACTCAGCAGCGCATTGTTGATCTGCACATCATTCCGGTAGCCGGCTGGGAACAGGGGACGGATCGGGCGGTCGGTGACCCGGGCAATCAGAATTTCCCGCTCGCTCGGCTTGGCCTCGCGTTTGAAGTAGCCGCCGGGAAATTTGCCGGCCGAATAGAATTTTTCACGGTATTCGACTTGCATGGGGAAGAAGTCGATGCCCTCGCGGGGGGTCTTGGTCGCGGTTACCGCTGAAAAGACAATGGTATCGCCAATACGGGCGGTCACTGCGCCATTGGCCTGACGGGCCATGGCTCCGGTTTCCAGTGTCAGCATTTTGTCGCCGACGGGAATTTCAATTTTGATGGGTTTGTTCATGATTTCTCCTTATGAACGGTTGGTGATGGCTGAAGGTGGGCAGAGTACACCCATACCTCCTCCGCAATCGCCCCGATGGATTTTCCCGGGAAGGCGAAGAAGGCTGATACGGGCAGGGGTTTGAAACCGGAAATGGTTTACCTGCGGAGTCCGAGACGCTGAATCAGTGCGAGATAGCGCTGCTCGTCCTTCTTGAGAAGGTAGTCGAGCAGTTTCCGGCGCTGGCTGACCATGATGATCAGGCCGCGGCGTGAACTGTGGTCCTTTTTATGGGACTTCAGGTGTTCGGTGAGATCCTTGATTCGCTGGGTCAGCAGGGCCACCTGAACTTCAACAGAACCGGTGTCACCTTCGTGACGAGCGTAATCGGATTTAATCGTTTCTTTGGACGCAACTTCCATAGACTTTCAGCCATACACGTACGTGTTGCTTTTTCCTTTCCTTTTTTTTGTGTCCGCGAACATATAGTGACTGTCTGTGGCTTTGTAAAGCGGGAAAAGGGAAAAAAGGCGCCAGATTGATTCCCCGGCGCGGTTTCCCGACAGAAAAGATGTCCGGAAAGATACAATTTACTGAGGAAACCTTGATGGGGTGGGCGGGGGCCACAGTATTCAGGGAGGGCCAAGGTCTGTATGAGCGGGGGTCGGTTCTCTCGGCCTCGTTCGATGGCACGTTCCTGCAGGGGGAATTACTGGTGGGTAGCCGGTCTCTTGAGGCGCGGGCCCGGGTCTTTGACGATGGTTCCTGCGAAAACCTGTGTCCCTGTAGAGACAGCCGGGAGCGGGGAATTGTCTGCGCCCATGTCATCGCAGTGGGACTGGTGCTTTCCAAACGCATGCATCGACCGGAAGATCAGGCCCGCAAGGAGGAGGAGAAGCGCAAGGCGATGCGGATGGCATCCTTGCAAAAAAACGCTTTCCTGGATCGGGAGGTGGTGGGGCGGACTGGCCCCGGGGTTTCTTCGCTGCACTTTTCTTTGCTGCCCAAATGGAGTACCGAGCCGATTCTTGATTCGGTTCGCTTCCGGGTCTGGTTAGCCACCCCGGCCGGTGACATGACGATTCCCCAGGTTCTCCAGAGCGGCCGCCGGGTGACGATGACCGAAAAGGATGAGGCGGTGCTCTTTGTTCTGGAAGATGCGGTGGAGGGTGCACTCGGTGACGAGGTGACCCTCTCGGCGGATGACTTCATCAACCTGCTCAAGCTAATGCCGGGTCGGGAGCTCAGGGAAGACCGGATTCGGACCCCCTGGATCATCAATGCCGCGCCGATGTCCTCCCGGCTGCTGATCGATCTCGACCGGGAGAATGGGGAGCTGTTGGTGATGCTTCAGACCGAATTACCACACCTGCGGCCGGGGCAGGTTCCGGTCTATATCCTCGGACGAAAAGAGGGATGGGCCGCCGCGGCAGGACATTTCTGGCCCTTGAGCAAGATCCTGCCAGGGCCGCTGCGGGATCTATATCGCGAGCCCATCAATGTTCCGCGCGAAGCGGTGCCCCGCTTTCTTCGGACCGAATGGCCCCACTTGCAGTCGCTGCTTCCGGTGGCGTCCGACCTCTCAGAGGATTTGTTCACCATCGAACCCGGCGAGCCGGTGTTTCACCTGGAAATTCAGGGCAGCCCGGCATCGCTTGCCGCCACCCTGTATGCGCAGTATGGCTCCTCGCGAACCCTGGCTGGAGCAGGGGATGGCGACTGGGATTATGCATCCCCGGATCCTGAGGATCTTCTCCGCTATCAGGTCAGGAATCCTCCGGCGGAGCAGGAAGCCCTGAAACTGCTCGCGGGCGCAGGCTTCTTTGGCAAGCAAGGTGATGTTCTCGAGCCTCTGGTCGGGCTGGGCAAGGTTCGCAACTTTATTGGGCGTGACTGGCCTGCCCTGCGGCGCCGGGGGTGGAAGGTTTCCATAGAAGGCCCGGTTCTTGCCCTGTGCGAGGGGGCTCATTACATCACTCCGGTGGTCAATCTGGACGGGGCCGGGCACGGGGACCGGGCCACCCTGGGCCTCACCTGTGAGCGGGAGGACGGGCAGCAGGTCGGTCTGACCGAAGTCCTGCGTGCTGCCGGGCGGGGCGAATCCTTTCTCGAGTTTGGCGATGATGTCTGGTTCTTCGATGCCGAAGCCATGCAGATTCTGGCCCAGTTGCTCGATGAGTGCGGCCAGAAATTGCCCGGTAAGGATCACCGGTATGAAGTGGGTCAGGTCCACCTTCCTTATCTGACCCAGGTGATGGACGCTCTCGACGGGGTGGATGTCGAGAGCCCTCCGGAGTGGATGGCGTTTTCTCGCCAGATGAACCGGGAGACCCGCCTGGAGCCGGTGCCCATCGATTCTCGGCTTGAGGCAATTCTGCGCCCATACCAGAAGGATGGGGTGTACTGGTTGACCTTCCTCGAGCGCGCGGGCTATGGGGGGATTCTCGCGGACGAAATGGGGCTGGGGAAAACTCTCCAGACCCTGGCGTGGCTGCAGCGGCCCCGGGTTCATGAGGAAGCCCGTGGTCTGCCCGCCCTCATCGTGTGTCCCACCAGCCTGGTTGAAAACTGGGCGGAGGAAGCGGCCCGGTTCACCCCCGGGCTCAAGGTTGAAGTGGTTTCCGGGGCGGATCGCCATGACCGATGGGATGCCCTCCCGGAGGCCGATCTTGTGGTCACCTCGTATGCTCTGGTGCGCCGGGATATTGAGCGATATGAAGCAATGGAATTTGCGGTGGCCGCCCTCGATGAGGCCCAGCACATCAAGAACCGATCGACCCAGAATGCCCTCGCGGTCAAACGTCTCCATGCCCGTCACCGTCTTGTTCTCTCCGGTACGCCGATCGAAAACAGCGTGTCCGACTTATGGTCGATCATGGATTTTCTGATGCCGGGATATCTTGGCCCCCACGACCGGTTCCGAAAAACCATCGAATTGCCCATCGCGGCGGGAGAGCAGCCCGCCCGTGATGCCCAGGCGGTCCTGCGCAAGAAACTGCATCCCTTCCTGCTGCGGCGGTTGAAACGGGATGTCGCCAAGGATCTGCCCCCCAAAATCGAGCGCGTCGCCCACTGCCAACTCACCCCCGATCAGGAAAAGGTCTATCGCGCCCTCATCGAGGCATCCCGCCGGAAAATACAGGACATGGTTGGACAGCAGGGATTCAACCGGTCCCGGATGGAAATTCTCAAGACCCTCCTCCGGCTCCGCCAGGCCTGCTGCCACCTCGATCTACTTCAACTCAAGGATCAGAACTTCAAGGAGCCTTCGGGCAAGATGGACCTGTTCCTCGAACTGCTCGACGAGGCGATGGATGCCGGTCACCGGGTACTGGTGTTCAGTCAGTTCGTGTCCATGCTTACCCTGCTGCGTGACGCACTTGAGAAGCGGGAGGTTCGCTATTGCTACCTGGACGGCTCCACCAAGGAGCGGCTCAAAGAGGTGCACACCTTCAACACCGACCGGAAAATCCCGGTCTTTCTGATCAGCCTCAAGGCTGGAGGCACCGGGTTGAACCTGACCGGGGCGGATATGGTCATTCATATGGACCCGTGGTGGAATCCTGCCGTGGAAAATCAGGCCACCGACCGGGCCTACCGTATCGGGCAGAAGAAAACCGTCTACAGCATCAAACTCATCACCAAGGGTACGGTTGAAGAAAAAGTCCTCGCCATGCAAAAGCGAAAGCAACTGGTCATCGATGCCTCCCTCGAGCGTGATGACGAACAAGTCCTGGATAAGCTGAGTTGGGAGGATGTCCAGGATCTGCTCAGCTTATGAGTCCTGGACTGACAGGGGAGTCAGGAAATGACTGAGGTTGTCGTCTTTGTATTTCTGCTTGCCATATCACTGGTGATCGGACTTCCGTTCACCGGATACCCGATCTGGTGGCTGTACCGGCGGCTCTCTGGTGAAAGTAAAGACCACCCGTCAAGTCGACATGCCGGTTCAACACCTCCCTTGTGGTGTTCGGTCGTTACTGCGCTATTGTTGGTGGCGGTTTGGGTACTGATTGTGACCTGATCGGACGTGAACAGTATGCACGGGTCGCTCAGGCTCTGATCAACGACGGATGGTGGCCATCCAGGGCGGGTTCAGTTTGGCGATTTTCTGGTAGACCGGGCAGTGTTCATGATGAGCGCCTGGGAGGTAGCCGATACTCATCAGGAATTCTCCGACAATTTCTCCGCCGGTAAATTTGAAATGCTTTTTGAACAGTTTCACCCATGCCTCTTTCGGGAGGGGGTGATGGAGATCCAGCCAATCCGCGAAGGAGCCATGGTCACGAATCAGGCCCTGCAGGACCCTGGCGTTATGAATCGCGGCATCGACTTTGAGCCGGTTGCGAATGATACCCGGATCGCCCAGCAGCCTTGTCCTGTCTTTTTCGGTGAATGCGGCAACCCGGTCGATCTCGAATCCGCGGTAGGCGGTGCGGAAGTTTTCCTGTTTCTTGAGGATGGTCAGCCACGACAGCCCGGCCTGGTTGATTTCCAGGATCAGCCGTTCGAACAGGTCGGCATCCGATCGAATTGGAAACCCATAGTGCCGGTCGTGGTAGGTCTTATGGTGGGGATTTTCCTGGGCGGCTTCACAATAGGTGGTCATGGCGGGGGCTCAGAGGGTGGGGTTGGTGATTCGGCCGATGAACAGGATCACGCCGGTGGCCCTGTCGCGAATCAGGTAAAGGAAGGGGTGGTCGGCGATAAAGGACACGGGTTGCTCCGGACGGAACGCGGTGGCCTTCATGATCGCCCCGGTGGCGGCGGCGGCTTCGGTGCCTTCCTCGGTGACTTCGATCATGGCTTCATGGACCACCTCGCTGATGAAGAGGTCGCCTGGTTGCCCACTGATGCCGGAGAAGTCGGCCCGGCCGGATTGGAAGGAGGTGGGCATGCCCATTTCCGTGAGAAGCGTTCGACATTCCAATTGGGTGCGGGCGGTGAATCGCGGCAGGGCGACCCGTACGGTCTCCCGGCGCAGGGTTTGATCCACCTCGGCGAGTCGGGCGGGTGAGAGGGTCGCTTCGAGTTCGTGCAGGGAAGAGCCGGGGGACGGGAGCAACACCAGCATCTCCATCGTGTCTTGGCGATAGGGCAGGGCCAGCGCGGAGAAGCTGTCGAGGTCGGCATAGTGGAAGCTCTGCTGTTGATGCATCATCGGCACTTCGAGCGCAGTGGTTTCATCGATATGAAAGGGCTGGGAGCGGGTGGCTTCGGCTGGAAAGGCGTGTGCCCACCGGCCCTTGAAGTAGATGGCATTGACCAGCACCAGCCGGGTCATCGCATTGAGGGAACCCTCGGGAAGCAAATGGGGAATCTTGTCGCGGGTCCTCGTGGCCACCCAAGCATTGATCCGGTTGCGGGCTTGCGCTGCGTCGGTTCGGAAGTTTACCGGGATCGCTTCGGCGGCATAAACGGTACGCAGAATTTCCCGGAAAGGGTCATTCAGGGGCAGGGCATCGTCGGGCCAGAGGGATTGGGCTATCTGCATTTCGATCTCTCCGGACTTCGCGGACTGCTGCAGAGCTGCCCGCAGTCGTTCTGCGTGCTCGTGGGCGGTTGCGGGATCGCCGACCAGGCGCAGGCCGGTGGTCAATTCGGACAGGGTTTCTCCCTCGGCGCCGGCCATGGCCATCAGCATCACGGTGTGGATGCTGTAGGGCGATAGCACCAGGTTGTCGGGTTGGGTTGATCCGGCATGGCGATAGAAATCCAGGGTAAAGGTGTTGACCGCAGGGTCGGACGCCATGACCGGGCCGGCCAAGGTCGAGACGAGAAAAAGACAGGACAGGCAGATTGGTTTCATGCGGGTTGGACTCCTTCGCCAACAGCCTGTTCAATCCCCCGGGCGCTTACAAGTAATTCTCGGTCTTCAGTTGATCGAGATAGTCCTTGGGCTGGGCTTTTTCCGGGGGCGCCGGGTGTTTCTGCTCGGGGGCGATCCGGGTCAGTTTCTTGCGCTTGATCCAGAAGTCCGGCTGTTTTTCCATCAGGGCAATCATTTTGCTGTGCCGGACAATCCGGTCAAACGCGGTGGCATATTCATTGAAGTACATGCCGACCAGCGAGGTGTATTCGTGGGACTCGACCTTCTCCATGAATTTGGCCCGGGCTTCCATGCTGACCTCGATATGCTGGTCGCGGGCCTTGAGAATTTTTTCCGCCAGCTCCTGAAATTTTTCCACCTTGGGGTCCAGCGATTCGATGACCAGGCTGACCACGGCTTCGGCAGATCGGAAGATGGTGAACAGGCAGTCCAGTCCTTCTTTGGTGAATTGGGCTTCGGGCTGGTTGCGGCGGCGGATGGAGATATCGCAGATCGAGTCGATATGATCGCCGATCCGTTCGAGGTCGATGATGGCCCGGTCGAGGTGCTGGATCATGATGGCCTGGCGGCGGGACAGGTACCGATCGGTCATCTCCCGCAGATAATTGCGGAACGAAAGCTTGATTTCATCGATGGCGATTTCGTTCTGGCGGATCCTCCGGATCAGGCCCCGGTTGTTTTCGAAGATGATGCTGCCATTGATGACCAGGCTTTGCATGCAGATCCGAGTCACCCGCCGCAATTCGAGGATGGAGGCCTGGATGGCCTGCTCGGGCAGGGGAATCAGGGATTCCTCGAGGTAGCTGGATTCCGGCAAGGCCTTGCGGGAAGGGAGTAGGATTCGCAGCAGCTTGGTGTAAGGGCCAATGAAGGGGAGAAACGCAACGGCCGCAAGCAATTTAATCAGCGTATGCAGATTGGCGGTTTGATGTATCAGGTCCGTACTGGTCATTCGGGTAAGCTCAATCAACCATGGTGCAATCAGCAAGGCGGCTCCCACGTTCAGGATATTAAACAACAGGTGTCCTATTGCGGCTCGTCGTGCTTCGACATTGGTGCCGATGCTCCCGAGCAATGCTGTCGCGCAGGTTCCGATTTGCGCTCCCATCACCACCGGAAAGCACTGTTCTAGATTCGTGAAGACCCCCGTGGCGGCCAGACTGTAGCACATGCCGATGGTTGCACCGCTACTTTGAATGATTGCGGTCACGCCCGTAGCCACCGCAATGCCAAGGAGCATGCCCTTCCACGTTGAACCGTCGATAAACGAGAGCAAGGGCTGAAGCTGGTCGCGGTGAGGAACAAGTGCATCACCCATCGTCCCGAGCCCGAGGAAAAGCAGGCCAAAACCAAACATCGCCTGTCCAAAGCTTTTTAGTTTTTCGGACGGACCCCCCATCCAGATAAAGAATCCGAGAGCGATAGCGAAGAAGCTATAATCGGTCAGATGCAGCGATACGATCTGCATGGACAAGCTGGTACCGAGGTTGGCCCCGAGAATGACCGAGATGGACTGGGCAAGGGTCATCAGGCCGGCGTTAACGAATCCCACTGTCATCACGGTGGCAGCGCTGCTGTGGATCATGGTGCCGAGCACGGTGCCGAGCAGCAGTCCCTTGAAGCGATTGGAGGTGGCGCGGGTGAGCAGGGTGCGCATGCTCGGTCCCGCTGCGGCCTTGAGACCCTGGCTCATCTGGCTCATCCCGAACAGAAACAGGGCGAGGCCGCCCAGCACCGCCGAGATCAGGAAAAACCATTGGGAGAAGGTCAGTTGCACAACGCGGTGCCTTTCATTTCTATGGCTTGGACCCGGATCATGGGGGGCAGTATAATCGCTAACGGAACGCTAACAATGATAAAGTTCCGCTCCGGTCCGGGAGCCCTATCAGAGCCGACGGATGACTCCGGCAACCGGTCCGGCAATTTCAAAGGAGGCCTGGTCCACTTCCACGGTGATGACCGGATAGTGGGGGTTGGCGGGAATCAGCTCCACCTGCCGATGGGTTCGCCGGATGGTTTTGATCGTGGCCTCGCCATCGACAAATGCCAGGCCGATGCCGTTTTGTTCCACCGGGGCATTGCGGCGAATCAGAACATAGTCGCCGTCAAAGATGCCCGCGTCGACCATACTGTCACCCTGTACTTGAACCGCGAATAGATTGCGGTCCCCAAAGAGCTGGTCAAATTGCAGGTGATCGCGAATGTGTTCTTCGGACAGAATCGGGAAACCCGCCGCGGCATTTCCCACCAGAGGGATGCCCTGAGGAAAAAGACTTTCCGCCAAGGTGGTCAAGTGAAGGCTGCGTGATTGGCCGGGCTCCCGGGACAGGTACCCCTTCCGAACAAGGGTTGCGACATGGTCGGATGCGGCCTTGGGGGAGCGAAACCGGAAATGCCCGGCAATTTCCCGAATGGTGGGAGGGATACCTGCGGATCGGATCACTTCACAGATCCAGGCGAGAACTTCCTGTTGGCGTTGGGTCAGATCCATGAATGGCATCCCTTCACTTGGCGATTGACTTCGCATTGGTTCATGGCTATACATATGTATAGTTACTGGAAATTCTGTCAAGAAAGGAATGAAACCATGAATCTCACCATGCCATTGGACACTGCGTTGAATGTGGTCGGCCGCCTGGAAAATCAGGGGGATTATCTGCTGGGTGCCTTGATGCTGACCACCGGAGCCAAACTTTCGGATCTGTTGAAATTGTCGGTGGGGAATCTGTCTCCCGGCAACCGGACGGTGCGCGGACCGGTATCGGTGACGGTTCCGCCCGAGTTACAGGAGGATCTTACGGCATACCTTACCACGCTTCGTGGGCGGTACGAGGCGGATGCCCGCAGTCTTCGATTGTCCGGCTTTGACCGGCAGAGGGCGGGATTGCGGTGGCTGGATATGCCGCTGTTCCCCCGCGACGGGGTCCATCCCCCAAAAATATCCCGGAAACCGGGGGCTGTGACCCATGCAGCATTGCGCCCGGCCCGTGAGGAGGCGGATTTTGTTTCGACCCTTCAACAGGCCGCCTTCGCTTCGGGCTGGAGAGGTCGAGTTCATTCCCACACCCTGCGTCATGTGTTTGCGCAATCGCGGGTTGAGCACGGGGTGCCCGTGGAAGCGTTGCAAGCCGATCTCGGCCATCGGGACCTGATGACCACGCTGCTTTACTTGCAGAGCCTGACCGGTAATGGCCTGTCCTTCACCCCCGCCTATGCGGCTCCGCTGGCGGCGTGATCCTGCCGGTCAGTGTTTACGCACCATCCGCAGCATTTTGGCATTCAGGATCAGAAAGCGCACGAACTGCCAGAGCCAGTTGGTGCGCATCCAACGGACCAGTCGGGTGGGCACCGGAGGGTAGTAGGATTGCTCGTATGGATCACGGGTGCTCATGATTATTCAGGGATGACCTGCCACAGGGGGTTTGCCTTGGCCTTGTAGAGAAATCCGAAGTGGAGCAGGTATTTGATCCAGTGGCCGGCGAGGCCGATTTCTCCACTGGTATACCGGAGGGACCGGCCGGTATCCGGATAGGTTTTGAAATCGGGAATGATCGGATACACCGTCATGGATACTGCGGAGCCGCGAAGCATCCCCGCGCCTGCCGAGGCGATACAGGCTGCCCCCATCCTGGCCATGGAGGACTTCCTCGTGGGTTGCTCCGCTTTTCCTGTCATAAGATCGGCAATGTTCAGGGCGACCTGGCGCGCCATCACTCCCGAGGGCATTCCGGTACGGGGTGGGGTGGGAAAGATCGGGGTACCCTTGGCACTTTGGGCCGGTTTGGAAATCGCATGCGGCGGGGCAAATGCAATCCCGACCGCGAATAGATTAGGGTAGTCGGGATTCTGGTAGGTTTCGGGCCAGTCCCCCGGATCCCATTGCTCATAGGGTTTTCCGGAATAGTCCGCATCCACCTTCATGAAACCATTGGGAGCAAAGACGGTGGCAGTGATGTTCTCGCCTCGGCGGTTGATGGCGGAAAGGCCGGTTCCGGAGAACGGCGGAAGCAGCATGGCAAAGTCGAAGGCCTGCTCATGGCTTTGCCCATCGAGGGTCTCATAGTGAAAGTGTCCATCCTGCACTTCTTTCACTCCGGCCTTGGTGATCCACCGGACTCCCCGCTCGGTGTAAAGGGATTCCGCAAAAATTCGGCTGTGTGTGATGTAGCCGCCCCGTTTGATGTGCATACCGCCCATCCCGAAATCGCCGAGTTCCATTTCGTTGGAGATCCATACCAGGTCAGCCCGGTCCCGGACGCCCCGCCGCTGCAACAGATATTCGACATTGAACAGATACTCGAAGGCTGCTCCCTGGCAGGTACAGGTTCCATGGCCGGTGCCGACCACCAGGGTTTGTCTTTCCCCCCGTTCCATTCGTTGGATGCACGCTTCCAGCCGGGAGAATGTTTCCGCAGCATGATCAAACGTACAGACCGAGTGGGAGTGACCGGCCGGTCCCAGTCCGGGGGTGGCGGCGAAGTTCAACTTGGGGCCGGTGGCGTTGATCAAATAGTCGTAGGTCAGCTTCTCGGTTTGTCCCGCCCGCTCGGGATCGGTGTAGGAGATTTCGACATGGGGAAGGGGTTGATCGTCGCTGCCTTCGGGATACAGGGTCGTCGCCCTGGCCTGATAAAGCGGGATCCCGAGTTTCCGATACACCGGAGCGAGGTCAAACGTGACATCGTCCACCCCCATGAATCCAACCCCGACCCAGATGTTGGAGGGGATCCAGTTCCATTTCCGGTTGGGGGTAACCACGACCAATTCATGACGACCCCGAAGTTTACGGTGGGCGTGCAGTGCCGCCGTGTGGCCGGCAATGCCTGCCCCTAAAATGACCAATTTGGCCATGGCCTGATCCTACACCGGAACCTGGGTGGGTGGTCAATGGTGAAACAAAAAAGCGGCCCTTGGGAAAGGACCGCTTGAACGTCAAAACCGGTGTCCGGTTTTACTTCATCTTCGCTTCCTTGTAGGGAACGTGCTTGCGAAGTTTGGGATCGTACTTTTTCAGTTCGAGTTTTTCGGGTTTCTTGCGCGGATCCTTGGTGGTCACGTAGAAGTGGCCGGTACCGGCGGTGGAAACGAGTTTAACGAGTTCGCGTGCCATGGGGAGTCTCCTTAACCGTTGCGCTTGGCGACGGCCTTGAGCAGGGTGGCCTTGTCGGGGTTGTCGTACAGTCCGGCCTTGAGATCCTTGGCCCGAACCCAGATGCGCTTCACCGTGCCATCTGCAAAACGGATTTTCTTGCGCTGCATGTTGGTTTTGAAGGTGCGGCGGGTGATCCCGGTGGTATGCAAACCGATACCGCCGCTCTTCTTGGGCAACCCCTTGCGGATAATCCTGTTACCGCGAACAGTCTTGTTGCCAATCTTGGATGGAATCTTTGTCATGTTGTCCCTCGTTTCCGTATTGCCCGCCTGTCTGCCAAGCCGTGTTGCGGGCAACAACCGATTTCCTGTAGAAAACTGTGCAGACGGCTCTCCAAGTCCCTCTCAGGAACGTAGAGCGCAAGAATCTGTCTGATTCTCCGGAGAATTGCAATACTTTCGTTTCATAATTTTTGGGGTCATGGGGGGATGCCGGTTCCGGGGGCCGTGGGTTCAGCTTTCCCGGGTGCGTGACCCCTTGTACAGCCGGTGGAAGGTTGCGGTACCGAGATAGACCAGACCGGACAGTAAAATGATGGTTGCCCCGGCCGGCCACTCCGGTTCGTAGCTGATGACCAGCCCTCCCACCGAGAACAGCAGACAGAATCCGGTGGCGAGCATCATCATGCGGGAAAGGCGGGTGACAAAATACCCGGCCGTCGCCGCGGGCAAGGTGAGGAGGGCGATGACCAGCACAATCCCCACTACCCGAACCAGCAAGACAATCGTCAGGGCGGTAATGATCAAATACACGATTTCATAGAGCGAGACATTCAACCCCCGGAGCCGGGCCAATTGCGGGTTGAAGCTGGTGGCGAGGAGGGGGTCGTAAAACAACCCGACCAGCCCCAGAACGATCAGGTTGAGCAAGCCCATCAACAGGAGGTCCCCACGCCCGACCATCAGGATATTCCCGAACAGGTAGCTCATCAGGTCTTCGCTATACCCCGGGGTGGCCATGATAAAGACAATCCCGATGGCCATGCCCATGGCCCAGATCGCGCTGAGTACGGTGTCGATCCGCTCCCGCCCATGCTGCATGACTGCGGCGATGATGCCGGCGGCGATAATCGCGGCGAGCACGGCTCCGGTCATTGGGGTCAGCCAGGCCAGGCCATGCACCTGTTGCAGGTAGCGGGACAAGCCCATGCCGCCGAGTACACAATGGGAAATCGCCCCCGCGATATAGGTGGAACGCCTGGTCACGATGTAGCTGCCGACAATACCGCCCGGAATGGATGCCAGCACTGCGGCCAGGATGGCGTGCTGGAGGAAGGGGTGGCGGGCGAGGTCCTGGAGAAACATCATGGTGTGCCGGTTCCTTCCGAAGATTCATGGATGGCGGCATGACCCGATTGCATGGCCCGGGAGACGTCGGTGATCGGGCTGCCCACATGATGCAGCAGGAGGGCAAGTTCCCCGCCATACGCCTCTTTAATGGTGGAAGACATCATGTCGGAAATGGGGTGGATACAGGCGGTTCGATTCACACATAGTACATGCCGGACATACTTGGTCACCACGGTCAGATTGTGAGACACCAGCAGAATGGTCATGCTCCGGTTCAGCTCATGAAAGAGTTCATACAGCGCGTGCTCGGCCTGCGCATCCACATTGGCGGTCGGTTCGTCCAAAAAAAGAATCGACGGCTGAGACACCAGAGCCCGCGCGATCATCACCCGCTGGCGCTCGCCTCCGGACAGATCGGCAAAGGCCTGGTTCTGCCGGTCGGCTAACCCGACCTGGTCCAAAGCGGATCTCGCGGCGTCTTTTTCCTTTCGTTTAAAGCGCCCGAATCTTCCGCCACGAAGATGACCCATATTCACCACATCGAGGGCGGTGACCGGAAACCGGGGATCAAAGTGGAGGTGCTGGGGTACATAGCCAATCCGGTCCCGGACTTCCCTGGGGGGACGCCCGGCAATGTTAACCGTGCCAAACTTGGGCTTAATCAACCCAAGCAGCAGGTAAAGCAGGGTGGTCTTGCCCCCACCATTCGGCCCGACAATACCCACCAGGTCGCCTTCGCCGATTTCAAACGATACATTATGAAGAACCTCACTGGCCGTGTAACCAAAACAGAGGTCATGCACCACAATCAGTGGATCGGTTGTTGGTTCATCGGTCATGATGGGAATCGTCCATGCATTTGGCTCAGGAACTCAAGGTAAAAGCTTGGTTGGTTGGAAAACCAGGATCACTCGCGGGCTTGCGGTTCGGCGGGCCTGTCCGGCCAGGGGATGCCGAACCCTGCCCCTTCATGATGAAGGAATGAACTCATGGCTCGATGGCCTTGCGAATTTCCGCTGCGACCGTCTCCATATTCGCAATGTAATCATAGGCGAGGGGATCGAGCGGGATCACCACGCCGCCAATGGCTGCGGCGATCCGTTCTGCTGCCCGCTGATCGAATTGCGGCTGAACAAAGATCACCCGTATGCCTTCGGCTCGCGCCCGATCAATAATCCGAACGAGCTGGCGCGCTCCCGGGGCTTTCCCGGAAACCTCGATGGAAATCTGCTCCAACCCCAGGGAATGTGCGAGATAGCCCCATGAGGGATGATAGACCATGAAGGCCCGGCCAGGCATCGTCGCGAATGCTTCCTTGAGTTGGGTTTGCAGCTCGGTGAGATCCTGCTCCAGTTGCCGCACATTGGATGCATAGGTTGCCTGTCCGTCCGGATCCAGCTCGCTGAGGGTCTCTGCAATCAGGCGGGCCTGCTGCAGGGCGAGGGCCGGATCTGTCCAGGTATGTGGGTCAGGCATGTCATGATCGTGGGCATGGCCATGTTCATGCCCTTCTGCTTCGCAGGCCATCGGCATCAACTCGATGCCATCCCGCAGGTCCACGACCTTCAGGTCGGGAACAACCGACTGCAAGCGGGGCATCAAGCCCTCCTCGAATTCCATGCCAATCCGGAAAAAGACATCAGCTTCGGACAGAAAAACCATTTGTCTGGGGGAGGGTTCAAAGATATGTGGATCCTGCCCCGGTTGCACCAGGGTTCGCGCCTCCACCCGGTCCCCGCCGATCCGTTCGACAAAATATTGCTGAGGCAGAATACTGACCATCACCTTCAGCGGAGCTGCGTGGACGGCCAGGGACAGAGCAAAAAGACAGGACAGGGCCCAGGGGCCCGGATTCCGTTTGGGACTGGATTGATGAGTTGTTCTCATAGGGGTTTGCATCATGACGTGTTCCGGTTGGAAGAAAAGCTTGATCGTTTGGGGCAAGCGGTTACAGTCTCCGTTCACCTTGAATTCAGGTCGGGGCGTGGCTCAGCTTGGTAGAGCGCTACCTTGGGGTGGTAGAGGTCGCTGGTTCAAATCCAGTCGCTCCGACCATTTTTTATTTCGTGGCATTTCGGCCCAAATCCCCCACGGGCCGGGGAACTCGACGCGGAGACGCGGCGAGGCATTCCCGCGACTGGTGACGCGACACGGCGACGATCTTCCCGCGACCTGCGAGACGCGGGCCGCCGCGTTCGCGGCGGCGGTTTCCGGCTCGAACGACGGGACGACGAAGAAACCGGACTGACGGATTTTCCCGCTGGCATTCAACGACTTGGGGAGGCTGGAAGGCGAGAGGATCGGCGACGCCGCTTCCGGCGTCGTGTGGTCGGCGCGTGCGGCAAGGCCGCCGCACCGAGCGTCTTGGTCGTTCAGATTCCCCGCCAGTTCCGAAAGGGTGCGCGTCTTGTTTTCGTCTGTGATTTCATCCGCTTCCGGCTTGAACAAGTACAGGTTCGAGCCGATTTTCTGGAAAAAATCGCGTATTCCGTTCAGGTCGCCCGAAAAAGCCGTCTTTTCGGCCTGATTTGCGGCCTTCACGAAGTTTTCCAACGGTTCGAGCCAACAGTTGCCCTTGGCCTCGATCTCGGTCAGCTTCTCGCGCCGCTTCGCCTTTTCGTTCAGAAATTCGGCCTTACGCCCGGCGTAATCCTCCCGCGTGATGGAGCCGTCAAGGAACACGTCAAGCAGGCGGTTGACTCGTGTGTCGAGTTCCGCGAGTTGGTCCTTGTATCGTTGCGCCTCGGTCGTGGCGCGGTCGGTCTCGTCCCGCCGCCACACTTCAAGCTGGGCAAGCATCAAGTCGGCCCACTCGTCGGAAATCGAAACCCTCCGAATCTCGTCTCGCATGAAGTCGGCAAGGGCTGTTTCCCGGATGTAGCCTCTCAAGTCGCAAGGACCGAGTTTCTTGGTGCATCTGTAGTAGTGGTGTCCCTTCTGGCGTTCGGCGGTCACGGACGCGCCGCACTCTTGGCAACGGACAAGGCCAAGAAACGCCAGCGGTTGCCGCTGTTTCTTGGTCTGGTAACGTCCCCGGCCACGGTCGGCCAGGACCTTCTGAACAAGGTCGAAAAGCTCCTGGGGGACAAATCTTTCGTGCGTTCCCTCGTATTTCTCGCCCGCCCACTCGAAAACCCCAATGTAAAAGCGGTCCGCAAGAATCTTTGGAATCATGCTCCGGGCAAGGGGTTTCTCTTGGTGACTGAGTAAGCCCCATTTCGCGGCAAGTTCGGCCATTTGGTCGAAGTTGACGCGGCCCGTTGCGTAGGTCTCGAAAAGCCGCCGCACAAGCGGGGCTTTTCGTTGGTGAACCTCGATTGTCCGCAAGCGTGGTTCGTTCAAGTAGCCCAACGGCGGCTTGTGCGGATAGACGCCCCGGCGAATCTTCTCCCGCATGCCGCGCCGGACGTTCTCAGAGAGCGCGTCAACGTAGTACTTGGATTGCCCGAAGGCCATGTTCAGGACGAACTTTCCTTGTGGCGTGTTCTCAAACCAAAACGTGGGGAACTTCAAGGCCGTCAGTTTCCCTGTGTCCACGAGGTAGATGATCCGCCCGCCGTCAACCGAGTTGCGCGCGAGCCGGTCGGGATGCCACGCAAGCACGCCGTCTGCCTCGCCTCGCTCCACCAGCCGGAGCATTTCGTTGAAGATCGGCCTGCCCGGTTCTTTGGCGGTCATGGATTCGACAAACTCGCGGGCGATCTCAAGAGACTGCTTCGCCGCATACTCGCGCAATTCGTTCCGTTGCGCGTCAATCGAAAGCATCTGCCGTTCTTCGTCGTCGGTTGACTTGCGGGCATAGATGAAATATTTCATGTTAGCTTTCTCCTTTTACACATAACCGCTGTGTAGATATTGATACACATATCTGCTGTGCTTTCAAGAGTGAAGACGACAAAAGACAATCGAACGCGCCGCCGCAAGATCGGCGATGCCATTCGCAAGAGACGTGAGACACTCGGCTTGTCGCAAGAGGGGCTCGCCGAAGTGATTGACTGCCATCGGAATTACGTTGGTCTCGTTGAGCGGGGAGAGCACAACGTTTCGATTGAGATGATTGCCCGATTTGCGGATGCCTTCAAATGCCGGGCAAGTGACCTTATTCGAGAAGCCGGATTCTAAAGCGCGGCAAACGTCGCGCCGCTCCCGCCCGCGTGTGAGGAACGAACGCCAAGGGCGGGAAGTGGCGCAGATTGCCGCTACCGCCAGCGGTGAGCGCAGCGAATCCGCAACGCGCACCCTTTCGGAACTGGCGGGGAATCTGAACGACCAAGACGCTCGGTGCGGCGGCCTTGCCGCACGCGCCGACCACACGACGCCGGAAGCGGCGTCGCCGATCCTCTCGCCTTCCAGCCTCCCCAAGTCGTTGAATGCCAGCGGGAAAATCCGTCAGTCCGGTTTCTTCGTCGTCCCGTCGTTCGAGCCGGAAACCGCCGCCGCGAACGCGGCGGCCCGCGTCTCGCAGGTCGCGGGAAGATCGTCGCCGTGTCGCGTCACCAGTCGCGGGAATGCCTCGCCGCGTCTCCGCGTCGAGTTCCCCGGCCCGTGGGGGATTTGGGCCGAAATGCCACGAAATAAAAAATGGTCGTCCTTCTTGGACGCCGCTCGAAAGTACTACCAGCGATAGGCCGTCCGTGTCGAGGTTGCGGGATACCTCGCGGCGCTGACGCGCCGCTCGGACCATACCCCCGGCTCGGCGCTCCCGCGCCTCGCCGCCCCACGCACGGCGCGTTGCGCCGTGCTTCTACTCCTCGCCGCTGGACGCGGCTCGGAGCAAGGACGGCGCTGGGCCGCGCCGGTTGTGCTTCGCTCGCTGGCCGCTCGCTCAGCTTCCGCCTCCGGCTGGGCCGCCGGAGTCGGTCACGCGGTCCTGAACGGCCCGCGTGAAGAGCGGCGGGCGTCCGGCC
This sequence comes from Verrucomicrobiota bacterium, assembly GCA_024233345.1. GTDB lineage: Bacteria > Verrucomicrobiota > Kiritimatiellia > CAIVKH01 > CAIVKH01 > JACKPT01. The sequence goes on from JACKPT010000013.1 coordinate 103,359, forward strand.
TCCCCTCATTCTCTGAACGCTCTCCGACTTCGCGGCGTTCTGCCGCGCTCTTCTCCTCCGAGGGGGCGCGCGCGTCTTCTCTTTGTCCTACTTCGCTCTTCGTCTTTCCTGATAAGGATCGAACTCCGGATTGTCTCGCAAATGCGCTGCTATGCGGTCATATGCCGCCTGAGAATATCTTTGAATGTGACTCGTTTGGGAGGCCCTGACCGGCTGATGGTAGGTCGGATCTCCTTTTAGTCCAAGAGCAGCTATTGTTGCCGCCATGAAGTTCGAGTTCCGGTTCAGTTTGAGCGCGAGTTCCTTCGTCAAATACGGATAATCCGACTCGATGTCTGTCTTCTTGATCACCACCGGAAGCGATGCGTCCCGTTTGCTGCCCTTCCGCAGCGTAAGGTCTGCCGTATAGTTGCGAGGGGCTTGAACCGGAATAATCCGCACCATGTCGGTGTTCTTGATAAAATCACTGATCTGAAGATGCGGCATGATCCGCTTCTTGCGGCGGTATTGGGCTTCAAATTGATCCTGATTCATATACGTCGCGCCATCGAATCGAACGCCTCGCTCCAAAAGCCAAACAAGCGTCTTGTCGTGTTCACTCTTGCGGACGCGGGAGACAAGCTTCTGGATCTTGTCGGCGTAGGTCGTGAGGTTTGAAAAGGACAAGGAAAGGAAATCGTCCTTCAGTTCCTTCGCGTGCGAGCGGAAGACCTTTATCGTGAGTTCCCGAAAGAACTTGCAGCAGAAGAAAAGCAGATGGTGCATGACTTCAGCGGGAACGTCCGGCAACAAATGGTGCACCGCCGCATTTCGGAGGGAAACGACCTGCTGAATACAGTCCTCTTGATTCTCGTCCAGAATCCGTTCATGTCTCAGCCGCGACACGGCGACTTCGGCGGAAATGGTGGTTCCCGGCCTGTCGCCCGCAATGGATTTGTGCGCACGGACAAGAACGGCTTTTGACAACAATTCCCATGCGTTTGTCATCAGAATCAGTGTCGTCTCGTTCCGATACGGTTGATGCACGCTGTTGAATGAATCTACAGCGCCCTCAAGGGCATGAATCGCCTTTTCAAGAAGGCGGAGGTATTCCCGTTTAAGTTTCATGCTGTCGTGAGCGCCTCTGCCGCATTCGTCACCGTCTTGAAGTCAACGCCCAGAGTCTGGAAGTGCTTCTTGCCGCACTTGATCTTCTGGTTTTCCGACGAGCGCCGCTTGTCGTCATCGAGACTGCTCTTGGTCTCGCGCACGAGGTAAACTTTGTTGTCCTGCTCGGCGACGATGGCCCAATCCGGGTTGTAGTCGCCGATGGGAGTCTTGACGACAAACCAGCGCGGCAACTTGACGAACAAGCGGACGTTCTCCATCCCGTCCAGTTGCCGGGCAAATTCGCGCTCCACTTCCGAATCGTAAGGGATGTAGTCGAACAGGGTCTTGTCCTTGCTCTGCACGGCGTACAGGTTGGCAAGATAGGATTCGACTTCCTCCTCCTCGAACAGGCGCATTTCGTATTCCTGCCCGGCAATTCTCTCGTACTTGATCCCGTCCACAATCATGCCGTGCAAAGTTCGGTTGATGTGCTTGGCGACCTCGGTCATGAATGCCTGCGCGTTGACCGGGAAGTCCTGAAGCCTGTTTGAGGCTTTCAGGATTCGAACAAGCGTGCCGGGTCAGTTCGGTTTCACGCTGCAAGAAGGCCAGGATGTCGGGAAGAGCCTTGGCTTTCGGCGCTTCAACGAATTTTGCCTCCAAGACACGACCGCCCTGAATACCGGCCTGGGTGACTTCAAGTTCTTCGCGGGTTGTGGAGATCGTAACCGGCCGGATGGCCTCCATATCCTTGATCGCGAGGGATGCTCGTTTGACAAGCTCTTCGGTGTCGAATTCCACCGAATAGGAAGTCTTCTTGTTTATTCGCTCCCACAAAGCCTTGAAGTCGTCAGTCAGTGCGACTTCCTTCTTAAAGCGCAACGGCTGGCGCTTGCGTGCATCAACAATGCGGTTCTTGAAGATGTACTTCCGCATTTCGTCAAGGATCGCCCCTTCAACGCCTCGTGTTCAGGGGCAATTTCCAGGATGAACCCCTCGCGGGCCGGATCGAACTTGTCTTGGATGTCGCCCTGATCGTCCAAGTAGCCTTTGGCCTTGAGGTCTTCCCATATCTGCACGGAAACATCTTGCCCGATGGGTTTCTCCTCTTCGCCTTCCTTCACCGGCCTGACCAGACGCGAGAAGGCCGTCTTCTCGATGCGTCCGAACTTGATTTGGCAATCCCGCTCAATGTCGGCTTGTAGTCCGCTGGCGTATTCCTCGAAGCTCTCCCCGGCGATGACCGTCAGCCGGTTAATCGTATCGTCATAGACGCGCTCCCCGTCCTTGTTCACCGGCAAGCGGAGCCCGCGTCCGATGGTTTGACGGCGCTCGCGCTCGGTTCCCATTTCCCGGAGACTGCAAAGCTGGAAGACGTTCGGATTGTCCCATCCTTCTTTCAGCGCCGAATGACTGAAGATGAACCGAAGTGGCTCTTCCGGGGAAAGCAGTCGTTCCTTGTCCCGCATGATCAGATTGTAGGTGTCTTCGTCGTCCTTGGTGTCGCCCCGCGTATCCTTGACCACGCCCTTCTTGTCTGTGGAGAAATAGCCGTTGTGCAGGGATTCAACGGGGTAAGGAAGAACGCCCTTGTAGAGCGGCTTGGCGGTGAGTTCCGCAAAGGCTTCCTCGAACCACAGCGCAATTCGGCCCTTTTGGGGCGTTCCATCGTCGGCGTAGGTTCGGTAATTCGAGACGCGGTCAATGAAGATGAGGGATAGGACCTTCACGCCCTTGTCCTTCATCTTGATTTCCTTCTGAAGGTGTCTTTCGATGGTCTCGCGGATTTGCGCCTTCATGACCTCTTCGGACATGCCGCCCTCTTCTTGGCCAAGCCGAATCATCCTGCCGTTGTTGAATTCGATATGCTCCAAGCCCGGCTCTGCGCTGATGTTCGCGATAATGAACCCATGCTGATACTCGGGCCGCGCCGTGTTCCGGGGCGGTTGGTTGGCGCGCTCGTAAAGGTCGTCGCCCTGTTTCACTTTGAACGTCTTGACCTTGGGACCTTGGGGCGTGTCCACGTTCACGGTGACTTTCGCATGAGGCGTTTTGGCGTCCTTGTCGTAATCCACCTTGTCCAGCCGGACAAAAACACCGTTGAAGTCGTCATCGGCGCGCACGGATGAAACCTCGATCCGCTTCACGAGCCGGAGATCGTAGGCTTTGATCGGGTCCAGCTTGTACAGGAGGTTGTAAGGGTTGATATGCGTCGCCGAATACCGGAAACAGGCAAGCGGATTCAACTGCTCGATCGCCTTGCGCGATTTCGGGGTGTTGTCCACGCTTTGCGGCTCATCAATGATCACAATCGGGTTTGCCGCCTGGATAAACTCGATGGGCCGCCGCCCGGACATGGCGTCCCTCTCCTGGTGAATGATGTTGGACGCGTCGCCCTCGTCGCGCAAGAAGGCCTGCACGTTGATGACCATGACTTGAATCTGGTTGCTCGTGGCAAACTGCCGGACCTTCCCCAACTTCTTCGAGTCATAGACGAAATAGTCGAACGGTACGTTGTTGAAGATAGCGCCGAAATGGTCCTTGGTGATCTCAATGCTCTTCAGCACGCCTTCCCGGATCGCCACACTGGGCACCACAATGATGAACTTCTTGAAACCGTACTTCGCGTTCAGGTCGAAAATGGACCGCAAATAGACATACGTCTTTCCTGTTCCGGTCTCCATTTCAACGGAGAAATTCGGGAAGGAATAGACCGTTGTTTTCGGATCATCCGCCTCGGCCTTTATCAGGTAATCCTCAAGCAGTTTGGCCGACTTCGGAATGTCGTTCCCTTCCTGAACCCGCCGCACGTTCTCCAGGATGCGTTCACGGCTGATCGTGGCAGGATTCGAAAGCCCGACCTCCTTGAAGAGCTCGGTGTCGAACGTCTGGAACGCGGTGGCATAGTCCGTCTGCGCGGCAGGCTGGCCCTCGAAGACAGCAACGGCGGCTTTGATCGCCTCATGCTGATACGGGAGGTTGGCATCGAATTTGAGTTTCATCGTCTGCACCTCCTTTCCTAGACCGTGCGGAACACGATTCCGGCTTCCTTGTCCTTGCCCTGGCTTCGCGCCTTGAATGTCTGAACCGCGTTGGCCTTGAGTTGATCGTTGGCCTTGAAGCCCTCATCCAGGCAGATGACCTGCAGACGGATCGGCATCGGCCATCGCCTTGATCAGTTCCTTCGTGATTTCGCGTTCCAGACAGATCAGGAGCGCGCCGTCGGCAACGGAGAAGACGTCCTTCCCGGCCATCTGAACTTTCTCGACCTTGGTCGTCAGCGGGAACCCGGCCTTCAAGAGCAGTTCGTACAGGATGTCTTCCTGGCCCGCGTTCGGGTCAATGTGCTGCTTCGTGGAGTTCAAGCTGTTTGGCAATGGCTTCCGGGCGCTTTCGCGGCCTGCTCGCTGTCCCAGACCTTGAAGTTGGAGCGGGCGAGCTTGTACACGCGGAAGCCGCGATCCTGTTTCTTGCCGCCTTCCAGATCGAGCTTGCCCGCATCCTCGTCGTTCAGCTTCTTGATCACTCGCCGGATGCGCTCTTTGCCGATGTCCGCGATCGTCTTGCATCCCGCCTTGAACGCCTCCGACTTCGTCGCACGGCTCCGGCAATTGCACCATGATGAACTTCCGATTGCCCGCCGTCCTTTTTGTTCAGGTCAAGCACCGCGTGGGCTGTCGTGCAGGAGCCGGAGAAGAAATCGAGATCGAGTCACTGCTGTCAGTCGATGATGCATTCGCATCAGATGGCAAGAAGAGCTGCAGGCGGTTTCGGAAAGCTAAACACCTCCCGCCGTCCCAAACAGCCTCATGATCAGCTTTGGCCTGGAAGACATCTTCGATTATGCCCACCATGCCTTGCTCTCTTTGTCGTGACATGTCTTGCATGAATTTTTCTCCAGATAATCTTCTCGATTGCTTGCCAAATACCGTCCAACAGCCTTGAATCTCCATGAAACGCCAAGTACATATTCAGCCCTCATCCTTTGCCTTTCGACAAGTCTTTTCTGACTTGTTCCAGCTGATCGCTTCTCCCGATGCAAAGCTTCATTCGACTTCCGTCTGGTGCCAATAATCGCAAAGTGCTACGATTCTTCATGTTCCCGTGGCTTTTGTCGTCCGCCCTTTCATGGCGTGCATATGATACCGATGCCCAAATACCCATTTGTTGGATCACTTCGTCCGTTTGTGTAACTGCTATCATATTGCGGTGATCAGAATCCAGGTATTTCGCGAAGCTAGCCTTCACCATTTAGCACGTCAGAGTTTTGCATAGACAAGTACATATTCTGATCTTATGCACCATCGCTTCTCTTTGTGTCATCGTCTCCGCGTACTGTCCAGGTGTTCTCGGTCTTCCACATAACGTTCTGCCACGAAAACATTCTCGCCGAATACCATCATCGCAAGCTTAGGACTTCGCAGGTTTTGCCCATTCGCCGTCGTCAATACGACGATGAAAATCACCCCGTCTTCGCGCAGGAGGTTCTGCCAGATACAGCCGTGGCAGCATCATGTTCAGCCACTTGGAATGGAAGCGCCTTCAGCTTCGGTGTTCGTGGAGAACTTCCGCCCTCAGCATCCACCTGCCCGGTGTAGGCGAGAGGTAGGTGTCCAAGGTCTCCGCGTACTTGTCCGGGTAGATGAACTCCTTGCCGGTGTTGTACGGCGGGTCAATGTAGATCATCTTGACCTTGCCGTAGTAGGCCTTCTGGAGGAGCTTCAGGACTTCAAGGTTGTCGCCCTCAATGAAGAGGTTTTCGGTAGTGTCGAAGTTGACGGATTCTTCCCGACATGGTTTCAAGGTTGCGATGCTGGGTTGCTGGATGATCTTGAGGCATTCGTTTTTGCCCGGCCAGGTCATGCCGTAGCGTTCCTTCTGGTTCTCCAAGACCTCCGAGAAGGTGCCAAGCACGGCCTTGAGCTTCTCGAAATCCACGGCGCGCGTCAGTTGTCCGTCTGGGGTCCGGGTCTCGGTGATGACCTCCGGGAACATCTGCGCCATTTGCTGGCGCTTGTCCTCGGCCACGTCCATTGATTTCAGTTCCGCTTTCTCGGGTTCGCTCATGGCATCAGTCCTTTCCTTGCACTCTCAGTTGCATGGCGGGTCATCGCACCGCCCATTCAATTTCAAAAAGCGCTTTCTCTGTAATGGTCTGCTTCAGGCGCGCCTCGACGGCATCTATGAGCACGTCTTTTCGGGATTCAATCTGCTTCGCGGCTTCGTCGTAACCCCGCCAAGCCTCGTCGCGTTTCTTGTCCAGCGCCTTCAGCTTCTTCTGCATCTCAATTTTGTCCGGGAGACTGCTGGACTGCCGAACTTGTTTCTTCAATTCCTTGATTTCGTCGTCGAGTTCCTTCAAATCCGTCTTCAGCGTGGTGCGCCGGTCTTCCGCCCAGTGGTCCAGTTTCTCCATTTCTTCATCGAAGAAAACGGCGTTGCGGGTCCCGATTTCATTCAGAATAGCCGCCTTCCGTGCTTCGGTGAGGCCGCAAAGTTTCTTGTGCGGTGCGCCGGAGTGTGCGGCAGCGCCTTGTAGTGTCGCAGGAAGGGAAAACAGGCGCTGGCATTGTTCGTCGTCCAGCGGCGCACCATCTGCGGTGGTGGCCGCGAAGATCAAGTAGTCCTCGGCGTCGAGGGCATCCACGGTCAGGCGCGTCAACATCAATACGCCGCGCTTCCCGACCAGCGATTCAAGAATGGACACTTTCGTTTTGTGTCCGGTGTAGTCGAAGACAAGGGCGGCGGAATCCAAGGTCCGGTCTGCGGCCATTTTCAGAATGTGCTGCGCCAACGGATGGCCGATTCGGTAGATATGGGCGTTTTCAATGTCGCGGCCCATTTCATAGGGGCCAAGTGGAAGCGTGAGCCGGTCGAACGGAATCCGTTTGAGCATGAACGCATGGCGGCCATCGTAAAACTCGGCAAAAGGAGCCAACGCGTACTGCGTGAGTTCCCATAGCAGGGTTTCGTATTTGTTCAGGTAGTTGCGGCTTTCCCGGAGGTTCACGCGAAGCTTCTCGTGGACTTCTTCGTCGAAGTTCTCCAACAGTTTGCGGCGGGTGCCTTGGATGTTCTCGTCGATCTGGGTGCTCAGGTCGGCTTGGAGTTGATCGAATGAGCGCTGGATTTCGTCCGGTGTCCGGCAGTTCTGGTAAATGGCAACGATGCGCTTCTCCAGGTCCACGCCGGACTCGATACTGCCCAGCACTTCGTCACTCGCGCCGAAGACGCCGCTGAAAAGCTGGAACTTCTCGGCCAGGAGTTCATAAACGCGCTGGTCGGCGGCATTCTTCTTATTGAGGAAATTGACGACAACAACGTCATGCTTCTGGCCGTAGCGGTGGCAACGCCCGATGCGTTGCTCGATGCGCTGAGGGTTCCAAGGCAGGTCGTAGTTGACGACCAGAGAGCAGAACTGAAGGTTAATGCCCTCGGCGGCGGCTTCAGTGGCAATCATGATTTCGGCGTTGTCTCGAAAGAAGTCAACAAGGGCGGAACGAAGGTCCGCCGTCCGTGAGCCTGAAACACGGTCGGAGTCCGCGTGTCGTTCCTTCCAGTTCGCATAGATGGCGCGGGAGCCGGGATCATTGTTTGAGCCATTGAACAGGACCAGCTTGTCGGCGTAACCGTGGGCTTCAAGAATGCGGACAAGATACGATTGCGTTCTGCGCGATTCGGTGAAGATTACGGCCTTCCGCGGTGCGCCCAAGGACGTGGCTTTCTGGAATCCGATCTTGAGCGCCTTGATCAGCGCGCCACCCTTGGCGTTCTCGGCAATGGAAACGGCAAGGTCTCGAAAAGCCTCAAGGTCTTTGATCTCCGCTTGAATCGCCGCAATATCGGCTTCCGTGAGTAGCTCCTGTGCTTCCTCGTCGCCATTCCATTCGTCTTGGAGTTCTTCGAGAGATTCAAAATCCTCGGCCAATTCTGCCTCGGCCTCCTCCTGGGCCTGTTCGTTGTCCCGCAGTCTCGCGTTCAGTTTGCGGGCCAAAGCGTCCAGTGCCCCGGCGATGGCGAACGTTGAAGAGGCTAGGAGTTTTCGCAGGACCAGAGTCATCAGCGTTCGTTGACTGGCCGGTAGCGCTTGTAGGTTCTCGCGCCGTAGATACTCGGAAACCATGTCGTAGAGGGTTTGCTCCTCCGGCGTCGGAACGAATTCCTGAGTGATCGGAATGCGGTTGGTGTACTTGATGTACTCCAGAACTTGGCGGCGAAGTGTGCGTTTGCAGATCGGCGCAAGCCGGGTCTTCAATTCCGCGTAGGTATCCTGATTTGTGAGCCGCGCATACTGCGCCCGGAAGCTCTTCATATCGCCAAAGGCGTAGTCGTCAACGAAACTGACAAGCCCGTAGAGCTCCAAGAGAGAGTTTTGCAGGGGCGTAGCCGTGAGCAGGATTTTCGGCGTTCCTTGCAGAACCTCTTTCAGAGTTCGGGCAATCTTGTTTGACGGTTTGTAGACGTTTCTCAAGCGATGCGCTTCGTCAATGACAACGAGGTCCCACTTTACGCCGATGAGGAAATCGGACTTGTTCCGGGCGAAATGGTAAGAGCAAATGACAATATCTTTGTGCTCAAAGGGATTCTTCTTGCCATGTTTCAGGGCTGAATTGAAGGTGCTGGCTTCGAGGATGTGCGACTGAAGGAAGAACTTGTCGAGGAGCTCCTGATTCCACTGCTTGCGCAGACTGGACGGCACGATGATCAGAATCTTGCGCTTCCTTTCCGCCCAGCGCTGGGAAATCACGATGCCAGCTTCAATCGTCTTCCCAAGGCCGACTTCGTCGGCGAGGATCGCGCCCATTGACAAGGGGGACTTGAACGCGAAGAGAGCCGCTTCCACTTGATGGGGATTCAGGTCAACCTGGGCGTCAATCAAGGATGCAGCGAGCTTCTCGACGCTGTCCGATGAACAGCGTTTGGTTAGCTCGTGAGCGTAATACTTCGCGTGGTAATCCGTTATCTGCATCTGTCGTCACTTGTCATCGTTGTTCTCTGCCGCCTTCCCAGCCCGAACCCAGTCATTGACCTCAGACACTTGGAACTTCCACAAGCGTCCGACCTTGTGGGCGGGAAGCTTCTTCCGCTCGATCCACTTGTAAACCGTGTCAGGGTTCACGCCCAGATGCGCGGCTATCTCGTCAACTGACAACCACCGTTCTTGTTGCATGGTCATTCCTGCTCTGTGTCCATGCCGGGACATGCCCGGCCAATATGTTGAAAACGGTTCGCACGATAGCAGGATCTGTCCAGAGAAGCCAGTTGAAACACAAAAGAAGCGGAGCAAAGCGAAAAAGAAACATGTTCGCAAGTGCCCCACTTCCCTTCCGGCACTTGCGGGCATGTTTCTACCGCATCCCGTCTTCAGGCAAGCAGGCAACGTGACAGCTTTGCTGGCGCGGTGCCTGGCTGCCAGCGCGCGGGACTCTTTGGGGTGGGCGTCCCGCGCGCAAGGGTCCGGTGGGTGGTCTTTGAAGAGCGAAGCCAGCGGCGCCCCGGAAGAGGCGTAGCGCGCGCTCCGTGGAGGGCCAGAGACACCGGGCGTTTGCCAAAGGCAAACGAGCCCGCTTGCCTGCATAGCATAGCGGGCGACCGGTGTTCTGGCCCGGAACGGAGAAACAAGCGCGCTTAGCCTCGGAGGGGCGTTGCTGGCGAAGCGATGGGCAAAAGGGGTCTGATTGATAGATTGTATTCGGAGATTGGAAAACAAATCCGCGGAGCGCCGAAGGCGCGACCCCAGCGACGGCCCGCGAAGCGGAAGCCGGAGCGGTGCCGGGCGCGAGAACAAGAAGAGCGCCCGGCAGGTCTTGCCGCCGAAGAGGCAAATGGCCGCGACGTTTGCACCGTAGGCGCACACTCGGGGCGAATTGCCCGGCGGCTTTGGGGACCGCGTTTGAAGTGACGGCTTTCGACGGGTGGAGTGTGCGGAGCCCGGCGAAAACGGCACTTGAAACGCGGTCGGGGTAGAAGTCAAGGAGTCCCGAATCGTCGGCGACTTGGGGACGAGACCACATTTTCCAATGATTGGAAGAATTCCAGGCGGATTTTCCAGACATTGGAAAAAACGCGTCAGCGGCCAAGCCGCGAGAAGCCGCGACGTTCAGGAGCGGCAAAGCGGCGCACTAAGCAAGCGGCGCGGTCGTTCAGACCGCGCGGCTTGCGCTCTTTTCTTGAGCGGCGGGCCCTGCGGCGTAGCCGCACGACTCGCGGTACGTTCTGCCGCTACCGCATTTCTTCTCTTCGCGCGCGCCCCCACTCGGAGCCCGCCAAAGGCGGGCGGGAAGAGCGCGGCAGAACGCCGCGAAGTCGGAGAGCGTTCGGAGAATGGCAGGAGGGCGGAGGCCCGCCGCTCTTCACGCGGGCCGTTTCCGCCTTCGCGCAACGCTTCGGCGCGACAGGCAGGCCCGCGTGACCGCCGAGGGCGGCCCAGCCCGAGGCGGAAGCTGAGCGAGCGGCCAGCGAGCGAAGCACAA
>JACKPT010000014.1 GCA_024233345.1 Verrucomicrobiota bacterium
AACCTTTTCGAATGTATACCGCTCCGGCGAAATCGAGCCGTTTGTGGATTGGGCTGCGGAGGGCTACCGACTGCCGACCGAGGCGGAATGGGAAAAGGCCGCCCGGGGCGGCATTACAGATACCCGCTTCCCGTGGAACGACTACACAAACAAAATTTCCCATGAAAAAGCAGTGTATGACGGCTGTGCCCCTTGCTACTCCTATGATTTAAGCACTGGAGCGCATCCGCTATATGGGTCCTTTCTTGCTCCGGTCGGCTCATTTTTACCCAATTCTTATGGCCTCTATGATATGGCCGGTAACGTCGCGGAGTGGTGTTGGGATTGGTCCGAAGATTCTTATTATGTATCATCGCCATACAGCAATCCCATGGGACCATCTGGTGGCCTCCAGAAAGTCATCCGAGGTGGACATATCCAATTAAGCGCATATGCATCCCGTTGTTCAGCACGTTCTGAATATCCTCCCACGTGGGAAAACAACATTGTCTACGCAAACATCGGCTTCCGTTGTGTCCGCCGCGCGGAGGAATAAACCCCCGGTCATGAAATCCATTGGAGCAACCATCATGCTGCTCCTGGTATCGTCCCCTCCAACCGACAGGCCGAAACTGATATACAAGGCAAAGGGTATGGGCTAGGCTTCTCATTTGGTTTTTGTTCAGAAAAAGCAAGATTCACACAGGATTGGATATCATGATCAGGACTGTTTCCCTTAGCGTTGCGATCACCGGACTGTATCTTTCCACAATCATTCCCGCCGGGGCCGTGCTCACCTTTACCCCACTGGGGGATCTTCCCGGCGGTGGGACCAACAGCGCAGCCTATGGGGTATCGGCGGATGGCATGGTGGTTGTCGGGTCCTCGGCTTCGGCGGCCGGGGTTTCGCCGTTCAAATGGACGGACGGAGGCGGGCTGATCGCCTTGCCGATCCTGCCGGGAGGGACCAGCGCAACCGCTTATGCAGTTTCGTCCGATGGACAGGTCATGGTTGGCGGGAGTGATTCGACCGCTGGACCGCAGGCTTGTGTCTGGTCGAATGGCATGGCGATTGGTCTTGGGGATCTGGCGGGAGGGGCCTTCGCCAGTGTCGCCTATGATGTCTCGGAACAGGGCAGTGTGATTGTCGGTTACGGGACCTCCGCCTCGGGCCGGGAAGCATTTCGTTGGACGGGAGGCGCGATGAGCGGGCTCGGTGACCTCGCAGGCGGCAATTTCCAGAGTGAAGCGAAAGCGGTGACCCCCGATGGCAGCCTGATTACCGGATACGGCACGGTGTCTGGACAAAATATTTTCACATGGGATGCCGTCAATAATCTTCAGGATTATTATTCTTCCGCAGTCGCTTATGATGTGTCGTCGGATGGGAATCAACTTGTCGGGCATATCAACTCGACCTTTGTAATTCCGGAGATTGTCACGATTAACTATCGCCGGGCGGCACGATGGAATGGCGGATCGGTCACCGTGCTTGGTCCGGAGAGTACCGGGCAGTCGTTTGACTCGCTGTTTTACGGGGTCACCCCCGATGGATCGATTGCCGTCGGTTCGTTTAAGGGGAGTTCATCCGGTCCGTATTACGCCGTCTCCCACGACACCTATAATGGTGTCCGCAATTTGCTGGATGTTTTAACCGCGGCGGGCATCGACATGACGGGGTGGACATTGAACGCCGCGACGGGCATCTCTGCGGATGGGTCGGTCATTGTCGGATACGGCACCAATCCCAATGGCCAGCAAGAAGCCTGGGTCATCCGTGGATATGGCCTGAACCTGACCCTTCGCTGGATCGGCAACACCTATCACTGGCCCGGCAATGAAGCCCTGACTGCGGCGGACGATCTTTGGATGAACGTCGACTCCAAGGACCCCAACGTCGGGGTCACCGGGGTGGTGGTATACTCGACCGACAAGGGGATGACCTGGACCAATGCCCCCTTGACCGAGGGCACACCGGGGCCCGACTATGACCACTGGTACCGAAACCTGGGATCGTTCCCGGCGGGTACCACGATCCGCTACAGCCTTGCCGTCGAGGATGCCGAGGGCAATCAATTGTGGGACAACAATTCCGGCAAGGATTACTATGCGGTAGTCAGCCCCGGTTATACCGGCGTGGTGGAATGGATCGGCAATGACGGCGCCAATGGCACCATCCCCCACACCACCACCAACATCGCTCTCGACATCCAACCGGTGTTTTCCGTCACCGGCATCGATGCGACCGGCACCCATATCATGGCCAGCGACTTGAAGCCCAACCATGCCTATGCGGTTGAGATGGGATCGAATTTCACCGACTGGACACCGGTTTCTTCGATCACCCCCACCGCATCCAACGACACCCTTTTTGTCACCAACACCATGAACCCGTCTCTGGTCCGTCTTGCCACCGACGGCCAATCCACCTATGTGCAAATTACCCGTGAAGTCTGGCCGCAGGACTCGGGCAAGACCGCCCGCCTGGGCTACCGTTTCAACGGGGGCGACTGGCAGGTGGCCGACATGGGCTATGCCGGACAGGTTGGCAACAACGACGTGTGGTCCACCCGGGTCGGTCCGGTTGAGTCGGGCACGACTGTTGAGTACTTCATCGAGGTCATCAGCGCCGCCGGCGGTGGGGTGTCCCACTACGACAACAACGACAACAACAACTACTCGTATACCGTTCCGTAGGGGAAACCGGGATCTTCCAACGATTGGAAAAATTTGGTAAAAAAGTTCCAAGCATTGGAACTTTTGGGAGGCGATTTTCCAGACGTTGGAAAAAACCAAACTGACCCTGGCGACCCGCATCACCCTGCTCCGTATTCTCGGGGTGCCGGTGTTTGTGGTCGCGCTGGTGTATTATCTGATCAGTCTCCGGGCCGGGGAACCGGTGGAACTGTATCGTCAACTCGCGGCGGGAATTTTTATTCTGGTCGCGGCGACGGATGCGGTGGATGGGTACATCGCCCGCAAGCGGAATGAAATTACCGCGCTCGGCACCTTTCTGGATCCAATTGCCGACAAGGGATTGATGATCGCCGCGCTGATTCTGCTGACCCGCCCCAATGTACCCGAGCTGTCCCCGCATTTGCCGCTGTGGTTTACCGCGCTGGTGATCAGCCGGGATGTGATTCTGATCGCGGGCTCGGTTCTGCTTCATCTCGTGACCTCGCAGGTGAAAGTCAAACCCCACTGGACCGGCAAGCTCGCCACCGCGCTCCAGATGCTGACCATTCTACTGGTTCTGCTTCGGGCCAGCGCGGAATTTTTTGAGGTTTGCCTCCTCGCGGCGGCCACCTTCACCGCAATCTCGGGGGCGCGGTATATTCTCGATGGTCTGAGGCAGATGGAGCGAAGCGAATAAAGTGGCACGGCCAGCCTGGCCGTGACCGACACGGGCTGGCAGCCCGTGTCACGTTCTGACCATTATGGATTGATCAGCACCCGGTAGAAGCCCACTGCGGAGGAGGGGGAGGCATCGGTGTAGGTGTTGAGCGGGGGGGTGGCGGGGATAGATGGTGCGAGCACACTGTAGGAGCCATTGGGATGCGCCGCCCGCTCCACAGCGTAGGCCTTTCCATTTTCGCTCTCCCACTGCAGGACAAATCCGCTCCCGGGCTGGAACATGGACGAAGACTGAAAGCCAAAGGCCGTACCCAGCCGCTCGACCTGGTAGTAGAGGTTGTTGTCGTTGAAGGTAAAACGATAGGTGCCATCGAACGGGCCGGGCAGCACGATATTGGGTCCGGCGCTGGTTCCGGTGCCGGTGGCGGGTGAATTGGTGGCATGGGTGGAGCCGTCGCCCCAGTTGCCACTGGCCCAGGCGCCGCCGGTGACAAATTTGAATTCGATGGCCCCGGGCTGTTCAAGGGCAGCCTCGAAGATCCACTCCTGGCTCGCTTCATCCAGGGTCATGTTGGGGGTGAGTGTCCAGCCATTGATCGTACCCGCCACCGCCATCGATCCGTAGCGGGCCGGGAAGGGTTCGCGGGTCACAGAGTAGGCCAGGGTATCGCTGTTGAAGTTGAAGGTGTACGCCCCGTAAAAGGGCCCGGAGATGATGGTATTTTCAGTTTCCTGAGCCAGTGCGGTACCCGAGACCGGGAACGTATGCGGATGGGTGGTATCCTGGCTCCAGCTCTTGTCGTATCCGGTGTTGTTGGCGGCGAACTTGAACTGAACCGCCTCGGCCTGGTCGAGGATGATCGAGTAGCGCCACTGGTGCAGGCCATTGCTGGTCATGTTGGGGGTGGTGCTCCAGCCATTGAAACTTCCGGCGATCGCCATGGACTGCAGCGGGGGCGGTGGTCCTGTCTTTTCCACATGATAGGCGGCGGTATCGTCATCAAAGGTGAAGGTATAGGTTCCATTGAGGGGGCCTTCGACCACGATATTGTCATTGCCGCCAGGCAGGGCGTATCCGCTGGCAGGCAGGCCGGATTCGGGGAGGCCGGTGCCGCCCCAGGCGACATTCCATGTCCCGTAAGCCGCAAATTTGAATTCCAGATTCCATGGCTGTACGACGACCAGGCTGGCCGACCACAGGCCGTTGGAATCAACCGTCATGTTGGGATCCAACGCGAAACCGTTAAAGTTACCCGCGACGGCCATCGACGAGTGCACCGGGCCTGAGGTGATCGGAGTGATTTTGCGCACCGAGAAGGCCCCGCTCGCGCTGTTGAAGGTGAACCGGTAGGTGCCGGCGATGGGGATATCGATGGAGAAGTCCCCGCCCCAGGCATTGGCCGTGCCGGTCACTGGCCAGGTTGCAGATGTCACGGTACCGGTGCCCCAATTGATGTTGGTCCAAACCCCATCGGCGGTGAACTTGAAGGCAAAGCCATTGGTGGGGGCAATCTCCAGGTCTCGCACCCATTCATGCTGATTGACCTTCCGCATATTGGCCACGGGATTCCATCCGTTGTAGGTGCCGGCCAGGGCCATGCCGGTATAGGTCGGGGGAGGAGGAATGCGCGAGAAAACCATCATGCTCCACGGGGCAATCGCAATGGGTCCGCGCAGGTCGCCAAACACAAAGGAATCGCCATACCCCGCTCCGCCAAAGTCGGAACCGTACCGGGGGTCATCGGTGTTCAGCACCGTGTACCACTGGCCGGTTGCCGGCCAATCCAGCCAGTCGCCATCAACCGGTACATCCGACAGGTTCGCCACCACGAACACATCATCACCGACCCCACCGCCGTTGCGGCGATGCAAGGTGAGCAGCGAGGTGTTGGTGAAGACCAGGGGTTGCATCGACGCCTGGACATAGGCGCCGGTAAGTCCGCCGCTGATGCCGAGATCATTTTTTCGCAACCGCACCATATCCTCGTAAAAACGCAGGACACCCGCATAGGTGTTTGTCAGGGTCCAGTTGAGAGAGTTGGTGTCGTAGAAGTGGATGGGGGTGAGAAACTCCTGACCCTGGAACAGCATGGGGATACCCGGGGCACTCATCATCAGGCCCGCGCAGAGGATGCTGCGTTTGCGGGCGCGGTAGCTGCCGGGGTCGGCCGGATCCATTTGGGCCGGAACCCGGATCTGGTTGTTTTCGGGGTGGCCCACCTCATCGTGGGACTCGGTAAAGATCACCCGCCGGGTATGGTTGCCATCATTCAGGACATTCAGGATCCGGTTGGTACTGAACCCGTTGGTCAGGACAATTTCTTCGGTAAGCGCGTTGTGCATCTCGGTCTGCCAGTCACTGTCGTATCCGAGTCCGCCCGGGGTTGGAGCGGTGGTGGATTCGAGACCATCCAGATCCTCAGCGATGCTGATCTTGTTGGTGAACTCTGTGGCAATGATATCGTTGATCTCCTTGATCAGCGTGATGCCCTCGGCGATTGGGTTGCCAGCCGTGGTGGAGCGAATGAACTTGGTGGCATCCCAGCGAAACCCGTCGATCCGATAATCGCGCAACCACATCCGGGCATTGTCCTTGATGAAATCACGCACCTCAGGCCGGGCATAGTCGGGGCGAGGCCCCCAGGAGGTGTAGGCCTGATCCGGATCCTGATCAAAATAGATCCCGCCCCCGAGCGCGCCGGTAGTACCATCGAATTCCCACAGGGAATACTGCAGATCCCCCGGCAGGTCCCCGCTGCCATAATGGTTGTGGACAATGTCGAGCAGGACCGCGATACCCCGCTGATGAGCAGCATCGACAAATCGTTTCAGCGCATCCGGGCCGCCGTAGGTCAGGTTATCGACCGCATACAGGTCCGTCGGGTTGTAACCCCAACTGTGGGTTCCGGGGAACTCCGTCACCGGCATGATCTTCACCGCATTGACCCCCAGCTCGGTCAGGTAGTCCAGTTTCTGCCGGGCATCATCCAGGCCGGCCGAACCGCTGGCGGATGGATTCGGATCATTGAACGTGCCCACATGCAGCTCATAGATCACCATCCGGCCGAGGGGGGGCGGGGTGAAGTTACTGGAGCTCCAAGCATAAGCATTCTGGTCATAGATAATCGAATCGGTGTCACCGGCATGGACCACCCGGGCGCTGCGGGGGTCCCGCCGCCACACCGACCCATTCATCACATACTTGTACTGTTGCCCGGCTGAAGCAGCGGCGACATCCGCCGACCAAACCCCATTCGATTCCAACACCAGCGGGGTTTGGGTATCGTCCCATCCATTGAAATCGCCGACCACATGGACGCTGACCGCTGAGCCCGCCCAGACCCGGAAGGTCACCCCGGTGCCGGATATACCGGCATAGGGGATTGCTCCCATGCCGGGACGGGACGATTGCCCCCTGGTATTGTCCGTGCACAGCAGCGCCAAACCGAATAGGAAGTAAAAAGAACTCTTGTACATACCCGCAATTTAACCGCTCTACTCCATTGATTAAAGCGTTTAATTTACAAATTTGAACGGGGACTGGTTCGCGTGCGGGAGGGGGGTCAGGCACCCGTGGAAAACGCCACCTTGCCAGCCTGGTAGCCGGCTTCGATTGCCTCGTCCGCCCGGTGAAACTCCATATGGCCGATGTTTCCAACCTGGGGCTGGATGAGGAGGTCCGGCTGGCGACTGGCAAGAATCGTACGGGTACGCTGGGCGGATACAATATCGATGGTATTTCCGAGCACCGTAAACAGGTTCGGTCCGTCGGCCTCCCGACTCCATCCGTTGATCCACTGATCCGCCTTGGTTTCAAGCTGCCGCCAAAACTGATTCCACCAATCCGGCAGATTCTGTGACTTCATGCGCGTCCTCATGCTGATCGCCTTTTCCTGCATGGGGGTCGGACGCTGAGGCCAGGTCCCGTGCAGATCCACCCCGATGACCCGATCGACGCCCATTTCCCGCACGGCATCGACCGGCAGCGGGCTCACCAAACCGCCGTCGGCCAGATAGTGGCCATCGCGTTTGACCGGGGTGAAGATCCCGGGGATGGCGATACTTGCACGGATGGCTTCGACCAGGTCGCCGGAGGAAAGCACAACCTCTTCCCCGGTCTGGATGTCGGTGGCCACCGCGCAGAAGGGGATGGGTAAATCCCGAATATCCGGCGTGCCGAGATATTCCCGGGCCAGGTTCATGATCTTCTTGCCATTCACGATCCCGGACCGGGGCAGGGTGGTTTCGGCAAACAGGGAGATCACCCGCTTGAGGTCCAGCTCCTCGGAGATTTCGCGCAAGCCATCGAGTTTGCGGGCGGCGGCAAACCCACCCACCAACGCCCCCATCGAGGTGCCGGCGATCGCGTCATAGGTAACCCCGGCCTCCTCCATCGCCAGCAGCACGCCGAGGTGTGCCCAACCGCGGGCCCCACCGCCGCCAAGCGCCAGTCCAACCTTTTGTCGCTGATCTGTCATACCATCATCGTAGAATAGAATCCCGGTCAGAGACGACCTCATAGTTGATCAATCTGGATGCGAAAATCAAACGCGCCCATTCGGAGATGGGCGCTACCGCAGTTCAGCGACCAGGTCGTAATCGAGCCCCTTGACCACCTTCGCCTTGCGCACGGTTCCCGGGGGGAGACGCGCCGCAGACCGGCCGCGGAGAAACACAACGCCATCCACTTCGCTCGCCTCGCAACGGGTACGACCCAAGGCGGAAACCCCGGAGGGCGCGGCCATTCCAGGGTTGATCGGGCCGTCCACCATCACCTCCACGGTCTTGCCCACCCGCGCCTTCAAACGCGCTCTGGAAACATCCAATTGCGCCTTCATCAGCACATCCCGTCGACGCTTTTTTTCTTCGAGGGGAATGGAGTCCCCCATTTTTGCAGACGGCGTTTTGGGTTCCTGGGAATACAGAAAGACCCCGACGTGGGAGAATCGCCCCTCCTTCACGAAGTCCACCAGCTCGTTGAACATCGCCTCGGTTTCCCCGGGGTGGCCGACAATGAATGTGGTACGGATCGCACCATCGGTGAGGGTATCGCGTATCCGGTCCAACAGGGCTACCGTTTCCGCCTTGCCCATACCCCGCCCCATTGCAGAAAGCATGGTGTCATGGATGTGTTGAAGCGGCATATCGATGTAGGGGCAGATCCGGGGATCCGCGGCCATGGTCGCGAGCATTTCGTCGGACAGAAATCGCGGAAAGGCGTACATCACACGAATCCAAATCTCTTCCGGCAGATCGGAGAGGGCCCGGAGCAAATCGGACAACATCAGCTTCCCGTACAGATCCCGGCCATAACTCGATGTATCCTGGGCGATCAGGCTCAGCTCCCGGGCGCCTCCCGCCACCAATTGTTTGGCCTCAGAGACAATCTCTTCAATCGGCCGGCTGACATGCACCCCGCGGATATAGGGGATCGAGCAAAACTTGCAGAAATTTGAGCAGCCCTCGGATATTTTCAGGTGGGCGATGTGGGGGGAGCCAATGCGCATCCGGGGAGCCACCAGGAACTGGTTATAACTTTCGGTAAACGATCCCGGCTTGGCCGCGAGTCCCTTGAACCGCTTGTCACCAATTTCCACGACCACCCCATCCGGCCTGGGGACGGGCTTCTGTTCCAGAGCGGCCCGGCAGCGTTCAGCCAGCTTGGGATAGTCGATAAATCCGACGGTGGCATCGGCCGCGTCCAGAAATGATGCGGTTTCCTCCGCGCCATGAGCCCGTTCGACCAGACACCCGAGGGCGATCACCGACTTCAGCTTGCCCTGTCTTTTCAGGCCCTGAAGTTCGCGCAGTACCCCGGCCGACTCCTCCCGGGCTTCATGGAGAAACCCGCAGGTATTGACAAGGCAGATATCCGCCTCTGCGGGGTCCCCGGAAATCAGGAAGCCCTCGGTGGCGAGCAGCCCGAGGACCCGCTCGGAGTCCACCTCATTTTTGGCGCAGCCGAGGCTGATCAAGCTGACGACGGGCGGGGAAGAAGAATCATTCATGCGGGGTAAGATACGCAGGGCCGGTCCGGAAGTGAATCAAGAATCAACCCCACACATCGCTGATTCGATCGGGATAGGTCATGGCGACCTCGACATGCGACCAGCCGCGCTTGTCCAGGTGGGTGCGGACTTCCCGCTCCGCGAGGTGGGCACGGTTACAGTCCTCACTGAGGTGGGCGAGGTACACCCGCTTGAGGTGGGGGCCGGCCACGTCACCGATCAACTGGGCGGCGGCCTGATTGGAGAGGTGGCCCTGGCGGCCCCGGATCCGCTGCTTCAGGGCCCAGGGGCGTTCGGCATCCATCAGCATGCCTTCGTCATGATTGGCCTCGACCACAATCACCCGGCACTCCGCCAATCGCGAACGGATCACCCCGGTGGCGACGCCCATGTCCGTGACCACGCCAATCCGGGAGGCCGGGGTGGAAATGACAAACCCCACCGGTTCGTAGGCATCATGCGGCACCGAGAATGGTTCGATGGAGAAGCCCCCCACCTCGAAGGCAAACCCGGTGGAGAACAAATGGATGTCGACCCCGCTCAGAGCCTGGTTGCGGGCGATCGCCTCGGCCGTGCCATGGTTGGCATAGCAGGGAATGCCATGTTTCTGGTGGAGAACCCGGAGGCCGGCAATGTGGTCCCCATGTTCATGGCTGATCAGGATCCCCGAGATCCGGTCGAGCGACAAACCGACCGCGTCCAAGCGCCGCGCAGTCTCCCGGGCGCTGAGCCCGGCATCGATCATGATGGCGGTGGCGTCATTGAACACCACCGTGCAATTGCCGGAACTTCCGCTGGCCAGCACACACAGGCGAAGCGCTGCCGCAGGTTCAGCGGTGACGGCTGTTTGTTGAGGGGATGCCAATTCCATGGGGGGGATTGTTGGCCTTTCGTGAGCAATCCGTCAAGTCACCCCCCGGAATGAAAATCCCCTGTACGCACCGGGAGAGCTCGCTTACAGTGATGTGCAACAGCTTATGGCTCAATCACCCTATTTATCCCAGGTCCAGCAGCAGCGCATGCAAATGACGCTGGCGCCACAGCTTCGTCAATCCCTGGAGCTGTTGCAGGTGCCGATGCTGGAATTGCGAACGCTGGTGCGCGAGGAGATGGAACAGAATCCCACCCTGGAAGATGTCTCCACCGAGACCGATCAGATTGAAATTGAGCCGGGGCTTACCAAGACCGAAGAACAGGAATTTGATGATGAGTTCAAGGTGTTGGCGGAGCTGGACGATGAATGGCGGGAGTACTTCTCCCAGGACATGGCCCGACGCCCCTATACATCGGACGATGCGGCCAAGCGGCAGTTTTTTCTCGATTCCCTGCCCCAGGGTCTGACCTTGCAGCAGCACCTGATGGATCAGATGGCGATGACCGAGTTGAAGGAGGCAGAGCGGCAGGTGGCCGAACTCCTGATTGGCAGCATCAATGATGATGGCTACCTGACCTCCCCGCTCGATGCCTTGTCCCAGAGTGCCGGTTATGACCTGGCCACACTGGAGACCGTGGCCGCGGTCATTCGCGACTTTGACCCCATCGGAGTAGGCGCGATCAACCTGCGGGAATGCCTGCTACTGCAACTGAACCGGTTGGGCATGGGCGACTCGCTGGAGGCCCGGCTGGTGCGGGATCACCTCGATGCGCTCGGCACCCGGAAATTTCATGATCTCGCCCGCCTGACCAAGTCGACACCGGAGGAAATCGAGGCGGCGGTCACCTTCATCGCGACCCTGGACCCCAAACCGGGACGGCGCTTCAGCTCCGATGCCACCCATTATGTGCTGCCGGAGGTATCGGTTCAAAAAGTGGATGACGAGTACGTCGTCATTCTCAACAACGACCAGATTCCCCACCTTCACATCAGCGACCACTATCGGGACATGATGCAAAATCCCTCGTCGACCAGTGAGGTCAAGGCCTACATTCGCGACAAGGTCCGGGCGGGGATGTTTCTGATCAAGAGCATCAACCAGCGGCAGCAGACCATTTTCAACATCGCCACGGAAATCGTCAAGGTGCAGGGTGATTTTCTCGATCGGGGGGTCAAACATCTGCGTCCGTTGACCATGTCCCAGGTCGCGGATGTGGTGGGTATTCATGAGACCACGGTCAGCCGGGCCATTGCCAACAAGTACATGCAGACCCCCCAGGGCACCTTCGAGATGAAATACTTTTTCACCCCGGGCTACACCATGGCGGATGGCCAAAGTGTTTCCAACGAGGTGATCAAGGATGCCATTCAGACCCTGATCGACGAGGAAGATCCCACCGCGCCGCTTTCCGACCAGGCCATCACCGGAAAGCTGGCGGAAGCAGGCTACAAGGTGGCCCGGCGCACGGTGGCCAAGTATCGGGAGGAGTTAAAGCTTCTTCCCTCTCACCTGCGCAAAGGATTCTGAAGCCATCGGCGCAATCGCCTCGCAGAATACCGCAGGATGTTTGCGAACAGTGCGACACCAAACCGCCATCGCCCCACCCCCAGGGCCTCCGAACCCGGACGCATGAGGGCAAGCGCCAGTGACGGCTTTCGGTAACAGCCAGCCACACCCAGTTGATGATAAAACCAAGCCGATTGGTTTTGGCCAATCGCCTCCCGAACCGTGCGTGGTTCATGCGTCGCTTCCGACACATAGGTCTGCAGCCAGGCATGGTATTGAAACAGCGCATGGGCTTTGCCGATGGCGAGGTCGGGGCGAAAGGTGCCGGAGACATTCGAGGTGGATAGCCGCCAATGAATACGCGGACCGGGGATACCGCAGATCCCGGTGGCACGGGAAAACGCAAGCCAGCTTGCGTCGTCAGCGAACCAGGCATGGGGAAAACTCACAAACCCGCCCTCCCGGTCATAGGCCCGCCTCGAGAACACATAGTCGACGACGAAGCTGCGGCGCTCAAGCATCAATCGGCTCAGGGCAAATTCGCACCCCGTCTCCCGTGACGGCGCGGGGGGACTCTCACGCAAGACAGATCCCTGTTCATCTCGAACCGTGGTATCCCATCGGTACACATCATATCCGGGCGCGGCTTCGATCGTGCGGTAAAAAGCCTCCACCGCGCCGGGATCACACAGATCATCGTCCGAGAACAGCCACAACCAGGGCTCCCCGGCGGATAACGCAACACACCGGTTCCAATGCCCTACCAAGTCGACGCCGCCCAGATTCTGTTCGAACCGGTGATAGACGAGGTCCACCCGGTTGCGGTAGGTATCACAGATCTCGCGAAGGGCGGGCTCGCCGGCATCATCGCCAACATAGACCCGGAACCGTTGCCAGGTCTGAGTGGCAAGGCACTCGAGGGCATCCCGGAAAAAGCGCGCCTTGTAGGCAGGAATGATCACCGCGAGGTCAACCGGTGCGCTCATGAAATCTCCGGCTCCCCCGCAGGGTTACCCTGGCGAATCATCTCATAGTACCGTCGGCACTCTGCCGGCTTAATTATCCATGTCAGGATCAGCGTGCCGTAAAGAAGGCCGCCGAAAATTCCGGCCGCACCCAGGCGCCACCATGACGACCAATCCGGAATTTGCATCAGCATCAGGGAGACCGCAGCACCCACAACCGCCGCGATGATAAACGGCCCAATAAACGCCTCCCGGAAAAGCCGCCCCGGCTGTAGGCCAATCTTTTTCAGCATGTAGGCGTGATAAAAGACGATGTGGGCGAGGGAGAACATGACATTTCCGACCACCGTTGCCCCGACGTTCAACGTGGGCGCGAGGAACCAGTACAGGAGAATCGTGCACACCGCCGCTATGCCGGTAAACCGCACCAGGGGACCGAGCAGGCCCTTGGCGACGACGATGCTGGAGATGGGCGCCAGATAGGAGCCAATAAAGGCCAACATCCAGAACGATAACCAGACATGAAGCGTATCGCCTTGATTGCCGACATAAACCTGAAGAATATCCTTGGCGCACACCGCGATCATGACGACGGGGAAAACGGTGATCACCCAAGCCAGCCGGGTCATCGCATATGCGGTACGTTCAACAAACCGATGGTCATTGCGGGCGACCGCCTTGGTCATGGTCGGCAGGAGGGGATCCGAGAACCAGCTTTTCATCAGAAACAGGACCTGGGTCACCTGAAACAACACCCGAAATTCAGCGGCAGCGATCATCCCGGTGCCCGCTCTCATCCCCAACACGATCGGCCGGAGTTGATTGACCGCGTTCTGGGACATGGCAATGGAAAACAGTCCCAGGCTGAACCGGAACATGTCATGACAGTCGGCCCAAAACCATCCCGGACGTAAATGGGCAACCAGATTAATGTGTCGCCGAAGGCGCCATAATTTCAGGGGGATCGGGGTCAGCATGGTCAACAACTGTCCCCAGTAATAGACATGAAAGGGCAAATCGTATCGACGCACCACGAGGATCCACCCCAGATCCAGCAGGGCAGGCAAAGCAATCATGCGGGACAACCAGGCTACATCTTCGAAGGCGACAAGCAATTGATCCGCCACGCAGAAATACCAATACAGGATACTTGCGGCTGCCGCCGCCATCACCATCAACTTGAATTCGGTGAGAGATTCAGGCGGCACATGGAAAGCCCGATAGCCAAACAGGACAATGCCGACCAGAATGGCCACATTCACCAAACCCAGTATGGAAAACAGTGACAGTGAAGTACGCACACCCCGCCGAAGCATGTCCCACTGTTCTTCGGCAATCCAACCGGCGGCATGCCGGACAATGCCGACCGGCAAACCTGCGGACAACAATTGCAGGAATCCGCTCAACGCGGTAACCACGACGATAATCCCATACTGCTCCTTGCCGAAGTGGTGCAGAACCAGGGGAATCGAAATGAACTTGATCGCGATGAATGTGATCTGGCTGATCGCCGACCACCCGGTATTCCGAAAAACGAGCCTGGCACGCGAACCCATAAATTACCGCGCTCCGGAAATCAATCGAGCGGCGAGTACCGAGGTCCTGCGGGATCGTTCGACCAACGGGTCTAACCGGGTGGACAACGTTGCGGCTCGCTCTTCGGCATGAGCCAACTCGTGCAGTAAAACGTCGCGAATCGACTCCAGGGTAACCGACGACAGATCCAAACATGCGTCCGTCAATCCAGCCGCCGCCATAAATCCCCTGGCTTTGTGCTCGTAGGCGATCACCACGCTCGGAACAGCCTGCCGCACAGCGAAGATCCCCGGATGGTAACGAAAGGAAATCATCCCGGCGAGGCGGCCAATCAGGCTTTGCTGATGATCGGAATGCATGGTTTCTGGGAGCACGATTACCCGCGATGGATCTGGGGAACAAGCCTTGAGTTCCTGCAACAGTGGGTCATCCCGCCATGCCCCATACCCTTGGGGAAACATCGCCACCGAGCGGTTGAGGTCGTGAACGATCCATTCGATCACCTGCTGCAGAAGCGACCGATAGGCCTCCGCCTTTTCCTCGGTATCAAACCGTTCGAGCTCCAGTGGAATCAGGCCGACCGCGCCCTCGGATCGCTCCCGGTAGGGTTGTAATTCCGGACCGCAGGGTTCCACCGGCTTCTGGAGGGCGGAATCACAGGTTACTTGTTCCGGCGGAATAGCCACACCGAGTGACGTGGCGAGCATATCCGCGGAACGCTGCTCCCTTACCGTGATCAGTGCCATCCGGCGGAGCAGCCAGCGGCGCAGCCTGTTTCTCCATGGAATGTTAAAAGGGCCCATGGATGGCGCATAGATCATCACGGGTTTCCCCAGGCTTAAGGCGGCAAACAGATGGGCCATCACCTCCATTTCTGTATACGGATAGAGCTCGCCGAGATACGGCCCGCCCGGGGCCGAGATGACCAGGTCGGCAGCCTGGAGACAGCGGCGCAGGTGGCTGACTTCCGGGGTACGACCCAGCCCCGTCCAAAAACGGGTGAGCAAGCGCATGGCCCGGAGAATCTGTCGGCGGGCGGTCCCGCCTCGCAGTTGAATGGCGGGATGAAGCCTCACTGTATCCGTGTCCTCAATCGCCAGTGGATACATCACAAACAAGTCGATTTCGCAGCCGGGAATTTCCTGCTGCAAGCCATAGATCATCGCCCGGCAGGCCGCTTCATCGCCCCGGTTGGAGCCGTGCTGATTGATGACAACAATCCGCTTCATGATGTGCCCGGAGCGATCCCGCCCCGCCATAACCGGACGAACATGCGGGTCATCCTCTCGCCAAGAATCCGGGGCAAGATGCGCTTGATTCTGCGCCGCAACCGATGGAAGTGATCCCGTGCGTAATGGTCCCGGTACCGCTCAATGATGGGCGTCATTTGTCGGCGAAAGAGGTCATAGTCCCCGGCGCGCCGGGCTTGCCGAAAGGCCCGGTGGCTTTCCGCAGACAGCCGTATGCGCAAGCGGTAAATCGACCTCCGCTCACGCGATAGGTCCCGCGAGGGGCGCACACGTTTGGGCGGCACCCACAAGCCGGCCTTCTGCTTGAGGTATAGTCGATAGGCCAACCCCTCCCGGCGGTGGCGGATTCCCGAAGCCTGTGATCGCATCACATCATCGGCGGTGACTTCATCCATGCTTATGTGCCCGTTCGAGATCCCCTCCCGGATCACATCGCGAAGAACGGGGTGCCGAATGACCACGATATTGGTTCCCATCGGATCCTTCATATACGGGTCGATCCATGCATCCCCGATCGAAATATCAGCCAACTCAGCGGTGACATCATCACAATAGTCACACGCGCTATATTTGAAAAAACCGAACCCCCAATTTGCGCCAAAGAGCGATTGATGATCATGGGTCACCGAAATCGCGGCCCCGTTCTTCTGCCCCTCCACTTTGATTCCGTAGTGATTCGCGGAGCGGTCGGATAATTTGACCCGGAAGTCAACCGCGGTTAGTTGGCCGGGGTCGATTCCCAGTTGCCATCCGTAATTTTCGGCATAGTTCGCACTTTTCAGGTGCCCGCAAAACAATCCGATAATGAAGGGAATTTTTTCCCGGAGATTGGGTTGCTGCCGAAACAAGGCCCTCAGGGCCTTGGCGAAGCAGGGCAAGGCAATGATGGCAAAGCGGCCGGGCTCCTGCTCGAGTTCGCGGAGCACAGAGGACAACTCCACCGGGTAGTATTTTGATTTGGGATGCCGGTTCAGTTCCTCCACGGATCGGCTGATCCCGTACTGAAACAAGGGGGATGAGCCGGGCCCGGCCTTGGCATGAACAATGCCGTCAACGAGGTCGCGCTGAAGAAGTTCTTTGGCCATCCAGGAAACCATCCCACCGGACGATCCCCGATTTCGATACCCATCCTCCAGCACGTATCCGGCAAAGGTTTCCAGAAACCGGCCCACAGCATCGTGGGCACGGGCATCGGCGGGAAAGACCTCCCGCGCCACCTCGTCCTCTGAAATGGCAGAGGCAGAAAAGGGGCAGACCGCAGCCCCGGCAGCATCACCTTCCGCCTGGTCTGCCGGATTCGGTAGTGTCACCGCCTGATAGCAGCCAAATTCATCCATTTCGATGGAAAACCGCGAGGGGGAGACCACTGCACAGGCCCCGCAACCGATGCAATACCCACCGCAGACCACTTGCTCGAATAGACCTTGCGGAACCGCCGGTGGAGCCGGGATATGAGAAGAACTTTGCATGAAACTTGAAATCATAGGGAATTGCCCTGAGAATGACAACGTATGTATTGCCTGCATCCTGTTGGGCAGGCATCCTTTCGGTGGTATTTGGATCCGGGGATATAACAAGATGATGGTTGGCAACATGATGATCGCTTCCGCCCTCACCGGGTGGTTTGTAGCCCAGAGCTTGAAGCTATCCATCAACCTCGCCAAAACCCGCCGGGTAGATTTCCGGTATTTCGTCAGCACCGGGGGCATGCCCAGCGCACACTCCGCGGCGGTCAGCGCACTGGCGACGGCGGTGGGTCTCCAGGAGGGGTTCACCGGCACGCTGTTCGGCATCACCGTGGTGTTTGCGGCCATTGTGATGTTTGATGCCCAGAGCGTGCGGCGGGCGACCGGACAACAGGCGCGTATTCTCAACCAGATCGTCCAGGAGCTGTTCCAGGAGCATCATCTGTCGCGCCACAAACTGGCCGAGTTGCTGGGTCACACCCGGCTTGAAGTATTCGCAGGGATGTTTCTGGGCATCGCCACCGCGCTGGCAATGGCGCAGTTTACCTGATCAACTCTTGCTGCGCAGCATTTGCGGGTACAGGTCGGCGATAAATTCCTTGATCTCCTGTTCATAGGCATCGGAGTCGGCCTGCCGACTGCCGGACACGGAGATGTAGGACCAGCGGTGGGATTTATTGAACAGGATCCGGTCCGCCGCCATCCAGAACATGCGCGCGGCATGACTGGGAGTCTCCCGATCCTTCCCGACAAACCAGTAGGCATAGTAGCTGGCATAGGAGACGGTGCGTCCATCCGACGTCCGCCCCTTGTTCAGCATGTCGAGAATCTTCACCCCCAGGTCATTCCGGTGCTGGATGGGAACCTCGATCACATGTGAGCCGACAATCTGGCTTCCCCCTCCGGTCAGACAGTGTTCCGGACGGTGAATGCTGGCTCGTTCCTTACCGCTCATGACCAGGGATACGATGACCCGGCCACCCAGTGGGCTGGTATACTGCTTTTTCAACACAATGGTATCGGCGGGCAGAATCTGCTTTTCGATCAGGCTCATGGTGGCCAACTCGCCGCCGCAATCCGGACAGGTGGACAGATCTTCAAGGTCACGGGCCAGGTAGGTCGCCTGGTGCTCGGGGTTCTGGCAATAGAGGACATCCGCCCCCCGCCATTCGCCAACCCGGTCGGGTAATGCGGGGTTGATGCCCGACTCGTCGGTCATGGTCGGGTCAACCGTGAAGGCCAGCGCCAGCGAGGCAAGGGCCATCAGGCCGAGGACAATCAGGAAGGGTTGAAAATCGCGTGTTTCCATCGCGCGACCCCCTCCTTCAGGTCCGAATTGATCAGGTTGCCCAGGGCGATCATCAGCGAGATCGCGACCCCGAAGGTGATAAACCCGGACCAGTCGTGATACAGCCCGACCGCGAGTTCGACCCCAAACGACTCCGCAACAATTCCGATGGTGGTCAACCGGACCACATTGGCAATGATCGCCAACGGGATCGAGCAGGCAAACAGCAGCCATTTGCGGGCAAGGGTCCTCTGGGTCACATAGGCGTAGACCGAGGTAATTGCCGTCAGGGCCACCAGGGAGCGAATACCACTACAGGCGGCGGCAACATCGAGTTTTTCCCCGGCCGACAACATGTTCAGCGTTGTTCCCACCCGCTCCACGGGAATGCCGATGCCATTCAACAGCAGGCTGGACAGGGCGGTGGCAAACACCCTCAGCGGGAATGTGATGGTATCGAGAAAGTTGAGGGGGATACAAAAAATCAGAAACGCACAGGGGAACGCGAGGATTTTGGCCACCCGCCAGCCGTAAAAATAGAAGGGAATGCCCCAGAGAAGAACAATCAAACCGAACAGGGAAAATCGGGTCTGCTGGGCTTTGGCTCCGAGCCAGTGCATGAGCAGCCCCATCACCACCACCATCAGGCCGGCCATGCTTACGGACTTGGGGACCCGGGCCAGCTCCCGGCGTTTCCAGTAGACCAGGCCAATGGAAACCAGGGGGATCAGCCATCCGTGGGAGTAGTCCTCTCCGTATTCATCCAGGGTGGTCCAGTGGCTGAACATCCACAGAATGGACGACCGGCCGAAGGCCTTCACATCGGTGGTGTTCCCTTGAAAATGAAAGAGGAGAAAAATCCCCCCCACCATCAGGGAGGCGAGCAGGCAACGAATCAGATCCGCGCGCCGAACCACCGCCAGGCCAAGGGCCGCGTTCCACACCTCCGCGGAAGGAGATCTCTGTCCTGTCATACTCATGCGTGTTCTTGTCCGAAGCCTTTCACAGTAGTCTCATGCCGCCCGGAAAGTCAACCGATCCAACACCGGCCTGATGGGAATAGACCTCGATTTGCCCCCATCGTTCATCCTGCCCACAAAAAGACAAGCCATTGCGGGAAGAACCTGTATATTCTATGGTTCCCTGAAATCAAACCGGGCATCAACATACAAGGCAGAACAACCATGGCAGTTCCCCTGTTAGACCTGAAGGCACAATACCAGAACATCAAGGACGAGATCGACGAAGCGGTTCAGCGGGTTTTTACCTCGCAGGGCTTCATCCTGGGTCCCGAAGTGGAGGCCTGCGAGCAGGCTCTGGCCGCTTACTGCGGAAGCCCCCACGCGATCGGGGTCAGTTCGGGCAGTGATGCTCTGTTGATGTGTCTGATGGCTGAGGGTATTGGGCCCGGCGACGAAGTGATTACCTCGCCCTACACTTTTTTTGCCACTGGGGGCGCGATCTGGCGGGTGGGAGCCAAGCCGGTGTTTGTCGATATTTGTCCGTCCAGCTATAATCTCTGCCCCCAGAAAATCGAGTCCGCCATCACCGCCGCGACCCGGGCGATCATTCCGGTTCACCTGTACGGCCAACTGGCGGAGATGGAGGCCATCATGGCCCTGGCCCGGGATCACGAGCTGCTGGTCATCGAAGATGCGGCCCAGGCAATCGGCGCCGAGCATCAGGGGACGCGTGCGGGTTCCATCGGCGACTATGGCTGTTTTTCCTTTTTCCCCTCAAAAAACCTCGGCGGGGCCGGCGATGGCGGCCTGATCACCACCGGGAATGCAGACCGGGCCGAACGGCTCCGGCGGCTACGCAATCACGGCATGCACCCGAAGTATTATCACTCGGATGTGGGGGGGAATTTTCGCCTGGATGCGATTCAGGCTGCGGTGGTCTCGGTCAAGCTCAAGCACCTGGACACATGGACGGAGCAACGCCAGGCGAATGCGGTGCGGTATCGTGCGCTGTTTGCCTCTGCGGGACTGCCCCCCGATGCCATCGCGCTCCCTGAGGTCACTGTGGACCGGCATGTATTCAACCAATTCGTCGTCCGGGCCCAACACCGGGATGCCCTGCGACAGCACCTCCTGAATCATCAGGTGGGTTGCGAAATCTATTATCCGGTGCCCCTCCACCTCCAGGACTGTTTTGCCTCGCTGGGTTATACCGAAGGGGCGATGCCGGAAAGCGAACGGGCCGCCCGGGAAACCCTCGCCTTGCCGATCTTTCCCGAACTCACCGATGACCAGGCCAAGGAAGTCGTACAGGCCATCGCCACCTTTTACGCAGACAAGCAACAGGCATGATCGAAGACGGACAATCTGTCATCAGCGATGCCACCGTGGCCCTCGCCTGGAGTCAGACCGCGGTCTACCCCGACCTCGCGGATGCCCCGTTCCACCCGCATGAAGCCTATCCGGAATACCGGTACAAAACCGTGAGTGCCAACCCCAATCCGGCCTACGCACTGGTCCGTGAATGTCTGATGATGATGGGGCTCGACCGGGACCGCGCGGGAACCGCAGCGTGGAACCCGCTTGGCGACCTGATCCGGCCCGGCGACAAGGTCGTGCTCAAACCCAACTGGGTACTCCATCTCAACCAGGCTGGACTTGGCATGGCGTGCATGACCACCCACCCCTCGATCCTTCGGGCCATGCTCGACTACACCCTGCTCGCCCGACCGGGCTCGGTCACGGTGGGAGACGCCCCGCTCCAATTGTGCGATTTCGAGTCCCTGCTCAATTATGGCTACCGGGACGTGATCGCCTTCCACGCGCACCGCGATGCCCCGGTTCGGACCCGGGATTTCCGCCGCACGATTCTGGTCGAGGACCCCAGGGATCATGCCCTCTCGGAAAACCTGCGCCCCATGGATGAATTTGTCCTGGTGGATGTCGGACGGGACAGCCTGCTTGAAGACATCACCGGGACCGGCACCCCGTTCCGGGTCACCATGTATGACCCGCGCAAGATGAAAGACAACCATGCTCCCGGACGGCACCGCTATCTGGTCGCCCGGGAGATTCTGGATGCGGATGTGGTCATCAATCTCCCCAAACTCAAAATGCACAAAAAGGCCGGGATCACCTGTGCCCTGAAAAACCTGATCGGCATTAACGGCAACAAGGATTATCTCCCCCATCACCGGAAGGGACCCACCGCCCTCGGCGGCGACAACTATCCCGAATCATCGCCATTGAAGTGGACCGCCGAGCAGGTCCTCGAAGTCGCCTATCGCAACATGGGTCGCAAGCACCTTTACCATACCCTCCACTTTATCGCGGAAAAACTGCTGATCCTGAACATGAAATTGGGCGGCAACGGCGATGTGGAAGGCGGGTGGTACGGCAATGATACCATCTGGCGGACCTGCCTCGACCTGAACCGGATTCTGTTGCACAGCGATCCGGAGGGAACCCTCCACGAACACCCCCAACGGCGGGTCTTATCGCTGGCCGACGCCATTGTCATCGGTGATGGTGACGGGCCCCTCAAGCCCGGCCCCTATCCCATGGGCTGTATTCTGGGCGCCGCCAACCCCGCCGCGCTGGACTGGGTGGCCGCGATCCTGATGGGGCTCGACCCGGAACAGGTTCCCATCTGTCGTCATGCGATCGAAAACCGTGCCTACCCCATCCTCACCGATCGCAACATCCGCTGCACCACCCGCGAAGGCATCCTCGACCTCCCCGCCCTCGCCGAGCGCTTCACCTTTTCGCCGGAACCGCCGCCTGGCTGGAAGGGGCACTGCGAATGGGAGACTGATCCGTGAGTCGTGCGTCATTGACCCCGTCCTCTCAACCCGTTTTTTACGGATTCTCCTTTGTCCATCACGGCCCTCATACCGCATTTCACGGCTTGGCGGCTGCGCTGCAGCATTCCTGCCGGGTCATCGATGCCACTCCACATTCTTTTTCCTGGTTACCGCGCGTTACTGCGGGAAGGCTGCGGCGTAAATGCCTGGTCATGAGCGAGCAAAAACTGCGACCCTATTTCACCGGGGACAACCGGACCATTCACTACTTTTTTCCGGAAAACACCTTGAGAAAGGCCGCCGACTGGAAAACCCGAGAACGGCTGGTGCTGACCCTGCACCAGCCCCCGGATGAAATGGAGGCGATGAGAAAAAACCCGCACCTGGACGGTTTTTTTCGCGGCGTGGCATGCGCCGACCAGATCGTTGTACAGGCACAATCGCAACAACCCTATTTCCAGGAGCATTACCCAGACATCCCGCTTGCCTGCATCCCGCTGGGCGTCGCCACCGGTCACTACAAGCGCAAAACCCCATACCGGCCACCGGAGGGCGGAACGGCGACCATTCTGACCGTGGGAAACTGGATGAGGGATTATGAAACCTGGGCGCGAACGGTGGCGGCCCTTCGAGGTCGAGACCGCCTTGCCTTTCGAGTGATCGCCAATCGCGACACCCTCGACCGGATCAGGGGTCTCTTTGACCGGAACATACCCGACAATGTCAGCCTGGAATTTGGCTTATCCGATCAAGCTCTACAGCAGGCCTACGAAGAGGCGGCGCTGTTCTTCCTGCCCCTGAATGACGCCATGGCCAACGACGCGCTGCTCGAGGCGCTTTCCCTGGGTGTACCCGCCATTTATACCGACCTTTCGGCAACTCGTGACTATGCCGGGGAGGGAACTGCAACCTTTATTCCCCGGGGGGAGCCGGACGCCGCTGCCCAGGCCATCACCGATCTTCTTGCGGATCCGTCTCGGGCCCTTGCCTACAGTCACCTGGCCAGAAAGCGGGCCGAGGAACATTTTGATTGGCAACACGTCGCGAATGCCTACCGTACCTGCTATGCCCATGACCTTACTTGAAAAAGAGATCCGCGCCACGCCATGATTCCAAGAGCTCTGATCCCCATCATTGCCGTCGCGGTGGTCGTGTTGATCGCCATGTTTGGGTTCACCACCCGCGGGTACGCGGTCCACGCGATGCTGGTCGGTGTTCCGGTTGTCCTGATTCTCGCCAGCAACATTCCCCTCGTTTTCACCCTGACCCTGGCCCTGTTGCGAAGCCAGTTGATCATTCCCGGCTTGCCGCAGGGTATGATGTTATTCGATGTCATGGTCATGTTCATGACCGCCCTGATCATCGGCCAGCACGCGATCACCAAGAAAAAAGTGGTCCAGTGGGGTCCATCGCACCGGGCCGCGATCTTTTTTCTCGCCGTGGTTCTGGTCACCATCGCGGCACGCGGCATCGGCATCCGGTTCCTGGGCAGTAGTCTATGGGGCGGATTCCCCTACATCAACCTGATCACCTACATCCTGTTTTACCTGACCTGTGGCCATGTGGTCTTTCAGGAAAAGCAAATGAAACGGGCGATGATCCTGATGCTGTTGTTCAGCCTGATCCCGGTGTTTGCCCAGATCCTGTTTTTTGCCAGCGGGGGCACCATCTATCAACAATATGCCTTCGTCAAAGCCTATGCCACGGGCTTGCTGGGAACCCTCGAAGGCATGGAGTCCGGGGGACAAACCGCACGTCTTTATTTTCAAGGCTTCGGCATGAGCCTGCTTTTCTTTGCCCTCGCGTTTTTCTCTTTCGAGGGCCGCAAAAAACTGTTGTTGATCCTGTGTATCCTCCTCGCCCTTGGCATCTCCCTGTTGTCCGGATTCCGGAATGTCATTCTCGGCATCATGGGCACGCTTTTCCTGTTCATCATGCTCACCTACCCGAAAAAACGCATTCCCGTCACCATCGCGGTAGGCCTGAGCTTCGTGACCTTCCTGGTCGCCCTGACCCCGTTTATCCCCAGCCTCCCCGGCGGAGTGCAGCGATCCCTCTCCTTTGTTCCCTGGTACGACATTCCCTATGAAGTGCGCTATGAGGCCGAGGTTTCCCTGGAGTGGCGGTTTGATATCTGGGACATGGCCTGGGAAGAGGTCCCCGACTATCTGGTGGTGGGCAAAGGTTTTGCCTTCAACAAGTCACTGCTGGATGCCTACACCGTCCGGTACAACACCCGAATCAACGCATTTATCGCGCACAATTATCATAGCGGTCCCCTGTCCCTCCTGCTCGACCTGGGGCTGGCCGGATTCATCACCGGGACCTTGCTGCTGATCTTTGTGGTGGTCGATGCGTATCGCGGGTACGAAGATTTTCGGAACAAGGCGAGCCCGTTCATCTTCAGGCTCTATACCGTTTTTCTGGCCTACATGATCTACCTGGTCCTCGCCTTTTATATCATCTATGGTGACGCTCGTTCCACGATTGCCGACATCCTGTTCTACGCGGCAGTGCTGCAGATTCTGCGCAACAACTTCAGCATGAAGGCCGAATATGGAGGCCCGGATATCGCGCCTGCCTCCTCCTTCAACCGCAGGGAGCTGTCGATGCCCCTGGGGCAATACCGCCGCATCAGAAAATGACCGCCTCCGCCCCAGCCATGGGCCCCATGGTCATTCTCTCCACCAATCCGGGAGGAGGGACCGGGGCCTACATGATGCTCAACTATTTTCTGGAGGCGGCGGCGGATTGGGAGGACAAACCGACGCTGGTCGTCCCGGGCAGTTCCGACGTATATGCGCAGGCGGTACGCCTCGGATTTCCCACCTTCGACCTCGGAGTGCGCCGGGATCGTCTGGCCACCAACCTGCCCGCAATTGCCCGGCTATCCAAACAACTGAAACATGCCCGCGGGGTCTGTGCCTGGCATACCCGGGGTTTTGAAATGGCATTGTTTCTCGGAAAGCGCCTGGGAATTCCCACCGTGGCCATCTATCACGACCCTCCGGACTCCCCATCCCATGGCACCCTTCGTCAACAATTGATGCGATGGGATACCCGCCGTTTCGATATGCGGATTTTTGTCAGCCATGCCACCCAGGCACAGTGGACACCCTGGATTCAATCCGGCACAAACCTGGTTATACACAATGGATTGCCGGACCGGGACTGCGACCGGCCCCCCTCCCCCGACGGTAAAGTCCGGGTCGGA
Organism: Verrucomicrobiota bacterium; assembly: GCA_024233345.1. Lineage (GTDB taxonomy): Bacteria > Verrucomicrobiota > Kiritimatiellia > CAIVKH01 > CAIVKH01 > JACKPT01. The sequence goes on from JACKPT010000014.1 coordinate 25,205, forward strand.
TTTCTCGGCATGTACACCTGGCACAAGGGGTTTCCGCTCTTGATGGATTGGATCGAGAAAACCGCCGGGGAACCGGTTCGTTGGCACCTCTATGGCGACCTCGCCCGTGATCTGGCCGGGCCGGCCAAGCAAATCCAGGCACGGTTTCACGACACCGTGGATTTGTGCGGACGGAAATCCCCAGAGGCCATTTTTCGTGAGATCGACATCCTGGTTCAGCCCTCCACCAGCTTCGACCCCTTTCCCACCGTGCTCCTCGAAGCGGCCCGCGCCGGCATTCCTGTGGTCTCCTCCAACCTTGGCGGTAGCCCGGAAATTGTACTCGAAGGCACCACCGGCTATTTATTTGACCCCCAACAACCCGGGACGGGTCTGCAGGCATTGCTGCGGTTGATCCGCCATGAAGATCAGCGTCACCGGATGGGGACCCGGGCCAGGGAGCAATTTCAACAACACCTCCGCATCGCCCCCATGGCCGAAGCCTACGCCCGAGCCTGGGAGACCCTGTGCCACGCCCACCGTTGACCCATGCGATGCAGGTTGCTATTCATCCTCTCATGTTAACCGGAATAGGATACTCATGAATGCAGCACCCCGCCCCCTCAGCCGATTTCTCAACCCCCGCTTCTGGAAGCGGAATCTCGTCATCCGGATCCGGGAACTCAACACCAACGCCACCTTAATTCCGAAACTGATCAGGGTCCGGGCAAAGGCCCCGGCAGACAACCTCTTCCACTGCTGTGTGCAAAAAACCGGAAGCCAGTGGATCCGGGCCATCCTCGCCGACTACCGCACCTACCGGTACTCGGGCCTGCTCGAACACGCCGAACCCAACGCGGCCTTTTTTCTAAACAAATTGACCGAGCGGGCAGTGGACAAGCCCTATCCGCTCCGCACGATCATCAGTCCCCTCTACATCGACTACCCCAGCTTTGCCGCAATTCCCAAGACCGAAAAACACCGGACGTTCTTTGTCACCCGCGACCCCCGGGACATCATTGTGTCCTGGTATTTCTCGATCAAACACCATCACAAGCCCAACCCCAAAATCGAGGCCATCAGCCGACAACTCAATGAAGTCCCCATGGCCGAGGGCCTCATCATCAGCATGGATTTCCTCGCCGGGGACGGCCTGTTCGAGTCCCTGCGCTCCTGGGCCGATGCCCAGTCCAGTGACCCTCGGGTCAAAATCATACGTTACGAAGATCTGATTTCCGCCAACGCCCGTGCGGTGTTTGCCGAGCTGTTTGCCCACCTGGAAATCCCCATGCCGGCTCCGGTGCTTCACGCGGTTCTGCATGACTATAGCTTTGAGGCGCTCTCCGATGGCCGCAAGCCGGGAACTGAAAATCTGAATTCCCATGCCCGCAAGGGGGTGGCCGGGGATTGGAAAAATCATTTCGATGCGGCGCTGTTATCCCGGTTTCATGAAGCCAACCCGGGGTTGCTGGAGGACCTGGGCTATTCCAACGACTGATCAGTCCCTGGGTTTCATAACCTGGTCCAGCATGGCTTGCAGCGTTTCCTGAACCACCGGCAGGTCAAAGTGCCTCAAGGCCACCGCCCGTCCCGCCTCTCCCACCCGCCGCCGCAGCTCGGGTGAGGCGAGGGCACGATCCACCGCACCGGCAATCTCCGCCACCGTGGCCGCACCGGAGACAAACAGCGCACTTTCTCCATCGCGCAGATACACCGGCACATCGCCGACGTCCGAGGTGATCACCATCCGCCCCGAGGCAAGATACTCGCTGAGCTTGGTGGACAACCCCGAACGGGACCAAACGCCATCCGCCCGGATATTGATCAGTAGATTCGCCTGGCAAATATGGCGGCGGACCTCGGCCAACGGCACAAACCCGGTCATGGTAACCTCATCAGCCAACCCCCGGGCCGCGACCAGCCCCCGCGCCTTTTCCACCGCCTGGGAATTGCGCCGGTTTCCCCCCAACATGAACATCCGGAAACGCCGCCCGGACTGCTTGACAACCGCCAGGGCCTCTATCAGGTTTTCAATCTCATCCTGCTCACTGAACGAACCCGAATAGAGAAGGCTGGGAACGTCCGTGGGCACTTCCTCCGGGCAACGCCACGCGTCACAATCAATGATCGTCGGCACCAGATACAACCGGTCGGGGGACCCGGCCAGCGGCTCATATTTACGGCGGAGATAGTCGGAAATAACCGCGATGGCATCGGCCTGTTTCGGGAGATACCGATCGGCCAGCCGGGAATTCAATGCAAACAGGCGATTGGTCAGCGAGCGGTTGCCAGTATCCAGAACCTCCAGTCGTTCATCCTCATAGGACTGAACCGTTCGGACACCAAGGTGCCGGGCCAGCGAAGTCAGGGGCTGCATGTCATAGTAGGAGAGATTGTTGAACCACAGGACATCCAACCGGCCCGCACGGGCCCGGTCTTTTACCCGGGCCATCAGGTTGCGTACCGCATGGTACTTGGTCCTGATCATCCCGAATCCGGAACCGCGTTCCACCGAGCCCAACACGAAGGAAAACGGCACCCCCTCGATTTCACCGGCAGGCATCTGGGTCGCGGGCGGGCTGACCCCGAGGGCGTGCTCGTTCCAGATTTCCACCTGGTGACCACATCGGGATAGCGCCTGGACCAACCGCCGCAAACGCGAGGTATTGCCCGCGCCCTCCGGCAGGTCGGCAATGGTGACCAACACGATATGGTAAGGTTTTTTCATCTGCTTCACCGCGCAGCATGCCCGAGGAACCGAAACGAGGCAAGGCTTGCCACGCCGAAGGAGTGACTTGCCAATCCTTATCCGCTGACGGTATAGGATGGAGCCGGGATCAACCGAGACCAACATCGGACCGCATGCGACTTACCTACTCCATAGCTGACCAGGATTTTTCCACCGCCACCTCCATCGGTATCTACAACCTATCGATCGGATTCATCCGTTCCATGCTCGACCACCCAGACCTGGAACAGACCACGATCCTGAGCAATCCAACCCTTCATCAGACCCTTGATGACCTGAAGGACCGGGCGGAGCTGCGAACCTATGCCTATCCCGTCGCATCCATGCGGGGACGGTTATGGTGGGACCAGTTCGGTTGCTACCGCGAAGCCGGCAGGATCGGACACCCCTGGCTCTTTCTTCCCAAGGGTTTCGGGTCCATGGTGCTTGCCTGCCCGGTTCACCTCGCGGTGTGTCTCGCAGATGTTACCTCGGTGATCTACCGGGAACGCTACCCGCATGCGGTTTCCCCGGCCAAGCATCAGTACTACGTTCATACCCACCGCCAAACCATTCGCCAGGCCCGGGTGATCTTTACCATCTCCGAATTCAGCCGCCAGGAAATCATGACCTGGGCAGAGCGGCAAAAACTGCCCTGCCCCCCGGTGATTGTCGCCGGTTGCGCACCGGACCAACCCCACCCGCCGCACCGGGCTAAAAAGGATCAGATCCTGGTCGATTTACGCCGGGCACCTCACAAGCGATCCGACCTGGCCATCGACTATATGGAGCGATGGCGGCAATCCACGGGATATGATGGAAAGATTATGGCCGTGGGCACCTTGCCCGATAATCTCGGCATCCCCGACCACCCGCAATGGCAGTATCTCGGAAGGGTTTCTCCCGAAATGAGGGCGGCCCTGCTCGCGGAATCACGGATCCTGGTGCACTTTACCGAGCATGAGGGATTTGGCCTGCCCCCGGTGGAAGCCATTCTCGCCGGCACCCCCTCGGTCTACTCGCTGATCGCCTGTACCGGCGAGGTCATGGGCCCAACCGGATGCCCCTTTACCAATGAAGATTACGACAGCTTTGTTGCCGCGATGGCGCGGGCCATGAGCACCTCCGCCCTGGAGGTCGATCAGTGGGCCGACGCCCTGCGGGCACGACACAACTGGCCCCTGATCGGCCGCCGTATTCTCGATGCCCTCGCCCACTGGTCATGAAGGTCACCGTTCTCATCACCGCATACCATACCCGGCCCGACTATCTGGCCGAGGCCGTTCACAGTGCCCTTGCGCAAACCGAAACCGATCTCGAAGTCCTGGTCGTCGACGATGGTTCCACCCCGCCCCTGGGCGAAATTCTCCGGCAGATTGATGACCCCCGTCTCCGCTATCACCGGACCGAACACCGGGGCCTGCCCTTTGCCTTGATCGAAGGGGTGAACCAGGCGCGGGGACGCTTTCTGGCCATTCTCGACCATGACGACCGGCTCCCCCCCGACAGCATCGCCATTCGATGCCGGGCCATCGAGCAAACGGAGGCGGGCGTGGTGTATGGCGACCTCGAACTGATCAAACCCGACGGCACCCCATACGGGATCCAGCATTTCCCGGATTTCCCCGATCACCAGTCTTTTGTGCGCGCCTGCCTCGTCAACCCCATCGGGCCCTTGAAACACGGGACCATCCTGTTCGACCGGGCCCTCGCCCTGGAGCTGGGCAACTATGACCCGACCCTCCCGATTGAGTACGACCTGGATCTGATTGTGCGGCTCGCGATGGCCCGGGGAGCATACCGGTGTCCCGCCATTGTCGCCCAGTACCGGGTCCATCCGGACAATTTCAGCCGATCCTTCCGGTACCGCCTCCGCCAGATACGCTACCGCTGGAAAGTCCTCGACAAACAGGAGAGCACCGCGGTCCGGCGCTATGGCGACAAGGCAGTTACCGCCGCTACCCTGCTGGCGAAGGGACTCTGGCAGGGCGTGACCCATCAACGGCCCCGGGCGCTCCTTGCCCTGCTTTCCGGACGACGGCGCCCCACTCGACATTGATGTTTTCGCAGCGGCGGAAATGTGGTAACCTGCTGCGTTTGAACATGACCCAATCCCGTCCAACCAGAACGGCATGGCTTGCCGAAACCGCACTCCTTTCGATCGCGATCGGACTGATCTATCTTCAATTTCATTGGTTCGGAAACACCACGGAAGTGCAGAATTTCGGCCCCTCGGCCTTTGGTTGGATGGTGGCCCTGTGGCGCTCGGCCCGAATTTTCGGGGGTTCCAGCAATTGGTTGGGCTGGGTCATTCCCTTGATCAGTATCGGGCTAGTTCTGCTTCGGAGTCGCGATTTGATGCGGGTGCCGCGGGCCGTTTGGTGGCCGGGCCTTGCCGTGGTGATGCTCGCGGTGATGGTTCACTGGGCGGGGGCCAGGGCTCAACAAACCCGGCTATCCCTGCTCGCCCTGATCTTGTTGATCTGGAGCATCCCCCTGTTCCTGTATGGCTGGAAAGTTGCCCGGCAGTTGATCTTTCCCGTGGGGCTGCTGGTGTTCTGCGTCCCCCTCAATTTCCTCGATGCCGCCACCTTTCCCATGCGGATCCTTGGCACCGGCATGGCCGTGATCGTGCTCAATGGATTTGGATTCACGGTTGACCGGGCGGGGTCGATGATCCTGGGTACGCAGGATGCGGTCTATGGATTTGACGGATCCGACCCGGCCAGCGGCGTCGGAGTCCTGCTGATGCTGGTTGCGCTGGGCTGCCTGGTAACTGCCTTCATGAACCTGCCCCTGGGCAAGCGGATCACCTTTGTCCTGTTTCTGGTTCCCGCGATGATTCTGGGCAATGCCAGTCGTCTGGCGCTCCTCTGTGCAACCGCCGAACTGGGTGGCGTGGACCGGGCCGAATGGCTTTATGAACACCTGTCCACCCCTCTGGTTTTCTTCTTTTCCCTCTTCTATCTTTTTCTGATGTATCGCTTTCTTTTGGTGAACTGGTCAACCCGGATGAAAACATGGATCCCCGAAGGCTGATTGCCCATCTGGTCCTGATTGGTGTGCTTGCCGCCGGGGTCTTGGCCCTGGCCCTGACCACCCGGGTCGAAGGCACGGACCGGGCGGGCATTGTGCTGGAACTGCCGGATACGGTGGGGCTTTGGAAGGGGGACGAAATCCGGTACTGCCAGAATCCCGAATGCCGGGAGATCTTCCGGCTGTCCCAACTGGAGGATCGCAATACCTGCCCCACCTGCGGCGGGGAACTTTCCGGCGGCTCCCTCATCGAATGGGGCCTCCTGCCCGGCGACACCCGGATCCTCAAAAAACTCTACACCCACCCCGTTCAAAGCCAGGTCCTTGTCTCGATCGTCATCGGAGGCGCCAGCCGCACCAGCATCCACCGTCCCCAGATCTGCCTGGTCGGCGATGGCCGTGAAATTGTCGGCACACACGCCCTCGACATTCCCCTCGAAAATCGGGATGAATTATCCGTGACCTTACTGGATCTATTGTATCGAAAACTGCAACCGGACGGCTCCTGGCTGGCCAATGCCAGCTATTATGCATACTGGTTTATCAGCCCCGACCATGAAACGCCTTCGCATTATGAGCGCATGTTCTGGATGGCCTACGACCAGATATTTCATGGCCAGATCCACCGGTGGGCCTACCTGTCGGTTTCCGGCCAACGCCGCCCCGGCAACGACCAGTACCGGGAACAAGTCCAAAGCTTTCTCGCCGAATTGTACCCCCGTCTGGAGCGCCCCCCAAAAAACGACGGTCTGCCATGAACAGCTATCAACAGCATTTCAAAATCGATGGCGCGGTTCTCCACAAGCTCTTCCTGGCCGCATCGGATATTCTGGCGTTTGGCCTGGCCTTTAACCTGTCCTTTACCCTCCGCAACTATTTCTTTTCCTGGCGGGGCGGGGTCTACGAAGCCAATATTCTTCATTACCTGTACCTCGCCCTGCTTTCCACCATCATGGTGGTCTATTTCCGCCACAGCTACCTGTACCGCCCACTCGCGGTCCGACGCTCCATCGAACACCTGGAAATGCTCACGAAAAGCTGGATCGCCTTCATCGGTTTCTTTATCGCCACGGCATTTTTTCTCCGGCTTCAGTTGTTTGTTGAGCACCGGATCACCGTGCTGATCCTGATTCTGGTCGGGTGGATCCTGCTGTATTTCGGCCGATTTCATCTTGTCCCCCTGCTGGTGCGCCTGTTCAGGCTCTATACCCGTTATCCCAGCGATGTGATTTGCCTGACCACCGGGCAGGAAGCCAAACGCATTCACGACCTTGTGCTCCAGGATTCGGTGATGAAGCAGCGGGTGGTTGGGTACTTCAACGATACCCCCGACGAGGAGAAGGACACCCCGGCCCGCCTTGGCTCAAGCGGCGATATCGAGAAGATCTTCGGAAAATATCTCGAGCGGTTCCACGTCTCCGAAGCCTACCTGAGAACCAAGCCGGTGAACTGGAACCGTCTGATCGAAGCGATCAAGGTCCTCAGTCCCCGGGGCATCCGTCTCCGGCTCGCCCTCGACCAGTTCGGGGCGCTCCGGGAAAAGGTTTCCTTTCTACCCGAGGCCGAGTACGGCTACATCTTTATCAATCAAAGCCCGTTTCACCGGGTCGAGCAGATCATCAAACGCGGCCTGGACCTGCTTCTCGCCGGGGTCGCCCTTACCCTGTTGGCTCCGGTATTTCTATTGATCGGCCTGCTGATCAAAGCGGAGAGCCCTGGTCCTGTCTTTTTCCGCCAGAAACGAGCGGGCCTCCACGGGCGGGTATTCAATATCTACAAATTCCGGTCCATGAGCCAGAACACCGAGTCCCACCATCAGGACGCTATTCGTAAATTTGTCGGACAGGACCATACCTTCAGCAAGCAGTCAGGCATGCTCAAACTCACCGACGAATCCAAGGTCACCCGTACCGGCAAGTGGTTACGCAAGACCAGCCTCGATGAATTGCCGCAACTGATCAATGTGGTGAGAGGTGAAATGTCGATTGTCGGCCCCCGCCCCTTGCCCCTCTACGAGGTCGAACTCTTTCAGCCATGGCAGCATTTCCGCCACAACGTACGACCGGGGATTACCGGGTACTGGCAGGTCTTCGGTCGCTCTGCGGTTTCCCACGTCGACACTATTTTGATGGATATTTTCTACATTATGAACTGGTCATTGTCTCTCGATATCCGTATCCTTTCACGCACTGTTTTTGTGCTTTTAACCGGAAAAGGCGCGCTGTAACCGCGCGGAACCAACATGACAACAAAACCATCCGACATCCTCAACATTGCCGTCATCGGGCTCGGGCGCTGGGGCCCCAACCATGTCCGGAATTTCTCGAATCTATCCGGCTCCCAGGTCGTGGCCGCGGCGGACATCGAAGCCAAAAACCGCGACCGGATTCAGGCCAACTTCGGCGTGGAAACCGTTGACGACTATCGGAAGATCCTCGACCGCCCGGAGGTGGACGCGGTCGTGGTCTGTACCCCGACCGCGACCCATTTTGAAATCGTCAAAGCCGCCCTGGAAGCCGGCAAGCATGTCCTGTGCGAAAAGCCGTTGACCCACAAGGCCGACGATGCCTGGGAACTGGTCCGGCTCGCAGCGGACAAAAAACGCCAATTGATGACCGGCCATATCTTCCTGTTCAATCCCGGTATCGAGTACCTCGAGAAGGCGGTTCAGGAGGGCCTCGCCGGTCCGCTCTACTATATCAACGCCATTCGAACCAATCTCGGGCCTTTCCGCAGCGACGTGAATGCGGCCTGGGACCTCGCCTCCCACGACCTGTATATCTTCAACCATCTGCTAAAAATGCGGCCCTCATGGGTCGCCGCCACCGGGGGAAGCTATTTGAGAAACCCGGTCGAAGACATCGTCTTCCTGACCCTTCAATACCCCAATGGTGTCATGGGCCACATCCATGTGAGCTGGCTGGATCCCAAAAAAGTACGCGCTCTTACCGTGGTCGGAGAGAACAAGATGATTACCTGGGACGAATTCGCCAACCCCGGACCGGTGGTGATTTATGACCGATCCGTGGTCAGGGACCCGGTGTACGATACCTTTGGTGAATTTCAGTTGCTGACCAAGGAGGGGGACCTGCTGATTCCCCGCATTCCCTCTCAGGAACCCATGTCCCGCCAGGCAAAATATTTCCTCGAGGCCTGCCGGAACCCGGAGCGTCCCATCGACCGCGGATCCCCGGATCAAGCTGCCGAAGTGGTGCAAATTCTCGAAGCGGCCAGCCAGTCGCTGGAGAATCGAGGCGCCAAGGTCGACCTGACTTTTAATTCGCCATGACCCATTCCGCCAACGTCTACATCCACCCGGCCGCGCTGGTCGAAACCGATGCGATCGGACCAGGCTCGCGGGTATGGGCTCACGCTCACATCATGTCCGGAGTCACCATCGGTCCGGACTGCAACATTTGTGACTCGGTGTTCATCGAGAGCGGGGTCACCTTGGGGCGGGGGGTTACGGTCAAACCGCACGTCGCCATGGGCGAAGGCCTCACCGTGGAGGATGGGGTATTTATTGGCCCCCATGTCGTCTTCACCAATGATCTCCGGCCCCGGTCTCCCCGACTCCCCCTGACCCATGCACGGTACGCGAAGAAATCGCAGTGGCTCCTGCCCACGCGGGTCCGGCATGGAGCCACCCTCGGCGCCGGCGTCGTGGTTTCCTGTGGAATCACCATCGGCGAATGGTCTTTTGCCGCTGCGGGAGCGGTGCTGCTGCAGGATGTCCCTCCCTTCGCCCTGATGCTTGGCAATCCCGCACGTCCCGTCGGCTATGCCTGTGCCTGTGGTGCCACCCTGAACATGAATGAAGGAAAGGCAACCTGCCCCGACTGCCCACGAACCTACACCCTCATTGACCGGCGCCTGACGCCGGACCACCCTATCACCCTCTGGGAGGAAACCCCATGACCCAACCCTCACGTGAAGCCATCCAAACCCTGGTGACCCAGTGTCTGCAGGAGATCCTGAACCAGCGGGGGACCGAGTTGTCCGCCCCCCTGACTGCCGACACCCCCATGTTCGGGACCGGAGGCCTGCTCGACTCCATCGGTATTGTCACCATGATTGTGGATGTCGAGCAAACCATCGCGGCGGAATTCAACGCCACGGTTTCCCTCGCGGATGACCGGGCCATGTCTCAAAGAAATTCGCCTTACCGGTCCATCAGTGCCCTTACCGACTATATTCTCGGACAACTGTCCGAAGGAGCCTGATCCCATGAACCCGACCCAGTCCGTCATGCTCATCACCGGAACCCGCAAGGGCATCGGCAAATTTCTCGTCGAGTATTACACCCAGCGGGGATATCTGGTGGAGGGCTGCAGCCGGGAAACCCCCGACTGGACGTGCCAAGGCTATCATCACCACTGTACCGATGTGGCGGATGAGGCGGGCGTTCAGGCCATGATGAACGACATTCGCAAACGGCAGGGCCGGCTCGACATCCTGATCAATAACGCGGGCATCGCCAGCATGAATCACTGTCTTCTCACTCCCATCGCCACGGCGGAACGAATTTTTCGCACCAACTTCATCGGCTCCTTTCTGCTCTTGCGCGAAAGCGCCAAGCTGATGAAAAAAAATCGCTACGGGCGCATTGTGAATATGGGGACGGTAGCCACACCGATGAAGCTCGAAGGGGAGTCGATGTATGCAGCCTCCAAAGCCGCCGTCGTCAACATGACCCAGGTGTTGGCCCATGAGCTCGCTCCCTTTGGCGTCACCTGCAATGTGGTCGGACCAACCCCAATCGAAACCGACCTGATCCGCGGGGTGCCCAAACAGAAAATTCAGGCCATCCTCGACCGGTTGGCGGTCAAACGGTTGGGGCATTTTGAAGACGTCACGAATGTCATTGATTTCTTTATCCGGCCCGAGAGCGATTACATTACCGGCCAGGTGGTGTATCTCGGGGGAGTGTAAATGACATCGTCCCTGACGTGGCTGACCGAGCGGCTGCGCCAGTTTGAGGACCGGCCCGCCATCCTCAGTCCCTCCGCGACCCTGGCCTACCGGGATCTACTGGACGCAAGGTTCGATGCGGAGGCCCTCCTGGAACGGGACGCCGCCGGACCGGGATCGGTCGTACTCTTTGATGCGGAGTACACCGCCCCTTCGCTGGCTCTGTTTCTCGGCCTGCTCCTTCGGGGTTGCATTGCCGTTCCCTTCACCCGGAGTTCTGTCACCACCCGGGAACAGGCCATGGAAATCGCCGGGGTGACACATGACTACCGGTGGCACAGCCAGACCGGCCGGATGGTCTTGCAGGATGGCCACCCGGCGCCCCCCCCTCACCCCCGGATTGCCGGGTTGGCCCGGGAGGGCATCGGTGGGTTGATCATTTTCACCTCCGGCTCCACCGGAACGCCCAAAGCAAGCCTCCATCGCGCCGACCGGTTTCTCCACAAATTTCGCGAGGCCAAGCCAGCCCTCCGCACCCTGCTCGTGCTGCCCCTCGATCACATGGCCGGACTGGACAGCCTGTTGTATGCCCTGACCGGAGGAGGCTCGATTGTCCACCCCGGCGCGGAAAACCCCGATGCCATTGGGAGCGCCATTCAGGTGTTCCAGGCAGAACTGCTCCCCTCCACCCCCAGCTTCCTGAATGTCCTTTTGCTTTCCGGTGTATTTGAACAATACGACCTTTCCAGCCTTCGCATCATCACCTACGGAGCCGAGGTCATGCCCCCGGCAACCCTCTCCCGGCTGCGGGAAACGCTGCCGGGCTGTCGCTTGATTCAGAAATATGGGGCAACCGAATTCGGCTCCCCGCCCACCCGCTCGCGGGAGGATGGATCGGTATGGTTTCGAATTCATGGCAAGGGCTTTGAGACCCGGGTGGTGGATGGCATTCTCTGGGTTCGATCCGAATCCTCCATGGTTGGGTATCTGAATGCAGACGACCCCTTCGGTGAGGATGGATGGATCAACACCGGCGACCAGGTGGAAACCGACGGGGACTACTTCCGGGTGCTGGGAAGACGGAGCGAAATGATTAATGTGGGCGGGCAGAAAGTCTATCCCGCCGATGTCGAAAACGTTCTCCTCCAGATGGACAATGTGGAAGATGTCATGGTCCGGGGCGAACAAAACCCCCTCCTCGGCAAAACCATTGCCGCCACCTTGCGGTTGCGGGAACCCGAAACCCTTGCCGCATTGCGCACCCGGGTGCGGAGCCATTGCCAGGGCAAGCTCCCGCGGGAGGCCGTACCGGTTCGGATTGAAATTGCCGACGAAAACCTGTGGAATAGCCGCTTCAAGAAAACACGCAACAAGGAATCATGATTATGCAGGTCCCCTTCATCGACTTAAAAGCCCAGTTTGCCAACCTCGAAAGTGAATTGATGCCCGCCATCCGGCAGGTGCTCGAACAAACCAACTTTATTCTCGGCAAGCCGGTGGAGGAGTTTGAAAAAGCCTTCGCAGCCTACAGTGAATGCGATCATGCGATCGGCGTGGCCTCAGGATTGGATGCGATCAAACTGGCGCTGCGGGCTCTGGATATCGGACCGGGAGATGAGGTGATCACCGCCGCCAATACCTTCATCGCCACCGTGCTCGGGATCAGCGCTGCGGGCGCCAAGCCGGTTCTGGTCGATATCGATGAACCAACCTATAACCTGGATCCCAAGCTGGTGGCAGCCGCCATAACGCCCCAGACCAAGGCCATCATGCCCGTACATCTCTATGGCCAACCCGCCGACATGGAGCCATTGCTTGAACTGGCTCGCCACCATGGTCTCGCCATCATTGAGGATGCCTCCCAGGCCCATGGCGCCCGTTACCAGGGCCGCAGAGTGGGGTCTTTCGGCGCGGTATCTGCATTCAGCCTCTATCCGGGCAAGAATCTCGGGGCCTACGGAGACGGCGGAGTGATCACCACCCGGAACCCAGAACTGGCAGAGAAAATTGCAGTTATGAGAAATTATGGCTCCAAGGTGAAGTATTACCACCTCCTCAAAGGCGAAAACAGCCGACTGGACACCCTTCACGCCGCAGTATGCGGGGTCAAATTAAAGCATCTCGACGAGGGGAACGCCAAACGGCGGGAAAATGCCCGACTTTACACCGAAAAGCTTTCCACCATCCCAGAAATCCGGACCCCGTTCATACGACCCGATGTCGAACATGTATTCCATCTCTATGTAATCCGGGTGCCGGACCGGGAAAACCTGATGGCTTACCTCAAAGACAAAGGGGTTCCGACCATTATTCACTACCCGATACCGATCCACTTGCAGGAGGCCTATCAAGATGAGGGCTGGACCGCAGGCCAATTTCCTCTGACTGAAAAATGTGCGGACGAAATTGTCTCCCTTCCAATGTTTCCGGAACTTTCCCCCGAGCAGATCGACTATGTAACCGACTGCATTGCTGATTATTACAAGTAATGCCCATGGGGGGCAGGCTCCAATCATCTGGCGGTACAACCAGTCCGTAACCGCCCAATGGGCCGGAACCTTGCTGGATCCCGGTTGAGCAATCCGCTAAACTTCGGGCAGGTTGGTAACATGGCACATTCCCTGCTCTCTTTTGGGGTGCAGGGAAGGATTTTGTGGAAACGTATCTCATCAGGCAGCGGCCATTCCGGCTGAGGCAAATCGGCCTTTGGGGGTCGATGTGTGCCATGCTGTGTCTGGTCGGTGCCAGTCATGCCCAGCAAACCTACTATGTGGCGACCAATGGCAGCGATATCGCGTCGGGCCTCTCCACCAACACCCCTTTTCTCACCCTGCAAAAGGCGTTGGATACCGTGGGTCCCGGCGACACCATCCTGATGCGTGGGGGAACCTACCGCGGACGGGCTCAAGCCACACAAAATGGAACTGCAGCCCAACCCATCACACTCCAAGCCTATTCCAATGAAGTCCCGGTTCTCAAGGGCTCCATCATGGTCACCAACTGGACCCTCCACAGCGGGGCGATCTGGAAACGAACCGGTTGGACCAATTGGAGCCAGCAGGTTTTTGTGGATGAAGAGCCTCTGCAGATGATCGGCAAGACCGCCATCAATGCCTATGCCCCCATTGGACTTGGAGTCGCGGACATGATGCCGGGTTCCTTTTTTGTCTCTACAAACACCCAGACCCTGTACATCTGGCTTCCCGACAATGAGGCCCCCCATAGTCACTTGATCGAGGCCTCGGTGGGCGATTATTTCCGAATTCTGGAACTCCTGAGCTTTTATCACACCCGTGGGCTCCATGTTCGCCATGCCAATGTCATTGTCCAATTCGCCGCCGTTTTTACCGGAAATAATTCGATCATGGAGAATTGCACCATTCAGGACAATGACATGATTGGCGTAAGCGTCGGGGAAAATGCGGTGCTGCAGGACTGTGATATTTCCCACAATGGCGTCCTGGGAGTCCATGGAATCTATACCAACATGACCATTCGCAACAACCTGGTGTATAGCAACAACTACCGGGGGTTTAACGACAACTTCATCTCGGCGGGAATCAAGTTGCACAGTGCTGGAGCCTCCCTGGTGGAAAGCAACCTGGTCCACGACAATTTTGGCAATGGCATCTGGCTGGACTTCTGCCGGGATGAGAGCCTGAAGCGAGTCCGGGCCAACATCCTTTTGCGAAATCGGCGCCCCCCCTCCCGCCCCGATGCCGCCGCAGCGGCCCTGTTCGCGGAGATCAGCCGGAACGTACTCTTTGAGAACAACCTCCTGATCGATAACAGCATCACGGGCATTCGAATCGCCGAGAGCGATGGGTGCCGCATTTTGAATAACACCATTGCCGGAACCGAAGGCCACGCCGGAATTGAGGCGCGCCTGACCCCCCGGTATATACCGATCAACCAGTACGTGGACGATCTTCCCGAAAATTATCAATGGACCTCCTTCACCAGCAATCAAATCGCCAACAATATTCTTTATGACAATCAGGTCGATTATGACTTGTACTGGCCGACCAACTCCCCCTCCACCAATGTGGTGGTTCAGGGAAACACCAGCGACTTCAATTTGTTTTATCGGGAAACCAACGCCCCGGTGTTCCGGGCGGGAAGCATTTGGACCAATCTTGCCACCTTTGTCGCGGCAACCGGGTTTGACCTTCACAGCCTCCAGCAAACGCCCCGTCTTTCCGCGCCCGCGGCCCTGGATTATCGACCAGCCTTTAATTCACCCGCAGTGGATGCCGGCACCAATCTACCGGAGGTGATCAGCACCACCGACCTCGAGGGAGAAACGCGGGTGCAGTTTGGCGCGGTGGACCTCGGGTGCTATGAGTTCAATGGCTCGGCGGAGGCCATTGCCCCGGCGATCAGCATTTCCACACCCGGCGGAATCCTTGCCTATGACACCCCTCTGATCGAGGGCATCAACAACGCCAACGTCGTTGGAGAAATCATCGCCAACGTATCGGAGGATGGCGGCACCACCAACCTTTATCCTGTGGATCGAACCACGGACACGGCGTGGGAGATCAACAGCCTGGTGCTCGAAACCGGAATTCAATACGCGATTACCGTCATTGCCACCAACCTGAATGGCACCCCGGCCTCTGACAGTGTGGTTGTGGAGCGGGGAGGTATCGGCACCGGTCAGCCCTGGATATGGGTCACCAATCGACCACCATTGGACGCCTTGACCACAACCTATCCATTGGGTGGATCAAACAATTCACACGTGGCAGGATCCATGCAATGGATCAATTACTACGCTGGCGCCCCGATCAGTTCAGGCGAATTTTCCCGCGCCGGCGCGACCTGGACCACCGTGATTTCCGGTTTGCAAACCGGCGAGAACCGGGTGGTTTTCCATGCCACCAATGCCTGGGGTATCCTCGCCACGACGACCGCAACCGTTCACCATGGTGAAACGCCGCTACACTATGTCTCCACAAACTCGATCACCCCCGCCTACCCTTACCTGAGCTGGGAGACCGCCGCCCACGTCCTCATGGATGCGGTCGATGCGGCATCCGATGGGGATCGCATTCTCGTCGGGCCGGGAGACTATGCGCACGGCTACCGGGACCACCTCTATGGCGCAGCACGGGTGCTGCTCGACAAGGGGGTTACCCTGGAAAGTAGCGACGGCGCGGCCACCACCACCATTCATGGGTACCGGGAAGGGGAACCGATTGCCATGCGTTGCATACTCATGCTTCACAGCAACGCCGTCCTGAAAGGGTTCACTCTGACTGGCGGCACCGCGCTTGGAATTTATCCGCTGGAGCGGAAATATGGAGGCGGGCTGCTGGCATTCGACATGCAGGAAATATCCGACTGCCTCTTCATCAACAATACCGCACTGCCCGATGGAAGCGGCGGGGGAGCGATGGTATACGAATCCGGCGGCCTGATCACCCGGAGTACCTTCGCCAGTAACACGGCAGCCAATGGTGCAGGCCTTGCCCTGTGGTTTGGCAAAAATACACAGGGCTCTCAGCTCATCGCATTCGGAAACCAGGCCGAGATTTCAGGGGGCGGCTTCTCCATCGACAATTGTGCCCGCGTTCACAGCATGCTCGCCTATGGCAACCATGCCGGACACTATGGCGGTGGATTTTCGATCGCCAACAACGTTTTCATCTGGAACACCACGTCGGAAGACAATAGCGCCGGGCTCGGCGGCGGGGGGTACTACTTCATCGCCTCCACCGCCGAAGTCTATAATGCCATGGCCTGGAGCAACACCCCCAACGCCCTCGGCGTGGCCAGCAACCATCTTCCCCACCGGGTTTACAACAGCCTGCTTGGCGGCGATTTGCCCACTTCGGTGGTTACCTATGTCCGTCTGAACAGGGAACCGGAATACCAGAATGCTGCGGGGGGCGATTACCGGCTTCAGAAGACCTCCCCGGGCATCGATGCGGGAATCCAGAATACCTGGATTACCAACCGTCTGGATCTTGACGGCTTTGCCCGAAAAGCCGGGCCCGCCCTCGACCTTGGCGCCTATGAATACTGGGCACGGGTATGGGCGACCCTTTCCGCCACGGCCTATTACAGTGGGACCAGTAGCTGGGTAAACCTCAGCATCACCTGGGCACCGGACCGGGTTCTTTCCAACTATACAGTCAGCCTGAGCCTGCCTCCGGGGTGGAGTGTGGGTGCTTGCACCGGAGGCCCGCCGGCAACCATTGTCTCTCCCACCCAACTGGTCTTTCAAACCGCACTGACCTCCGCGCCCACCGTGGTTCAGCTTCGCCTGGATGTCCCACCATCCTCCTCCGGCCTGCAAACCGTGGTCCTGCACCAGGCATACCAAGTCACCGGCATGACCTCTCCGGTATCTGAATCAGCGGCGGCATCGCTGACGTTTGATCAGTATAAATACCTGGACGTAACCCCGATCGGCTCCGGCTATGTCACGATCAATAATGGATGGTATGACCCTGGTGACGCCATCCGCCTGTATGCGGAAGCCGCAGCAGGTTGGCGGTTCCGCGGTTGGTTGGGGGATACGGAAAACGCGATCACCAACCAGGACCTGTCCCTGAATATCATCATGGATCAACACCGGACCATCCAGGCGGACTTTGTCAAACTGGTGACCCTCACCGTCACCTCGGCCTTCTCGGCAGTGTCCCCGCCCGAACTGACCTATGTGATCGATCAAGGCACGCGCATGGACCTCTCCGCCCTGGCAACCGTAACCAATCAAGGCGTGACCTATGTTGTCGCGGGTTGGCAGGGAACCGGCACCCTTCCCTCTTTTGGGACCGCACGCTCCCTCTCCGCTCCGATCGATCAAGATACCTCCCTGACCTGGATCTGGAATCCGGTTTCGATCACCCACCAAGCCAGTGGATACCGGATTCGCGGCACCCTGACCGCCGATATCACCCTGACCATGAGGTTTGAGCCCATGCCGGAAATCTCCCAAGTCTGGTTTCATCCGGTATTACCCCCCGGAGCCTCGCTCCTGGATGCCTGGGGCGCCCAGAATCCATCCGTGACCTCCAATGGATTTGTGCTGGTTCAGCAGGACTTAACCACCGGTGAGGCGGAGGTTCAGATCTCCATCAAACTTCCGCCGGACCACCACGGCCCCTTTCCATTCAGCAGCGAGGGCGGGGTCAACGCACTTCCCGGAGAGACCTTTACGATGTAACGCCCACAAGGCGAAAGCGAGGCAACCATGAATACACATCTGCCAACAAAAAGAGTTCCAACCGGCGTTCTCAGAACGCTCGGTTACGCCAGAATGGCCCTGGCCGGTTGTTCGATGCTCCTCGCGCCGCTGCATGCCCTCGGAGAGGCGGTAACCGCGAGCCCAGACCCGCTGTTGATTATGCCCCGCCACAGCGCGGATACGGATGGAGATGCCTTTTCCATAGACACCAATGAGTTCGCGGCGGTACTGGATTATTGGCGAAACGGACGTTACGGCATCGCCCCAGCGGAAGCAGACGGGTATGCGCCAGAAAGCACCGATACCAATGGTGTCAGGCACGCGGCCGACTATGATGGCACCTCCTGGTCCATTGGATTCGAAGAAATCCTCCGGGCACTGGCCCTTCAGCGGGCGACCGAATACCGATACACCGCCGCCGCCCCCGGCGGTTTTGCCCCGGTTCCGGAAGGCGGCAGCTACACACCACCAGACCCTGCGGATTATACCGGAACTGTACGCTATGTCTCGGCAGCATCCATAAACCCGGTCGCCCCCTACACCAATCTCACCGAGGCGGCGACGGATATTCAAACGGCGATCGATGCTTCCATGAATGGGGACCTGATTTTCATCGATTCGGGCGTCTACAACACGGGCTATCGGACCAACGCTTATGGTACCAGCCGGATCCTTGTCACCAAGGGCGTAACCCTGGCCAGCCTGTATGGCCCCGAACAGACAATCATCGAAGGAAGCGCTGCGGAATTCATCAGGGGCATCTTCGTGAACCATGCCCAGGCCGAGCTCCACGGGCTCGGTATTCGCCATGGTGTTGTCAATGGAAATTCAGCAAATCTACTCGAACGGGATGGCGGTGGCCTCCTCGCCTGGGGAGCCAGCAAAATCCGGGATTGTGTGATCGAGAACTGCTCGGCGACCCCCTGGGGATCCGGAGGCGGCGCCTATATTGCCAAGGTTACCGGCAGGGTGGAGCGAATCACCGCACGTAACTGTCAGGCAAATGCCGGCGGCGGAATTGCAGTCTTCTGGGGGCAGAGTCTTTACCTCGACGGGTGCACCCTGGTCAGCAACAGCGCAATCTATGGCGGTGGCATGATCGCCGACAATGCTCCGCGCATCATCAATCTGCTCGCGCTGCACAACAACGCCAGCATTCGCGGGGGCGGTATCAGCCTCGGTACCTTTGTCGGAATCTGGCATGCAACCATTCTCCATAATTCCGCCGGAACCGACTCCGGCGGGATTTATTTCTATGACCGCTCCTCTGTTGCCAATTCGATTGTGATCTCCAACGGAATATCTGCCTTGAGCTCGGCGGCCACCAACAATTCGATCATCAACAGCTATATCGACATACCAACCAATGCGCTGCTCAGCTACCGGTCGATGGTGACAACCCCACCAACCTTCGTGGATCCCGACAATGGAAATTATCGGCTTACATACCCCTCGCCTCTCATCGATGCCGGATCATACTCCGCATGGATGGCCGGCTTCACAGACCTCGACGGAACTCCCCGCACGCTGGGGGCCGCACCGGATCTCGGGGCCTATGAAATGGAATCTCTTTCCGCAGTACCCTCTGATGCTTCCTACATCCCCGGATCCAACCTTCAGGCTACTGTCACCATCGACTTTCCGACAGACCGGAAGCCCTTGAGCCTGGGAATTCAATTGACCCCGCCCGCAGGCTGGAGCGTGATCGGAATCGAGGGGCCAGGCACCCCGGAGGCCACCGCCGAGGGGTTTGTGTTCACCGGAGACCTTCAATCCTCCATGACGGTTACCGTGACCCTTTTTGCCGCCCAGGCAACCACCGGCACCGTGGAACTCGCGGCGGATCTTCTCTGGATGGCCGATGGCATGATCGACCTGAACACCTCGACCCTGACCCCTTCGGCTTTTCCCATCACCCCCATGTATCCGCTTTTCCTCTCTACTTCCGGGCAAGGGCAACTGAGTCTGCCCACCGGATGGTTCCCGGTGGGTTCCACGGTAACCGTGTCTGCGGTAGCGGATCCCGGCTGGCGCTTTGTCCAGTGGCTTGGCGATACCAATGGATCGGAAATGGTTGATACAACCCTCTATCTGGTTATTGCCGACGGCCCCATGAATGTCGATGCCGCCTTTATTCAATTGCATCAACTGACGATCGCCTCACCCTATGGCTCCTCAACCCCTCCAGCGGGAACACAGCAATATGATGATGGAACCACGATCCTGGTCTCCATGAGTGAAGCCTCGGTTCACATGGGCGAAACCCAATATGTATGCACCGGCTGGGCCGGGTCGGGAAGTGTGCCCGCGCAGGGGAGCAGCCGCAGCGTGGAGTTGGTCATCACCAATGACACCCAAATCCTGTGGACCTGGTCTGCGCTCACGGCAAGCCACTCATCCCGTGGTTATCGGGCCGCGGGTACGTACAAGGCGCTGGTTGAATGTGAAGTTGTCTATGACCCCGCCCCCACAATTACCCAGGTCTGGTGGAAAGCCATGCTCCCATCCGGCTCGGTCATCACCTCGGTCAGCGGCGAGGGGAATCCCACGATCGACAACGGGGCTATTCTCATCCGAGAGAATCTGACCGGGGGAAGTTTCCGATTTACCTATGACGTGACCCTGCCCCCGGTTTTAGGAGGCCCCTTGACTATCGGCGGAGAGTCGGGCGTGAACGATCCGAACTGAGTTCGCCGCTTGCCTGACAAGAAAAGTACGAACGACCTGGGGATGGAATGAATCCTGCTTTTGATAGGATTCGTGAAGTCGGGATTTCCAAGGTGGGTGGGTCATTTCTTCCGGATGCAGGTATGGGGGCTGGTTCCTCTGGTTGCCGCATGGGTGGGGTGCACCTTCGCGGTGGCAGAGGCAGCTCTGGTCAAGCCCACCACCCTGAGCATTGACCCCTATCATCGCGCCGATATCACCTCGCCACTCGTATTGAAACCACGGCACTCTGTCGACTTTCAGGACATGAACGGACAGATCTCGGATGCGGAGATCGCCCTGACCATTGGATTGTGGCAAAGCAGCGAGTATCATCTGAGCCCATCCACCGAGCTCGGTTATGCTGCGGGAGCCGGGAGCCAGACTGGGATTGTCCATAGCGCAGACCAACTCGCCCCTCAATGGACCATTGATACCACGGAGTTGACCCGGCAGCTTGCCTCATGGAGAGCCGGTCGATATCAGGAATCCACCAATGCATGGGATGGCTTTGTCCCGGTGTGGAGCCTGCCCTATCGTTTGTCCACCAACACCTACACGGCGGTTCTGTATGTCGATGCCGCCAGCACCAACCCGCTCCCCCCCTACGCCAGCATGGGAACTGCCGCCAAAACCCTTCAGGATGCGGTGGATGCTGCCCCCAATGGCGCGGTTATCCGGGTCGCTTCAGGAATCTACTGCACCGGGGCGACGACCAATGCGGTCGGTATTAACCGGGTGGTTCTGACCAAGCCGGTAACCCTCGAAAGCATCGAAGGGCCGGAAGCGACGATGATTCTCGGTGAAAGCGAGCCAGCCACCCGCTGCGTCTATATCAATCATCCCCAGGCAGTCCTTCGCGGCTTTACCCTCGCCTACGGATTCAGCGGCGGACTCGGCAGCACCCTTCAGGAGAAAAGCGGCGGCGGACTGCTGGCGCTGAACGTTCAGGAGATTTCCTCCTGCGTGATCGACAACTGCTCCGCGCTTCCCTGGGGCAGTGGTGGCGGCATGGCGCTGTTTTCTGCCTCCGGATTGGTTAACCGGGTCGAGGTTAAAAACAGCGAGGCTGCTTATGGGGGCGGGGTGGCCATCTACTGGGGCTCCTACACCCGATTTCGCAATGGCCAGATTCATCACAACACCGCATCGGTCACGGGCGGAGGACTCGTGGTTGATAATTGCCCCAACCTGATCAACCTCCTGATCCACCATAACGACGCCGCCCTGAACGCAGGGGGAGCATCCCTCGGCCAGGGATCGGAATTGTGGCATGGCACGGTGGTCAACAATGCATCCGCAAGCGCCGGTGGCATCCTGCTGGCCGGCAATGGCGCAAGAGTCGGGAACAGCATCGTCTACTATAACAGCGGGGGAAACCTCGCCCGGCAGGCCGGCACCTCAGGCCAAACCGTATTGAACTCCTGCTCCTCCACCATCAACGATCCGGAGATTGCCGCGACCAATCTGCTCACCACGATTCCCCAATTTATCAACCCATTGCTCGACGACTATCGATTGCGCAGTAAAACATCTCCCTTGATCGATGCCGGGATGACCCGCAGTTGGTCCGGCCTGCTTGAGGATCTCGATGGCGCGCCCCGACTGCTCGGCGACGCGCCGGACATGGGAGCATATGAGCATGCCCAGGTGAATCTGGCCCTGTCCGCCCCCACCAACGTCACTGCCGGACAAGTCATCCACCTGACAATCGAGGCATCCTGGCCGGAGGGGCTGACCCTCGGCGCTCTGAATCTTGACCTGGACCTTCCATCGACCTGGACTCTTACCGATGCCTCTGGCGATGCCATGCCGGTGATTCACGATGCACAGGTCGTCTTTTTGGGTAAACCGGACAGCACCGGCATCACCGCAGTCGCCACCATTCAAACGGACTATACACAGGTGTCCAATCAAGCCATCGCCGCCTCGATGACCTGGCAACTGTCCGGCATGACCGAGGCCCTGACCCAGTCCCAACAAACCATGCAGGTCAACGCCATCCTGCCCAGCGGTTTTGACCTGACCGCTTTTGCCGGCGCCGGGGGCGTAACCTTCCCCGAGTTCCAAATCATTCCTGCTGGAAGTAATGGCACCCTGACCATCACCGCGGACCCCTATTACCAAATCGATGTCGTGATGATCGATGCCCAACCGCTCAGCGGCATCAGCGGTTTAACCAGTCTGGTCGTGACCATCACGAACCTTCAGGCGGACACCAGCGTGTATGCCTATTTCCGGGCGGCGACCACCACCTATGGCGTTCCTTTGAGCTGGCTTGCAGGCTATGGCCTGACCAATCAGTCCCCCGAAGCCGAGGCGCAGGATGATGCGGATGGAGATGATATGGCCAACTGGGAAGAGTACCTGGCTGGCACATCGCCACTCGACCCCGCATCCCTGTTTGTGTTCGATCAGTCCCACATGCCTGAGGCAAGTCAGCAATCGATTCTCACCTGGCCCAGCGTTTCCGGCCGGATTTATCATATTCAAATCGCCGATGAACTGACCCCCGCAATCTGGACACCCCTCGCGACAAACCTCGTGGCCACACCGCCCGAAAACAGTTTTCAGGTCCCTCCCGCCGGTGCCGCCGGTGCGGGATTCTATCGGATTCTCGTCGAGCCTGCGCCATAGATGGCTGCGGCCTGTCATTGAACCCGATCGCGTATCGCGTATACTGGGAAGATGAAATGGTTTCACTTCACCGTCTTCGCCTTCCTATCGATCCCACTCTCCGCCAGCGCCCTCGGCCCCCATGAACTGGCGATTCTGGTGAACCAGAACTCACCCCGGTCGGTGGCCCTGGCCAATCATTATGCGGCACTGCGGGATATCCCCGGGAGCAATCTCATTCATCTGGATCTGCCCGACTCGCTCCTGAATGCCTCGGCCCGCATCCAACCCGCAGATTTCCGCACATACATCTACGACCCGGCCCAAGCCCTTATCCAGGAACGGGGGCTCGCCGGTCATATCCTTGCCTGGGCCTACTCCCTCGACTTCCCGGTCCGGGTCGAATGGCAACAACCTTTTTCCGTCCAGGGCCTCACCTTTACCCGAGGCAACATGCCCACCCCGGATCAGGTGAAGAATGGCACCTATACATCCCTCCTCTTTCGCGGTCCTGATCGTGAGGGAGGCACCCAGTCCCCCGCCTTGAGCCTCGAACAATTTGCCATGGCCGCCCGCACCAACATGCCACTACCCAGCATGATGCTGGGGTTCGCCGGTTCGCGTGGACAAACATTCGAGCAGGCATTATCCACCCTCACCAACAGCCGACGGGGTGATGCCCTGTCCCCGCCAGGCTGGATTTATTTTATCGAACGAAAGGGCGACCCGAGATCGGACTGTCGGGCCTGGCAATTCCCAGGAGCCCAGGAGGAGCTGAAGAGCCTCGGGGTTGCCGCCCGCATCACGGAGGACTATCCCAAACAGAACAGTTCCGTAATCGGTTTGATGACCGGACAGGCCTACCTGCCCCCGGCCGCGCTCGAACGAGCCTTCCTGCCCGGTGCCTATGCCGAACATCTGACCAGCTTCGGCGCCGACTTCATCAATCCGGACCAAACCAAGGCTACCGCGTGGCTCAACCATGGCGCGGCAGGGTCGGCCGGGACAGTGATTGAACCTTTTGCGAACTGGGCCAAGTTTCCTCATGCCCGCCTCTTTGCTCATTATGCCTCCGGTTGTACCCTGTTGGAATCCCTATACCAGGCGATCCGTTGCCCCCTGCAAATTCTATTGATTGGTGACCCGCTGGCCGCCCCCTGGAAGCGCCCCCCTCTGCTCACCCTCCTCTCCCTGAACGAAACCGATGAGGGCACCCCTCTTTCCGGACAGGCCACCTTTATGGCCTCGGCACTGGGCGACAGTCCCGTCACCTATCTCTTCCTGATGGATGGCCGCCCCATCGCCCACCCCGGGAATAAGTCCGAACTCCGCATCGACACCCGCCAATTATTTGATGGCTATCATGAACTCAGAGCCATTGCCTACATCGATGGCCCGGTTCGCCAGCAAGCCAGTGAAACACTGGGGTTTGTGTGCAATAACCGTGACCGGCAAGTGAAGATTTTGGACCTTGAACCCGGGCAGGTACTCGAATTGCATCAACCGCTGGCGGTGCGACTGGAAATCACCGCCAAGGAACCGCCGGTACAGATTGCCCTCATTTCCCAGGAACGAGTCCTGGATCGCTCCGGGGCTCAACTCGGCCAAGCCTTCACCCTCAATCTGGATCCCCTTCGACTTGGTGAAGGACCGGTCCAGGTGCAGGCCGTGGCGGTGTTTTCCGACAAACGCGCGGTGCGGAGCCCCCCCCTTCCTCTTTTGATTGTCAACCACACCACGCCCCCCCCCGCGCCCCAAGTAGAATCGTCCTGGAATGAGGAGCTCGGAAAAACCGTGGTTACCATCACAACCCCCGGCACAAACCTGAAATACCAGTGGCAAGCCGCCCTGCCCCTGACCGAAGATAAGACCTTTGAACAACTTGTTCACCCGCAAACCATCCGCGCCACCGCAGAGCACTCGGAAGCAGGCTGTACCCTCTCGCCTGCCACGACCCAACCCGGCTTCTATCATGGAGACATCGCCTTTCCCGAACGACTTGAACAATGGGAAATGACCCTTACCCCCGGTTCCGGAAAAAACCGACCCTCCCGGTTTGGCTTCGTCTTCCAAATGACCGATGACCAAACCTATTCCTTTGTCCAGTTTGACGCGAAATCGCAGGCTTGGTCGGTGGGCCGGGTTCTGGATGGGGAGACCCGGACTCTGGCCAGCCGGGGCATACCGGATTTCCCGGACGGGCCACAGACGATTCTGCTTTCCCAGCAATCATCCACCTCCCTGTCGGTTCGGATTCATGCAACCATGGAAATGAGTGTCCCGCTGACGCTGGACTCGGGGTCATGGGGTTGGGTTACCCAGGGGGGGGACCTTCACATTTCCGAAGCATGGGTTTCCCCGCCGGACTGCTTGCGCAATGGATACCGATCCGACCCCGAGACTCTATTCATTCCCGGGGAAAAGGACCGGACACCGGATTCCCTCCGGCTGGTTGCCGCAAAGGCGGATGACCGAGCCTTTACCCGGCTGGGGCCGCGCGCTTCGCTTTCGCCTTAAGCTTGTTCAGTTCCTTCCGGTACGTTTCATCGCGAGCCAGAATCCACGCTTTTTGCATATAGGGAATCGCCTCGCGGGCGCGCCCCATCATGTCCAGGGCCACCGCAGCTTCCGCTTGCAGAAAAGCATCAAACGGCCTTTGCTCGGCGAGGCGAAGCCGAATGTCCAGGGCCTGTTCCTGTTCACCGCGAATCCACAACAGTCCGGAAAGGCCATAACGAGCATTGACCTCCCAAGGGTTCGCCCTCAACACCTGCTGGTACAGGGCCTCGGCCTCATTAAGCTGACGCTCCCGCATTTCCGGATTGCGGTTCCACGCACTCCGCTTCCGCAGATAGTCGGCCTCACGTAAAGCAATCCGCCAATTGCTGGCATACCAGAATCGGGCGCGGGAAAACAGTTGTTCGGCATCGGCAGAGGAGAGTGATCGCGTTGCTGCATCGGCACCGGCCAGCACGCGGGTCACCCCCCAATAGCGAACACCAGTGACCAGGACATAGGCGGAGAGCAACAGGGCCAGAAGTGCGGTAAGCCTGGCAGCCCCGGCTTTTCGTTCCCGGTCCGACCGTATCGGCGCGGTCACCCCACACACCAACCCGGCCACGGTGATGATCAAGACCGCATTCCCGTAAATATTGAATTGAAAGTCGAAGGCGGCATGCGCCAGCGTTCCGGCCAGAGCGGCAAGACCGCCCCCCAGCAAGACACGATCCCGGTCACGGTCTGCTTTCCAGAATCGGCGGGTCAATGCAATCATCAGCACCCCCCAGGCCAAGGCAGCCAGAGTGATCCCCACCCCGCCCAGTTCCGCAGTGAAGTGCAGATATTCATTATGCGCAAACTCAGGATCCAGATAGTTTTTCATGACATGTTGATAGTCATGGTAGGCAAACCGAAAACTGCCCGGCCCGGAGCCCAGAACGGGGTGGTCCTGAATCAGGTCGAGGGTATCCTGCCAAAGCTGCAGGCGGACATCTCCCTTCATGGTTTTTTCAACCCGGGCCCGGACAATCTCCGAGGTATGCCACAGTGTGAACCCCACCCCGGCAAAGGCCGCGAGCAGGATCAGAGCCGCCAGGATGGCGTGGCGCATCCCTTTCCGGCTGGCCATCAGCCAGACCGCCAAACCAATCCCAACCAGCGCACCAATCCAGCCGGCCCGCGATTGAGTCAGCAACAACGGATAGAGGGAGACCAGAAAGGTATAGCCACCGAGGATTCGCAAAGGCAATCCACACCCCCGGTAGACCGCCAGCACCAAAGACAATGGCAGAAACAAGCCGAGCATCTGGGCAAAATGGTTGGGGCAGACAAAGGCCCCGCTGGCCCTCATCCCATAGTCATCCGGGCGCTCCATCAACCATAGGATCATGTTGGATCCGCGGGCGTTCAGGATGACCGCATACCAGGCCATAATGCTCACCGATAACAGCAAAAGGCCCAGCAACCATTTCCAGCGATCACCGCGTGCCCCCCATTGCGACAGGATCCAGAACAAAAGAAGCAGACCAGAAAATCTGGCAAGCTGCAGATCGGAATCGTAGGGGATGCCAAACCGGGTCCAAATCCCGACATAGGCCAGAAACAAAAGCCACACCCCCGTGGATGGAGGCAAGCCCGTACCGGTTGGCTCTGGATATCGCCACAGAAGGATGGCTGACAGAACACCACACACGCCCAGCAGAATCAGGGCGGGCGCAAGGGAAAAGGGGCGGTTCAAGCCGAGCAGCCAGGGACCGATGATGACCACCGCACCGGCCAGGACAATCATGATTCGCTCCAGCCACGCCTGACCGGCAGAAACTGGAACCGGGCGCGAAGTGGATCGCTTACGCCGTCGTCTGGAGTTTCCCAACCCCGAGGTGTGGGACATGGGCCTGGTCCCAATCGCGTCCATTAGAAAAAGGAGCGGTCAACCACGATGACATCACCACTTTCAACCGTGACATCTTCAGCCGGATTGCGTTGGATTCTCCGCATATTATACGTGGAGGTCTCTCCGCTTCGGATGATCTTGACGCTTTTGGTATTGGCAAAGTCGGTGGGACCGCCGGCTGCGCTGATCGCCTGCATCAAGGTCAACCCCCGGGCGATGCCAAAGCGCCCCGGAGACCGAACCTCACCCTGGATGTAGTAACTCCGGGTCGGCATGACCACATTCACGGTCAGGTCCCTGTAGTAGCCGCCATCGATGTATAGCTGGCGAATGATGGTCTCCAACTCTGACGGCGTTCGACCCGCCGCCTTCACATCTCCCAGTAAGGGCAGGGTAATATTTCCGAACTCATCGATAAAGTCTTCGACCGTATCATCCCGGGGATAAATACCGCGAAGGTTCACCACAACGGGATCCCCCGAGCGCAATTCATAGGGAGTGGCATTTTCCACGGTCCGAATGCCCGCAGCCGCGCCGGGGTTTTGAATTTCCGGCAGGACAACTTCCGGTTCATCCATGGCCGCATCCGCCATGGCGGGGGCTGGCGACTCCAGATTGATGCGGGGGCTGATTAACAGGGAGTCGGGGTCATGGTGCTTCGATACACACCCCATCCCACTCGCGCACACCAGGATCAACCAGGCTTTTACCCCGCGACTCCACCGGCCTTGATTCATCGTATCCATGCTAAAATACTTCCTGCTTAGCGTCCTTGGTGGCCGGGGTTTCCGCCAATTCCGGAGCGGCGGTTTCATCTGAATAATACCCGTGACTATAGTGATAATAGTAATAGTAGTCATCCCGCATGATGTTGATATTATTCAGAACCACCCCGATCACGGTCGCTCCCACATTCTCCAGCAGGCGGCGGGCGCGCAAAGAAATGTTCCGGGGATACTTCCGGTACTGGACCACCAGCAAGACCCCGTCCATCAAGCTGGCGAGAATCGCGGCATCGCTGACGCCGACAATCGGAGGCGAATCAAAAAATACCAGATCGTACGATTCGCGGGCTTTGTCAATCATGGTCTTGAGGCGGCGGCTATCGAGTAATCCCACGGCATTGCGGGGGATTTTACCGCTGGGTAAAAAGTGCAGGTTGGGCACCGAGGTGGCCTTGACCGCCTCTTCCAACTCCACCTCTTCCATCAGGACATTACTCAACCCAAACTTATTGGTCATATTGACAAAGTGGTGCTGCACCGGGCGACGCAGGTCCGAGTCCACAACCAGAACCCGGTCCCCGAGCTGGGCACATACATACGCCAGATTGAACAGGGTGGTTGACTTCCCTTCTCCAACGCCGCCACTGCCCACCGAATATACCCCCTTGCCATCCCGCTTGGAGGCAAAGAACATATTGGTCCGCAGCACCCGGTAAGCCTCAGCATGGGGACTCTCCGCGCCCTCTTCATACAGCGAGCGGATCTTTTGCGGAATCACTCCCAGTACGGGCAGCTCCAGGTACCGCTCCACGTCATCCACGGTCTTGACCGAGGTGTCGAGATACTCAATGAAGAAGGCCAGTGTAACTCCGGCACCAACCCCCAGAACAATACTGACGAGAATATTCAGCAGCAGGTTCGGTTTGGCCGGGCGCAGGGGAGCTTCAGCGGGGTCCACAACCTGAACCGGTGTTTTGGGAATCTCCAGCTTGATTCCTTCTTGCGCCACCCGGGCCCGCAGCGCGGTAAGAATCTCCTGCTGGACCAGCAGGTTGCGCTCCGCCCGCTGGAAGGGAAGATAGCGGGTTTCCTGCATCTCGATCCCTTCGGTCCGGATCCGCTCCAATTCCTCATCCAGGGCTTCATACCGGGTTTTGGCGACTTCAAAATCGGACCGGACCCCCGCCTTCAGACCCTCCAGTGCTTCGGCCAATTTCTGTTTGAGATCATCGATCGCCGCCCTCAGCCGCCGGATATCCGGATGGTTCTCGGCCAGATTTTCACCCAGCAGAGCCATCTGCTGTTCCGCATCAACCAGGTTCCGGCGCAGTGACATCAGAGACTGGTCATTCACAATATAGGCGGAGGCATTCAGCAACTCCTGGCCGGTTAACGCTTCCAACTGTTCCCAGCGAGCCTTCCGGGTCAGCATATCCACACGGGCCGCAACCCGGTCTGCCTCCATTCGCTGCAGCCGCACATTGTCGGCCTGCAGGCCGGGCGCGAGCATGGAAACCCCGAGGTCACGACGAAGGGTTTCCAATTCTTCCTCCGCCCGGTTGACCCGCTCCTGCTGCTTCATCAACTCCGAGTTGAGCGCGTCCACCGCCCGGCGGATTTCTGTCCGCTTCACCGAAAGCCGGTGCTCCCGGTACACATTCGCCAGCTCATTGGCAATCAGGGCCGACTCCTGAGCGCCTTCGTCGCCCTCGCGCCACACCTGGATTTCAATCAGGCTGGTATCGCGAAACTGGCTGACATTGATGCTCCGGGCCAGCAACTTGCGCACATCCTCACGGCGAATCATCCCACCATCATCGCCACCATATTTCTCGCTCCACTTTTGCTGGAGATTCAGGTTGTCGATGATCTGGTAGAGAATCGGCCGGGACTGGATAATTTCAAACTCGGTGCGGAGAAAAAACGGGTTGAACGAATTCCCCATGATCTGACGCTCAAACACATCCACATCCAGCGCGTCCTCCTGGACCGAGATCGTGGTTTGCGCCATATAGACGGGGGGGAGCAACAAAGTGTAGGCGGTTCCGGTCAGGACAATTAAAAGAATGACCGCAAGGACAATCTCTTTCCGCGAACGGATGACTCGCCAATAATCGAGGAAGTGCAGGGAGGAATCGGGGGAAGTTTCGGTTGTCATGCGCGTCTAAAAGCGCATCCAGAGCCATTGTGGCTCTGGATGCGGAAATCCTTTCTACTCGTGGAACTCCAATCAGCGCCGCCCCCGGAAATTGGGGGCCGGGGATCTGATTAGAGGTTGGTCCGCCATCCGATCGAAACACGATTCCGGTCAAATTCCTCCCGGAAATCGGAACTCAGATCAAGGTACTGGTACCCCAGCTCAATCCAGTTGCTGCGATTGATCATGTAGGCCAACCGGGCACTCGCCTGCAGAATTTCTTCCTCACCATCACTGGCGGTTTGGTCCAGCGACTGATTTCCGCTGTACTCGCTGAGCTGGTAGCTGCCGGTCACATACAAGGCAACCCGCGCGGTGATGTCATGGGCCACGGAAAGGCTGGCCAGTGTCCGGTCCTGACTGGTGAACGGATACACATCCGCCTCAAACATGGAATAGCCGATGCCGGCGGAAATCCGGGTCGCCTTGGAAGCCACCATGGTCAACTTGGCATCGAAATAAGGAGAGCTTTCATCCGAAATTTCATCGGCATCAAACGACTTGTTCTGGTAACCGGCCCGGAGGGAGCCCAGCAACGTCGGGCTGAAGGTTTGTTCAAGGTTCAATCCCACATACTGACTGGAGGAGTCACGATCCAGATCGCCAGTATTGTCATAACTGGTCTGTTCATATCGGTACTCACCGCTGAGGGTGGTTTCCGGCTTGATCCGCATCCCCCCGGATACGCCGGCGGACCAGATGTCGTAATTATCCGTTTCCGCGAGTTCCGCGCGATCATACTCGAGGATCTTATAACGCCCCCCGATACGGCCGAAGACATTGCGGGTAAAGCTGTGCTCGGCATTCAAATCGGTGGTGTTCATGGTGTAGTCATCGTTGGCACGAATCTGGGCACCGTTTTCAATCAATTCCGGCTGCTCGGCGATCCGGAACGTATTCTTGAATCCCATGCGCGTGTTCGGGGTGAATCGGTGGTTCAACACCAAATCCAGATCGTGATGCAGGTCGGTGTCATCCGGGTCGCGATCCGTCCAATAGGTGAAGGAAGGACGATACCGTATCCCGATGAACGATTGCTGGAGCTGAATGTTTCCGTGAAACTCGACTTCTTCAATCAGCTTGAAGCTATCGCTGGCATCCTGTGCGCTCTCGTAAATGTTGTCGTCATATTCGACGCGAACACGGTTGCGAACTTCCCACCAGTTTTGCCCGCCCTCGGCCGCGAGGGTTGAAACAACAGGAAGTGCGAGGGATGTGACAAACAGCCAGGTCAATACGTTTTTATTTTTCATGCGAAGCATTCCTCCAGGATCTAGATCATCAGTTGGGGGTCATCGGAGGGCGTGAAGAAGGCCGCCGGGCCGCCGGAGGCGCAGCCACTACGACTTCCACAATTTCCTCGATAACCTCACGGGTCAAGGGTTGACGAATCGGAAGCAGGTCCGTACCAAATTGCTGATCACCGGTCGGACGGATATAGCTGGACTTGCTCAGAGGGTCGGTGCTGACTTCCACGGCAGCATTCGCCAAGGGCTGGGCCAGGGGTTCGACCTGCAGCAGGGCATCGGTAATCGTGCCGAATTCAATGCCAATGCCGGCCAGGAAGTCAACCCAGGCCGCGTCATCATCGGGATTCTCGACTTCATCTTCCCGGCCCATGCTTTGCACCAGCACGCGGGCCAGGGTGGCCATGTTCACCGGGTTCTCGGAGTTCCATCCATCCCGGGGCGCAACACCGTTGGCGACTAAAATGGCATAGACCTGGGCTTCCGTCGGGTTCGCGGGAAGCATCGGGGAAAGACCAAGCACTTCAACAAGAATCAGCGCCAGTTCGCCTTCATACATGACTTGTTCAGACGACGCCTCGCTACCTGCCTCCTCAACCGCTTCATCCTGTGCAAATACCACAGACGCGGGAAGGGCCAGGACCAAAGCCAACAAACCGCAAAGTGCGGATAAACGTGCTGTCATAGAATTTCCTCCGAATTGGAACCATGCTGACGAGTCAGCAAATTGTCATTTGTGCTGTAACGGAAACTACAGAGGAGGGCATCCTTGTGTCAATACCCAAACCCGTGGTTTCCTAACCCATGGGGGTAACCTACTCCAGGACACCGGATAACACCAAGGAAAAAAAGCGCGGGAAACCAATCTTTTTCCCGATAATTGCCGCCTCCGGGATTGATCTTTAAAGCGATTCAACGATAATGCCCGCATGTCGCCTCCATCCTCATTTACCTACACCTTGACCCCACTCCAGCAGGAGTCCCTGATCCGGACGATTGAGGGTGGCCCGCTGCAAACCAGGGCGGTCCCCCACACACGCATTGCCGCGCAGGGCCCACAACTGAGTATCGCCCTCTACACCAGTGGAAAATGCGTTATCCAGGGCAAGGGGGCGAGGGAGTGGATTACCTTTACCTTCGAGCCGCTGGTTCTGGGGGAGGCCCGTCTGGGTTATGAAGACCAGCACCACCCTGAATGGTTTGAATCCCATATGGGCATCGATGAAAGCGGCAAGGGGGATTTTTTTGGGCCTTTGGTGATTTCGGCAGTACACGTGACCGCTGCGGATGTGCAGGTGCTGCAGGACGCGGGGGTGCGGGACAGCAAGCGGATTTCCAGTGACCGCCTGATCCGGGAAGCCGCCAAGGCCATCCGCAAGCAGGTGGGATCCCGGTTAACCGTGGTGGAGATCGGCCCGGAAGCCTACAACCGATTGTACGAAAAATTTGGCAACGTTAACCGGTTGCTCGCATGGGGGCATGCCAGGGCAATCGAAAATATCCTCGATCTGGTTCCGGATTGCCCGCGCGCGGTCGCCGATCAGTTCGGCCCCAAGCATCGCATTGAATCCGCACTGCTTCACAAAGGGCGAACGATTCACCTGCACCAGCAACCCCGGGCCGAATCGGATCCCGCGGTCGCGGCAGCGTCCATTCTGGCGCGGGAGCGCTTTATCGGAAAACTCGAAGCCATGTCGGAGAAAGCGGGATGCCCGCTCCCCAAAGGTGCCTCCAGCCTGGTCAAGGATGCTGCGGTGGCCCTGATCAAAAAGCACGGCCCGGAGGCACTTCATGCCTACGCCAAGGTTCACTTCAAAACCTATGGAGAGGTCTTGCGCATGGCGGGGGTTCCGACACCCGGGCACTCGGAACACGGTGGAGACCCATCGTGAAATTGGTGCGATTTGGCCAACCCGGCCGTGAGCGGCCCGGGGTGTTTCTCGACCAGGCCCCGGAACTCGATGGGCAGCCCGGCATCCTCGATGTCCGGGCCATGGCATTTGATCTGTGCGATTATGATCGCTTCTTCTTCGAGCACCATGGCCTGGACCGGGTTCGGGCCCTGCTGGCCGAATCACGTCGGAATATTTTGCCTGCCTCCCGCGTTCGTCTCGGAGCACCGGTGGCGCCTCCGGGTCAATTAATTTGCGCCGGCAAGAACTATGCAGACCATGCCAGGGAGTTTGACACGGAAATCCCGACCCGGCCCATCCTGTTCGGCAAGGCAGTCGGGTCCATCCTCGGCCCCGCCGACCCCATCCCCCTTCCCGCCCATATCACCCGGGCGGATTATGAAGCCGAACTGGCCGTGGTAATCGGAACGACCTGCCGCGAGGTGAAAGAAGAGCATGCCCTCGCGGTGATTGCCGGCTATACCCTGATCAATGATATCACAGACCGGGAAGAGCAGCGGGCAACCAGCCAGTGGTATTTGGGCAAAAGCCCGGACGGATTTTGTCCCATGGGGCCTTGTCTCTGTACCCCCGACATCTGTCCCGCCCCCGATCAGTTCCAGCTGCGCCTGACCCTGAATGGGGAGATCCTCCAACAGGGCCAGACCCAGGACATGATTTTTTCCATCGCGACCCTGATCGCCTTCATCACGCGCTCGATGACCCTGTACGCCGGGGATGTACTCGCGACCGGAACACCCTCCGGCGTAGGATTTGCCCGGACACCGCCGGTCTTTCTCAAGCGGGGCGACCGGGTGGAAGTAGACTGCTCCCCCATCGGGCAACTCAGCAATCCGGTCGGGTAAAAAAAACAGGAAGCACTGTGTGCTTCCTGTTTCTTGACCGGAAACTCGTTCCGGTCAGTCGTCCCTGATGCGGTATTACTTCGCGAGGATCGCGTCCTTCGCGGCCTTGGCCACGCGGAACTTCAACACCTTCTTCGCGGGAATCTTGATGGTTTCTCCCGTGGCAGGATTCCGGCCCATGCGAGCCTTGCGCTGCACCAGAACGAGCTTACCGAATCCGGGAAGCGTGAATCCGTTCTTGGCTTCTTTGTAGGCCAATGCGGCCAGGGAATCGAACAATTCGCTGATCTGCTTCTTGGTCAATCCGTTCTGTTCCGCAAGCTTTGCGGTGATTTGTGATTTCGTCATCGCTTTACTCGGCATATGTTGCCTCCTTCTCTACTTGGTCGTTGCCTTGTTGCTGTAACGCATCGTGCGTTAAATCATCTGTGATTGTGCGACGACTTCGCCTTAAAACAAGTGTTTTTTAACGTCAGACAAAGAAAAGTTTAACCCGATTTTGGGCACACCATGGCCCCAGCCAGGGCATGGGCCTTCTCTGGATGATCCAGTCGGCGGACCAGTTCGAGTGCAAAGGCAAACGAAGTTCCGGGACCACGACTCGTAACCAACCGGCCGGAGACCACGACATCGTCTTCCACATACTCGGCAACTTCACGCAGTTCATTTGCAACCGAGGGATGGCTGGTGATGGTTTGGCCGTCCAGAATACCTGCGGCCTTGAGGATCAATGGCGCTGCACATACCGCAGCCAGCCACTGCTGATTTTGCCACCGCAAACGGCACTGCGCCAAAACCCGCTCATCCTTCATCAGGCGCTCGGTTCCCCCGGCCCCACCGGGCAGGACGAGAAGATCCACCGCCTGCCAATCCACCTCATCCCAGGATAGATCCGGCACCAGGCGAATGCCACGGGACGCGGTTACCAGCGATGACGGCTCCAGGGAAACCACATCCACCTTCCAGCCAGCGCGGCGCAAAACATCCGCGACAATGACCGCTTCCATCTCTTCGGTGCCGTCGGCGATAGGTAGGATCGTGTACATGACCAGGGTTTCAGGTTTTGGATTTCGGGTTTCGGGTTTCAGGACACCTGACACCTGAGACCTTCCCCTCACCCATCCTGTTTGCGCAGGCGGGTTTGCAGTTCACGAAAATCTCCCTGCAGGGGCAGGGACAGTTCGGAGAGCCGGGTTTGGATCGCCTCGGTCAGACGAAGGGCCTCTTCGAGGCTTCCCTGTTTTTCCTTCAACATCGCGAGATGCAGGGTGGTTGCCGCCGCATCGGGACGAAGGGCGAGCGCCTTGAGAAAGGCATCCTCGGCCTCCGCCAGTTTATCCTGCGCCATCAGAATCACCCCGAAGGTATCCCACGACGGGGCGCTGCGGTCCGATCGCTCCACCGCTTCACGAATCATCACTTCCGCCTCGTCGTATTCCCCCTTGCGCGCCAAGACCCAAGCGAGATCATTCAGGGCTTCCGTGCTGCGCTGAGCCTCGAGACTGGCCCGGTATGAGGAAATCGCCATCTCCAGATTGCCCTCCGCATACTGAATGGTTCCCATGATATAGTTGCCCAGTGCATTGCCGGGATTCACGGTCAACAGCCGTTCGGCATGCTTCTGTGCCTCTTCACGATTGCCCTCCATCAGGTCGAGCCGAAGCGACATCTCCAGGGCCTGCACATGGCCCGGACTGCGGCGCAGGATGTCTTCGACCTGGCGCCGGGCTCCGGCATAGTTTCCCTGGCGAATCGATTCCTGGGCCAATACCAACCGCAGCGCCGGGGTCACCACCGGCATCTTCTCAATGGCCCCCGAAGCCTCCTTCAGCAGTTCCTTGTCACCCAGTTGCGAGGCATTCAATAGCAGGGCCGCCCACAGCGACTGGCTGTTGGGATGCTCCTTGAGCAGGGGACGCAAGTATGCCACCGCTTCGGCATACCGCTGCTCCAGGGTCAACAAGATCGCCTCTTCAAGTTGCAATGATTCCTCGGGCAGACCCAGCCCGCGCAGGTGTTCCAGATGACTGCGGGCTTCCTCATAGTTCCCCTGACGGGCGGCAATTCGAAGCAGCCCGAGAATGGCTCCTGGCTGATCGGGGTCTTGTTCGAGCAGTTGCTGATAGGTCTCCTCGCTCTCCTCATCCATGTCCTGGGCGAAGTACAGCCCCGCCAGAGCCAACTGAAAACCCGCGCGATCGCCGCTGAGCGAAGAGGCCCGTTTGATATCCCGGATGGCCAGCGCGGGCTGGCCCGACATCACCCACGACATCCCCCGCTGGGCATACGCCTCGGGGGCGCGCACATAGCCATAACTTCGTGCCAGCGCCCACGATTGCCAGCCTCTGGGGGTTTCCTTCAGCAAGGGTGTCAGCATTGCCTCGTAGGTCTCGCGCTCGGGAAGGTCATGTTCCACTGCGGCATGATGGAGATTCAGCAGTGCGCTCAAGTTGTTGGTCACCAGGGTTCGTGACATGTTGTAGGCGGTCAACGCCGGCTCCCAGCTTCCATGATCTTCCAGATACACCCCGAGATTGTTGGCGCTGCGGCTGAGCTGATGCAGCAGGACATCGCACCAGATTTCAAACCCGTCTTCCTGTCCCCGGATTGCCAGCAACGGTTTGCCGAGAACATCCCACACCTCGCGGTGACGGGCGAGAAGGGTTTCCGGATTCACCGCCGTCTGATCCTTGGCCCCCACATACAAGAGCGGATACGGAATCGCATCCAAGCCGGCTGAATACCAGACATCTGCGGATAGATCGACTGTCACCTGATCGGTGATCGCCGGATTCTTGGCCATCCATTCGTTCAGCAAAGGTTCCAGGCCGACATGGGCCAGGCTCTGATAGCGAGGGTTGTCAAACAGGCTCGCGACATATCGCATGGCCGCCTTGGACTGTCCGTATTGAAACAGAATCACGTGCAGCGGGATTTTCTGCTCGTGAGACCGCAGTAGGATCGCATCGTCCAGAACGCCCCCGGAAAGGAACCACTCACGTCCCCCCATGTCCTTCAGGGTCTCGTCCGCGGCAATGCGGATCAACCCCGAGGTTTGCCGACCAATCCGGTGCGGATTCTCAACCGCCACCAGCAAGGCCAGGGCTAACGGCAAGGCCACCGCCGCATAGCTCGCACCCTTGCGCACCGATTTGATCAACCCGCGGTCCATGCGCCTCGCCCGGCCCAGACGTAAAAAGAAATAGCCGGAGATCATGGCCAGCCACAGACTGATCAACAAAACCGGGGTGACCAGCAACGGCCTCATGCCGATCAGAAACCATGGATTCAGCGGGATGTCAAAAAACAGCGCCAGGCCGAGCAGCAAAAACAGTGCGAGCAGCAGGTTGGCTCCAAGCGCACTTTTTTTCTGGGTATAGACCCCGGCCGGAAGTCCGAAAAACAGGGTTAAGGCCAGAGGCAGGAAGGAGACCAGGGTCACCGTCAACCATCCATGCTTGGGTACGGCGGCGGTGAGTGAAAGATATTGCTCCCGCCACAGGTACCACAGCACCCCCCAATAGGACGAAAACTCCCGCCACGCATAGACCGGCTGACCGGCATACTGCCAGGCACTGACCAGATACAGACCGAGCCCGAGCAGGCCAATCCCCAGCGCACCAAAAACCGTACCGGGGCGAAGACGGCCCACCACCGCCAGTTGGTACAACAGCAACACCCCAAAAAACGGGGCAAACAGCATACAGGTCGCCGATTCGGTGACCCCGACCGCGAACAGGAACACCGCGATGTAGTGTACCCGCATCGAAGGAATTCCCGGTCCCTTGAGCAAGAGGTAGAACGGCAGCAGCAGCAACATCAATTTCCATGGCTGGCTTCCCCCGTGCACGGCCGCCAGCCACAGGGAACGCTGGGTCATCAGAACCAAACCGGCAACCAGGCCCGCAACCAGCGACGCAACCTGCAAACGACGCTTGGCCGACTCCGACTCCAGGGTTTCCGAGCGCCAGACAAACCATTGCATGACCAATCGAACCGCCAGCGCCACCGCAACACCGGCACATAGGGAAGCCAGGGTTACCGCCCACCAGGAGGCTGTAGCTGGTAACAGTCCCTCCACCCGCAGGAGCGCCCCCCACAACCGCTGGGTCAAAGAGGGAAATGGGCTGATCCCCAAATGCTGATTCAATTCAGGAAGCGCACCCGCACCAAGCGGAAGTGGCACCCCGGTCAGGCGATACAGAACAAAGGCGATCGCCCCAAGGGTCCAAGGCATCCAACGTCTTATGGGCGAATTGCCGGAAGAATCTGTCATACTGTCTCCAGTTTTGTCTCTCGTCGAATGATTCATTCGTCAGGAAGAACTACAGAATCAGAAAATCCTTGGCGAAATGCAACCATCAAAGCGGTCGACTACCAGAAAGCAACCGGAATTGACGCGATCGACCACCCCCATCAGACACAAAAAAAGCGCCTCCGAAAAGGCGCTTCCTCGACCCTCGTTACAAGGGCAAATCACATCGATTACTTCAAGCGACGACGTACCGCCATCAGCAAACCGCCCAGACCCAAAAAGGCCAGCACGGAAGGCTCGGGAACAATCAGGCGGTCCAGTTCGCTGCCATTGATCGGATCACCACCGGCAAGCTGATTGTGCTCCACAAATGCGGGATTAGACGGAGGGTCGGCACTGTACAATGTCGCATCCACTGTGGGCGATGCACTGTAGTACTCGCCAAGGATAGGAGCCGTCGACCCGAACACACGGGAATAGACATATCCCTGGTCGAGACTAATTGCGCCTGTATCATAGTTAGCATCCTGATAGACAACCACCCCGGCATCAAAGTCACCATAGGTATTGTTTCCTACGATGGTGTTCAAAACGACTTCACCACCAGAAACCCAGCCGTTTGCCGCATTTGAAATGTCGAGTTCGCTCACAAGGTTGTCAGGGGACCACACAAGTTGCG
This sequence comes from Verrucomicrobiota bacterium, assembly GCA_024233345.1. Taxonomy (GTDB): domain Bacteria; phylum Verrucomicrobiota; class Kiritimatiellia; order CAIVKH01; family CAIVKH01; genus JACKPT01. The sequence continues at coordinate 64,633 of JACKPT010000014.1, forward strand.
CCGTGTAGCTACCAAAGACAGTTCCGATAAAATCAGCAGGGTCATTCGGCGCCGTGCCATTATCGTAAAATCCAGTCCCAGCAAACCAGTTGACGTCAATGTCTGCCTGACAATTCAAGCCAATGGCAGCTATTCCAATGGTAAGTACTCTTTTGATCATATTATTCCTTTGGGGTTATCCCTCATGCTAAACCGTCTACCAAACTAGCGCATACAATTACCCAACAGTTGAGTTTTGTGAAGGAAAAAATGCGTAGTGGCGATTTTTTATCCCCGGATGACTCAATTTCCCTTAAACACTGCGCTGTCCATCAATGATGTGTGAAGCCTGCACCAGGAACATAAAAAAAGGGTGCACCCAATAGGGTGCACCCTGCAACGTAGTCAACGATGGAGTTGATTACTTGCGAACGCGGCGAATGGCCATCACCAAGCCACCAAGACCCAAGAAGGCCAAAATGGAAGGCTCGGGAACAATCTGAATATTCAACTCATCCCCAACCGCTGCGCCAGTATTATGATCAAGGAAATCCGCTGCGGGATTACCTGCATCATAAAGCGCCGGATTCAATACCGCTGAAGCGCTGAAATATTCACCGGCGATCGGAGCAGCACTCCCGAAAATACGGGAATAGACAAAACCCTGATCCAAGGTGACGCCAAACGCGGCATCCGTGTAGAGACTTACGCCACCATCGAAGTCGCCATAGGGCGCATTCGCAGTGATTGTATTCAGAACGATTTCTCCATTTGCAACCCAACCATTGGCTCCATTGGCAAGGTCGAAGTTGTCAACAATGGCATCGGGAGACCAAATCAACTGGGCAGTAGCCGAGCCAAAAACGGAACCGATGTAGTCACCGGGATCCGCCGGGGCAGGACCCGTGCCATTGTCGAAAAAGCCAACTGAACCGAACCAGTTGATGTTAATATCGCCATAAGCCAACGTCGCCGACAGGGCAACCGCAGAAACGATCATTTTTTTGAGCATCTATTTTCTCCCTTTATTAGTTCACTACGATACAAATGACTTAAGGCCATGTATAAGGCTTAACTTCGGACCAATCCTGCGTGGAGGTCACATTCCGGAACCAGAAACCCTGACCAGGCTGAAGCACCAAGGTCTCACCGGCACCCCAACCACTACGGGTACGGTTGTAGGCAACATAGTTCTGAATATTCTGATCCCAAACAAGGAGAGAATCCCCGCTGACCGAGTTTTTAGCCAAGCCAGTGTTGGTCCAAGCAACCTGCACAGGATAGGGGAAGCCGAGGGGGTTCAATCCTGTGACACCCAAGACCGTGGTGGTCGGCGCAGTAAAGCGATCCGGTACCTCACCCATCAGAAACACAGTATAGGTATTGGAGGCGGCAGTCGCCGAGGGCTTCAGAAACATACTGGTTCCACGGGTAATGACATTCGTGCCAGGACTCCAGCCGCTACGGATTTTGTTTTCCGCCGTGTATTGTTGAGCGACTTTGTCCCACAGCAGTACCGATGAACCGGAGGGGAGCTGATCCCCGATAAGATTGGTTACGGTATTATCCACTCCCTGAAGGTTTTCAAAGTCCATGCGAACGAGAGCTAACTCACCCTTGTCCACCTCGACCTTGACATAACCGACCGCATTACGACTCAGGACCTGGTTGGTCTGAGCGAACGCGCATGATCCGGCAAAGGCCAGACCGACTAACGCTAAGGTTACTTTTTTCATGTTTATTTCCTTCACGCTGACTACGTTTGTATGATTCACGAATTGGAAGGTCAACGCATTTCTTCCGCTTCTGACACTAGGTATACCCGGTCACTGACTACGTGTCAATACGTAGTTGAGGGATTGTTTTTATTCGTTGAAGGTTCCCTGCCCTAGCCACCGGACCGGACAATATTGCCACAAACCATTGTCATGCAAGGTGATGTAAGCCAGTCCGCATGTGAAGTCGTCAATCGAGAGGTCCGCAATCGCCTGGATAACTGATAAAAATATGCATCTGATTTTTTGAGGCGCTATAGGTCCACCAAGCGCATCGACGATCCGCGATTCATTCAACATTCACCTCGGGGTTGACCACGGTTCGCCGGGCCTGCCCGGCGAACCGCAGTGGAGTGGAGTACGCGACGCAATTGCTGGCATCACGGGCCAGCGGAGCCTACCCCTCTCTGAATGAACCAGGATTTGATCTCGGGTGTCCCGAATGCAATCATGCCTCCTGTTGGTTTGAAAAAATACATCCGGTCCGGTCCCGTCCATAGTCCGACCAGACTTCTTTCTTTTCGTCGTCGCACTCGTCATCGACGAATGGATGAGGGCAGGATAGGTTTAGCGCATGAACAAACACGTCGATCATGAACAACATGCTATTGCCCGATCCGCGATCGAGCGGAAAGGCGATGACCAGCTTGCTAGCCTTCAGGGGGGGCCAATGTTGAGCGCGGGGGGGCGGATCCATCGATCAGCTCTATTTTCAGGGTTTGGCATGATCCTCGTTTTGTTGATCGGAGCCGGGGCAAGTTTCCTCGCGTTCGAGGCATCCTATCGGGCCGAAGAGGAGCGCACCCGGCTCCAGTTTGATGGCTATGCGAGCACCTTGCTGACCGGGGTCAACAAGGAGCTTGCCCTGTATTTTCGGGTTCTGGAGTCCATGGGCTCTCTTTACGACCTGTCGGAGCAGATCAGCACGAGCGACTTCAACGAGTTTGCCGAGAAGGGTCTGGGGTTTTCCCGGGACATACTCGGCGCCTATGGGTTTGCTCAATGGATACCCCAGAGCTATCGACTTTTGCTGGAGCAGGATCCGGAAGATGCTTTTTCCATTGTCGACCGGGGGCGACAAGGTTTTCAGCCTGCGCCGGTACGTTCGGGATATGTGCCCTTGATGTTTCAGGATCCCCCGGACGGCCTGGATATACCGAGGGGATATGATCTGGCCCGGGATCCTGACATGGCATCGGCCATGCAACGTTCATTTGCCCGGGGAGGCCCTGCGGTGGGTGGCCCCTTGGCCGGGGGGGGGCATACCGGATTCTATATCCTCTCGCCAATCATGACCCAGCCTCAACAGACCCCGAGCCTGATTGTCGGCCGGTTGAGACTTCCGGCTCTGCTGGAAAGAGTCGTTACGGACGACCAGACCAAACGCATGCAAGCCATCCTTCGCACCCCGACTGCGGGAGAAGCGATCCCGGAGCAACCGGCGACGACCTATGATGCCGGGCGGGTGCTCCGGTTTCGGGCGGCCGTACCGACGGCAGACCAGATCCTCTTGTTGGAATGCACCGCACAACCGGCGTGGGTGCAGAAGTCCACCAGCGAAAAACCCCTGTGGATACTCGCCGCCGGCGGAATCATCACTGCGTTGCTTTTGTTTGTATTTCACCTGCTTGCCCGGCGGACCCAACGCATTGAAGAGGTGGTGGATCAACGCACCCGTGAACTGCAGGCCAGCAAACGTGAACTTGAAGAAGTCATGCGTGAACGGATGCGGCTGGAAACCGAGATTCTGGATATCAGCTCCCAGGAGCAGCAGCGGATGGGCCGGGATCTGCATGACTCGGTGGGACAAAAACTGAGTGGAAGCGTCTATATGACCAAGGCCCTGCGGCGGCAACTGGAGTCCCAGCATGTGCCGGCCGAACTCACCGAGACCGCTCAAAACCTGCACGAAACCTTGAAGGAAAGCGTCACCCAGATTCGAAGAATGGCTCATGGACTCTCACCGATCGAGTTGGTGCCGGCCGGATTAGCCGATGCGCTGCGGCGTCTGGCTCGAGAGGCAGAGGAAGCCTACCAGATTACGTGTGCCGTAAAGGCCGACGGCGAAGTGCTCCCGATCAACCGAAAGGCGGCGACTCACTTGTATCAGGTAGCCCAGGAAGCGATTCATAACGCAATCCGGCATGGTCATGCCACCGCACTCTCTCTGGATCTTGAATCAGAAGCCGATCATGGCAGTTTGACCATCTCCGACAATGGAAGCGGATTTGATCCGGCCCAAACCACCGGCGGCATGGGACTCCGGATCATGCGGTATCGAGCGGAGATTCTGGAAGGCACCTTCGCGGTCGAGTCCACCCCCGGAGAAGGAACGACGCTCACCCTGACCTTTCCCGTCAAACGGGCGTGAGCGAATCGTAACGGCCCTTGCTCCGCCGATGCGGAGCGGCGGACCTACTACAAACGCTCATCATCACCCACCACACGTCGGATCGCTCCCACAAAAAAGCCCCGACCAACAGGCCGGGGCTATGCAAACCAAACCAAGCTGCGCGCGACTTAACGCTTGGAGAACTGGAAGCGCTTGCGGGCGCCGGGCTGACCGGGCTTTTTGCGTTCCTTCATACGGGGGTCGCGCGTCAGGAAGCCGGCATCTTTCAGCGCGGGACGATAGGTCTCATCCGCCTGCAGGAGAGCACGGGCAATACCGAGCCGAATCGCACCCGCCTGGCCGGACAATCCGCCACCCGACACATCGGCCAGCACATCAAAGCGCTTGGTGTTCCCGGTCAGTTCGAGTGGCTGCTCGATGATACGGCGATGGGTTTCCAAGGGAAAGTGCTGTTCGACATCCTTGCCATTCACGCGAACCTTTCCCACGCCGAGAGCCAAACGGACCCGGGCGGTGGAGGTTTTGCGGCGGCCGGTACCCTGATATTCAACAATTTTCTTAACCACGATGACTTCCCGTCCTTATCTTCTTAGAGGCTGAGTTCAAGCACTTCCGGCTTCTGGGCAACATGCGGATGCTCGCTGCCCGCATACACCTTGAGCCGGGTCAGGTGGGTGCGGCTCAACTTGTTGCGGGGAAGCATGCCCTTGACCGCCTGGGTGACGATCCGGGTCGGATTCTTTTGCCGGATGGTCGCGGCGGTGAATTTCTTCAAGCCGCTGTTGTACCCGGTATAGTGCTGGTAAAGTTTTTTCTGCTCTTTGCTGCCGGTCAATTTGACCTTCTCGGCATTGATGACAATCACAAAGTCGCCACTGTCCATGTGCGGCGCAAAGGTCACTTTGTTCTTTCCGCGGAGAATCGCCGTCACTTCAGCGGCAAGCCGCCCGGCGGGTTTGTCCGTGGCATCGACCACAAACCATTTGCGGTCTTTATCTTCAGTATGTACTAACGTGGTTTTCATAGACTGCTACCCCAAAAAGAGCGGCAAACGTAGTTGAGGCAGCGCCGGGTGTCAATCCCTGAGACAGGGGGAAAAAGATATTTTTTCGGCCGGCGACCGCGCATCCGCTCGGGGTTTGCACTCCCGGCCCCAACCGATTACCCTATCGTACCGATGACCCAGGAACTCCAGCCAGCAGCCCCCAGAGGCCGAATTGCCATCGGCCTGAGCGGCGGCATTGACAGTTCTGCGGCGGCCACCCGGTTGCAGGAACAGGGCTGGGATGTGGTCGGATTCACCCTGCACATGTTCAAGGAGGGCTCCCGCTGCTGCTCGATAGAGGATGTCAACCGGGCCCGCCGGGTCTGTGGCCACCTCGGGATTCCCCACCATGTCATCAATGTGATGGACCGGTTCATGGCCGAGGTGATTGCCCCGTTTACCGCCGCCTATGCCTCCGGTCGCACGCCCAACCCCTGCATTGCCTGCAACCGCCAGTTCAAGTTCGGGGTGCTGCTCGAGCGCGCCCTGGACCTGGGTTGCACCCACATTGCCACCGGGCATTATGTACGGATCCATGCAACCGAAACCGGCCATCGCCTGATGAAGGGAACTGATCCGGGGAAGGATCAATCGTACTTTCTGCACCGCCTGACTGCGGAGCAGCTTGCCCGGGCGGTTTTTCCGCTCGGGACCTGGCTCAAACGGGATGTCCGGGCCTATGTCAAGGACCGGGGCATTCCTACCGAGGGAGCCCGGGAAACTGCGGACTTGTGCTTCATCACCGGCGCCGGCCCGGCCCCTTTAATCGAACGGTTCCACCCCGAAATCGCCCGCCCGGGAGAAATCCGGGATACCTCGGGCCGACGTATCGGCACCCATTCCGGCATTCATCATTTCACCATCGGCCAGCGGGAAGGCCTGGGGGTGGCCCTGGGACGGAGGATGTATGTCAAAGCCATTTCACCTGCGGATAATTCCGTGGTGATCGCCGACCGGGATGAAGTTTTGACATCCACCTTTTCCGTGGAAGATCTCTACTGGATGGATGGAAGGGCGCCCAACCCAAACCGCCCCATGCAGGTGCGGACAAGATATCGCCAGAAGCCGGTCGAGGCTACCTTGGAACTGCGCGAAGACAGAACCGGCACTGTAATCACCCAGGAGCCGATTTTTGCAATCACCCCCGGCCAGGCCGCCGTGTTCCATCATGACGAGGAGGTGCTGGGGGGCGGATGGATCAGCGAATCGGTCAGCAAACCGAGACTTGGCTAAAAAACCCTGAGGGTTCACCACTGTCCGCCCGGAAGTCGGCTACAGGTTCACTCCGCCCGATGCTCGGCCTCGTCGTGGATAGCCGCCTTGATTTTGGCGCCCGCATCAGCGGACAGATGCAGGTCCTCGTGCAGGGTCCCCTTTTCTTCCTCTTCCAGAAAGTGCTGCACCCCCTTTTCGAACTCGATCACCTGGGTGTGATACTTGCCGCACATCGCGCACAGTGCGATATGGATGCGGATGCCGGCCCGTTTGTGGGGGGGGAGTTCCCAGTAACGCTTTTCCTTCAGGGCTTTCGCCACTTGTCTGCACATCAACATAAGTGTTTATGACGCCTCTTGCCGGAGCCACTTGACCTCCAGGCATGTTTTCAACTGATTCCGGGTTCGATGCAACATCACCCACAGGTTATTCGGAGTTACCCCAATCTCCTTACAGATCTCCTCCGTTGAGATCCCTTCGAGTTCCCGCAAAATAAAAGCCTGACGCAGTGGGCCCTTCAATTCGGTCATGCAATCGTATAAATATTCCATGAACTCTTTCTGCTCAAAGGATTTGCGCGGATCAAAACCCCAGTCCGGGGGATTGCGCTCGGGAATTCCAAAGGCCTTGAAGATAAACTTATCGGTGATGCCCTCGTCATCAAACTGGTCTGTCGACACCATCCGGGATGCCTTGCGGATATGGTCGACCACCTTGTGCTTGAGAATCCCGGTCAGCCAGGCCCGAATCGGAGAAGACCCGTCATACCGGTCATATCCCTTGACCGCCGCGAGGAGTGTCTCCTGAACCGCATCCTCGGCATCCGCCTTGCTGCCCAGACGAACGAGGGCGACCCGGTAGAGATAATCACCGTGTTCGTCGACCCAGGTCTCAGGATCCGGGCGGCTGTGCTGAGCTGCGGCCATGCGGCGTATTCTGACAATAACAATGGGGCAAGATCAACTCGATTCAGAATTTTCGACGGGCCAGGATCACCGCGAGTAGGCCGGAGCCGAGATTTCCCGCGACCATGCCGGCAAAGATGCCGGGGATCCCGGCAAGATACGACCCGAGCAGCGCCAGGGGAACGGTGAAAACAATCAAGCGCGAGAAGAACAACAGGACGGAATACTTGGGCCGGGCGGAAGCATTGAAGGCGGCAGCCGCTTGCAGCATGAAGCCAAACCCGCCATAGCTGACCGGAACCACCATCAGATACAGACTGGCGATCCGAATGATTTCCGGTTCGGAAGTAAACACACCAGCGATCTTGCCCGCGAACCCGAACACCAGGGACCACAGGACCAGGCTGACCCCAACACAGAACCGGAGCCCGAAGCGCAGGGCCTCCCGGACCCGGTCCCGGCGGCCCGCGCCTTCATTCTGCCCCACGAACGGAGCCATCATCGTGGACAAGGCAAAGCTGGCCACCATCATCAGCGCCTCGATTCTGGTTCCCACCCCGAACGCCGCCACCGCCAACGGACCAAATCCGGCAAAAATGCGGGTCAGGATCCCATTGGCCAATGGAACCAACAGGTTGGTCCCCACTGCGGGCAGGCCGATAAACAGAATGGTTTTCCAGGAGGCCAACAGCCCCGGCGCCCGCAGAATGCTGAACCGAAACAGTTTTTCCCGCCGGACCAATACCCAACAGGACGCGCAACAGGCGGTGAAGTAGGACAGGACCGTGGCCAGGGCCGCCCCGCTCATTTCCAGGCGCGGAAAAGGCCCGAGCCCAAAGATCAGCAACGGGTCGAGAAGAATGTTCACGCATCCCGCCGTAATCATGATCAGACTGGGAGTCAGGGAGTCGCCGGTGGCCCGAATCGCACTGTTACCGCTCATCGGAATCACCAGAAACAACGCACCGGCAAACCAGGGGATCATATACGAGCGGATCAGGGGAATCAGTTCATCGCCCGCTCCCAACCAGCGGAACACTGCGTCGTGAAACCGGAGACCAAGCAGAATAAAGCTCGCGGCCAGCAATACCACCAGCACGATGCCCCGGGTGGTCAGCGCCAGCGCCCGGTCATGATGGCCCTCCCCAATCGCCCTCGACACCACCGAGGAAATCCCGATCCCCATCCCCATCGCGGTACCGGAAATCACAAAGACCACCGGGAAGGTAAACCCAATCGCCGCCAATGGAACCGACCCCAGCCGTCCGATGTAGAAGGTGTCCACCAGATTGAACAGCATGTTGGTCAGAATCCCCCACGCCATCGGAATCGCAAGGCGGATGAGGCGCGGCCCCACCTCACCTTCCGTCAACAACATGCGCGGCTTTGCTTTCATGAAGCCCACAGTCTTGCCTTGATTGCCGACGGCTTGCCACAGGTTTTTTATGGGGCCGGGAAAGGTTTTGGGCCGAAGGTATCCGAGGTCCGTGTTTGTGGTCCAACCCCAAACCCCGCACCCGAGACCGGAAACCTCCCCTCCCCCGTTGACACCAACTCGACCGACAGGGATACTCCACCCCATGAATGAGGAACCGGAGATTACCATTGGGGCAACGGGCATCGACACCGAAGCGCTGGTCCAGCACCTGCGCGAGACGGTAGCCCGCAAGCAGGCGGAGGGCGTGTATGCCGACGCGAGAATTGCCCGGGCCGAGCGCACCAACCTGCTCCACCTGCGCAATGATGAAGACTTCCTTGCCTTCTACCTGCAGTCGTTGCGTGAGGCCGCCACCGTCGACATCAACGACTTTGACATTCGCGAGCGCCGGGCCGGGGTTGGCCCCCTGCTGGTCCGATTGAAAAAAACCATCTGGAACCTGCTCAAATTCTATACCTATCGCCTGTGGTCCCAGCAAAACACCATCAACAGCCTGTTTGTCACCGGACTGGAAAGCATGGATGACACTTACAAAACCCGGCTCCAGCAACTGGAAGCCAGAATCGCCGCCCTGGAAAAAGACAGGACAAGCCCCCCTGCCCCATGACCACTGCCCGGCGCATTGCATTTGTGAGCCCGCGGTTCTCCCCCGAGGGCACGGTGGGCGGAGCCGAAACCCTGCTCAAGGCCCTCGCCGAACAGGCGGCGGCCGCAGGCCGCGACATTACCTTTCTCACCACTTGCGCCAAGGATCACTTTACTTGGAACAACGTGCGCGAACCGGGAACCGAAACCGTCAACGGCATGACCGTCCACTATTTTCCCGTGGATGAAAGCCGCGACATCGAAGTGTTTTTGAAGCATCAGAACCGGATTGACCGGCGGATTCCGCTATCCCGTGAGGAGGAAGAAGCCTGGGTTGACAACAGCGTCAACAGTCCCGCCCTGTATGATCATTTGCGTACATATGGCGACCGCTATGACCGGATTCTGGTTGGCCCATACCTGTTTGGCATCACCCTGAAAGTCGCGCGCATTCATCCGGAAAAAACCTGGCTGGTTCCCTGCCTGCACGACGAACCGTTTGCCTACCTCGCGGTCATTCAGGATCTGTTCGAGCAGGTCGGAGGCTTCATCTTCAATACCCGGCCGGAGCAGGCTCTCGCGGAACGGCTGTACCGGCAACCTTCGGCCAAGGGAACGGTGGTCGGCATCGGCCTGGAACCCTTTGAGGCGGATGCATCCGCCTTCGCCCGCAAGCATTCCATCACGACCCCCTATGTCCTGTATGCCGGACGCAGGGAAACCCTCAAGGGTACCCCGCTGCTGACCCAGTACGTCCAGGTCTTCCGCGAGCGGACCGGCCGGGAGATCACTCTGGTCTTCACCGGGAGTGGGGACATTGACGCCCCCGATGCATTGCGTCCCCACATGCTTGATGTCGGATTTGTTTCCGAGCAGGAAAAACATGAAGCGATGGCGGGGGCGACCGCCTTCATTCATCCGTCGGTAAACGAAAGTCTGGGGATCGTCTTGCTCGAAGCCTGGCTCGCCCGCACCCCGGTTCTCGTCCATGCTGCTGGTCACGTATTGACCGATCAATGCCGCCGCAGCGGAGGCGGCCTGTGGTTCCGCGTCTACCCGGAATTTGAGGAAATGCTCTCATACCTGCTCGACCACCCCGACATCGCTGCCCGCATGGGGGATGCCGGACGGGATTTTGTTCTTCGTGAATATACCTGGGACGCGGTACTTCGCCGACTGTTTCAAGCCATCGACACCACCCCATGACCGCGATCCACCAACTGGTCGCGGGGTATACCCGGGGCGATGCCATCAGCAATGAATCCAGGGTGTTGCAGGCCCTGTTCCGGTCGTGGGGTTGTCGATCGGAGATCTATTGCGAAACCAAGCGCATCCTGCCCGAACTCCGCAAGGAAGCCCGCGACCTCGCAGCGGCGGCGGCCGACATCACCGACGGGGATATTGTCATCCTGCATCTTTCCATCGGGTCGGAAGCCAACCTGGTTTTCCCCGCCTTGAAGGGGCGGAAAGTGATCGTGTATCACAACATCACCCCATCGGCATACTTTCGCGGTCTTCAGGATCAGATCGCTCATCTGCTCGCCCGGGGACGGGAACAGGCCCGGGCGCTCGCGGGGGCAGCGGAAATCACCTTGGCCGACAGCCAGTTCAATGCGGATGAATTACTGGCGATGGGATATCCGCATGTGCAGGTGATGCCCCTGCTGCTCGATCCCGGCCAGTGGGACGGTCCCCTCGACAAGGGATACCTCGCCAAGCTGAAGGACGGGCGATTGAATCTTCTGTTCGTGGGGCGCTGCGCACCCAACAAGCGGATCGAGGATCTTTTGTTTGCCCTCTATTATCTTCAGCGTTATGTCGAACCGAATGCCCGGTTGATCCATGTCGGCTCCAGCGCCGGACTGGAGCGGTATCAGGCCCTGCTTCGCACCAAAGTCCGCGAACTGGGACTCGATCAGGTGATCTTTGCCGGCTCCATTCCGCCGCGGCAACTGCGGGCGGCGTTTGCTGCCGCCGACGTCTTTCTATGTCTCAGTGAGCATGAGGGCTTCTGCATCCCCCTGCTCGAAGCCATGGCTTCGAATGTGCCGGTAGTCGCCTATGATGCGGGGGCGGTGAAGGAAACCCTCGATGGTGCCGGGGTGTTGATCGGCACGAAGGACTTCGCTCTGATCGGGGAACTGATTGGACGAATTCATCGCGATGCGGAATTCCGGACGGCCCTCCTGCGCGGTCAGCAGGCGCGCCTCGCCCGCTATGACCGGAACCAGATTGAACAACGATGGCGGACCACTCTTTCCCCCTGGATGAATCCATGACAACACCCATCCCTGCCCCCAAGGACCGCCCGGTTCTCGCCTTGCTCCTGCTCATCCTTGTGCCCTTGGCGCTGGGCGGCCTGCTTGCGCCTCATGCCTTCAATGGCCTGCAGGCGCTGGGTGAAAAAACCGACGCCCTGACCAAGTTGACAGATGCGCCATTTGAGCGGGTGGCCAACCGGTGCGTACTGATCACCGCCATGCTCATCCTGATCCCGGTCATCCGCATGAGCGGGCTCCACCGCAAACTCCGCATTGAACTCAGGCCCAACCGGACCCGCATCCGCGAACTCTGGGTCGGCATGGTGTTGGGGCTGCTTTCCATTGCCATGCTCTACGCTGCGGGAGCGTGGCTGGGCATCTTCACCTGGTCATCCTCCCTGCCCGGAGGCTGGTCCATCGCCGGCAAGCTGCTGGTCTTTGTGATCAGCGCCCTGTTCATCGGCTTGTTTGAAGAAATCTTTTTCCGGGGTTTTGTCCATGGCGCCTTTCGTTCCCTGCTGCCGGGGTCGATTGCCATCGTGCTCTCCAGCGCCTTCTTTTCCGGCATTCACTTCCTCCGCCCCTCGCGGCAGCCCGTCGACCTTCCGGTCGCCTGGTATGAGGGCTACGCCCTGCTGGGACGGCTGCTCGACCGCTTTCAGTGGGATACCCAATGGCCCTTCATGCTGACCCTGTTTTTGATCGGATTGACCCTCGCCACCTTCTACGAAAAACGCGGGAACCTGTTTCTGATCTCGGGGTTGCATGCGGGCTGGGTGCTGGCCTTGCGGTCCTTCACCTACTTGCTCAAAACCATTCCCGGCGACCCCCACCCCTGGTTTGGGAAGTCCGACAATGTCGCCCAGGGCCCGATCGCCATCTTCGCCATCATCTGGTTCCTCGCCGCCGCAATGCTATGTAAAGGGCGGGATAAAACAAAGGCAACGCAGACCTGAGGCGAGCGCTCGTCCACCATCCCGGCATCATCGCAAGCGTCCGCAGATCGGGCGGCTACCCGCCAAACGCCCGCATCACTTCTTCGGCGATGATGCGCAACCCCTCGCGGACCATCTCATCCGACTGCGAATAGGTGATACGAATACATTCCCGGCTGTGGGCATCCGGCTCGGGAAGACCATAAAAAAAGTAGTGGCCGGAAATGACCAGGACATCCCGCTGCTTGAGACGGCGGTACAACTCCGCAGAGGGTATCGGCAAGCCCGGGAACCACATCCACAGGAACAGGGCCCCCTCACTGAGGTGAACCCGGTAGGGCAGGTCATCGGGGAAAAACTCCTGAATCCAGGCCTGGGCCTGCCGGGATTTTTCCAGATAGAAGGGCTGGATGACCTCCCGGCTCATCCGCAGCAGGGTACCATCCTCGAGCATCGGGCGCACCAGGGTCTGGCCAAGATTCCCGTTGGCCAGACTGACCACCGCATTCATCGAGACAATCGCTTCGATCCAAGGCTCATCCGCGATCAGGATCCCGGTCCGGGTACCCGGCAACCCCAGCTTGGACAGGCTTAAAGACAGGATCACATTCCGATCCCAGTAGGGCGTGGTTTCGACAAACAGGATGTTCGGGAAGGGAGCACCATACGCGCTGTCCACAATCAGGGGCACCCCCTGATCTCCGGCGAAGGAAGCCAGCGCCCTGATTTCCGGGTCCGTCACCACATTCCCCGATGGATTGGTCGGCCGGGAAAGACACAGGGCCGCCAGGGAGGTGTCCTGCGGCAGGGCATCGAGTTGTACACAATATTTGAAGTGGTGATTCCCGATGTAGTCGATGGCCGGAGGCATGCCAAGAAAAGCCTGGGGGGCAAGCGCCTGGTCGGCGTACCCGATATACTCCGGCACCAGCGGCAACAGGATCTGCCGGTCCCGCCCGCCGGAATCACGCCCCGCCAGCAGGGCAAACAAATAGAAAAACGCATTCTGGCTGCCGTTGGTGATCGCGATATTCCGCTCGGTGATCTCCCAACCAAAGGTTTCCCGAAGGGTTTGAACGAGCGCGCGAATAAACGCCTTCTGGCCCTGGGAGGTATCGTAATGGGCAAGCATCCGCTCAAAGCGATCACCATCCTTGAGCAGGGCATCCATGCGCCGCCGCCATTCCGCCTCCACCGCGGGAATACGGGCGGGATTGCCGCCCCCCAGCATGCGTACCGAAGGGCCCGCCTGCAGGGCGTTTCCCAGGTCATCCATCAATTCCAGGATGCCCGACCGCGCGGTCAGCTTTTCGCCCAATGAAGAAAGGTGATGTGGCATTGTCGAGGTATACCGAACCCGGACCGGGACGTCGAGCGCGGGCGCGGGGATCAGGGATACCAGCGCATCGAGCGGTCGATCAGCACGGCGAGCATCCCATACACCACACTGCCATTGAGGAGGTGCCAGAGAAAGTGCGTACCGATGGGCAGCCAGTCGCAGACCCACAAGTCCACCGAGCGAAAGACCAGGGAAACCGCAAAGGTCGCAGCCATGAACTGGAGATGCCGCCCGGAGATTTCATCGCTGCGACGGAGATTCTTGCCCAACCAGGCCAGGGTCGCCAGCAGAACCAGATACACCTCTGAACCATTCAACCAGGCCGGAGGTATCAGGACGTGGAGGAGAAGGGTCAGACCGGCAACCCCGGAAATCATCACCGCCACCATTAATGGCGGATAGCCGAAAAAACGGGAAAGAATCGTCCCCAGGGCAACCATCGCGAACAGGGCAATCGGCAGGAGATCCGCGACCGCCGCCCACGGGCTGGCCAAGGTGTGAAACAGGAAGCTGCCGACCCCGATCCCCACCGCGAGCAACAGGAGCAGCCACAGCATCCCCGCTCCCCGGATGCGATAGCGATACGTGATCAGCAGACGCAGGGCGGCGGCGGCGGCGAACAGGAAGACCACATTGGTCAGCGCATTGACCGGCTCGGACCAGAACGCGCCATCGGTGCGCTCACAATACAGATCCAAATAGCCGGTGGACATGGTCAGGGTGCTCCCCCGACCGGCAACACCGGCACCTCAGGAAACACCCGGTTCATAAATTCCTGAAATTTGGGTTCGTTCCGAATGGCATCAAAATCACTGTCGGAAAGATAGCTGTACAATTGATTCGGGGTGCACTGTTCGGCGCCTCTGGCCAACCACTCGTACACGTCATCAAACCGGCCCTCGAGGGCATAGGTGATCGCCATGTTAAAATAACCGGAAGGCCGTTCCGGCGCGCGCTCAACCAGGGCCGACAACAACTCCCGCGCTTCATCGTACTGCCCGGCCCGGATGTAACAAACCGACAGATTATTGAGCAGGGCGGGCTGGTTCGGCATGCCGCGCCGGGCTTCTTCATAATGTTCCGCGGCCTGGTCGTACCGGCCCCAGCGCAGATACAGAAGACCAAGATTCAAATGGGTCGCACTGCTGTCGGGCCGGATGTTGAGCGCGGTGAGAAACAATTCCTCCGCCCGCGGCAACATGTCCTTCTGAAGATAATTGATGGCAAGGTTGTTAAAACTTTCGACATTGAACGGGTCGCGTTTGATCGCGTTTTCCAGAATCAGGATGGCCTGATCAAATTGTCCCCGCTGGGTATAGATCGAGCCCAGCAGTCGCTGGGCGGTGATCATGTCCGGCCAGATGTCGAGCGCCTTCCGCACCTGTTCCTCGGCCTGGTCCCACTCCCGCTCCCGCAGGTAATCAAACGCGATGCGAATGTGGCCCATCGCTTCGGCAATTTTCTGGGGGGCGATGGTCTCCGCCTCGGCCCGGATGCGGGCGGCATCTTCCCGGGTGAACTCGACCTGGGGATAACCGATGTCGGTTTCCGGCAGGGTGCGCACCGAACTTCGCGAGACGAGGTTGGTCAGGACTTCCTCCAGTTCATCCCGGTCCCGATTCCCCTGCTGAACGGAAAAGATCACCAGGGTGATCACCAGCAGACCGACCATGATGCCGATCCCCATTAACAAATTGCGCCGGGTCCTGGCCCACAACTCACCCGGCGAAGGCTCATAACTCGGGAGGGGGCCACGGTCCTTCTGTGAGTCCGGCTTCTTGTATATGTCACGATGGTCCTTCATGCCGTCTCTCTATCGATGCGTACTATACCATGCCCGCCACCGCCCGTCACACCCTGTTTCATCCCCTCGGTTACGTCCGACAGAGATCAAGAAAGTTCTGCAGGATCTGTTTCCCATGCTGGGTCAGGATGGACTCGGGATGGAATTGAACACCGTGCACAGGAAGGGATCGGTGGGCCAGCCCCATGATTTCCCCCTCCGCCGTTTCAGCGGTCACGTCAAGGCACGCGGGAAGGCTTGGACGCTCCACCAGCAGCGAGTGATACCGGATGGCATCAAACGGACTGGGAAGCCCCTTGAGTACCGATGCCCCCTGGTGAAGAATCGGCGAGGTCTTGCCGTGCATCAACCGGTCGGCCCGCACCACCTTGCCGCCAAACACCTCGCCGATACATTGATGCCCGAGGCAGACCCCGAAGATCGGAACCCGCCCGGCAAACGTTCGCAGCACCGCGCAGGAAATTCCCGCCTCGTGGGGACTGCACGGACCGGGACTGATCAGGATGCTCGACGGAGCGAGGTCCTCAATCGCTTCGAGGGTAATCTTGTCGTTGCGGTAGATCTTCTGCTCCACCCCGAGTTCCCCGAGATATTGCACCAGGTTGTAGGTAAAGGAATCATAGTTATCAATGACCAGCATCATCGTGACGCCCTCCGAGCCCCGGCATAGGTTTGGGACAGGGCCAGCGCCCGCATCATGCCCCGGGCCTTGTTCCGGGTTTCTTCAAACTCATTCCCCGGCACCGAATCGGCAACGATTCCAGCCCCGGCCTGGACATAGGCCTTTTCACCGTCGAGCAGCACCGTGCGGATGGTAATACAGGAGTCGAGACTTCCCCCAAATCCAAAATATCCCACCGCCCCCGCATAGGGCCCCCGCCGGGTGCGCTCCAGTTCGGCAATGATTTCCATCGCCCGGATTTTCGGCGCCCCGCTCACCGTCCCCGCCGGAAAGGTGGCCTTCATGAGGTCAAACGCATCATGCCCTTCGTCGATGGTGCCCGCGACATTGGAGACGATATGCATCACATGGCTATAGCGTTCAATCACCATCAACTCCGACACCTGTACGCTGCCGTACCGGCAAACCCGCCCCAGGTCGTTGCGGGCCAGGTCCACCAACATGATATGCTCCGCCAGCTCCTTGGTATCGGCCAGGAGCTCCTCCTCCAACTTCCGGTCCATCCCGGCATCCTTGGCCCGGGGCCGGGTTCCGGCAATCGGGCGCAGCTCCACCCGATCCCCCTCCAGCTTCACATGCACCTCCGGCGATGACCCCACCACACTGCGTCCGCCCAACTCCAGGCAGTACATGTAGGGGGACGGATTCACACAGCGCAACGCCCGGTACACATCAAGCGGATCACCGGTGTAGTCCGTCTCGAACCGCTGCGACAGCACCACCTGGATGATATCCCCCGCCCGGATATATTCCTTTGCCGCTTCCACCGCATGCTCAAATTCCGCCTGGGTCAGGTTCGACCGCACCGGCATCTCCGGTCGCGGGCTGTTCAGGTCCAGCAGGTGATGGGGTACCGATACCGTCAGCGCCTCACACACCTCGTCCACTTTTGCCATCGCTTCGTTATAGGCCTGTTCCGGGTCGCCCTCGATCCGTACATTGGCCACCACCTTGGCGGTGTGGCGGACATGATCAAAGATCAGGAGGGTGTCGGTCAGGGCGAACACCATATCCGGCCACTCGATATCCCGCTCCCGGGCCAGGCCCACCCTCGGCTCAAACTGGGTGATGGCATCATAGCCCAGGTACCCGACCGCACCGCCGTAAAACAGGGGGAGATCCGGATCTTCCACCGGCTGATACCGGGCCATGTACGAGCGCAACTCGTCCATCGGATCCACATCCTCCCGGAACTCCCGGTGCCCGTCCGCAGTTTCAATTTCCACCGTTCGGCCAGTGGCCCGGAAGACCAGAAAGGGATTCCCGCCAAGGAACGAATACCGGGCAATCTTTTCGCCCCCCTCGACACTCTCCAGCAGAAACGTATGGGCCGCCGGATTTTTTTCGCGAAACTTCGCCCGCAACCGGCAGTAGGCCGACACCGGGGTCTCCTGGTCCACCAGCAGCTCCCGCCATACCGGGACGAGATTCCCGCGCTTCGCCCGTTCTAAAAAGGTTGTCTTATCCGGCACGTAGGTCATGGCCAACTCCGTCAGGGATCCAGATTTTCCAGAACCCCGGTTTGCAAATTCAATCGACGATAATAACAGTTTCGCGGCTCACCCTGCCGGTTCTTGGTATGGCAAATGCCTCCCCGGCGGGGCCGCACGATGTATAACAGCGAATTCTGCTCGCAGTTCACCCGCACCTCAAGCAGATCAAATGTCTCCCCCGAGGTTTTTCCTTTTTCCCACAATTCATTGCGCGATGTACTCCAGAACACCGCCGACCCGGTCTCAATCGATTTGTCCAGCGCCAACTGATTCACATACGCAACCAGAATCACTTCCTGCGTGTCCGCATTCTGCACCGCCACCGGAATCACCCCCGGGCACTGGGCAACCTTGGCCAGCTTGTTAAAGTCCAACTGCAGCGTGGTTCCTTCTTCCAATTCTTTACTCATGGTCTTGTCCTGTCTTTATTGGGTAGGGTTCGGCGTCCCGCCGAACCTCGGTCCGTTATCACGGCATGCTTCCATGCGTTACAGCCGCACCTCGATTCCTTTTGCTCTCATGTGTTCTTTGGCCTCGCGGATGGTAAACTCCCCAAAATGAAAAATCGAAGCAGCAAGGACCGCGTCCGCGCCGCCTTCGACCACGGCTTCACAGAGGTGGTCCAACGTTCCCGCGCCCCCGGAGGCAATCACCGGCACCCCCACCGCATCCGACACCGCCCGGGTCAGGGCGAGGTCATAGCCGTCCTTGGTCCCGTCGGCATCCATGCTGGTCAACAGGATTTCCCCGGCACCCCGATCGACGCCCTCCCGGGCCCACGCGATGGCATCCCGTTCCACCGGCTTGCGGCCCCCGTGGGTATAGACAGTCCATCCGCCCTCGTCATTCCTACGCGCATCGATAGCGAGCACAATGCATTGGCTGCCAAATTGCCGGGAGGTTTCGTCGATGATGTCCGGCTGGTTCAGGGCGGCGGTGTTCAGCGAAACTTTATCCGCACCCGCCAACAACATCTTCCGCACATCCGCAGCGGTCCGGATGCCGCCGCCCACCGTCAACGGCATAAACACCTGGGCCGCCACCGCCTTGACCACCTCAACAATGGTGTCGCGGACTTCATGAGAAGCGGTGATGTCGAGAAAGGTCAGCTCGTCCGCCCCCTGGGTCTCGTAGGCCCGGGCTGCCTCCACCGGATCCCCGGCATCGCGCAGTTCGACAAACTTGACCCCCTTGACCACCCGCCCCCCGGCGATGTCCAAACAGGGTATAATTCGTTTTGCTAACATGTGATTCAATCCAATAAAAAAACCCCGGCAGAGTACCGGGGTTTCAACGTTTGACGAGACCTCAACGGTCAGGCTTTCGTTGAAACCCTTCCCCGCCAGAGATGCCATCCGTTTAAATTCATGCCCACAGCATACGGTTCCGGGGCCATCGGGCAAGCGCTTTTTAACCAGAACATTCCCCCCCCTTGTTCCGGACATCTTCCCGGACTACAGAACAAGGGTTGTGTTCTCTGTGGCCATCGCCGGGTTGAACGGGTTCCCAGCGGCGCAAGTACGCAGGGGGCCTATTGACCGCATCAAGCTGACGGGGGCGGTTTCACCGCAGGGGCTTCGTACCACTTTTCCGGGGGCACCAGCTTGGGTTCGTCGGGGTCGTTTTCGTAGTTCGGGGTCATGATCTGGACCCCGTGCGTATTGAACACATCCTGGATATTGCGGTGCAGGTTGGTGGCCACCGCCATCATCTTCTTCGGGTCGTCACAATAGACATTGATCTCGTAGGTCACCGCAAAATCCCCAAGCGCCTTCTGGAGGACAAACGGCGGCGGGTCCTTCTTCGCGCCTTCGGTCATGGCGGCCGCCTCTTGTAGCATCGCCTCAACCTGCCGCCACGGGGTCTCGTAGCCGATGCCGACTGTGGTATGGACAATCAATCCCCCGGTTGCAGCGAGGTTGCTGTAATTGATCACATCCCGGGACAGGATTTCCGAATTGGGGATCACGATGTCCTCGTTTTTCAGCGAGCGCAGCCGGGTGATCAGCATACGGATCTCCTCGACATCCCCGAGGTGGTCCCCCACCCGGATCCGGTCACCCAGCTTAAAGGCCTTGCGATAGGTCATGGTGTAGCCGGCAATCAGATTCCCGACCAGCGAGGACGACCCCAGCGACAGCACCACCCCCATGAATACCGAAATACCCTTGAACGCACTGGAGTCCGACCCCGGGATGTAGGGATAGGCGGCAACAAGGGAGAAAATAATGATCGCCACCCGGGCCAGCCGGTACGTCGGCATTGACCATTCTGGCTCGAAGCTCGCCCATTGAACCACACCGCGCTCAACATTGAGGAAGAGTAGCTTGACCACCCGGAGCAGGTAGCGAACCACCACAAACAGGATGATCAGAAAGATCAGGTTGGGGAGATAGCCGATCACCCCACCCCAGATCACCTGAAGCGGAGAGACCAGCATCTCCAGCAAGGCCAATCCGGTCCGCCGGGTCCAGGGGAACAGGGTCAAAACCCGCTGCAGGTAGAGGTAAATCGCAAACGCGATCACCACCAACCGAAGGACATCCATCACCCCGCGATACACCGCCCAGATATGCTGGCGGCGCACGATCTCGAACGATTGGATCTGAACCCCCTTCTCCAGCTTGGCGACCACCTGGGCTTGGATGATCGCGCTGACCCGGCGATGGATCCTGCCCAGTATCCACAGCAGGACCACGAAAACCACGGTTGTGAGGAGAGCGCGGATCACACGCGCTACCACCACCGAAGGCATCCGCTCGTGGCGGTAGCGTTCGATCGCCTCGAGTATCCGGGTATGAAAAACCGCTGCCGACAGATCCGGGCTGAGCCCGGTCAGTTTGGCATCCTCGTCGAGCACTCTGACAATCAGCAGGTCGCCCGCCATGATACTTCGATCCTGACCCTCGACCACCAACTGGATCTCATTGGTGGTGATGGCGGGATCGCGGGCCAAGGTCCGGATCCGCTCTGCGATTTCCCCAGCCCGGCGGGACGCGG
>JACKPT010000015.1 GCA_024233345.1 Verrucomicrobiota bacterium
TGACGGACAGGATGATGAATTCCGGATTCCCGTGGTGATCGAAATGTTTAAAAACAGCGCGGTGCCGGTGAACAGCGAACCAATCGTGCATGCGGATCGCATCGATGAACTGGTTGCCAAGGGGGCCAGGGCCCAGTTGACCGCGCAAAGCCTGCTCACGGGAAAATTGAATATCTCGTTGGATTTTTATCCAGATAAGCCGGCCAGACTGGCACCGGACACCACCGGACTGCCTCAAATTCCCAGCATCCCCATGACCCTGAAGGCCATGTCGGAAAAGCTGGAGTCCCTGCCGTTGGAAGAGATTGTATACGATATTCGATCCACCATGCAGGGGATTACCAAGCTGGTCAATGCCCCGGAAACCCATGATGTCATCACCCAACTCAATGCGACACTGGTCAGCGCGGACCGGTTGGTGAACAGCATCCAATCCAACCTTGACCAGTTGTCAGACGATCCCGAGGCGGGAAGCCTGCTCACGAATCTGAATGTCGCGGTCTATCAGGCCGGACAGTTTCTGGAATCGATCCAGGACGATTTCGCGCCGATGATGCAGGGGTTCAGCGATCTCGCGGTTTCGGCCAAGCAATCCCTGGATACCGCAACCGAGGCTCTGGCCAGTGTCGAGAAATCGATCGATGTGGACTCGTCCTTTGTCTACGAAATCAGCCAGTTGCTGGACGCCCTCAAGGATGCGGCCCGCAGCATAGCGGAGGTGGCATCGGCGCTGGAGCGCAATCCGGAAGCCATGCTTCAGGGCAAAAATCAGAAAGAGAGGTACTAAATGAACAGGTGTCAATCCTGGTGGACGGTGGCCCTGATGCTGGTGGCATGCGGATGGATGACCGGATGCGGAACCACAGCTCCATCGCGTTTCTATGCATTGCAGCCATTGCCGGAGGTGTACGACACGCCCGTCCCGTCGACTTCGGCGGGAGACCTGGTGATCGGTGTCGGCCCGATTGTCGTAGCCAAGTATCTGCAGCGGTCGCAGATTGCCGTGAACGAAGTCGGCCCGGAAATTTTCTATTCGGAGATCCATCGGTGGGCTGCGCCTCTGGATGAGACAATCGCCAATGTGATGGTGCAGAATCTGAGCGCGTTATTGGGTTCACCGAAAGTGGCCCGGGTTCCGTGGTTGAAGGCAATTCCCACCGATTTGCGCCTGCTTGCCAACATTAGCCGCTTCGATGGTGTTCCGGGGGAGGAGGCGATTTTGGAAGTGCAATGGACCTTGATGGGAAAGGATGAGGTCCAATCGGTTGCCGGGGCTCATCGCGATCTGTTCCGGTTGCCCGTGGAGGAACGCTCCTACGCTGCACTGGTTTCAGCGCAAAGCGAATTGCTCGGACAATTCAGCCGCAGGGTCGCGGAGGAGATCCAAGCGGTCGGCGAGTAGCGCTGTCGGCCAGGAGCGACCGGACTGGTGGAACGGCATCGTGTCGGGGTGGGGGTGACGCTGGAAATCCGCCGCCCCGACAATGACCGCCGGAGAACAAATTGCATGAGACGCCAAAGCGATCTATGCTGCCGCCTTGCTGCAGTGTCACGATTCACCCGTCGATCGCACCTGGCGTGATCAGGCGGGGCTTGCGGCGTCAAACCGGCAAAATGAAGGAGAGCGGCTGATGAAAGAGAAGAAACTGATCAAGATGGCGGGCAAGTTGTCGGATCCCTATCGGGTGATATCGGGTAGCAAATTCCGGCTCAAGGATGTGGATCCTGGGGACACCCTGTGGCTGAAGTCGAAGGACAAGGACCGGGCCAAAGAGGGTTTGCAGACCGGGGTGGAGGAATTGGCCCGACTGCAGGACCGGCTCTACGCCCAGGACCGCTGGTCAGTGCTGCTGATTTTTCAGGCGATGGATGCCGCGGGCAAGGATGGCGCAATCAAACATGTGATGTCCGGGGTGAATCCACAGGGGTGTCAGGTCTTTTCCTTCAAGGCTCCGTCCAGCGAAGATCTCGACCATGATTATCTATGGCGCTGCATGAAGCGCCTGCCCGAGCGAGGACGGATTGGCATTTTCAACCGGTCCTATTACGAGGAAACCCTGGTGGTGCGGGTTCACCCCGAACTGCTGGCCAAACAGAAAATTCCCGCGAAATTGGTGAACAAACAGATCTGGAAGCAACGGTTCGAGGATATTCGGAATGTGGAGCGCTACTTGACCCGGAATGGCGTGGTGGTGCTGAAGTTCTTTCTGCATGTTTCCAAGGAGGAGCAGAAGAAGCGGTTTCTCGACCGATTGGACCGTCCTGAGAAAAACTGGAAGTTTTCCGGTGCCGATGCCGCAGAGCGGGAGCATTGGAATGCCTACATGAAGGCCTACGAGGAGATGGTGCGGCATACCGCCACTGCGGAGGCTCCTTGGTATGTCGTCCCCGCGGACAACAAGTGGTTCACCCGGCTGGTGGTTGCCTCTGCCGTGATCAAGACTTTGGATTCGCTGGACCTGCACTATCCGGTGGTGAGCGAGGCAAAAATGCAGGAGTTGGCGGTGGCCCGGGAAAAACTGGCCGGTCCCGGCAAGGGCATGTAATCGACGCCCGGCAGTCAGAAATCGAACTGCATTCGGGTGGTGACCACCTGGGATTTGCCGACCTCGGCAAGGTCCGCGATGCTGTAGTCAACCATCAACCGCATGTTTGGATTCAGGTACCAATTGATGGCGGTGGTGATGATGTCCATTTCACCGCCCGCGACCTCGCCATCATTCAGATCGATGGTGGAGTAGCGTGCAGCCAGTTCCCAGGCTCCGATACCCCCTTCCTTTCCAAAGGCATTCTGGATGGGAATCAAGCGCGTGAACGCCCCGTTGGATTTGGAATACGGGAGTTGTTCGCCGGTTAGAAAATAACCGACCTGCCCATACCAGCCGGAAAAGTCATGATCCGCGGCAGGATCTTCGGTGGCGGTAGCATCGTACTCGGCCTGGAAAGAAAGGGATCCGAATACCGCCGCGGCCTCGATCCCGTAGATGGTGGCATTTTCGGCATCGAATGCTTCGGTATCCACATAATAAGGCATCAGGTGTGACTCCGGTCGCATGCGGAACCGCACGGTGCCGTCATCATAGGTACGCCGGCTGGCGGCAATCCCGAGGTGGACCAGATCCCCGCCTTGATCGGAGACATAGGGCAGAACCGTGAACCGGCCGGTGAACTGGTAGGCATCATTGGAGGTCGCTTTGCCCTGGGCGTCGGTCTCGCGGAAGACTCCGGCTGTGAGGGTGGACCGTTTGTCGAACAAGTTGCGCTGCATCATCACCCCGGCGTTGTAGAATGGCCAGAATGCGGAAAGGGACGGGCGCTCGACAAACTGGATGTACTTGTTGCTGGTGCGGGAATCCATGCCGATCGGTTCCTGGGTGTGTCCAATCAACAGTTGACCGAGCCCCGGGAGGTCCTTGACCGCGACATACATCTCCGTCATTGCGGTTTTGTCTCCGGCAAAATCCAACTGCGCGATGAAGTACATCCGCTCGTAGACCGTGCCGGACACGTCCAGCCTCACCCGGCGGAATTCCACCCCGCTGTCGATCCCGTCGATCGCTTCATCCAACGCATCATCGACCTGCACCACCTGGGCCCAATCCTGTTGCACCCGGCCGCCCAGCCTGACCTGAAGGGTTTTGTCCTGGCTTCGGAACAGCAGACCTTTATCCCACAAAATCTGAAGTTCGCTCTCGGCAGGCGCTGAACGTTGCTGCTGTTCGATGGCTGCAAGCCGTTGGTTGAGGGCATCGATTTCCGCGCGCAGGGAATCCGCCTCTTGTTCGCCATACAACGGGGAGGCGGGAAAAGACAGGACTAGGGCGGTGGCAAACAGGGCGGTGAGGGATCCTCGGTTCATGGTCATTCCTGATGATTTCATTCGTTGGTCGGTTCGATGGTTTCTTGTTCAATGGATTTGCAGGCTGAATTATCGGGACCGATGGGAGAGATGCAATCCTCCCGCTTCCTGAATCAACCATCGGGCATACCATGATGTGAAACCCGAAGATTCCAATGTTTCTATGAATTTGCTGGTGCTTTCCGGGTACTTTGTGTGATGGGGCGAGTGAGGCTCGTGCGTGTGAAAGCCACAGTCCGTTCTTGATCCTGCTTGTCATATTTGATCAAATGTCATCGGAACGATCCCCGCTGGCCAATCCGGGGGGACGGCCTGGCCTGAAGGGTTAAACGTTTCGATCAAGTTTTGTTGTCGGTCATGAGTAAAAGGTTTCCATGGAAAAGAGCGAGCTGGGTGGGCTGGGTGGCCCTTGCGGTAGGCGCTCTGCTTCTCGCCGGGTGTCTGCTTGGTGAAAATGGGATGAAGCGATTTCAGAAGCCTTCCGATGAGGTCTCGATCCGGGAGGACACCCATGCACCGGTTTGGCAGAATTCGCTGGGGATGGTGTTTCGTCCGGTACCTGAGCACCGCGCCCAGATGTGCATCTGGGAGGCCCGGATCATGGATTTTGCGGCATTTGTTGCCGATACCGGGTACGACGCGACCCAGGGTGCATGGACTTATGTGGATGATCAGTGGGTGCAACAAGGCTACTGCTGGTCCAACACCGGCTATCGAGTGACCTCCCAACATCCGGTCTGCGCGATATCCTGGGATGATGCGATGGCCTTTTGCGCCTGGTTGACTGAGCGCGAACGGGCGGATGGCTCGATTACCGGGGGGCAGCGCTATCGATTACCCACCGAGCAGGAATGGGCGGCCGCTGCGGGGATTCCCCTCAACCATGTCCGGTCCGAACTGCCTCCGGACGTGAAGAAAAGTCTCTATCTGGGCAATTTTCACTGGCTGTTGGGAGTGGACCCATTTGAGTTCACCGCTCCGGTGGGGAGCTTCATGCCGAATCCCTACGGCTTTCATGACATGGCGGGTAATGTCTGGGAGTATTGTTTGGATGATGCGGGCGACGGCACCCGGGTTATCCGGGGCGGGGCCTGGTTGAATCGGAGTGACTATTATGCCACCGCGTCCGCTCGAGGACGCAGCCGGGAGAACATCCGCTCGGTTCTCTATGGATTTCGCGTGGTCCTGGGGCAGGTAAACACCGAGTTCGAGTGAGGACTTTCCGCGGGTTCTGGCTCAGCAAATTTGAGGCTTTGATCCTCGTTCTCGCAAGGCTGTGAGGCCGTCTCTCTGATCCTGGCCATGGCTCTGCGGCTCTTCTAATCCATCCGTCGAAGGTTGGCACGATGCCTGCTTTGAATGGAATCCGTGAAGAGGAATCTGGATATCGTGGATAAGCACTCGCTGCGCCGGTTGAAGCGGCTCTCCCTGCCTGGCCATGTCGTCGGGGTGGGTATGTTTCTCCTGGTGGTTCTCGGTTCGTTCCTCGGCGTCTCCGCATATAACCGATCCGGCAATCCAGGGCCGTGGAAGGTTTTTTCGAACTACGGCACGGAGACCCTATCCGGTGCATGGGAGAACTCGATCGGGATGCGCTTCCGGCCCTTGCCCGGGCATGGTGCGGTGATGAGCATTTGGGAAACCCGGATGTCGGACTTCGAGCGGTTCGTTGCGGAGACGGAATACGATGCGACGGGCGATGCCTGGGCCTATCAGGATAACCACTGGTACCAAAGCGTCTACTCTTGGTCCAATACCGGGTATGAGGTCACGATGGATCACCCGGTTTGTTCGATCTCATGGCGCGATGCCATGACCTTTTGCGCCTGGCTCACCCGGAAAGAGCGGGCCTCGGGAGCGATATCTCCAAACCAACACTACCGGCTCCCCACCGAAGAGGAGTGGTCGACGGCGGTTGGCGTTGACGCTGGCCAGGGGACACCGGGGTTGAGTCCGAGCCTGCTGGAGCGGCTGAAGATCGGGAACTATCGCGATACCCTGCTGATTGATGACTATGCCTTCACCTCGCCAGTGGGAAGTTTCTCACCCAATGCCCTGGGGTTCTATGACCTGGGGGGGAATGTCTGGGAATATTGCCTGGATCAGGATGCCGCGCAGAATCGGGTCATTCGTGGTGGTTCATGGCTGAACCACGGGGTGAACTATTCTCGAGCCACGGCCCGGGCCCGGGTTCGTGAAACCGTGCGCTCGTGCCTGTACGGGTTCCGGGTGGTTCTGGATGAAAGCCCCGGCCTGTTGTCCCGCCACGATACCCCGGAGCGGGAACCAACCCCCGGGAGCTGAACACTCCCGCCGGTCTCACCCAGTTGTTTTTTTGTTTCTCGCGGTGCCCTGCTTGTAGAAGGGAAGGGTGACCACAACACACGGCAATCGCTTGCCGCGCAGGTCAACCTCCAGCCGGGTACCCGGTTCACAAAGCCCGGCATCCAGATAGGCGAGAGCGATGGCATGGCCCAGGCTGGGGGCAAGGGAACCGCTGGTGACGACACCGACTTCCCCGGCGTCGGTAAATAGTCGATCCCCATCGCGGGCGGCCCGTTTGCCGTCCAGAGCAATCGCCGCCAGATAGCGGGGTACGCCGTCCGAAAGCTCCCGCAGGACTGTGGCCTTGCCAATGAACGCCTTGTCGCGAGCGATAAAGTTTCCGCGGGCGGCCGCCACCGGTGACTGTGTTTCACGCAATTCGTGGCCGTATAGTGGATAGCCCACTTCCAGCCGCAGGGTGTCGCGGGCGCCCAGACCCGCAGGTTGAATGCCCGACTCCAGAAACAACCGCCAGAATGAAACCGCCTCGGCCGCGGGAAAGTACAACTCGTATCCCCACTCCCCGGTGTAGCCGGTGCGGCTCAACAGGCAGTCAATACCCATCACCCGGATGGGCTCGCTGTAAAAATAGGGGAGATCCGGCAGGGCGGCACCGATGGCCTTTTCGATGCCCTGCCGGGAGGTCGGACCCTGAATGTCCAGCTTGGCGATCCGGGAGGAGATGTCTTCGAATTCGGTTTCTTCGGAGAGGTGAACCCGGATCCAATCCGCATCCCGGCCGGCGGTGGCCGCATTGACCACCAGCCAGTAATGTTCATCATCAAACTTGTAGCAGGTCAGGTCGTCGAGCACGCCGCCATCATCGCGGAGGAGATAGCCATACCGGCATTGTCCCGGTTTCAGTGTGGAGACCGACAGTGTGAGCAGGCGTTCCAGATCCGCGGTTGCGGTGGGGCCTTTGACCTCCAGCTCGCCCATATGGCAGATGTCAAACATCGTGGAGGCGGTCCGGGTTGCCTCGTGTTCGGGCAGAATGCCCCGGTATTGAATGGGCATCTCCCATCCGCCAAAAGGCGCCATTTTGGCGCCCAACCTGACATGCTCTTCATAGAGTGGGGTTCGTTGAACAGGGATCATGGTATGTTCTTTCTTCTTTTTTCGTCGCTGTGGAAATTGACCTTACCCGCTGATTCTGGTCCCATCAGCGTGATGGACAAGATGGTATTGATCCGATGAAAAGTCTAGGCACAACTCAAGCCGTCGCGGCCCTTCGGTCCGGGTGGTGGCGTTGGCTGACCATTCCCGGTGATTTGCTGGTCGGGGCCCTGTGGGTCGGGATGCCACTGGCCAATCCGCGCAGTTTGGCCGCCTGTCTGATTGCTGCGACCCTCCTGCAAGTTGCCAGGGGATGGTTGCAATCCTGGGCTGGTCATTACATGGAGCGAACGCCGCAATCGCTGGACCGGCAAGGACGTGCAAGGGGGTATCGTGTCCAGTTGTGGTTGTCCGTGGTCTTGAGCCTGATCGCGCTGGGGATCCTCCATGAGTTTGCCACGGTGGCGGGCCGGGCAATGGGATTCATGCAACTCGGGGTGATCTTGGTTTTTATCGGGCTGTCCTTTCGATCGTCTGCGGGAGCGATTGTCACCATGACCCTGTCGCGCATCGTCTCGGTGCTATGGGGGGCCGCTTCGCTTCTGGATCCGCTGCTCGCGATACCGGCGGGTGCGGTTTATGCCGCCTGCGCGGTGGGGATTTATGCGGGTGCGGTTTATGCGATGGAGATTCAGGAAGGCAAGCCGGTCCCGTTGCTGGGGTTGTGGATGCCTGCCCTCGGAGCGGGACTGTCGATGGCGGTGATGGGAAGAGCGGTGATCGATTCGCCGCACCTGGCCCGGTTTCTTGCGGTGATGGCGCTGGTGATCGGCTCTGCCCTGATGGTGATGCCGGCTGCCCGCATGCCCGGCCCCGGTAAACGGGGACCGGGGATATTGCGATGGATCCCTGTCTCTCGCCGGGAAGCACTGGCCTGGTGGTGGAGCCTGATCCTGCCATTGCAGGCCGCTCTGGCCATCGCCGCCGGACCAACCCCATGGAACCTGCTGGTCGGATTGGTGCTGCTCATCGCGTCTCCGGCCGTTTATGTCCTCGCCCGGCGAGGTTCGACGGATGTAGACTTCCCCACGTAATCCCCATCAACCCGAAAGGAGTCCGGATATGGAAGTGGAATCACTGCGGCAATTTTTTCTCTGGTGCACCATCCTGAATGGCGGCCTCCTGATCCTGTACGCCCTGATCGGTGTGACTGGCGGCGGTTGGATTTACCGGGCACATCACCGGTGGTTTCCGATCTCCCGCGAGGCCTTCGATGTGATCCTCTATTCGTTCCTCGGGTTGTATAAGTTGCTGTTCATCATGTTCTGCCTGGTGCCATACCTTGCCCTGTCGCTTCTGTCGTCGCGCTGAGCCGATCCCGCCACTTTCTCATGGACATTTCATAGCGGGGTGGGTACGACTACGCGCTCACAACTGATGGCAGGAGTCGTACCTATGATGTTTCCACGAGAGAGCGGAATTCTATTGCACCCCACATCCCTTCCCGGTCCTTACGGCATCGGGGATATCGGGCCGAGCGCCTACGCGTTTGTCGATCAACTCGTGGCCATGGGCCAGCGGCTGTGGCAAATCCTCCCCCATGGCCTGACCGGTTATGGCGACTCTCCCTACCAGTCCTTCTCAACCTTTGCCGGCAATCCCATGCTGCTCAGTCCCGACAAATTGGTGGAGGACGGGTTGCTCAAACCGGGCCAGCTCGCCAAGTACCCCACCTTTCCCACCGCGTTTGTGGACTATGGTCCGGTGATCGATGCCAAGGAAGTCTTGTTCGACAAGGTGTGCCGCAATTTCGATGCCGCCGCCTCCGAGCAGATGAAAGGGGACTTCGAGATCTTCTGCGCCAAGAATGCGGACTGGTTGGAGGAATTTTCGTTGTTTATGGCGCTCAAGAAGGCCCACGACCTCGAGCCGTGGCCGACCTGGGAGCCGGAGCTGGTCGAACGCGATCTCAAGGCCATCCGGGATGCCCGCCAGAAGTATCGCACCGCCATTCGAAACGCGAAAATTCTTCAGTATCTGTTCGACCGTCAATGGAAGCAATTGCGGTCCTACTGTCACCAGCATGGGGTCAAGATCATCGGAGACATTCCGATTTTTGTTGCCCACGATAGCGCGGATGCCTGGGCCAGCCCGGAATTATTTTATCTGGAGGAAGATGGCCAGCCCACGGTGGTGGCGGGAGTGCCCCCGGATTATTTCAGTGCCACCGGCCAATTGTGGGGGAACCCCCTGTACCGCTGGGACTATCACAAAAAGACCGGTTATGCCTGGTGGGCCCGACGGATGCGTAAAATCTTTGAGATGGTGGACATTGTCCGGATCGACCATTTCCGGGGGTTTGAAGCCTATTGGGAAATTCCTGGTGGTGCGGAGACCGCCATTGATGGCCGTTGGGTCAAGGGACCCGGGCCGGACCTGTTTACGGTGTTGAAGGCCAAGCTGGGTGACCTGCCGGTGATTGCCGAGGATCTCGGGGTGATTACCGACGAGGTGGAGGCGCTGCGTGACCAATTTGAATTTCCGGGGATGCGCATCCTGCAGTTCGCATTCGGCAATGATGACAAGGCCGAGGATTACCGTCCCCACAATTATCCCCCGAACTGTGTGGTGTACACGGGAACGCATGACAACGATACCACGGTGGGATGGTTCAACAGCACCCCCGGCAACACCACCCGTACGGCTGAGGATATCGAACAGGAACGCCGGACCGTGCTGGACTACACCCAGACGATTGGCGACCAGATTCAGTGGGATATGATGGGGTTGGCCACCCGATCCAAGGCGAATACGGTGGTCTTTCCGATGCAGGATGTCATGGGATTGGGAACCGAGGCCCGTATGAATGTTCCCGGTACCAAGAGCGGCAACTGGCGGTGGCGCTATACCGAAGAGATGCTGACCCCGGAGCTGATTCAGCGTTTGCGCGAACTCACCGCCGACGGCGGGCGCCTTCACGCGGTCTGAGGCCGGCCTAGCCCACCTGCCGATACGCCTGCAGGTCCTGATGCCCCTGGTAGATCAGGAGGATGGCGCCATCCACTGCGGTGGCCTCAAACAGATCCTCCACCATCTGGGCTTCTCCCGGCCAGGGGTAGACAAAGACCAGATCGAAATCAGAGACCTCGATCCCTTCCCGGTCATACACCGGATTGGAGGAGCCATCCGCCACCAGTTGCCGTGAATCGCCCACTGAATCGTAGTAGAGTCCATACCCGGTAGGCAGATAACTGCCGGTGAGGAGCAGGCAATCGATTTCGAAGTCCTGGAGCAGGCCCTTTGATGCGGCAATCAAATCCGGCTCAATCTCGATACCGGTTGCCGTCAATCCCTCCATCACTGCCAGGCCGGTGACCACCCCGAATCCGCTGCCCCACTCACAAAAATTCGCCCCGGTGAGCAAGTCGCCGCCGGCCAGATACTGTAGGGCGGCATAGACCGCCCGGTAATCGCTGGGGATAAAATGGCGGATGGGACGGTTTGCCCGCGCGATGCGAAAGGCCTCAATACGGCTCTCCGCCTCCCGGATAAAGGTTTCGGCGGCGGTTCCGGTGACCGTTGGGTCCAAGTCCGGCAACAGGATGGGTTCGAGCGGCATGACGTTATCCTACACGCATCGGGGCGCAGAAAAAAGGCCGGAACGGAAAGGGATGCCGGGAAACGGGTCCGGGGTGGGCAGTGATGATGTGGAGAATCGGATTGTCCTTCCCCCGGCATCAAGGAATAGTATCGCATGATGAGCACCCAACATACGCAGGAGGCGTCGCCCGCCCCGGAAGCCCGCACACCCTTGCCCCGGGTATCCGCGGAAGCCCCCTTTACCGCGGTGATCTTCGGAGCTTCCGGAGACCTCACCCGTCGAAAACTGGTGCCGGGTTTGTACGCTTTGTATCGGGATGGTTTTTTGCCTGACCGATTCACCATCGTGGGGGTGGCCCGTCGCGAGCTGGATGATCAGGCCTTTCGCAACCAGATGGCGGAGGCGATTCGCGAGCACAGCCGGATCGAGGTGACCGAGGATACCCTGGCGACATTTCTGGGGCGGATCCGCTACCATGTCAGTCATCTGGACGAACCGGAATCCTATCGTGCGCTCAATGAGAAGCTCAACGATACCAGCGTCTATCCGGCCAACCGTTTGTTTTTCCTGGCCGTCAAGCCGGAGCTGATGAGTCCGGTGGTGCAGGGGCTGGAAACCGGTTCGCTGTTGTATCCGATTCGTGACGCCCGGTGGAGCCGGGTGGTGGTGGAGAAACCGTTCGGCCGGGATCTGGCCAGTGCGGTGGCCCTGAATCGCCGCCTCCTTGCCCGGCTCGATGAGTCGCAGGTGTATCGTATCGACCATTACCTCGGCAAGGAAACCGTCCAGAACATGCTCAGTTTCCGATTTGCCAACACGATTTTTGAACCGCTGTTCAATCAGCACTTTGTGGACCATGTCCAGATCACGGTCTCAGAGACGGTGGGGATGGAAAGCGGGCGGGGCGGATATTTTGATGATTCGGGGGTGGTGCGGGACATGGTCCAGAATCACCTGCTGCAACTGTTGTGCCTGGTGGGAATGGAGCCTCCCAGTGAGCTGACCGCGAGATCGATTCACGATCAGAAAGTGCAACTCCTGCGTTCGGTGGTTCCCTTCACCCCGGATCGGATTGTCCGGGATGCGGTCCGGGGTCAATACCAGTCAGGGTTGCTCGATGGCGAGCCCGTGCCCGGCTACCGGGAAGAGGACCGGGTGGATCCCGACTCCGACACCGCCGCTTATTGCGCGCTGCGGATGGAGATTGGCAACTGGCGCTGGAGCGGGGTGCCGTTCTATTTGCGCACCGGTAAACGGCTGGCCCGCCGGGTATCGGAAATCGCGGTCCAATTCAAAACGCCGCCCCTGCAATTGTTCCAGACCGTGGAATGCGATGGCGATGTCTGCGACCTGACCCGGGCCAAACCCAATGTCCTGGTATTCCGGCTTCAACCCGATGAAGGCATCTCGCTCCAGGTATCGGCCAAGCGCCCGGCCATGCAGTTGATGGTGGAAAATGTCCGTATGCATTTTGGCTATCAGGACACCTGGCATAAATCACTTCCCGAAGCCTATGAACGGCTGCTCCTCGATGTCATGCGGGGGGATGCGACTTTATTCACCCGGTCGGATGAAGTGGAGGCGATGTGGAGCATTGTCGATCCGATCCTGCATGCCTGGGAGGGCCATCGCAAGGCTTACCCCATTGCCGGATACGCGCCGGGTAGCTGGGGTCCCGCAGAAGCGGATGCCCTGTTGCAACGGGATGGCAGGGCCTGGCGAAATCCGGGAGCGCCCGGATGATGAACCGCGTGGTCACGGTACTTGCCGATCCCTCCGCAGTTGCGTCCGCCGCAGCAGACCGTTTGGTTGCAGTCGCGCAGCAGGCGGCCGGGGAGGGCCGGATCGCTTCGATCGCCCTGGCCGGTGGGTCCACACCCACCGAGATGTTCGATGTGCTGGTCCGTCGAACCAACACCGGGGAAGCGATTCCCTGGCCTGCCCTGTCTTTTTATTGGGGGGATGAACGCGCGGTTCCGCCCGATCATCCGGATAGCAATTACCGGGTGGCCCGCGAGCATTTACTTGATCCGGTGGGGATCCCGGAACATCGGATTTTCCGCATGCCGGCGGAACGGCCGGATCAGGAGCAGGCCGCCCTCGCGTATGAGAACCTGCTTCGCCGTAACCTGCCGGCAAGCGATCACCAACCATCCATGCCGGTCTTTGACCTGGTTTATCTGGGCATGGGAGCGGATGGACACACCGCATCGCTGTTCCCGGGAACCTCCGCGCTTGCCGTGCGGGATCGCGCGGTGGTCATGCATCCGGTGGATGCGGTGCAGATGGATCGAATGACCCTGACCTTTCCCGTCCTCAATGCCGCCCGCCAGGTGGTCATTGCAGTGACCGGCCCGGGCAAGGCTGACCGCGTGGCGGAGATCCTCGGTGCGGACGCGATCAGCGGGGGGTATCCCGTCCAGCAGGTCCAACCCGCATCCGGTCGATTGGAATGGCTGCTCGACCAGGCGGCTGCCGCTCATCTGGATTCGACAATCCGCGCGGGCCGGAAATGATCGAGATGTTTCTGGTGTTTCTGCGGCTCGGTCTTACCTCCTTTGGTGGTCCGGTGGCCCACTTGGGCTATCTCCGGGAGGAATGCGTGGCCCGCCGGAGATGGCTGACCGATCAAGCCTATGCGGATCTGGTGGCCTTGTGCCAGTTCCTGCCTGGGCCGGCGAGCAGTCAGGCGGTCTTTGGGGTCGGCTTCCTTCGGTCTGGCTGGCGGGGTGGCCTTGCCGCATGGTTGGGATTTGCCTTGCCGTCGATGATATTGATGATCGGATTGGGGATGGGGTTGAGCTGGTTGCCCACGATTCCAGGTGGCGTGCTGACCGGCCTGAAACTGGCTGCGGTGGGGGTGGTGGCTCACGCCGTGCAGAAAATGGCCGAAGCCATCTGTCCGGACCTTCGCGGTAAAATAGTTGCGCTGGCCGCAGCGGGGATCGCACTGGGGTGGGGTGGCTTTGTTGGTCAATTGGCCGCCCTGGCCGCGGGAGGCTGGGTGGGGTGGCTCTGGTTTCACCCTGGGCAACCACGGGAGGAATGGGTGACGTCCGCGTCACCGGTAGGGGCCCGGGTGTGGATACCATTAACCGGATTTTTGCTTCTGCTGCTGTTGCTGCCGGTGCTTGCCTTCAGGCTGCCCGACCTGCGGGTGGAGGCCTTTGATCGGTTGTACCGGGCCGGATCGTTGGTGCTGGGAGGCGGTCACGTGGTCCTGCCCTGGCTGAACTCATTGGTGGTGGGACAAGGGTGGGTTGAGCAGGATCTATTTCTTGCCGGTTATGGTGCAGCCCAAGCACTCCCTGGGCCATTGTTTACCTTTGCCGGTTTTCTGGGCGCTTCAATGCCTGCACCGATGGGAGGCCTGACCGGGGGGCTGCTCGCGGTGACCGCCATTTTTCTTCCCTCGTGGCTGTTGGTGGCGGGGACCCTGCCGATCTGGGCCCGGATTCGCACCCTGGGCCGGATGGGAGCCGTCATGAAAGGGTTGAATACCGCTGTGGTCGGCCTGTTGCTGGCCGCTCTGGTCCATCCCATCGCATCCAGCACCGTGACCACCCTCGGTCATCTCGTCTTCGCCGGGTCGGTATGGCTGGTCCTGTCTTTTTTCCGCACGCCACCCTGGCTGGTGGTGGTCGCCTCTGCCGCCGCCGGATGGTTGGCCCTGTCATGACATCCCACCCCCGGTCCCGCAATCCTGTTGACGGAAAAATCGTCTGCCAGTACGACTTAACCATGTCAACCTTCAGACAAGTACAATCAACCTGGTCCATCTACTTCCGTGGGGCGATCCTGGTTTGTCTGGGTTTCCTTGTGTTGGGAAGCGGCTGCAGTCGTGATCCCATTGATGAGCGGGATCCCAACCTGCGCCGGGCCCGGGTGTTAAAGAATGCCGAGGACTACGAGGGCGCGGTGGCGATGTATGAGAAAGCCCTGCGCCGCAAGCCCGGGTTGGCCCGTGCCCACTGGGAGCTTGCTACCTTGTATGACCAGGTGTTTGCCGATGACATTCGGGCCATCTACCACTACCAGAAATATCTTGAGCTCGATCCGGAGGCGGAGCGGAGAGATCTGGTGGAGGATTTGATTTCCGTGGCCAAGGTATCCTTTGCGGCGTCCCTGCCCCAGAACTCCGACGAAGCAATCCGGGAGGTGCGCAGGTTGCAGCGGGAAAATGCCGCCCTCGCGGACCTGCTGAGCGGGGAGCGGGAGGTCATCCGGGATTTGCGTGCCCAGTTGGCTGGGGTTCCTGTGCAGGAGAGCGGCGATAACAAGCCCCCGCCGCCTGCGGTGTCGATCCAGGCCCCCAAGCCGATGCCGGCCCAGCCCAGTGAACAGATCTATGTCGTCCAAGCGGGGGATACCCTTTCCCGCATTGCCACCCGGGTGTATAACAACCCCGCCCTGTGGGAACGGATTTACGAGGCCAACCGCGAGACCTTGCGGAGCCCGGAAAGCATTCGGGTCGGACAGACCCTGCGCATACCCCAGAACGGTAACTGATCGGAGGACCACCATGGCCAATACGGACTTTTATGATGACGACCTCAGCCAACCCCCCCGCACACCCCTTGGATCGCGCGGGCTGGGCGGGGAGGGCCGGGATAAAAAATCCATGAACTCCGATGATGCCATGGCCGGGCGGGCGTCTGATCTGAATTTGACCGGCATGAAACGGCATCAGAAGGATGTCACCGAGCAGGCGACCCAGGCCCTGCATGAGCTGGAACAGCTCCGCCAGCGTCAGGAGCAGCTTGAACGGGAAAAGAAGGTGCTGGAGCAGGCACAGCGCCAGCAGGAGACATTCACCCGGGGTCGGAAGGAAATGACCGGCTATCTGCGCAAGAGCCTGACTTCACTGGAACGGGATGAGGTGGAGACCCAGCGCTATCTTGAGCTGATCTCCAGCGCCCGCACCCGGTTCCGGGAGATGCTGGGCGAGGTGGATGCGCTCAATGAAGATGAATGGTCCGAGGAACAACTCTCGGATGAATTGAGCCGCGGCCTGACCGTACTGGAAGAAATCCGGGGCGAATACAACCGGACCATGGCCCGATTGGAAGCGAGCAAGTCCCGCGAATCGGATACCCTCGCATCGACACGGGAGGTGGCGGCCTCCGCATACGATCCGGGGCCATTGGAACCCGCGATGGGTGCGCGGTCCTTTGCAGACTGGATCAAGATCGGGGCGGCGGTGACCCTGCCCCTGATGGTGACCCTGTTCCTGCTGCTGCTGGTCTACACCTCGCTGGTCTATTACGGATTTCTGTAAAGGGAAGGGTCGATGCATTGGGGTAAACCACAGAATCCCGTCGATCGCCGCCGCCGTGAACTGGAGGCGGAGGAGGCACAGATCCGGCGCCGCATGAAGGAGGTGCTGAAATCCACGCCCAAGGAAGTGCTGCAAAAGGCCGCGACCCTCGCCCAGGCTTCCGCGGAAATCCCACCCGATCCGTCCACCCCGGCGACCCGGGAGGAAACCGCCCGCGCTGCCCGAAGCGCCAATCTCGCCCATTATCTTTCCAGCGGTAGTTTCGGGGGTGGGTCTTCCGATGTTCCGATGAGTTACGACCGCAAGGTCCAACGCAACAAAATGATTTTCCTGGCGCTTCTGCTCTTGCTCGGACTTTTCATTCTGGTACAGATTTTTTCCTAGGTACTGCCTCGCGATGACTGGTGATTCCACCCTGACCTGCCATACCACCTGGGGCCCGATCCGGACCGTGCTGCGCGAGGGCCATGTGGTGTCCTGTGTTTTGCCTGCCGTCGATGATCGCGATGGGGTTCCCGAGTGGCGGGGGAGCAGTGTGGATCAGGCGGAGGATGCCAATCGCTCCGTGATGGACGCTGCCGAGCAGTGTATACGGGGATGGTTTGACCGTCGATTGCGCCCCACACCGCCACTGCGATTGCCGGATGCAACCCCCTTCACCCTCCGGGTCTGGGATGCGCTGCGAAAGGTGCCGTGGGGCCAGTACGTGACCTATGGCGAACTGGCGTCCCTGGCCGGTTCACCCCGGGCTTGCCGGGCTGCGGGGCAGGCCTGCGGGGCCAACCATATTCCATTATTTCTGCCCTGTCACCGGGTGCTGGCCTCCCAGGGCCGGGCCGGCGGGTTTGGTTCCGGACTCCCCTGGAAACGATTTTTGCTTGCGGCGGAAGGACTGGATGCCGATGCCATCACCGGGTGGCGTTCATGAAAATCGCGGTGGCGTGTGGAGGAACCGGCGGGCATATCTTTCCCGGATTAGCCACGGCCCAGGTTTTGGCCGACCGGGGTCACGAGGTGACGCTGTGGATGGCGGGCAAAGATGTGGAGGCGCAAGCCCTCGAAGGCTGGCCGGGGCGCACCATCCAGGTTCCGGCCCAGGGGTTCCCCACGCGCTTTTCCCTGCGCGGGGTCCAGTCGGCATGGAGTCTGGCCAAAGCAGTGCGAACGGTACGGAGGTTGATGATCAAGGAACAACCCGAAGTTCTGCTCGCCATGGGCAGTTATGCTTCGGTGGGGCCGGTGGGAGCGGCCATCTCCCTTCGCATTCCCTATGTGTTGCATGAGGCCAATGTCGTCCCCGGGCGTGCGATCAAATTCTTTTCCCGGCGGGCCGGGGCAATCTGCGGCTGCTTCGAGGAAACCCGCTATTATTTGCGGGGCCGGGATCTCATCATTACCGGGATGCCGCTGCGCCGTCCGGTGGTGGAAGCCGCCAGACGCCATGCCCCTCATGCCGGGGGAAAGCATTTTCACCTTTTGGTCATGGGCGGCAGTCGCGGCGCGCACGCCCTGAATGAGTTGATTTCGGAAGCGCTGATCCATTTGCATCGGCGTGGGGTGGGGATCGAGGTCACCCACCTCACCGGTACCGAAGACGAGATGTGGGTGGAAAACCGCTATGATACGGCCGGTCTGCTCCATACCGTGCGGGCCTTTACCAACCGGATCGAAGATCTCTACGCCCGGGCGGATTTTGCGATTTGCCGTTCCGGAGCTTCCACCTGCGCCGAACTGGCGGCCTTTGCCCTGCCGGCCCTGCTGGTGCCTTTCCCGTTTGCGGTGAAGAATCACCAGATGGCCAATGCCCGTGTACTGGAAAAAGCCGGAGCGGCGGATGTGGTCCCCGAATCCGATCTCACGGTGGAATGGCTCACGACCTACATCGAGCGGATGTGCCGGGTGGAGGAGCGTCGGATCAGCATGGCGCGCGCGGCTGCGGAGTGGGCCTACACGGATGGCGCGGAGCGACTGGCCGACCAGGTGGAGCGACAGGCTCGATGACCACAGCCATCCGGCACCGGAATTCGGAAGACTGGCGCCGCCAAACCGAGGCAGTACTCGGTTATCTGGCTTCGCCTGCCTATCGGGCGGTCCATTTTGTCGGGATTGGCGGAGTGGGCATGGCCGGGCTGGCCCATCTCATGCACGAGGCTGGGTATGAGGTCACCGGTTGCGATTTGCTGGAGGGGCCGACCATCCAGTGGCTGCGTGGCCAGGGCATCCCCATCCAGATCGGACATGAAGCAGATCATTTACAGGGGCCTGCGTCCTGGGTGGTGCGAAGTCCGGCGGTGCCGTTGCATCATCCGGAATTGGTCGAAGCGGCCGCACAGCAAATGCCGGTCATTGACCGGGGCGCTTTACTGCCCGCCTGGATGCACCGTTATGCCCGCTCGATCGCGGTGGGCGGAACCCATGGGAAGACCACCACCGCCTGCATGATTCTGCACATCCTCGAAACCCTGGGGGTGGCGTCCGCCTATGTTATTGGCGGCCTGCCTGCCGGTCATTCCGGAGTGGCCGGGGGAGGGGGGCTGGATGTCCTGGTCGCGGAAGCGGATGAAAGCGATGGCAGTCTCGCCCTGTACAAGCCTACCGTGGCCGTCATCACCCATACCGAACTGGATCATGTCGATTACTATCCCACCGAAGCCGACCTCCACCACGTGTATCGCACCGTGATTGGCCAGGCCAGGGTTGCTTCGGTGATCCCGGTCGAGGCGGCCGAAGATCTGGCCACCCCGGGAGTGGATGTACGCACCTTTGGTCTTTCGGAAGCTGCGCACTACCGGGCGATGGCATTGGAACAAAATGGAGGGCAGGGCATGCACTTCTCCTTGATCCAGGATGGCGCACAACCTTTGCCCGTGTCGGTCTCGGCGGGAGGGAAACACAATGTGTTGAATGCCCTCGCCGCGCTGGCGGCGGTGGATGCGCTCGGTCTCGATCGGGTCGCGGCGGCGGCCGCGCTCGCCTCGTTCCGACTGCCCGGGCGCCGGTTTGATGTGGTGCTGGAAGCCAGGGGAATCACCGTGGTGTCGGACTACGCTCACCACCCCACCGAAATCCATGCATTGCTCGAGCAGGCCCGGCAATGGGGGGCGAAAAGAATTCTCGGGGTCTTTCAACCTCATCGCTACAGCCGGACCCGCCAGTTTGCCCGCGAATTTGCCGGGGCGCTGCGCGGTCTCGATGGTATTGGACTGGTACCGGTGTATAGCGCGTCGGAGCCGTTTGTCGATGGGGGCCGATCCGAGGATCTGTATGCGACCATGCGATCCATGGGCATCCATCATGTCGTCTTATATGACTCCCTCCCCGACGCTTGGAAAGCGATCCGGGCGGACCTGATGGAAGGCGACCTCCTGTTGGTCATCGGGGCGGGGGATGTCGAAAAAATAGCCGTCTGGGCTGCGGATGAATTGGCATGAGAGAAACACAATGAACAAACGATTTCGGCGGATAGCGGTATTGATGGGGGGGCCTTCCAGCGAGCGGGAAATTTCTCTCGCTTCGGGTCGGGCGGTCGCCTCGGCATTGACCGGGTTGGGGTATGAAGTTACGCCGGTGACCCTCGCGGATGATCAGGTGGATCTGCCGGGGGACACCGAGGCGGTATTCATCGCCCTGCACGGCGCGTTTGGTGAAGATGGTCAGGTGCAATCGATCCTGGAAGCGCGGGGTATACCGTTTACCGGGTCGGGTTCCGCTTCGAGCCGGCTGGCATTTGACAAACTGGAAACCAAGAAAGTGTTGGAGCGGTGCGGCATTCCCACCCCGCCTTATGAAATGCTGGGCGCCGGTCAACCTCCAACCTTGTCGCTCCCTCTGGTGATCAAGCCGCCCCGCCAGGGTTCCAGTATCGGTATCCATATCGTCAAGGAGTCGACGGCATGGACTGCGGCCTGCGAGCATGCCCTGTCTTTTGGACCTGATGTGATGGTGGAAGCCTTCATTTCTGGACGGGAGCTCACGGTGGGGGTGATCGACCGCCAAGTCCTGCCGATCGTGGAAATTCGCGCACCGGAGGGGAACTACGACTTTCAGGCCAAATACACCAAGGGGATGACCGAGTACCTGTGCCCCGCGCCTTTGCCGGATGCGGTCACCCGGACCCTGCAGCAGATCGCGCTGGATACCTTTGACGCCCTCGGTTGCCGCGGGCTCGGACGTGTGGATTTCCGGCTGACCGAGGCGAATGAACCCTACGTGCTTGAGCTCAACAGCATTCCAGGTTTCACCGAGACCAGCCTCCTCCCCAAAGCGGCCAAAGCGGCCGGAATCGATTTTCCCGATCTGTGCGAGCTGGTGTTGAATCAGGCCCGATGCTGACGCCGCCGGTTGCGCGGCCAAGGGCATCCTTGTCTTTCCGTGGGGAGACGGTTAGTCTCTCCGCATGTCGCGCGTGGAAAAACTGGTTGAAGAACTGAATTTGGAGCCCCATCCGGAAGGCGGCTTTTATCGCGAAGTCTATCGTTCCGAGGCCACGATCCGCCGCGATGCCGCCGCCTTGGGGTTTGCCGGCGAGCGTGCCTGTTCAACCAGCATCTATTTCCTGCTTCCCGGCTTCACCTTCTCCGCCTTCCACCGTATCCGAAGCGATGAATTGTGGCACTTTTATGAGGGCAGTCCGCTGGTGCTTCATGTCATTACCGAAGCGGGGGCGTATCGTGAGATTCGGCTCGGACCACCTGACTCCGGCGGCTGCTACCAGATCATGGTGCCCAAAGGTCATTGGTTTGCCGCACGCTGTGTCGACCCCAACGGTTTTTCGTTGGTTGGGTGCACGGTGTCGCCGGGCTTTGATTTTGCCGATTTTGAACTGGCGGACCGAAAGGCTTTATCCGAACGGTATCCCGCCCATCAACCGCGGATCACCGAATTGACGAGGAGTGCATGACCCACCATCCCCCAAAAAAGAAGGATATCTTTGACGCGGTCATCGACTATGTGCAGTACCTGCAGACCGAGGATACCGCCTCCGCCGAAGTGTCGGTGGAGCGGCTTACCGCCTTTCGCCAGGCCCTGTCCTCGAATCGGTCGGGAGGGGGCGGATCCGCTCCCGCTTCGGGGGGAGGATTGGCCGGGGTTGCCGCCCGGGTCGCGGCCTGCCGCAAGTGCCCCTTGGGTCAAACCCGGACCAATACGGTGCCGGGGCAGGGGAGCGCCACCCCGGAAATCATGTTTGTCGGGGAAGGTCCGGGGGCGGATGAAGACGCCCAGGGATTGGCATTTGTGGGCCGGGCCGGCCAGTTGCTGACCAAGATCATCGCGGCGATGGGCATGACCCGTGACGAGGTGTTCATCGGGAATATTGTCAAATGCCGTCCTCCCGGAAACCGGGTGCCGTCTCCCGAGGAAATGGAGGCTTGTCTTCCCTACCTGCATGAACAGATTGATCTCCTCAAACCCAAAGTGATCATTTGCTTGGGGGCCACTGCGGTCAGAGGCCTGTTTGGTGGGGATTTACCCGGCATCACCAAGATTCGCGGCCAATGGCGAAGTTATCAAGGCATCGATACCATGCCCACCTACCACCCGGCCTTCCTGTTGCGCAATCCCCCCGCCAAACGGGATGTCTGGAACGATATGAAAGAGGTGCTGCGCAAACTCGGTCGATCCGTCCCCGAACCCAAGGGGAAGGACTGAAGCAGTGTCCCTCCCGACACCCGACACCTTCTTCCATGTCTTCCGAACTCCATGAATGGATTGTGCCGCCCGAGGAATATTCACCGGGCCGGTTGGATCGCTGGCTGGTGGCCCATGCTCCTGAACATTCCCGCGCCAAGTGGCAGGAGTTGATCCGTGGCGGACAGGTGACGGTCAATGGGCAGGCGGCCAAACCCAATCACACCTTGCGAACCGGGGACGGTATCCGTGCGGTCATTCCTCCACCGTTACCGACCGAGGTGGCGGCCGAGAACATACCGCTCAATGTGGTCTATGAAGATGAGGATCTGATTGTCATTAACAAGCCCCCGGGTATGGTGGTGCATCCGGCACCGGGGCACGCGGGCGGGACCCTGGTCAATGCCCTGCTGCATCACGTCACCGATCTGCAGGGGATCGGCAACGAGCTGCGACCGGGCATTGTCCACCGGCTCGACCGGGAAACTTCGGGCCTGTTGGTGGCCGCCAAGCACGAAAGGGCCTTGTTTCAACTGGCCCGCCAGTTCAAAGCCCGGGAAGTGCGCAAGGAATATGTGGCTCTCGTCTGGGGGCGGACTCGGGATATTCGCGGCACCATCGCCGAACCGATTGGCCGCGATCCGCGGAATCGGAAAAAGATGAGCACCCGCGCACCGGCAGGGCGGGCGGCTGTCTCTCACTTTACCGTCCTCAAGCGATACGAGTCCTGTACCCTGGTCCGGGTGACCATCGAAACCGGACGGACCCACCAGATCAGGGTCCACATGGCCCACCTAGGCCACCCGGTGGTCGGCGATACCCTCTACAGCCGCCGAAGCCATCCCATCCTGCCGGTACCGGCGACCCGCCAATTGCTGCATGCGGAAAAACTCAGTTTCACCCATCCGGTAACCGGAATGGAGATCGCCCTCACCGCCCCGATTCCCGAAGACTTCAAGCGGGTGCTGGACGCCCTCGATGCTTCAGGGGGTGGAAAAGGCACAACCTGATCACGCAGATTTGATTCCTGACCATCCGTGCCTTCAGCACGGATATTTTTTGTTTCGCCCTTTACCCAGGGCTGCGCCCTGGGCTATCGATTGTTGCCCCGTTGGGGCCAATGTTGGCTCCGGCAGTCGCACCGCGAGCCTGCGGCGGTGACCCGCCGTTGGGGCAAGCGGCGATCCCCACCGTGCCAAAGGCACGGCATTGGTCAGCCCGGTGCGAAGCGCCGGGGGGGCAGTCTCCCCTAATTCCCGCGTGCTGACGGCACGCCACCCGCGGCCATCGCAACCAAGATTAATCCCAAACATACCGCTCATCGTATGCGATCCGGTGTTTTTCCAGAAATTGTCGGTATTCCTCTTGAAAGGTCATTCGCCGATGATGCTCTTCCTGGTTCTCAATATAGGTCTTCACCCTGGAGATGTTTGACTCACTTACCGAGAAGACCGCATATCCCTTTTGCCACTGAAACTTCGTCAAATTCGGATCCTTGGCTTCGGGTTGCTGTGATTTGATCCAGGCAGAAGATTCCTGCTTCAAAACTTGAACCACATGGGCAACGGATTCTGTCCGGGAAAGGAGAAACAGCACATGAACGTGATCGATCACCACGCGGGTGGTGAGGGATGGAGATCCGAGCTTGGTGAGAATGCCGACCATATATCCCTCGG
The DNA here is from genome assembly GCA_024233345.1 of Verrucomicrobiota bacterium. Classification (GTDB taxonomy): domain Bacteria; phylum Verrucomicrobiota; class Kiritimatiellia; order CAIVKH01; family CAIVKH01; genus JACKPT01. Next base: position 23,424 of record JACKPT010000015.1, read on the forward strand.
CAGCGATCCGGAGTTCAGGATACGCCAAGGCCCTTACCCGGTTCTTAGTACTGAAGGTTAGGTGCAGGGCAATGCTCGATAAAGATTGTGGCATGATATGTTCCTTTGGGGTGGAAACTAACCCGGATTCGACAGTTACCGCCTTAACCCGACAAATTTTCGGGTTGTTTTTGTGAAATCACTTGTAAATCGTCGCTTGAATTTCTGAAACGCGATGTAGTGGAGAATTGGGGGGTTGCGCGAATCGGCTGGCGGTTTGAACATGAGGTCATGTTTTTACGATCCAACCGCAAACGGACCAACGGCGAAACCTATGAATACTGGACGCTGGTGGAATCTGTGCGCACCTCACGCGGCCCGCGCCAGCGAACGGTTGCCACGCTGGGAAAGTTGCCGGGACTTGACGAGGACGAGCGGGCTGGATGGGAGGAGATCACTCGCCTGCTCGACGGAAGGGGTCGACCGCAGGCCGACCTCTTTGAAGAGCCCTGCCCGCCTCCTCCGGAGTGGGCGCAGGTCGACCTGGCTGGAGTTCGCGTAGAACGGGTCCGTGATTTTGGGAGCGTGTATGTGGCCCTGGCCCTATGGCGGCGTCTCGGCCTTCACCGATTTTTTGAAGACCATGTCCGGTCCGGACGTGAACAGATCGACTGGGCAACGGTCGCGTGTATCCTGAGCATCGGGTCGTTTTGTTCACAGGGATCGGAGCTGGCGTTAAGCGATTGCTGGTATCGCAAAACCGCTTTGGACGACCTTCTGGGGGTCGATGCTGACGATGTATATGACAACCGTCTCTATCGGGGCCTTGATGAGCTGCTTCCGCTTCGTGAGGATCTGTTCACTCATCTTCGGGAACGCTACGAAAGTCTGTTTGGCGCCCGCTTCGAGTTCCTCCTCTACGACATCACCAGCACCTACTTTGAAGGCCAGTGTGAACGGAATCCTCAGGCGCAGCGGGGATACAGCCGGGATAACCGCTCCGACTGTAAGCAGGTCTGTATCGGCCTGGTGGTCACCCCCGAAGGCCTTCCTCTGGCGTATGAAGTCTTCGCGGGCAACCGTGCCGATGTCACCACGGTCGAAGACATCGTGGATCTGATGGAAAGCAAGTATGGGCGTGCACAGCGGATCTGGGCGATGGACCGGGGCATGGTCAGCGAGGACAACCTGGACTATCTCCGGGAGCGAGATGCTCTGTATATCGTCGGCACGCCGAAAGCCCGGCTGAGGAAGTTCGAGACAGAGTTGCTGCAAGCCGATGACTGGCATGCCGTGGAAACCGGCGTGGAGGTTAAACTGGTCGACCATCCCGACAGACAGGGGCAGGAACGATACGTTCTGTGCCGAAGCCTTGCGCGTCACGAAAAGGAAGCGGCGATGCTCAACCGCCAGCGCGATCGGCTGCGAACCAAGCTTCTGCAGATCGATGCCTCACTGAAGAAGCGTCCCCAAAAGCTTGAGGCGGTGGGCAGACGGATCGGCAAATGGATGGGGCGCAATACCGCAGCCGAGAAGGTCTTTGAGGTGGAGGTCATCGCCGAGTCCGGCCTGGCCGTTGGGTTGTGTATCGAAGAAGACGAAAGCAAGCTGGACTGGGCGCAGGCATCCCAGGGGGCGTATTTACTCAGAACGAACTGTCAGGAAGCCGATCCGGTAAAACTCTGGAAATGGTACATCCACCTGACCGAAGTGGAGGATGCCTTTCGAACGAGTAAATCTGATCTGGGCCTGCGCCCGGTGTACCACCAGCGCGAAGACCGGGTGCAGGCCCATATCCTGGTCTGCTTCCTCTCTTTGGTGCTGTGGCGGAGCCTGGAGATGTGGATGAAATCCAAAGGGTTGGGAACCTGTGCCCGTAAGGCCCTCAAGGAGCTCGAAACCATCCGCTCCATGGATGTAATCCTTCCGGTAAAAGACAAAGCAGAGGTCCGTCTGAGACTGGTCGCCAAGCCCGAAAAACTGGCGGCTGATCTGCTGGCTTATCTGGACCTGAAACTACCTTCCCGTCCAAAACAAATCGAAAATGTAGTGGAGAAAACAGGTGGGCAGAGGTCGAGTTGCTTAGGAAATATCGAATTTTAACCCCGTAACTGTCGAACTTGGGCTAAGCGAATGCCGTGCCTTCAGCACGGATATATTTTGTTTCGCCCTTTACCCAGGGCTGCGCCCTAGGCTATCGACTGTTGCCCCGTTGGGGCCAATGTTGGCCACGGCAGTTGCGCTGCGAACCTGCGAAGGTGACCCGCCGTTGGGCCACGCGGCGATCCCCACTGTGCCAAAGGCACGGCATTCGTTAGCCCGGTGCGAAGCGCCGGGTATTCATCGTGCCCAAGATTCCCGCGTGCTGAAGGCACGCCATTCGCCTCGCGAGCATACGAGCGGTATCCTAACGGGGGCCAATGTTGACCACGGCAGTCGCACTGCGAGCCTGCGAAGGTGACCCGCCGTTGGGGCAAGCGGCGATCCCATGGTCTGGACACGGCCAGGTTGGCCGTGTCACTTTTTTCCCTCGTGCTGAAGGCACGCCGCCCGGCATTGTCATGGACGGAGAACATGGGTATGGTTTACAGTCGGAATGGTTTGATTGAACTGGAACGATACTCATGTCGATACGGATCTTGGGAAGAAGTTTGGGATGGCTCCTGCTGGGCAGCCTGATCGCGGTCCAGTTTCTTTGGGTCGCCCGCCTGTACTCCAAGGAGTTGGATGCCCCGCCCACCCAGGATGATGCCTTCGAGGCGATGGAGCTGTTTACCCTCGCGATGGAGCAGATCCGTCGCAACTTTGTTGATCCGGACCAGACTTCCTACTCCAACCTCGTTCACGGGGCGCTCCAGGGCATGTTGCAGTCATTGGATTCCCATAGTTCGTTTCTCAATGTCGATGCCTATGAAGGCATGCGCGATGACACCAAGGGCCAATTTGGCGGGCTCGGTATAGTCATCACCATGCGGGACGATGTGCTGACGGTGGTTTCGGCCATGGAAGACACCCCTGGCTTTCGAGCCGGACTGTTGTCGGGAGACCGGATCGTCCAGGTGGATGGGGAATCCACCGAAGGTCTGGATTTACAGGATGCGGTGGACCGGTTGCGCGGCGAGCCGGGTACCAAGGTGGTCCTGACCATCGACCGGCCGGATCCCGAAGAAACCATCGAGGTGGAAATCATTCGGGCGGATATCCAGGTGCCGGTGGTCAAAGACACCCGGATGCTCGATGACCGTATCGGCTATACCCGGATTGTCACGTTCAATGAGCAGACTGCCGCACTGCTGGAACGGGAGCTTTCCGAGTTGAGCGGCCAGGGGATGCAGGCGCTGATCCTTGATTTGCGAAATAACCCCGGGGGGCTCCTCAATGCCGCCATCGATGTCGCGGACATCTTTCTCGATCGTCGCGAAGTGATTGTTTCGACCCAGAGCCGGGAGGATGAACAGACATTCCGGGCCCGCTCCCGGGCGGCATACAAACTTCCCCTCGCCATTCTCGTGAATGGCGGGAGTGCCAGCGCATCCGAAATTGTCGCGGGGGCCCTGCAGGACCATCACCGGGCGGTCCTGGTCGGGGAGAAAACGTTTGGCAAGGGTTCGGTCCAGAGTGTGTTGCCGCTCAAGGACGGTTCCGCCCTGCGTTTGACCACCGCCCGCTATTACACACCCTCCAACCGGGCGATCCATGACAAGGGGATCGAACCGGATATCGTGGTCCCGATGCCGCCCACGGACTGGTATCTACTGATGATGCAGCGCGAGCGGGAAAAGAATCCCGGTGCGTTACCCGATGCCGAACCGGCGGTGGAACCGCTGCGCGATCCCCACATGGATCGGGCACGGGAGATGCTCGATGGCATCCTGACCTTTATGGCCCGGCAATGAATGATGGTCTTCCGGCCTCGGCCCCCCGCATCCTGCTCGCGATCGAAACTTCCTGCGATGAAACGGCGATTGCGGTCATGGATGAAAAGGGCCATGTCCCGGTTCACCGGATTTTCAGTCAGATCGATCAGCATCGCCCCTTTGGCGGGGTGGTGCCAGAGGTGGCATCGCGCTGCCATGTGGAAGCCCTGCCCCCAATGCTCGATGAAGTCATCGCGGCGGCGGGTCTCGACTGGTCGGCGATCGAGGGGGTCGCCTTTACCCGTGGTCCCGGTCTGGCCACTTCTCTGTTGACCGGTATGGCTTCCGCCCGGGCCCTCGCCTACCGGTTGCAGTGCCCGATCACCGGGGTTAACCATCTTCATGGCCATGCGGTCTCGATTCGGTTAACGCGCAATGGCGGCATGAAAGACATTGCCTTGCCGGCCCTGATCCTGCTGGTCTCGGGCGGCCATACCATGCTGCTGCTCGAAGAAACCCCTGCCCGCTACCGCTTGCTGGGTCAGACCCTCGATGATGCGGCCGGGGAGGCCCTCGACAAGGGAGCCAAACTGATGGGATTGGGCTATCCCGGTGGGCCGGAAATTGAAGCCCATGCCCGCACCGGCGACCCTGCCGCCTTCGCCTTTCCCCGCGGCCTTGCCCGGAACCAGGAGGCGTCCCACCGGTATTGCTTCAGCTTCAGTGGCCTGAAAACGTCCTTGATGGTTTTGTTGAAGCGGGAACCGTCCCTGAAAGAATCCCGGTTGGCTGATCTGGCCGCCAGCTACCAGGAAGCGGTGGTGGATGCCCTGATGCTCCGGGTGGTCGATGCGCTCGACCACTTGCCCATCCGAACCCTTGCCTGCGCCGGGGGGGTGGCGCGAAATGCCCGGTTGCGTGAAAAACTATCCGCCGCCGCTGATCATTCCGGGGTTGCCCTGGCCCTGACCGAACCTGAATTTTGCGCAGACAATGCCGCCATGATCGCCGCCTCGGCACGGTTGCTCAATACCTGGGCCGATCCGGTTGCTGCTGATCTGGATGTCCTGCCGGGGTGGGGGCTGGGGGAGGACACCGGGACGCCCCATCATTGACACACGGTATCAATCCCTTTAACCTGCACCCCCATAAGACTGTGCATACAGGAGACGATGTTTGACCGCAAACGACGAATATATTGTCGAAATCCTTGAGGGCGTTGGGCTGATTACCAGTGCGCAGGCACAGGAGGCGCTCCAGTGGGCCCAACAAAATGACAAGCCGGTGATCGATGTCCTGACCCTGCAGCAGGGAATCGAAAAATCCGACATCCTCAAAGCACTTGCCAATCAGTTTGGCATGGAGTTCATGAACTTGACCGGGGTCGATGTCGACCAGGAGATCATTGATCTGGTCCCTGCGGAAATTGCCCGCCGGTACAAAGTGCTGCCGGTCTTTTCCGGTGACAATTCCATCACCGTGGCCATGAGTGATCCCCTCGATGTCGAGACCCTCGACTCCCTCCGGTACGTACTGCGCATGGGCGTGGAAGGGGTGGTTTCCCTGCCCGAGGAGATCGACGCGGGAATCAACCGCTATTATGGCGGTTCGGCGGTCGATCAGATGTGGGATGCGACGGAAAAGGAAGTGACCCGGGGACTCGATATTCCCAGCCTCGAAGGTGAGGATGAGGTCACGGATGCGGATGCCCCCATCATCAAGCTGGTCAGTTTGATCATTCTCGAAGCATTCCGCAGCCGGGCTTCGGACATCCATCTCGAACCCCAGGAGCGCAAGTTCCGGGTGCGCTACCGGATCGACGGTGTCCTCCACGAGGTGGAAAGCCCCCCCAAACGGCTGCAGGCCGCAGTGATCAGCCGAATCAAGATCATGGCGAATATGAGCATCGCGGAAAAACGGCTTCCCCAGGACGGACGCATCCAGATCAATGTCATGGGCCGCGACCTCGACCTGCGCGTTTCTTCGGTTCCCTCCAACCACGGGGAATCGATCGTCATGCGTATTCTCGACAAGGAAGGCCTGCAGCTCGGTCTGCCCAAACTTGGCTTCTTCTCCGATGACCAGCAAACTTTCGAGCGGATGATCGGTTTGTCCGACGGGATCCTGCTGGTGACCGGTCCCACCGGATCCGGTAAAACCACCACCCTCTACTCCTGTCTGAACTATATCAACAAGCCGGACCGCAAAATCATCACGGTCGAGGATCCGGTTGAATACCAGATGAGTGGCATCAACCAGGTCCAGGTGCGCGCGGATATCGGAATGACCTTTGGCGCCGCTCTGCGGTCCATGCTTCGTCAGGCCCCGAACATCATCATGATCGGGGAAATCCGCGACCTGGAAACTGCGGAAATCGCGGTCAATGCCTCCCTGACCGGCCACCTTGTGTTCAGCACCCTTCACACCAATGACGCCCCCAGCGCAGTCACCCGGTTGATCGATATCGGGGTCAAACCGTTTCTGGTCGCGTCATCGACCCGGGCGATTATGGCCCAACGGCTGGTGCGGAAAATTTGTGATAAATGCAAGGAGTCCCATAAAGCGAGCGATCGGGAACTGCGCCTGCTCGGTCCGATGGCCGAACAGTTCGCCAATGTCGAACTGGTGCGGGGCGCGGGCTGCGATGCCTGCAAGAACACGGGCTATAAAGGCCGGATCGGGTTGTTTGAAATCTTTGTCATCAACGATGAAGTCCGGCACATGATCTTTGAGCAGTCCACCTCGGCAACCCTCCGCCGCCGGGCTCGCGAGCTGGGCATGCGCACCCTCCGCGAAGATGGCCTCCGCAAGGTCATGAGCGGGATGACCACCCTTTCCGAAGTCTTTCGCGTCACCATGGGAGATGCCAACTGACATGACTATCAAATCGTCGGATATCAACATGATCGACCTGCTCAACCTGGTCGTGGACGAAGAGGCCTCCGACCTCCATCTCACCGTGGACAGCCCTCCGGTCATCCGCCTCAACGGGGCCATGCAGCCCATCGACACCGAACCGCTGACCCCCCAGGATACCGAGCGGTTGATGCTGGAAATCACCGACGAGGAGCACCAGGCCAAATTGCGGGAGGGCCGGGGCACCGATTTTGGATTCAGCCACGAAGACAAGGCCCGGTTCCGGGTCAGTGCCTTCTACCAGAAACATGCCATCGGTCTGGTCCTCCGCCAGATTCCCAAGAAGCTGCTCACCCTCGAGGAGATCGGTCTGCCTCCCGCGATCAAGGAACTGCTGTATAAACCGCGCGGGCTGATCCTGGTGACCGGTCCCACCGGGTCGGGAAAAACCACCACCCTCGCCAGCATGTTGAACATCATCAATGAAACCCGGGATTGCCACGTGATCACCGTGGAAGACCCCATCGAATATTACCACCCCCACAAGAAAAGTGTGGTCACACAACGGGAAGTCGGGGTCGATGTCCCCAGTTTCAAGGAAGCGCTGCGCCGGGCCCTCCGTCAGGATCCGGATGTGATTCTCGTGGGGGAAATGCGGGATCTCGAAACGATGGAAGCGGCGATTACCGCTGCCGAAACCGGCCACCTGGTGTTCGCCACCCTCCACACCACCGGGGCGGCCCGTACCGTGGACCGGATCGTCGATGCTTTCCCCACCAATCAGCAGGAACAAATCCGCACCCAGCTCGCATCCAGCATTGTTGCGGTGATCTCCCAGCTACTGCTGGTTCGTCAGGATAAACCGGGCCGGGTCGCGGCCTTTGAAATCATGCTCGCCACCCCGTCCATTCGGTCCCTCATCCGGGAAAATAAAACCTACCGGATCACCTCGGATATCCAGACCGGCGGCAAGTGGGGAATGGTCACCCTCGATTCCAATTTGATGCACCTGTACGAGGAAGGCAAAATCAGCTACGAGGCGCTGGTCACCAGCGCCCAGGATGTCGACAGCATCCTCCAGAAACTGCAATCGGACGCACGAAAGAAATAACCCGCCATGGCCGATCTCGAATACAAGGATCCACTGCTGCAGCAACTCTATGACGAGGAGATGCTGACTTCCGCCCAGGCGGAGGAGATTGTCGACGAACACGAGCGCACCGGTCGGTCGGTTCGTGAATTACTGGTGGACATGGATGTCCTCAGTGAGGATGCCCTGCTGGAAATTGTCGCCCAGCAACTCGGTTCGCGGGTGATCTCCCTGCATTCGGTATCCCTCCCCACGGATGTGATCCGTTCGATTCCCGCCAGTGTGGCCCGGATGTACAACGTAATCCCGGTCAGTGCGGATGCCCAATCGGTCGAACTGGCGACTTCGGAACTGCTCAGCCCGGAAGTCATTGATGAACTTCACTTTGTCCTGTCCCGCGATGTCACCTTTGTGGCTGCCCGGGAGGCGGAAATTCGGGCCGCCCTCGAGGAGAACTACGGGGATGATTCCGACTCGGTCACCGAGATGCTGTCCGCGCTCGAATCGGAACTCGACAGTGTCGGCGAGCATATTGCTGCGGCCGGCGACAATGTCATCGAGCTGGAAAATGCCGCCAACCAGGCCCCGGTGGTCCGGTATGTCAACCTGATCCTGTACCAGGCGGTCAAGGACAAGGCCTCGGACGTTCACTTCGAGCCGTTCGAGACGGAGTTCAAAATCCGGTACCGGGTCGATGGCGCCCTGTATGAAATGTCCCCGCCCCCCAAGCATCTGGCCCTTCCTGTAACCTCCCGCATCAAGGTGATCTCCGGATTGAATATCGCGGAACGGCGGCTGCCCCAGGATGGACGCATCCAGCTCCAGATCGCCGGCAAGCAGATCGATTTCCGTGTCTCCACCCTGCCCACACAATTCGGGGAAAGCGTGGTGATCCGGGTTCTTGACCGGAGTGTGGTCTCCCTCGACCTCGAAAACATCGGCATGCCCGACGATATCTACAATAATTTTGGCGAGGATATTGCCAAACCCAATGGCATCGTGGTGGTCACCGGTCCCACCGGCTCCGGAAAAACCACCACCCTGTATTCCGCCCTGCGCCGCCTGAATACCGAGGAAAACAAGCTTCTCACCGCCGAGGATCCGGTGGAGTATGATATTGATGGCATTGTCCAGATTCCCACCAACGAAGCCATCGGCCTGACCTTTGGCCGCACCCTTCGCGCATTCCTCCGGCAGGATCCGGACATTATCATGGTCGGGGAAATTCGCGACAAGGATACCGCGGAAATTGCCATTCAATCCTCGCTCACCGGGCATTTGGTCTTCAGTACCCTCCACACCAACGATGCTCCCGGGGCCATCACCCGCTTGATCGATATGGGGGTCGAACCCTTTCTGATCGCTTCCACCATGGAAGCGGTACTCGGCCAGCGGCTGGTGCGCACGATTTGTCCCAATTGCAAGACACCCTATGAGCCGGAAGACGATATGCTGCAAATGCTCGGGTTGAGCCGCAGTGATGTCGGGGGGCGCCCGTTCTATTTTGGCAAGGGCTGCCTGCAGTGCAATGAGACCGGTTACAAGGGCCGCCGGGGTATCTACGAGTATCTTCGCATCAGCGACCCCATTCGCGAGCTCATCAACGAGCGCAAACCCACCATCGTGATCCGGGACAAGGCGATCGAACTGGGCATGCGCACCCTCCGCGAAGACGGTATTCGCTGCATCCTGGATGGCTCCACCACCGTCGAAGAAGTCCTGAAGTATACCTGAGCAAAAACTTTTATTTGCCATTGTAAACCGTTTTGATTACTGTGCGGTATCGGTTTAACGGCAGGACTTTTCCATGGCGAAATATCACTTTGTAGCACTGGATTCCCGGGGTCAGGAGACCAAGGGAGAGATTGAGGCAAGCGACCAAACCTCGGCGCTATCCCGAATCCGTGAAAAAGGCCTGTTCCCAACCAACGTAACCGAAGTCACCCCCAAAGCCGCCACCACCAAAAAGTCCGGGGGCAGTAAAGGCAAGGGCAAGTCCGGGAGCAATGATCTGCTCAAAAAAGAGCTCAAGATGCCCAAGCTCTTTGTCAAGGTGAAGCCCAAGGAACTGATGGTATTCACCCGCCAGCTCGCCACTTTGGTGGATGCCGGGCTTCCCCTGGTGCGTTGTCTGCAAGTGCTGGAACGACAGGAAAAAAATCCCCTGCTGAAGGAATCACTCGGGACCATGGCCGAGGCGATTCAGACCGGCAGCACCTTCGCCGAATCCCTGGCCGCCCATCCCAAGCTGTTCAATAAACTATATGTCAACATGGCCAAGGCGGGTGAGGTCGGCGGGGTGCTCGATCAGGTACTGATCCGGCTCGCGGAATTCATGGAGAAGGCCCAGAAGATCAAGAACAAGGTGGTCAGTGCCATGGTCTACCCGATCGTGGTCATGTTCATGGCCGTGGGTATCCTGGTTTTCCTGATGGTGGTGATCATCCCCAAGTTCCAACAGATCTTTAACGACCTGCTCCAGGGCCAGCCTCTGCCGGGGTTGACCCAGTTCGTCATGGCGATCAGTGCGGGTATGACCGAGCACCTGCTCACCGTGATCCCGGTTATCTTCGGACTGTATTTCGGTATCAAACTCCTCGCCAAAACCAAAAAAGGCGCGGGCATCGTGGACCGGATCAAACTGAATGTCCCCCTGTTCGGAAACCTGATCCGCAAGACGGTGATCGGCCGCTTCTGCCGCACCCTCGGCACCCTCATGTCCTCGGGCGTGCCGGTTCTCCAGGCCCTCAACATTGTCCGGGATACGTCCGGCAATGAGGTCATTGCCAAGGCGGTCAACTCCATCCATGACGCGGTCAAGGAGGGCGAAAACATGGCGCCCCCGATTGAGGCTACTGGCGTCTTCCCGCCCATGGTGGTCAGCATGGTCCAGGTCGGAGAAGAAACCGGTGAATTGCCGGAAATGCTCACCAAGATTGCCGACAACTATGACGACGAAGTCGACAACGCGGTCGCCGGCCTCACCTCGGTCATCGAACCGCTCCTCATCGTGTTCCTAGCGGTGGTCGTCGGCACCATCGTCATCGCTCTGTTCCTCCCCCTGATCTCGATCATCGGGAACCTGAGCTAAATAAGGTTTCAGGTTTCAGGTGTCAGGTTTCAGGTGTCAGGATATATGGTTTCCCTTGGTCGGGCAGGCAGGTGTCGGCGACGAGAAGCCTTCGTATTCCTGAAACCTGAACACTGACACCTGACACCTTTAAATCCTGAAGTATGACCGACAAAACCTGGCTTGCAGTTGAAGATCTCGAGGTCTACCAAAAGTTGTGTGCTCTCCACTTGAAGGTATGTGAACTCTCTCATCAATGGCCCGCAGAAGAACGGTATGAATTAGGCAGTCAAGTTAGGCGCTCCTCCAATAGTTCACCCGCGCAGTTGGCTGAAAAGAATGACGATCGACACGTTCGAAATAAGATTGAAGGGGTCAATCGCGCCCGTGGTGAAGCGGCGGAAACGATTCATCACCTGTACATGGCGACATTGAAATCCTATGTTTCTCAAGAGGTATTTCATGACTACCGTGCCCGTTATCAGGAATGCATTCGGATGCTTAATGGCCTGGAGCGCACCCTCGAACGCAAACTGCCTGAAGAATCACGCCGTTGGCAGGCCAGAGAAACTAGTTCTGATTACGGAAGATCCCTGCGCGGTTGGCCAGAGAGCGCAGGATGAGGTGTCAGAGAGGTTTCAGGTTTCAGTGTTCAGGTGTCGGGGATGAGTTTTCAGGTTACAGTGTTCGGGTGTATGTTAACGATTCACAATAGCCACCACCTGCCTGCCCGGTCAGGGATACTAGGCTACCCGTCCAGAGTAACCTCCTCTTTCCTAAAACCTGCCTGCCCGGCCAGGGAAACCCGACACCTGACACCTGAAACCCGACACCTGAAACCTCCTCTTCCCGCCTCTGCGGGACGAAGCGGGATCACCCGTCCCGAAACCATGATTCTGCTCTGCCTGCTTCTCGCCATGGCATCCATCGGGTTCGCGATCTGGGGGCAGGCCCGGAAGAACCAGCGGATTGCCCAGACCTACCATGAGCTGCGATCCATGCTGACTGCCTGTTCCCGCTATTACCGGGAATACGGGGTTTGGCCGGTGGAGGGCGAGCCGGTGGTGGGACGGGATGTCGTGGTCGGCATGGATGGAATCAATCGTTCGGTCTTTTTCCGGCTTGCTGCCCGGGAGGGGGAGGGGAATGAGGGTAACCGATACAATGCGCGCCAGATCGACTACCTGATCCCGCTCCCCGACGATCCCCGGCCCACGACCCTGACCTTCAATCGCCAGGGCGATGCCCTCGACCCTTGGGGGAATCCCTACCGTCTCTCCTTCGACGCCAACTTCGACGGCACCCTGGAAATCCGCGGCGACTACGCCACTCGCATCCCTGGCGAAGGGGTCGCGATCTGGTCCGCCGGCCCCGATCAGCGATACGGTACCCGCCACGATATCCGGTCGTGGCGGTGAGGTTAATTTGAGATTTATGATTTAAGATTTAAGATTGAAGATTTGTGATCTGGGGATTTGAGATTGAGATTTGTGATTGGGGAAAATTCACCACAGAGGTCATAGAGAATCACAGAGGGATAGGGTGATGGGTCACCTCGTAGCGTGGGTCTCCAGACCCGCGTATTTGTAGCCGGGCTGAACACAACCGATTACGATTACGAGCATGATTACGCGTATAAGCCGACTGCCAGGGCCTGCCCGGCGAGGGACACCTGAAACCTAAAACCCGACACCTGCCTGCCCGGGCAAAGCGTGACATGCAGACGTTCGCTGGGTAGTATTTCCCTATGGAGCTAAGTAGCGTCAGTGGATTTCAGGAGGAGACAAGGCAAGATCGACAGCGCCACCGATCAATGACCCCGGAACAGAGGCTTGATCTGGTCGAGCAATTGCGGATCCGCCATGAAAAGATGTTCGGCCATGATTACCCATCCCGACTTCGAAGAGTTTTTGGCACTTCTGGCCAAACATCACGTTGAGTACATGCTGGTCGGGGGCTATGCCGTGGCATTTCATGGCTACCCCAGATTTACCAGGGATCTCGATGTTTTTTACCGGTGCACTGAGGAAAACATCACCAAACTCAGGAATTCTTTGATCGAATTTGGTTTTACCCGGAACCAGGTTCAGGAGCAGCCCTTTGAGAAGCCGGGTGAAATCATCCACTTCGGAGTGGAACCGATCCGGATCGACCTGCTCAACGAGGTGGACGGAATTACCTTTGAAGAGGCTCTCCCCCATGCCGTTCAAGGTTCATACGGACGCACCCCGGCAACCTTTATTGGTAGACGCCACCTGCTTCAAAACAAACGCGCAACCCCGAGGCTGAAAGACAAGGCCGATGTTGAGGAACTGGAGGGCTAACGTAGAAGACCGTTGAAGTTCACCGCGGAGGGATTGGGTGATTGAATACTGCGGATTGAAGATTGATGATTTGGGATTTGTGATTGGGGAAGATTCACCACAGAGGTCACAGAGAATCACAGAGGGATAGGGTGATGGGTCACCTCGTAGCGTGGGTCTCCAGACCCGCGTATTTGGAGTCGGGCTGAACACAACCGATTACAATTACGATTACGAGCATGAGCGCAGAGTAGGGATTTTAGATTCCAGATTGATGATTTGAGATTTGTGATTGGGGAAGATTCACCACAGAGGACACAGAGAATCACAGAGGGATAGGGTGATGGGTAACCTCGTAGCGTGGGTCTCCAGACCCGCGTATTTGGAGTCGGGCTGAACACAACCGATTACGATTACGAGCATGATTACGCGTAAGAGCCGACTGCCAGGGCCTGCCCGGCCAGGGACACCTGAAAACACCAAAACCCTGAAACCCGAAACCTGCCTGCCCGGCCAGGGAAACCTGGCCCCCCCGAAACCTTTTTCCACTCTTCTCTTTCCAAATAAAAGGCGTAGGTGTAGCCTTTTACCACGATTGATGTAGTAGACATGAAACAGATGAAGGTGAGGACATGATAAACCGGGCTAGAAATGAACTTTCTTCCAGTGAACTTTCCCGGTGGCGCAGGCAGATGCAGCAGGGTTTCACCCTGGTTGAACTGTTGGTGGTCATGTCGATCATCGGGATCCTGGTGGGTCTTACCATCGGTATCGCTGGGTTAGCTGGTCGTAAATCTGCCGATGCACAAGCCATTGCCGAAATTCAGCGACTTTCCATGGCCCTCGATCAATATCGAGCTGAGTATGGTGCTTATCCGAATTTTGGGCCGGCACTGACAAATATGCCGAATTCTGTTTCAAACGACCTGACCAGGGCTGACGGAAAAATCAGGGCTCAGGAATTATCATTCATCGATCCCTGGGGTAACGGATACCGGTATACCTGGTCATCGAAATATCAAATCGAAATACGCTCACTCGGAGCAGATACTTCATTGGATGAGGATGATTTGATCAGCGGCCAGCAAAATTAGCCCATTTTCCGGCAAGGCCTACACAGTCCGTTTGCAACTCGGTATGATATAGACAGGTGCTGTAAAGCATTGAACATAAATAGGTAAATCATGAATACTATGCTTTTGAAAACTTGCAGGATAACGCATGAGAATCCGAGGCTCACCCCGGAAAATCATTGGTCTGACCGGATTCCAGCCGCCGCGATTCCTGCCCGGGATCGGCAGCGAGCAAGTGCAGCATTTACGCTGATTGAGCTGTTGGTGGTCATTGCGATCATTGCCATCCTTGCCGGGCTGCTGCTTCCAACCCTTTCTTCAGCATTTAAATCAGCGGATAAGTCCAAGGCAAATACCGAAGTTCGCGGACTCGAGACCGCAGTCAAACAGTATGTCAATGAGTACAGCAAGTTCCCATTGCAAACCGGGTCGGGCAGCGACACCGTCCTTACCACCGGGAATGCGGCGATCCTCGATGTTTTGCGGGGACTGAATACCACCGAAAACCCCCGCGGCATCGTTTTTCTTGAGGTAGCCGACAATGGCATGGATGCCCTGGGGAATATGGTGGATCCGTGGGGCAGTGCCTATCGCCTGGCTTTCGATACCGACTATGACAACATCGTTTCCGCAGGGGGGAGTGTGGGAGATGTTCGGGGCCGGAATGTCATTGTTTGGTCGATCGGTCAAAATGCATCTGATTCCGATGTCGAAAATTTCATCACTTCCTGGAGCGAGTGAGTGATCTGTTGACAGGCTTTAATCGATGAACGCGACCAAACAGAAGAACATGGCGGCTAGGTGGAATGGGTTCACCCTGGTAGAGCTGCTCGTGGTGATAGCCCTGATGGGTTTGTTGATCGGGTTGACGATTCCCGCGTTTCAGAGCATGGGGCGGGGGACCGCTGCCAAGTCGGCCGTCGCCCAAGTCCGCGCGGCTCTGACCCTGGCTCGTCAGCATGCGATCGTCAACGGAGAGCGGACCTATGTCGTCTTCCCCAGCCTTCCCTCCCAAGGCGAAAAATACCTTCGCAGCTTCAATATTTATGGCCAATCCAATGGCTACCTCCAGGCTTGGACATATCTGCCTGGCGGCGTGGTCTTCATCAAGGATCGATCCAGCTTTTTCAATGAGAACTTGATCGATGACGACAAGAATGTCTTTGCCAATGGGAGTCTGCTTCCAAAAATCCAGTATGCATTGCCCTTTCCCTCGAACAATAGTCCGGATGTGGTCATGCGGGTGATCGGCTTCATGCCGGATGGCAAGCCGTTTTCAGTCGATGGAAATCTGCGGGGACCGGATGCCGAACTCTACATTACGGAGGGGACGGTATCGGTAAATCCGGGCACGGGGGTGGGAACCTATGCGGTCCGCTCGAAGGAGAATTCATCCCTTTACAGCGTCTCCCTCAACCCCCTGACCGGTATGTCCAAAGTTGTCGACTACCGGGCATTTTAGTGATGACTATGAAGGAACAATCAGGTCGTAACGCGGGCTTTTCCCTGGTCGAAATTGCTTTGGCCCTGATGGTCACTGCGGTAGGAATGATGGGGATCATGTCCCTGATTCCTGCCTCTTTGGATCTCAACAAGCGGGCCATTGAGGATGGTCAACTCAGCCTATTTGCCGACCAGGTGTTAAATGGCTACCGGGCTGAAGTATTGCGCAACCCCTGGGCCCAGCGCTTCAATCATACCTTGAGCCCGATGTCTCCCGAGGTCTGGATTATCAGCGCCGGCAATCCTCTTACCGTCGAACCGGAACCCGGCACTGGGCTCTCGACAAACTTTTATACCTACAAATCGGCAGGTGGCCGGTTTGTCGAGGATCTGGTGGTTCGCTACCGGTTGCGCGTTGAAAACTCGAATTTCGATCCAAATATTCTGGAATGCGAGCTCGAGGTTTGGCCGGGTCAATTTGGTTCGGAACTAAATCCGCTCACCTACTATACGGAAATCTATCGGGG
The DNA here is from genome assembly GCA_024233345.1 of Verrucomicrobiota bacterium. Lineage (GTDB taxonomy): Bacteria > Verrucomicrobiota > Kiritimatiellia > CAIVKH01 > CAIVKH01 > JACKPT01. The sequence goes on from JACKPT010000015.1 coordinate 39,622, forward strand.
GGATGGGTTGTAATGCATCGCCCCGATACACCATGCCCGTCCCGCTGGTTCCGGCAATCCCGCGAATCCTGCCAGGCGTTTACGTTAATCGAACTGTTGGCCGGGATGGCGCTGCTCCTGATTATTGTCCTCTTCTTGTCCCGGGTGTTTGCTGATACCACATCCGCATGGCAAAACAGCAATAAGCGGATGGAAGCCAACATCAGCGGCCGGACGGCTCTGGAATTTATGGCCCGGGAAATCAGCTCCGCCATCGCGGATGGCACCCTGCATTTAAAGCTGGAGTCTGATGCGGTATCCGTCCTCGGTAAACAAGCGGACCGCCTCTATTTTCTTGCTTCAGATCAGGTCTCGCGAAAGAAAAATTCCACCTATCGCCAAGTGAAACAGGTGGGCTTTTCCGTGGGCGCCATGACGCATCCGGTTACCGGGGCCGATATGCCGCATCGGTTTGCCATCCGGCGTACCGGGGTGGAATCTCTGGGTAGCCAGTACTATCTGGCCTATCAAAAAGATGATTGGTGGACAACCATGGATGCCATCGCCTTTACCGAGGTCATCGCCGAAAATGTCCGGGACCTCAATTTCTGGGTCTATGATGCCTCCGGCAACAGTCTTGCGAATTATGACTCCACGGTGGACGGCCCGCCCGCTTTCATTGACATCGTGGTGGAGATGTTGAGCGAATCGGACGCGATCAAGATTGCCGCCGCCAGTAGTGCTGCGCAGCGGGAAGAACTGGCGGACCGTGCCGCACATCGATATTTCACCCGGGTCTTTTTCAACAACTATCAAGGATATGTGATCGCACCATGAGGGTTCTTCAGTCAACTGCCGCCACGGCGTATGCCGCACGTAAAACAGGGAGGGAGGGGATTGCCCTGGTCATCGTGCTTGGCATGTTGTCCCTGCTGGTCATTATCGGGGTCGGGTTCGCGATTTCCTCCCGTACCGAGCGGTTGGCCGCCAAGTCGTACGCGGACAGTGTGAGGGGTAAGCAGATGCTGCAAGCCGCCATTGCCAGAACCCTGAGCGATGTCGATGCCTACATGAACACCTTTAATCTGATCTATCCCGATTTTGAGTTCCTTCCCAGTACGGGGGTGACCAATGCGTATGGCATGATCTCGGACGAGGCGACAAACTATTTTCCGGATTCGGCCCAGGTTTCGCTGCAATCGGAAAATCAGAAAGTGGAATGGATAGAGCTGCAAAATAATGACAACGATCTGGTCGGTCGCTATGCCTACCTCATCTACAACCATTCCGGCATGATCGATGTCAACGCGGTCTTTCCCCATGTGGATCGCGATCAGGGGGAATCCCTGTTTGAGTTGGATGTGAATCAACTACCGGAGTTCGGAGGGAATGCCTCTCAATTCAGTGATAATATGTCCGCGAGTTGGACCCGGTTTGAATCCTTCCCAGAACTAAATGTCATCGCGATAAATAGCGGTATGGTCCAGAAAGCCGAGAATCTGTTCATCTATTCCCGATTTCCTCCGGACCGCAACGCGATCGATGGGGGGTATGCGGATAAGATTGATCTGGCCGGCGATACAACCACATTGGAGGGACGGCAGACCGAAATCGTGCAGGGCTTTACGGATTGCAATATTCCTAATCCGGATATCGTCTTTTTGAATCTGCTGGATTATGTGGATGATGATTTTATCCCACAGGATTTGAATACGTTTTGCACCGAACCGGTTCCCATGATCAATGAGATGTGGGTGACCAGCCGGATTGTGAAAGCGAACAGTACCACGCCTGGCTTCTACACCTATACGCACACCATTTCCCTGAACGTTGAACTATGGCATCCGTTCCCCTCTACGGTAGACGCTGAAGCACCCGATCTACCCGATGTTGAATTTGCGATTGCAGGTGGCACGCCCCTGCCCATCGCCAATTTCCTGACGCCATTACTTCCACCACTTGGGGCTTCTCCTGGTACAGTCGCCGGAAATACCATCAATGCCGATGGGGACAACTTTTACATTGTGACTTACACCTGGGAGCTTTCAAACGATTCCACCATCAATGTTCCGCCGACTGCGATTATCACCTATAATGTCCAGCTGGGTCCCTATGAAATCACCGTGGATGGACAACCAGCCGACCGGGTCGAGACTTTTCCAGTCGTCCAACTTCAGTTTCCAATCAATGGGCAATACAGCGATCCCCGGGGTGTGGCCTGTGTGGATCCACGATTGAACTATGACCCGCTGCAATGGAGTATGCTTGCCGGTAGTTCTATCACGCCGGGCGCGATCAATAGCCTGTCGACCGGGGGGGAGGGCGTCAGTTCCATGTATGTCCGCAACCAACCCCTGGATAACAACAACCCCCCGGGACAAGTCGGCGAGCTTGGTTTCCTGTCCGTAGGTGAGCCCTGGCGCACGATTGCCCTTTACGAGACTCCGGTGTCCGGGGTGAATCCGGTGATCGACTATTTCCGAATTGGAAATGCAGGGGGGACTGTGAGGGGCAAAATTAATCCCAACACACCTCTGGAAGATGTGCTCTCATGTGCTTTTTTCGCCGCGCCGATCGAGACATCCCCTGGCGCGGGCGGTCCAACCCTGATCTGGGACAAGGCCAATGATTGGGCCAGTGCCATCATCGATAAGGTGTGGAGTGGGGCCAGTGTGATACCGGTTACCAATCTTTCGGAAATAGGCCGCTTTGACCAAAATACCTTCAAGGGCCTGGTGGGTGATCCAAACGCCACCGATGCGGAAATCGAATCCATCATCCGAACCTCCTACCCTTTTCTCGGACTGCGGCAGAACCTGTTCACCGCGGTGATTGCGGCTCAGGTCTTCAGCGAAAGCGGCGAACCAATCAGTGAGAACAAGGCGCTGGTGGTCTTTTGGCGTGATCCGGTTGCCGATCCCAACGACCCGAATCACCACCCTGCGCTTGTTCGGTTCTTCAAGGGACTGGTGGAGTAACCAGTAAGCCGTGAAAAGGGTGGTTGTCGTAAATCGGGAATGCCTTCACTCCAAAGTATTACTCAGCTTTTCCGCTGGTTTTCCGTCGGATATCCATTTGCCGGGCAATAGCCCGAAATACAGAAGGAAACGAAGGAAGCGAAGTTGGATCTGTTTCTGGGTCCGAGCCCTGAGAGGGACCTCTTCCTAAGCGGGCTCTTGATGATGTGCTGTCAATGCAGTAGCGATTGACACCCACCACAGAGGCCACAGAGAATCACAGAGGGATTGGAGATTGGTCACCTCGTAGCGCGGGTCTCCTGCCCGTGTATCGGGAGCCGGACTGCGCCTGGGCGTCCAGGAAACACCGTCCAATCAATACGCTTCATTCACCAATCCCAAATCTTAAATCTTCAATCCCCCAATTCCTCTGCGCTCTCTGTGCCCACTGTGGTGAATCTTCCCTGACTTTCCGATCAACCAATCTTCAATCTAAAATCTTCAATCTAAAATCATAAATCTCAACTCATCATTCCTACGGTGCGGTCAGGCGGATGCTATAGATTGGGTTCGTGACTCCAGTCGGGAAATTGAACCAGACTTGATTGGTGCCGCCGGTCCATTGTTCATTGAAGGGGGTGACCATGGTCCAGGCCACCGGATTGGCCATCAGGTTCGTGGTTATCATCGGCTGCACGGTCCAGTTGTCGGGATTGCCCACCACCGTGAACTGCACATTGGTCTTCATGATCAACGCGGTGATGTACGCTTCAGGCACGATTAGATCGCCAAAGATCTGGCCCATGTTGACCGCACCGGGCGTGGAGAAGACTATGTTCGTATCAAATGCCCAGGCAAAATCATCCCGGTTGGTGCCGGTACCGATCAGAGCGACACCGTTGGTACCTGCTGGTTCGATGTCAATCTTGCTGACCAGTTCAAATCCACTGGCCACGCCTCCGAACATAATGCTGTCTTCGACGCCTCCGACTTCATTGAGCAGTTGAATCCCGGTTGGAATGTCCCAGAGTAGATTGGTGAACATTTGATCAGAGGCATCGGGCAATAATTCGTTCCCGAGAACCCAGAAACCATATCCACCGCTTTCATTCAACAAGGTTGTGTTGTTGGTGATCGTATAGCGGGATATCAGGGTGATTTCGTGATAAATCGCAATGGACCAATCTGAAAGGTCAAAGCCGGCAATCCCTGCCAATTCAATGAAGGCAGGGGTAAATGCAAATCCCCAACTATTGAAAGCATCATTATAATCCACCTCATTGATCCAGACCTGACCTGGTTCCGAACGCGGGATCCCGTAGGAACCGGGGACGCCGGGGGCTGTGTCCGGATAGTAGGCGGGGGAGTTGAGTTCACTTCCGGGACCGGAGAATTCTACCTTGAAGTAGTACTGCACGATGGTACCGGCGGGTTGAGCCGGAATATTCGTCGCGGACCGATAGGTGATGTAGCCGGTATTGGTCATCGCGAGGGTGGTAAATCCGCCGCTGGTTCCGATTCGGTAGTACGCGGTCACGTTGGTCGTTTCCGCGCCGTTGGCGGGTAAGACGATGGCATCGAGGTAGACGGCATCATTGGTAAAGGGGGCCGGGGGATCGATTTCCGCATTGATCACCACATCCGCCGGAGGCTTGGGGGTATCAATGAGAATGTTGTCGAAAAGGACACGCCCGCCTCCATTTTTGTACAACCGGACATATACCCCATTGGTGATGAAATTATATTTCGAGTAGTACAAATATCCACTATCATTGGTAATCGATAGCGTATCGATTGATGTCCAGGAAGATCCATTAATCGATGTCTGTATCTCGACTGCTGCGGTGTTATTCGTGTCGGTAGACCATAGCTTGTATTGGAACGAGATATTTCCTGCGCCATCTGGGAATAAGTGCGATTGTATAATGGACTGTGTGTTGCGGTTCATCCGCCCAACTTGTCCCTCGTATCCTTCCTCTGGGTCTACAATGACCTCCTGAACCGACCAACCCTCCCATTCATCGGTTCCTGAGGTGTAGGAGCCTTTGCGCGGCCAGGTTTCAAAGTTCTGGTTTCGGTAGGCCACTGGTTTGCTGATGCTGAAATCGTCGATCAATAGTTCCTGGGGACCGGTTTCTCCGGTCGCAACCCCGACAATATAGACATCATCGAAGGCCAGGTTTCCTGAAACTTTGGTATAGGTAAACCGGATCTGGATGACATTGGTGGAAAGGGAGTAGGAGGGGCTGGACTCGGTATTGCTCAGCGAGGTGAGGTTGACCAGGGTGGTCCACAGGCTGCCGTCGGTGGTGGTTTCAATGAGGAATGAAGAACCGGAAATCCCATTGCCCTTCATCCAGAAGGTCAGGTTGGTTGGATGATTCAAAACCGGGGTGGTGATCGTATCGCCTGTGGTATCGAATTTCACTGAGTTGGGAGACTCCCCGGAGCTGGAATCGCTGGTATATTCACCAACCCCATCAAAGAGCCAGCCGCCAGGGGCTTCACTACCTTCGGTAAATGGTTCCTGGATCAGGACATTGTCTATCGCTCCGGCATCGATCTGCTGGTTGACAATGCGAATATAGCGGGGGTTGGGTTCGTAAAAGAACTGATTATATTGGATGTAGGAACCACTGATGATCGGCTCAATCACTGCTAGGTCCGTCCAGGTATTGCTGCCATCGGGCGATTCCTGCAGCCGCAGCGATGCGGGTCCATAGCCATTGGTGCCCCTGGCGTACTGGAAGGAGATGGTCCCATATCCGTCACTGTAGTAGGGGGAGCGGAGTTGCCAGGTAAAGACATTGGTGGGAACGAGTGGATCACCAATGACCCCGGAGGTTCCACTGTAGGCTTCATTGGTGGTGATGCGTCCGAGACTGAGCAGCCAGTCATTGATGGTGATGATGGTGTCTGATGTATTGGTCCATCCCGCTCCTTCGAAATCCTGCAACCGTGGATCATCGGTGGCATCCGCGAGCTGAATGTCATCGATGAGGAGGTTGTTGGTGCCGGATAAATGATCGACGCGTACATAGCGAACATCAGGGTCGGCAAGGTACAGAGAGTAGGACTGATAACTTTGGGCGACAATGTTGGATACCGTGCCTTTGGTGGTCCAAGAACTGCCGTTGGGCGAAGTCTGGACGCGGAAGGTGATGGGCTCGAGGTTGTCCTCCGGATCTGTGGTGTTTTCATGCCGGTAGAAAAAATTGACCCGGCCCACCCCGGAGGTGGTAAGCGGGGAAACAATCTGGCCCCCCTGGGGTAGACTCGCGGCCAGCCCGGTGCGGGCTTCATCGGTGACTGATCCCGTGGTCATCAACCAGCCTGCATAGCTGTATCGCCCGGGAGTAAAGGCGAATGGCCAACTGAAGGATTGAGCCATGGGGGGAATCTCCCGGATCGATACATCATCGAACTGTAGGGAACCAAGATCGCCCGCCCCGCTGACACTGATTACGGAACGCGCGTACATGGTGCCCTCTGGGGCCTCTCCGATGACCTTGAACTCCGTCCAGTCACTGGTCAAACCATCGAGCGGGGTTGCGTATACCGCGAGGGGACCGCTGAACCCGGACCCAAAAAATTCAATTTTCAGCTCTTTGTTGTCGGCAGTCCAGGGACCATAGGGTGGTTCCGCATCGGCCCAGAAGTTTGCCGTCAACTCATAGGTAAAGCCGCGCCCGGCAGGAATATCCTGCCAGAATCCGCCATAATCCCAATCACCCGCCCCGATGTAGGCAATCGATGAGCCGGTGAGTGCACGCCAATCGGCCCGGCCGACGTTTCCCCATAGATCCCCCATACCATCAGGAAACCCATTTTCCCAGTGAAGGGGTTTGGTTTCTTCCGAACCTTCCAGCTCAAAGCTGCCATTGCGGGTGCGGTTGGTCCAGGGCAGAGAAACACTGTCCAAAATGATCGAGTAGATCAGGGTCTGATCATTGAAGGTGAAACGGTAATAGCCATCCTGGGGGAAGGAGATTGCTATGTCCGCGGCTGTAAGGATTGCAACGTTGGTCACTGGAGGCGAGAGGATCGCGGATTGGCCCCAGTTGATGTCCCAAGAGCGATTCGCAGCGAATTTGAAATACTCTTGGGCGCCCCGCTGCGCAAACAGGGTGGCCCGCCAGGTGTTGTTCGACACCAGGGTCATGTTGTTGGCCCCGGGGTTCCAGCCCTGGAAACTCCCGGCGAGGGTCATGCTGGAATAGACCGAGGTCTGGGCCAGCCCCACCACAGGGAGGGCGGTCACCAACAGGGTAATGGCAAATCGTCTCAACATCTTCAATCTCCTATCCTCTGGGGATAATTTACCCCCGAACCCTACGCCCGTTAAAGCGCTTTTGCCAAGTGAGGAGTTTGTTGGGGGATTGGTTGATTAAAGATTTGAGATTTGAGATTGAAGATTGGTGAATTGAGATTGGGGAATGGTGAGTCGGGGGAAGGTTCACCACAAAGGACACAGAGAGCGCAGAGTAATTGGGGGTTGGATGATTGAAGAATGAAGATTGATGATTTGAGATTGGGGATTGGGGGTTAGGGACCTGGCCCTGAAGGGGCCGAAGTCGATAGCCCATGGCAGAGCCATGGGGGAGGACGATCCCCCAAACAAATTTGTGCTGAAGGCACGACATTCGGGTCCTGAAACCTGCCTGCCCGTCCAGGGCCTGCCCGGCCAGGGCCTGCCCGGCCAGGGACACCTACCACAGAGGACACAGAGAAACACAGAGGGAGATTGGGTGATTGGTAAACTCGTAGCGTGGGTCTCCAGACCCGCGTATCGGGAGCAGAACTGAACGCAACCGATTACGATTACGATTAGGATTACGAGTAGGAGGAGGGTTACCCCCCCCCAATCTCTCTCTCTGCGCTCTCTGTGGTGGGTGCCCCTGGCCGTGCAGGCCCTGACCGGAAAGTCGGCTCATACTTCATAATCGTAATCCTAATCGTAATCGTAATCGAAACAGGGATGCTGGGTGCATGATGAATCAAGCATCAGGGCCCGAGGGTTAAGCCAGAGGTACTCTTTTCCGCTTCCTGTGGTTTATCTTTCCGGATAGTTTGACCTGACAGATGGGGCAAATCCGGTTAATGATCCTACCATGACCCAAACACTGCTCCATCATGATGGTATTTCCTGCCGGTTCATCCTGATCCTCGCCGGATGGCTGGTCGCCATGCCCGCCCTCGCGACAATCCCGATTGTGGAGGATATCGATGCGGATGATGATGTGTTGTCCGTCGACTGGGCGCCGGACGATACCCATGTGGGGGTGGGGACTGGTACAATCCTCGCCAAGGAACTCAAGGTCTACTCCTTTTCCGCGATCACAGAAGTGCTGACCCTTCGCTACCAAACCAACTATTCCGCGACGCCCCAGCCAGTGAATGCGGTCCGATGGCATCCTTCCCAGCATTACCTCGCGGTGGGGAGTCAGGACAACTCCGCACATGAACTGACTGTCTATAATTTCAATGAAATCACCCACAAACCGACCGCAACCAACAGTGTTGATTTCGGTACCTTTGACAGTGTCAAGGCACTGGCCTGGAATCCGAATGGCAATACCCTTGCGGTGGGGACGGACATCTCAGATAAGGAAATCATTCTGTATTCCTATGGCCCCGGCTCTCTATCCACATCGAGGGTGTTCAATGTGGATTCCAGTAACACACGACAGATCATGACCAATGCCATGGCCTGGCATCCGGGGGGTACCAACCTTGCTGTCGGGTTCGCCTATAACTCGAGCTCACTGGCGGAAGAACTCAGAGTGTATTCATGGAATGGATCAATCTTGACGGAAAAGTTCGCCGCCAACATGACATCGCTGCATGACGTTTCGGCGGTTGGTTGGTCGGCGAATGGACGGGTGCTTGCAGTGGGGCTTCATCGGGCAACTGCGTCTGCTGCGCAAAAGCTCCTGTTGTACCGAGAAAGCGGGGGGGATTGGGATGTGGACATCGCTTATGTACCTCCAACCCTTAATAACATCGTTGGCCTTGAATGGTCGCCGGAGGGAAATCTTCTTGCTGTGGCCTATGATCGGTCTGCGCTCGGTGCTGATGTTGGACTTTATCGATATCGCGAAGATACCGATTCCCTTGAGTATTTGGATGGAGCTCTAGCGTCTCTTAGTTCAACGGATGACGCCAACGACATCCGCTGGTCGGAGGATGGGCGGTATCTTGCGGTGGGGCATGAGAATGACAAGGTGTACATTCTGGAGGTGAAGCAGGCGGACTTGCGGTTAACCAAGACGGTGTCGTCTTACCTGGTCTGCCCGGAGAGCAATCTGGTGTATTCCCTGAATGTGTTCAATGCCGGTCCGGATCCTGCGGTTTCGGTGGTGATTACCGATACACTTCCATCCCAGGTGACGTATGAAGGCAGTTCTTGGCCGACCGCACAGGTCTCGCAGGTGGGGCAGACGCTGACGTTTGATTTTGGTACGAACACCCTGCCCAGTTCATTTGGTGCGCTGATTTCGGTCACGGTCAGTGTGAATACCGCCGCTTCGGGGATCTTTACCAACTTCGCCGCCGTCTATAGCGAAACCACCGATCCGGAGTTCACCAACAATCTCGGGTTTGCCACCAATGCGGTGGATTTCGATTGCGACGGGATTGCCAATGAGCTGGACAACTGTCCGACCAATTTCAATCCCGATCAGGCCAACTCGGATGCCGACGGGTTTGGGGATGTCTGCGACAACTGCATCAGCAATAGCAATCCCGACCAGCTTGATGTGGATTTCGATGGGCTGGGGAACGATTGTGATAACTGTCCAACCAATCCCAACCCAGGGCAGGTAAATTTCGATGGCGATCCGTTTGGCGATGATTGTGACGATTGCCCATTTGTCTACAATGAGACCAACGGCCTGCCAGATGTGGACGCAGATGGATTTGCCGACCTGTGTGATAACTGTCCGACCAACAGCAATGCTGGGCAAGAGGACGGGGATAGTGATGGGGTGGGGAATGTCTGTGATAACTGCCCCAGCGACGCCAACCCGGACCAGGCCAATCCGGACGGGGACAACCGGGGGAGTGCCTGCGATAACTGCCCGGACGTCGCCAATGATCAATCCGACAATGATGGCGATTTGATCGGCAACGCCTGCGACCCGGATATCGACGGAGATGACCTGCCGAATGACTGGGAAAGTCTGTATGGCTTTAACCCAAACTTTTTTGAGGCCCCGGAAACCACCAATGATCCGGATAACGACGGGTATTCGAACCTCGAGGAATACATTGGGAACACCAACCCCACCAACCCAGCCTCGTTCTTTGCTGTGCAAATGATCGGGAACACCACCGGGTTGTGGCTACAGGTACCCTCGGAAACCGGACGCCTGTTCGATGTCTGGACCTCCACCAACCGCCAGATGACCGACTGGACCCTGTATGCTACCAATCTGCCCTCCACCTCCGGCACCACCCAGCTCCCGGAACCCGATCCCCAGCCGGGAGAAAAGAATTACCGGGTCAAGGTCCGACTGGAGCATCCCCTGCCGTAGGGATTTTGGATTGAAGATTGAAGATTGAGGATTTGAGATTTGGGGATTTGTGATTGTTCGGGGAAGTTCACCAGCGAAGTTTCACCACAGAGGACACAGAGAGGGCAGAAGATTGAGGATTTGAGATTGAAGATTGGGGAATTGAGATTGTTGATTGGATAGGCCCTGGCCGGGCAGGGACACCTGAAACCCCTTTCCCCCGACACCTTCCTCGCCTCCGTTTCTTCATCGAAACTCACCGCTTGAACAAAGTTTCAATTTATGTGTCCATTTCCCATATGAATTCATTGTACGCCTTCCGTTTGTTTGCCTTGTCGCTCGCGCTTGTTCTGTCTTTTTCGGCGTTCTGCCCGGCGGCGGAGATTCTGGTGGGCGGTTCGCCATCGGCGGAGTCGGCTCGGGTGGAATTGGAGCGAGTCAAACACCGGGCGATGTTTGACAATGCCGACATCATTCCCCTGCGGATCGAAGCGAGCAGGCTGGAGGGGGAGATGATTGAGGCCCGACGGGTTTGGTTGGATTACTGTCGGACCCATTTCCCGAAGATTCGCGAGCTCGAATTGAAGCAAAAGGGGCTTTTTGAGCAGAAAAAGGAGCTTCAGGCTGTCATGGCCGCCATTCAGAACGAGGTGGAACAGGCCGCCCGGGACAGCGATCAGGGACGGGTGGCTTCACTCACCGGGGAAACCCGGGAAAAGGTCAAACAATTGGCCTTGCTCGACCAGGAGTTGGATGCCCTAGGCCCGCAACTCGACGCCCAGCGGGAAGAGGCGGCGGAGTCCAGTCCCGAAGCTGAAGCCCTGGCCGCCACCGCCGCAGAGCTGGAGGAGGCGTTCGGGGAGGCTCATCGGACTCTGAACGAGGCGGTCAATGCCCTCCCTGAGGTCATCGCGGCCGAGCAGGCCCGGCGGGCTGCCGTCCGATAAAGCGTGAGCAACGTGGCACGGGAAGCCTGCCCGTGTCCCCTTCATTAACCGGGGGAGAAACCCTTTCTGGGTTCAAACCGCCTTTTCGCTTTCCTGATCATCATCCTGCGCGAAATCCTCACCATTGTTCCGGTAAGGAAAAAACCGATTTCGCGAGCCCATTACCTTGACGGAGTTTTATTGGATCGATTAGGCTATACGGCACATGGTTAACCGCTTATATTGTCAACCTGTGATTTGCAAACCCGTACACCGTAGTCCTGATCCTTTAAGGGGGCTCCTATGTTCTCAATGATTGCGCGAACCCGCTCTGTCCTGTCTTTTTCCCTGGTGCTGGTCGCCAGTCTGGCCTTGGCCATCCCCAGCTCCGAATCGCAATTCGAGGAACCTGGCAAAATTGTCATCCATGAAAATCAGGGTCAGTTTGATGTACGGATTGAACAGGCGCGGCTCGGGGATGTGGCGAACGTGCTGGAACAGCAGTTGGGATTGCGGTTGTCGATTCCCGAAGAGTTGGCAGACCAAAAGGTTACTCTCCGCGGCCATGGCCTTTCGACCGAGGATATTCTCGCCAATCTCGGCGACAGTATGGCGATGGTGTTCGAGCAGGAGGGCGAGGGTCTGCGTCTGGTCTCGGCCCAACTGACCAGCCAGCAGGATGAGGTTGCCGGGGACGCCTATGAGGATGATCCCACCGCCGAAGTGATGCGACTCCAGGGACACCGGCTGACCAATGTACGCAAGGACCGGCCCATCGGTGCAGCGGCCCGGAACCCCCGGGCGCTCGCGCTGAAGAATGCCCTGATTGACACCGAACGGGCGGCCCGGAGCGGGATCTCGGTGCAGGTTCCGGAGGCACTGACGGCAAGCGAGGATTCCGAATGGAAGATTGTCCAGTTTGACCAGCCGGTGAGCCAGGCGGACCTGGATGCTCTGGCGGCGGCGGGATTTGTTCGCGGACATTATGTCCCCAACAATGCCTTTGCGGTCCGGGTCGCTCCGGGACAGGAGGATGATTTGGCCGCCCTGCCGAATGTGTATCACATTGAGCCCTATCACCCTTACTACAAGCTCAGTGAGCCGGTATTGGCCCACTTGCTGGGCGATGCGAATCCGGAGCAGGAAGCCCTTGTCGATGAGGGCAGATTTAATGTGGTCACCTTTCATGGGGAAACCGATCTCAAATCGTTGGGGCGCGGGGTGACCGTGGTTAAGGAAACCGTACTCGATGACCGGAAGGTGGTGGAGATCACCGCGCCGAAGGAGCAGTTGCTCGCGCTGGCCCGGAACGACGCGGTGCAGTGGCTGGAAACCACTGCGGTTCTAAAGCCGATGAATGACACCGGAAAGAAAAAGATTCGCGGTGTCGCGTTACAGGAGCGGTTGCCACAGTTTACCGGCAAGGGAGTGGTGATCGGGGTCACCGACAGCGGGATCGATGTCAACCATCAGGGCTTTGCCCTCCAGCCCGGCCTGCCGACCGGGTTGGGTCAAAACACCCGGGTCAGCTACTACATCAATGAAGCCAGTGTCACCACTGACGGGGTGATCGGGGACAACAACGGCCATGGAACTCATGTCGCGGGAAGTATTCTGGGCAATGGTGCCTTATCCAGTACCGCCAATAGCGTCCCCGGATCGGATGGACCTCCCTATGCGGAAGGGCAATTTGCCGGTATGGCACCTGACGCCCGGGCGGTGATCATCGAGGACTTCAATGCCTTCTCCTATTCGGAACAGGTTGCCATTGCCTACACCAACAAGGCCCGGCTTTCCAACAACAGTTGGGGGGCCAGTGTCTATGAATATACCTCGGACTCGCTGTCGTGGGATTTGCTGGTTCGGGACGCTCTGCCGGATGTCTCGGGCCGCCAGGAATTCATTGCCTTTTTTGCCGCGGGCAATGACGGGCAGGGTGGCGATGATGGCCTCAATGGCAGCCCGGAAACCGTGGGCACCCCCGGCAATGCAAAAAATGTGATCACGGTGGGGGCGATGGAGCAACGCCGGTACGCGAACAACCTCAGTGGCATTTATGATTTGACCGACACCGATTGGCAAATTGCCTCCTTCAGCTCGCGGGGTCCGGTCGAACTGTATAACGAAGCGGGAAGCGACACCCGGATCAAGCCGGATATCGTCGCCCCCGGCGTTTATGTCCTGTCGACCCAGTCCAAGGACACCAACCCCGACCAGTTGATCAATCCGATCAGTCTTTCCGATGATTACAAGTCCGGTAATGTCGATACCGGCACCAACTATGCCTTTTACAGCGGCACTTCGATGGCCACCCCGCTGACCACGGGAGCCGGGGCCTTGTTCTATGAGTACTACACCAACAAGTTTGGCACAGTACCCAGCCCGGCCATGATGAAGGCGGCATTGATTGCGGGGGCCCGCATGGTCAACACCCTGGTTTATCAATATCCCCAGGCCACCCCGTTTGTGGAAGTGGTGGATCAGGGATGGGGCCGGGTGGATGTCCTGCGGTCCGCCCAAGGGTCATTGATTCAGCCTTCCGACGATCTCATCATGATCGACCAATCTTCACCGATTCAGACCGAGCAGTTTTTCTCCCAGCAGATCACGGTGAACCCGGGGGATGGCGGTCTCAAGGTCGTACTGACCTGGACCGATCCGCCGGGCAACCCTGCGAATAGCATCCAATTGGTCAATGACCTAGATCTGCTCGTGCTCGCCCCGGGCGGCGGCGGGTATATCGGAAACCGTTTTGATCTTGATGGCGTTTCCTCCCGCTTGTTCCCGGTGGCTGACCCGGTTCTGGGGGATGAACACAACAATGTCGAAGTGGTTCTCATTCCGGATCCGATTCCCGGGACCTACACCATCCGCGCCTATGGATACAGTGTGCCGGAAGGGCCGCAGGATTTTGCCATGGTGATCATGAAGGGGGTCGGAACCGAGCGGCGCTCCGAAGGCGATTCCCCAGCGATTACTGTGGATGAAACCGGACAACCCTATGTGGCCTATTCCGGATTTGATGTGGGGGGCAACCGCAATATTTTCGTCAAGCAGTGGCGGGGGGATATGGGTGACCTCTCCGATTTTGGCGAGTGGAAGCGGTTGGATGACAATTGGTTTGGCCTCAAAAGCTCGGCCAGTGGCACCGGGGTGAGCCTGACTTTGGAGGACTCCCGCAAGCCGACCATCGCCGTGCGGGATGGCAAGATTTATGTGGCCTGGCTGCAGGCGGGGTCGCACACCAATATTTACATGCGGATGTATGACGGTTCCAACTGGCAAGAGCTGGGCGGTTCGGCCAGCGGCGACGGGGTCAGCCAGCAGACCACCTATGCCCCGACCGATCCCAAGATTGCCGTCGGTGCGGATGGGCTGCCGGTCATAGCCTGGCGTCAACAATCCCTGACCAATATCAAGATTGTCGCGAAGAAGTGGAATGGGTCCTCCTGGGTGGGGCTGGGCGGTTCGGACGTTGGTATAGGCGACAGCAACCAGTCGGTGGCGCCAACCTTGACCATCAACAGCTTTGGCAACCCGGTGGTGGCCTGGAGTGAATTGCTGACCCAGTTGATCCATGTCTGGCAGTGGAATGGGGCGGCCTGGGTCAATCTCGGCCAGCAGGGAAATCTACCCTTCACGGAAATGCCACATATTGATGCCGGTCCCAATGGCGACCTGTACCTGACCTGGATCCAGACCACTGCGGTCCAGAACCCCAACCAGATTTTTGCCTCTCGTCGTACCGGAGGATCCTGGCAGGCGATGGGCAACTCCCTGACGTACCCGGGAATCAGTGCCTCGACCAGCACGGTGACCCGGCCTTTCAATCCGAACATTTCCTATAGCGCCCAGCCCTTTCCCCGGGTGTTTGTCTCGTACCTCTCGGGTACCGGAACCAACGCCATGGTGAATGTGAAGCAGTACGATTTTGCGACCTGGAGCGGGGTCGCAGGCGCGGGAACCAAGCCAGGTGTCGATGAATTCAATGGCGGCGCCACCAATCTGGTCATGGATTCCACAGCGTTGGGAGTGCCGGTGGTCGCTTTCGATACGGATGGCGGCATCGGTATCCAGGAAACGGTCACCTATGGTCTGGTCGCGGATATCATTGCGCCCACTTTTGAGGGTCTGACCAAAGCGGTGGGCGGAACGAATAACGAAGTGGTCCTGACCTGGCGGGCGGCTGGAGATAATCTGTCGACCGGTATTACCTACCGGATCTATATGGGAACCAACAAGTATGCCTGCTACGATGTGCCGATGTGCAATCCGGCGGATGTCTTCGCCAATCAGATCGCCACGGTGGCCAATCTCACCAACTTTACCGTCAATGGACTGGCCAACTACGAGAACCGTTGTTTCGGGGTGCGTTCGGTGGACGCTTCCGGCAATGCCGATACCAATACAGTGATCCTGTATGCCGGACCGGAGGCGAGCGGGGTGGACTGCTTCGATCTGGATACCGACAATGACGGTCTGCCGGACTGGTGGGAGAACTCCTTCGGGCAGGGCAATCCTGCGGCCGATCCGGATGGGGATGGCCTTACCAACAGCAATGAATTCCAGTATGCGACCGATCCGCTGCGCAGTGACAGTGACAGTGATGGCATCAGCGATGCGGATGAAATCAACCTCATCGGCACCCTGCCGTCGGTGGCCGATTCCGATGGCGATGGTCTCGACGATAATCATGAGTTCACCCTCGGCAGTGATCCGGTCGATGCCGATAGTAATGACAACGGGGTCAGCGACGGCGACCTGGTGCGGATGGGGTATCCGGATCCCACCCTGGCTATCGAGGTATACAGCCGGTTGTATGTCGAGACATTCGAGGCCAATTCCCCGAGCCGGACCAACTGGAGCAAGGTGGTGCCCAACCAGCAATATCCGCTGAACTTCTGGCATTTGTCGGATGCCGAACCGTCGCCGAATACCACGGGCATCCAGCGGTTCAATGATCACTCCACCAATACGTCGTACCGGATGGCGGTGGACATCACCCGCACCAATCCTGCCGCATCCTATCAGGTCGGCACCAACCTGTGGATCGCCGGGTTGGCCAGCCCGATGATCGATGCCAGCACCAACGACAATCTCTACGTCTGGTGGAAGGAATATTACGATCTCGAACCGAACAAGGACTTTGGGGAAGTCCAGGCCCGGGCTTCGGGGGATACGAATTGGATCGTGGTCAGTGTCCCGGTGACCGGTAACAGCGGCGCCTGGGTCAACAACCGTGCTGACTTGTCGATGTTTGCCGGCCAGTCCAATGTCCAGATCCGCTTTGTGTTCACCGCCAACGGCGTGAATAACCAGCATCACGGCTGGTATGTCGATGATGTCCAATTCATCTCCGGAGCGAATAATCTCGTCGGTTGGGTCCGGGACATCTGGGGGCGTCCGGTGCTGGGGGCCAAGGTGGAGATCATCGGGATTGGCATTGTGACCAATGTAGCGGGTGGTCATGGCGTCGCTGCGGCCGGCAAGATTTTTGGCGAAGCCTTTACCGCCGCCGACGGCAGCTATCAGGTTCAGGGATTGCCGCGTGGGCAATTCTATGCGAAAGCCAGTCACGCAACCTACCAGGCAGAATTCTGGAATGGGGAACTGTTCAACCCGACCTACGATTTTGGCAATGAAGCCAATCCCGGGGTGTTCCGGATTGATGATGTGGGTCCGGGGGGGATTGTCGACCTCACCGCCGGAGTGGGCCCGGAGGTGGACTTTGAGCTGGAGTTTGGAACCAGCCCCAGTTTCATCACCGCAGTGGCCACGCCAGCGCTGCCGGTATATCTCAACTTCAACCGGTCCCTGCAGTCCTGGAACGGAAGTACCAGTTCCCCGGCTCTGGTGGCTTTGCAGACCATCCCCGGGCCCCCGGTGGATAACCAGGCGGATTGGGATACGAACCCGGTCGCCCCGAATTTCTATTCCAGCGCGTCTGCGGGTGAAACCTTCATGGGCCTTGGGGGAACTCTCTGGAATACCCCGCCAGTCCGGACGGATATCCGACAGGGAGAACTTGTCCATGCCTACATGGGAACCAATGGCGGACGCGGCGTTGTCTTTGTCGCGTCCCTGGATGGCATCTCCCGATCGATCTATATCAACGGTTCCGATACCGGTGCCGACACCCCGGCCCAGATTGCGGTGCAGGCTGGCGAGCATCTCATTCAGATTGCCGGTCCCGGTGAGGCGGACAATATCGTCAAGATTGTGCAGGTCCCGCTGGGCGTTCGTACCAACATTGCCTTCACGGCCGCAGATCTTTATGGCGATGCGGGCAGCCTCAGTTTGCAGACCATTGATGTCGATGGCAATGACCTGCAGGGGGCGTCAATTTATCTGAATGGTCGCTTGATCAGTACCAACAGTGTGAGCGGATTGAGCCGCTCCACCAGCCCGGCAACCCTGGGGGGCCTGGTGGCCGGGACCTACGCGGTTTCGTTTGCGCTCGATGGATACAAAACCAGCGCCACCCGTCTGTTCCAGGTGGTGCCGGGTGAAAGTACCCTTGTCAAATTGACCCTGTATGAAGATGACCTGGATCGCGACCGGGTCGGGGATGCCACGGAAATCTCCGCGTTTACCAATCGATTTGCCCAGAGCGGAATCGGGGATGCGGATGCCGATGGATTTTCCAATGCCGGGGAGTTTGCGATGCGCGGGCAGTATGGTATCGAGTTGGATCCGAACAATCCCGATACCGATGGGGATGGAATGCTGGATGGCGATGAAGTCGGTTATGATGGTTTCCTGGTCAACCCGGGCGGCCACATTTATTACGCTGCCACCCACCTGGCCACCAATGCAATTGAGGGATATGATACCCTGCGCCTGCGGTTTGTCGGCCGCTATCTCGAGGGAATTTGGAACTTCGGGGATCTGCTTCCCACCGTCGTGTCAGTTGATGGCGATCGCGCCGAGACCACCAATGTTGTCCATACAACCCCGGTTCCACCCACGGTGGAGTCCGCCCAGACGGTGGTCGGCAGCCTGCCCTCCAATGTCATCGCTAAAGCCGTAAGTCTGGGGAATCCGGCCGGGGTCCGGGTGTTTGGTGACACCGATCCCTCGCTGGTCGATACCGACGGGGACAGTCTGTGGGACGGGTTTGAGTTCGCCTATCTGGCCATGACAAATGTGTTCAATGACGTGATCCGGATTCTCGATCCCATTCACTTTGGGGAGGGCGATTGGGATCCCGATGCCGATGAGCTGATCAACGCCCTGGAGTTTCTCGGAAAAGACGGGGTGGCCAATACGAACGACTGGACCAATCCGCGGGATAACGATTCCGATGATGATCTGATGCCGGACGGGTGGGAGTACCACTACGGGCTCGATGCGCTGGATGACTCAGACGCACTCAGCGATGAGGATGCCGATGGATTGCTGAATGTACAGGAATACCAGAATGGCACCGATCCGTTGCTGGCCGATACCGACGCCGATGGCCTGTTGGATGGATTGGAAATTCTCTATGGCGCCGATCCGCTGAACGCCGATACCGATGGCGATCGGTTGATCGATGGATGGGAAGTACAACTGGGCACCGATCCGGCTGTTGCGGATACCGATGAAGACGGCATGCCGGATGGATTCGAAGTGCTGGATGCTTTTGGCGCCCTGCTGGCCCCCGATCAGCGGCTGAATCCCCTTGATCCTTCGGACGCCGATGATGACTATGACGGGGATGGCCTCAGCAATCTCGAGGAATACCTGGTCCGCGATGGCGGAGCCGGCAACCAACCGGACGGTGTGGTTTGGGAATACAGTACCAATCCCTTCAACCCGGATACCGACGGCGACAGCATGCCCGATGGCTGGGAGACCTATTATGGTCTCCATCCCATGGACCCGACCGTTGATAAGGATGGAAATACAGTGCTTCAAAACAGGGCATTGGGGACATCCGGTGATCTGGACGGCGATGGTGTCTGGAATCTCCGGGAGTTTAATATTCGCTTCTACTTGAATCCAGATGCGGATGACTATGCCATTCTGGACTACAGCACCGACCCACGGGATCCGGATACCGATGATGATGGATTGGGTGACGGCGAAGAGGACCGCATCTTCCGTTCACATCCTCACCGGCAGGATACCGATAAGGATCATTTAATCGATGGCGCTGACCTGACCAATCGCTGGAGCGAAACCGAATCGACCCTGCGCCTCAGTGAGTTTGAGCTCATCGCCTGCGGTACCTGCACCTGGTGGGATGCCTATGCGATGGCCCAGGTGCCGCATCCCGAGTACACCAATATTTTCGGGCGTCTGGCCACCTTCGCTTCCACGGAAAATGGGGAGGCGGAGTACGGCTATGTGGTTTCGAATCTGTTGGGTGGCGGGGAAACTGCGATCGCCCTTGGGGCCACCAACCTGACCGACTCCGCGTTGAACTGGAACTGGGTCGGGGATGAGTATGAATCCCTGGATGATGAATTGCTGTTCCTGGCTCTGACGTCGGTTGCCGATGAAACCAATGCCCTGGTCATGGATGGGACCGGTGTCCTCGGAAGCCAGTTGGCCACCAACACAATCAGCCACTATCTGGTGGAGTGGGAGTTTGTCCCTCAAATCACCAATCACTATGATCAGGCACTGAATGACCTGTGGCAGTTGACCTGGTGCGATTTGTGCGATTTGCCCTCCTGGCGCAAGGTGGAACCGTCCACCAATAGCCCGTTGCCCTCACCTCGCTGGGGTGCCGCCGCAACCTATATTCCGGTATTCGAAACCAAGAACCCCCGGAATGACAACAATGGCAATGTCCTTCTCGACAACCGCCAGTTGGTGGTATTCGGAGGTCGGGACGGGGTGACTCGCAACCGGGATGTCTGGGAGTTTGTGGTGCGTTCCAACATGTGGATCAAGAGCAACGCTTCCTTGCGGCGGTCCAATGTTGCAACCTTCTATGACGGTTTGTCAGAGTTCAGTGCGGTCAGTGTCTTTGGGTACAAGAATACCAAGAGCGGCGCTTGCCCCTGTGACAACTACGATTGCGATGGTTCCGATTTTGCCCTGCCCAAGAATCGGCCGTGGGGGGGCGAGGATGATTCCAGCCCCAGCTTCGATTGGACATACCTGTTTGGCGGGTGGGATGATGCGCACGGGTATTTTGAAAATCACCGGTTCTACAAATCAACCGACGATCCACGCGAGCTGCGGGAGACCCGTGATGCGGTGGAAGGCAACGGGGTGACCGAGTATACCCGGGATGGACAATTACGGGCCGAGGCGGTCAACGACGATCTCGAATTCATTATGGGCTCGGCGGGACAAACCTTCCAGTTTGTACCGTTACCCGATCCGGCGGACCCGATTACCGGATTCAGTGCCCTGTTGTTTGAAGATGTGTTCCTCAACAGCGGCTGTGATGAAATCATCGAAGCCTTCCTGAAATTGGAAGTGCAGGCCGGACCGGCGGCGGATATGGATGTGAAGGTCGTGGCGGAAATCACCCGATCGCTTGAGCACACCGATCCCGAATATGAAAGTGACACCGATACCAAAGAGCCGGGAGCCCGTATTGCCAATGTCGGGAATGAGTACTATGTGACGACCAATGAGGTGAACTTCACCATTACTGCCGGATTTACCGGGGAGCAGGCGATCGACATCACCGAAGTCCTCAAAGAGATCATCACCAATCCCGCAGGTTGGGATTCTTCCACCCTGGGGTTTGTGTTCGAGGTAACTTCCGGAGGGGCGCAGGCGCGGATTCGGATCGATAAGTCCAAACTCGAGGTTGCCTTTATTCCCGATTACAAGATTGATGCGTACTGGGCGACCCCCAGTCTGATTGTGAATCGCTACACCACGGAGACCTTGGAATCCCGTAAATCGGTGGCGATGGCCTTTGACTACAATCGTGAACGACTTCTGCTGTTTGGCGGGATCGATGGCAATAAGGTCTTCGATAAGACTTATGAGGGAGAGCTCAGCTTCAACGGCGGATATGACCCGACTACGGTGACCTGGACGGAGATTCAATCCGATCAGACCCCACCTGCGCGGTATGGTCATTCCCTCGTCTATGATGCCCGGAATCTCCAGTTCGTGATGTTTGGCGGCTTTGACATGAACCACCAACCGCTGAACGATACCTGGATCTACACCCCGCCGGGGGTGGATGAAACCGGTACCACCGCAGGAGCCTGGGCGGAAGTGACCGATTTGATTGCGCCGGATGTTCCGCAACCGCGAGGCGGCGCAAGCATGATCTATTATGGTGATTTTGATTACGACCGGGGTCTGGAAGAATATTCGGCTGCCGCCAACAAACAGCGGGTGATCCTGTTTGGCGGTACCGATGGCAAGACCTACTTCAACGATACCTGGGTCTTCAATGACAACCGTTGGATTCTGGTCCAGCCGGTGGGTGAGCAATCCCAGGGACCAACCCCTCGCGCCTTTGCCTCGTTTATCTATGCCCAGAATGGCCGAACGCTTCCCGACCCGGTGGGTGACTTCAGCACCTATCGAAATGAAGATTCGATTCCTCCGGCCCAGATGTCCGCCTTCCTGTTCGGCGGCCGTACCGGGACCATACCCACCGGTCGGGATACGGATATGGATCTGGTTGACGATGGGGTGGAGCATTCCCTGGGTGGGACGGATGCCGGCCGGGATCCCCGGTTGAACTTGCTGGTCAACAAGGATTCCGCCACCGAAACCTATCCCTTTGCCTTCAAGCCAATCGGCTCCAAGTCCTCTTCGGCGCTGCTGCCCCGGGGAACCATCGCCAATCTGGAAGCCCTTCGCCATGACGATGGGATCTACGCGATTGGTGCCGGACTGCCCTGGGAAAGTCATCCGGATGATTTCTCGACCGGCACGGTCAGCGGGGGTGCGCCGGATCCCGGTGTCGATGCCCGGTTGCCCCAGCAATCCAGCCTCTGGTATCACCGGTTTGGCGGCGAGCTCTTCGGGGATGAACGGAATGTATGGGATCTGGGGGTACCG
Source organism: Verrucomicrobiota bacterium (assembly GCA_024233345.1). GTDB lineage: Bacteria > Verrucomicrobiota > Kiritimatiellia > CAIVKH01 > CAIVKH01 > JACKPT01. Next base: position 61,972 of record JACKPT010000015.1, read on the forward strand.
GATAACTCGGTGAATGTGGAGGCCGCGCCTCCATATGCCTATAGCGGGCGATGGGTCTACGGAACCAAGCTGGATGGCTATTATGGCAATGATTCCATCATGGAGCTCTACTCACCGAGGTTTGATCTGGTCTTGACCGCCGACACCAACGGCAACTGGGGCTCGGCCGATTCCACCTACACCAACAATCCGAACTCGTTCTTCCTCATCTTCCATGAATGGCTGGATCTGGCGGACAGTGGCGACTATGTGAAGGTGGATATGGTTCGCCCTTCGACACCTGCGGATGTCGCCAACCGCGTTACCGGTACCAACAAGGTGGATGTCAGCGTGGTGCCGGCCCGGAATTCGATGCACAATACCACCGGCGAATGGCGCCGGATTATTGCCCCGCTCAACATCAGCGGTAATGAAAGCAATCTGTTCCTGAGATTTACCCTGACCTCGGATTCCGACGGGGTGGCCGGGGGCTGGTATATCGACGATATCGCCATCGCCCAAGGCGGGGAAATCTCCGGCATTCTCACCAATGGGGGCCCGGGGGCGACCATCGAGCTGCTCGGTGCCAATGATGGGTATCTGTACGCCGAAGGAATCACTTCCGAGGACGGGGAGTTCGGGTTCGGCTTGCTGCCGATCGGGAACTATGTAGTGGCCTCTTCCACCTCGACCAGCACGCCGGTTTCGGTGGTTAGTGCACTCTGGATGAGCAACGTCACCCTGGATCCGGTGAATTTGATGTTCAGTTTGATGAATGTTCAGATCATGCTGGATGCCGTGACCTGGGAGGCCATGATCAACGAGCAGTATCTGGTTCAATATGCGGATGGCATTTCCAGCACCAATTGGATGGATCTGGGCGGGCCGGTCACGGCGACCAGTGATCCGATGTCCATCAACGATACCAACACCCCGTCCGGATTGAGGTTCTACCGGGTCTGGCTGCTGAATCAGCCCTAGGTCGGTGGTGGTGGGATCCGCCTGTCGGTCGTTTGGGCCTAGGCAGGCGGTGAATAAATGAAGCGGTTTAAGGTTTGACCGGCACTGGGTCGGTTGTCTAGGCTTGCTGAGCTTTTGAGCGAAATTTGATCGGACGGAAAACCTGATTCGGAGAAGGAGTTGAAGATGATTGTGAAACGTAGCGTGTTGGCAGTTGCCGTGATGGGTGCTGCGCTGATGTTCAGCGGTTGTGACTGGAGCAGTGGCGGTGGTGCAACCTCCTTCAATACATCCCGCGGGGCTGGAGTCAGTATCAACCTTTCCGGCGTATACCGGGGTGAATTTCCGGGTGGACGTGCCGTGCAAACCACCACGGCAGGGAACATCACCGCATTGACCATCCGTCAGACCGGTAACCGGGTTGAAGTGACGGATAATCAGGGCTCGACCTATGTCGGAACGGTCGGTTCCCCCGGTCTGGTCTCCCAACCGACTGCGGACGGAACTTATCCCGCCGGCGCGGAATTGGCTCAGGGGCAAATCAACTTCTCGGGTAAGGACGGGGTTTCCGCCAAGGATATTGAGTTTGTCGGCATTATTCACGTGGTCGCAGTCACGGATATCCAGGGGAACAGCCGGGTCAGTTCCCAGACCTCGGCGAATGCCTCACGGGATGAAACCACACGCACGATTCAAAATGGGGATGGAACCTCCACCACCGAGACCATCCTGACCATTGGCACCCCGGATGATCCTTTCTATCAGGTTACGACAACGACTGTGGTCACCGAGGACAGCACCGGCCGGGTGATCAGCAATACGTCGACCACGGAAGGCGGGACGACGACCACTCAGTCCACTGAATTTTCCATTACCGAGGCCACTTCCCAGTATCGTCTGGAAGGTACCTGGGTGGAGCTTGGCGGCAAGACCTCCGGGGTGCAGGCCCGTTCGGCGGGGACCTCCGGCTTGATCACGACCACCACCGAGGTGGCCAATGATTCTCCCACCCCAACCGCGCAGGTCACTTTCTTTTAACTCCTGACGGTGTGCCGTTTGAAAGCCCGGTTGACGTAAACCGGGCTTTTTTTATGTCCATGATTGAATGCCGACGGGTGCTTGCTATCATGATCCAAGGCATATCTGATCCCATGATATTCCGGAGAGGATAAGGATACATTCATGAACACACAGGGTGGCGGTTACAATCGTTCGGTCAAGTCGGTGGCGGTGATTCTTGGTGGAGGGCAGGGGACGAGGTTGCTTCCCCTGACCCAGGAACGGGCCAAGCCCGCAGTTCCGGTGGCAGGTAAATACCGGCTGGTGGACATTCCCATTTCCAATTGTATCAACAGCGGCCTCCGCCAAATCTACTTGTTGACCCAGTTCAACAGTGAGTCTCTTCACCGTCATGTCAACCGGACCTATCATTTTGACCAGTACTCGAAGGGGTTTGTCCGGATTCTGGCCGCGCAACAGACGCCGGGTTCCGAAACCTGGTACCAGGGAACCGCAGACGCGGTCCGGCAGGGGTTGCGTTATGTTGCGGAGGACAAGCCGGACCTGGTGGTGATACTTTCCGGGGATCAGTTGTACCGGCTCAATTTTGCCGCAGTGATTGACCAGCATCTGAAAACCGGTTCGGAGATCACCATCTGCACCAAGCCGGTGCCGCGAGAAGAAGCCTACTCGTTGGGCATTCTCCAGGTCGATGAGCACAAGAAGATCGTGAAGTTTTCGGAAAAGCCGGGCAACACCCCGGCGTTGGATGCCCTGCGCGCACCACTCTATGAGGAGGAGCGTTACCTGGCCAGCATGGGCATCTATGTGTTCAATAGTTCCGTGCTGCAGGAAGTGCTGGTTCAGAGTCAGAAATCCGACTTTGGCAAGCACATCATTCCTGCCGCGATCGAGTCGAGAAAGGTGTTCAGTTATATCTATGAGGGGTATTGGCGGGATATCGGAACGCTCGGTTCTTTCTGGGAAGCGAATCTCGGTCTCACCGATGAAGTTCCTGAATTCAGTTTCTACGATACCCATGCGCCGATCTTCACCGATATGCGGTATCTGCCCCCGTCCAAAATCAATCACTGCGATCTGAACCGGTGCTTGCTGTCCGAGGGCTGTATTGTCTCCGGAGATAAAATTCTGCACTCGGTGATTGGAATCCGGGCGGTGATTGGCGAGGGCACGACCATCGAGCATTCGGTGATCATGGGCGCCGACTATTATGAGGAGCCGGAAAGTACACCCAAGGGGCTTCCTCCCATCGGCATTGGCAAACACTGTGTGATTCGGAATGCGATCATTGACAAGAATGCCCGTATCGGCGACGGGGTGACGATCTCGCCCGAAGGGAAAAGTGACAATCTCTCCACCCCGATGTATACGGTGCAGGATGGCGTGATCGTGATCCCCAAGAACGCGATTATTCCCAGCGGCGCAAAGCTCTAAGGCCGCGCGGGTGGCCCGGGCCTGGGGCTCCTGCCCACGGAACCGCAGGTCGATCTTGTCGGCGCGGCTGCGCTGCCGCTTCATCCCGATGTGTGCCCGGGGGTGTTTCCTTTCTTGTTCAGAGCCATGCGGATGCATAGACTGGGTCCGCTATGACAACCATGAGCTATATCAGTACCCGGGGCGGATCGGCGCCGATGGGCTTTCAGCAGGCGGTGATGACCGGGTTGGCGGAGGACGGAGGACTGTTGGTCCCGTGCTCGCTTCCGGATGTTCGGGACCGGTTGGAGGTCTGGCGCAGCCTTGCCTATCCGGACTTGGCGTATGAAGTACTCCGGCTGTTCACGGACTTGCCCGATGCCGATCTGCGGGCGCTGGTGGACCGCAGTTACCGGGTTTTCCGGGTTCCCGAAGTGGTGCCGGTGGTCCCGGTTGGGAAAGTGCATGTGGTGGAGCTGTTTCATGGTCCGACCCTGGCCTTTAAGGACATTGCCCTTCAGTTTCTGAGCAACTGTTTTGAATACATTCTCGAACGGGAGAACGGGGAGTTAAATATTCTGGGGGCAACCAGCGGTGATACCGGGAGTGCGGCCATTCACGGGGTCCGGGGCCGCGAACGGATTCGCATCTTCATCATGCATCCCAAGGGACGAGTTTCCCCGTTGCAGGAGCGGCAGATGACTTCGGTGCTGGACGACAATGTCTTCAATCTTGCCGTCGAGGGCACATTCGATGATTGCCAGAGCATCATGAAGTCGTTGTTTGAGGATGTACCCTTCAAGCAGACTCATTCCCTCGGGGCGATCAACTCCGTGAACTGGGCCCGGGTGCTCGCGCAAATTGTGTATTTTTTCTATGCCGGCCTCCGGGTTCTGGAGCAAACCGGCGCGTCGAGGGTTCGCTTTTCGGTTCCGACCGGAAATTTCGGGGATATTCTGGCCGGATACTATGCAGCTCGCATGGGACTGCCGGTGGGTAAGTTGATTCTTGCCACCAATGAAAATGATATACTGACCAGGTTTTTCACCACCGGGGTTTATGCCAAGGGGACGGTGGTGCCCACCATCAGTCCCTCGATGGATATTCAGGTAGCCAGCAATTTTGAGCGGTATCTTTTTGACCGGGTGGGGAGGAATCCTGAAGTGCTGCGAGCGATGATGGCGGATTTCAAGATCTCAGGCCGGTTGTCGGTTCCGGTGGGGGAAGGAGGCGAGGTGGACCCTCTGTTTTTTGCCGGAACCGGCACGACCCGTGACACCCTGGACACCATCCGGCACACTTATCGCGAGTCAGGATATCTGCTGGATCCCCATACCGCGGTGGGCGTCTCGGTGGCCTCCCGGTGTTTCCGTGACGATGAGCCGATGTTATGTCTGGCAACTGCGCATCCGGCCAAATTCAATCAGGCCATTGAAGACGCCCTCGGCGAGGATCTGGCGCACCATCCGATACTGGATCAACTCAAAGAGGCCGAGACCCGGTGTGACTGCCTGCCTGCGGATGTCGATGCGGTCCGTGCCTACGTACAGGAACACTGCACTCCCTGAATGCCATGTATCGTCTGACCATTCTTGAAGGCTCCCTGGCCGGCCACTCGTTTGCGATTGGGCAGGGGGACTTTGTCATCGGCAGCGCCGAGGGCAGCGACCTCAGACTGTCAGAGCCAGGGATCGCCACGCGCCATGCGTCGATTCTGGTCAAGGACGACGATGTCATTCTCCTCAACGAATCGGCGGAGCAACCGGTGCGGGTCCATGATCATCCGGTCAAGGTGCATCATCTGCATCATGGTGACATCCTGATCGTGGGCAGTTTACGCGTGTTGTTTCACCGGGTTGAGCCCCCGCCCGCGGCGACCGAGAAGCGGGTGATCAGCCTGGTCCAGGTCGGGGCCGTGTTGATGGCTCTGGTTGTTCTCGCGATTCAGGTAGGTTTTCTGATCGGGTTCCCGCTCTGGCAGGGCGCGGTTTCCCATCGTCCCCCGGTGGTTGTCACGGAGGAGCCGGAGGTCGTGGCGGTGGTGGAGGAACCCCCTCCATCCGAGCTGGTGGAAGAAGCACCGGCCTCCACTGCCCCCGCATGGATCTCCGAGCTGATGAGCGGTGGAATTCCGGATGAGGATCCCGGTGACGATGCGGCGGCGGGCCAACGTGAGGCCTCCATCGCCGACACCAATCTCTACGCCCAGGTCTTTGCCTTGATGGAGGAGGCGGAGGTATTGATTTCCGAAGCGAGGCTGGTGGAAGCGGGCGAACGCTATGAGCAGATGATGACCCTGGCTCCGGAATTTCTGCCCGCCTGTATTGAATATGCCCGGCTGCTGGAGTTGCGCGGGTTGCCGGAGGATGCGGCGGCGATGTGGAAGGATATTCGCGGCCGGACCCAGCGCACGCTACTGCGCGAACAGGCCGACCGGGAAGTCACCCGGCTTACCGAAGCTGCGGTGGCGGCCAAGACCGGTGAGCCACCGGCACCCCGATTGGCAGGGCGGCTCCGGATTGCCGATGTCGAGCGCACCCGGTTTCAGAGCAGCCCGGAATATGACGAGATGCGGCTGCTGCAAATTTCCCTCCGCGCCCGGGCGGGCGAGGACGCGATGAGCCTGGATGATATCCGGCTGTATGTGGAATTTTACGACCGGCTGGACGACGGCAGCCTGGTGGACACAACCTCCAAGACATCGGCCAATCCCCAGACCATCAAGGGGCCGTGGGCGATTGGTGAGACCCTTCGGGTCACCGCCAGTTACGTTACCCCTCCGGGATTAAGAAGCCAGGAAGCGTCGGAGGGAACGCCCAGAAGCTATGGCGGATACCGGATCTATGTCTACTACCAGGGGGTCTTGCAGGATGAAATCGCCGCCCCCCTGAGCCTGCTTCAGAAGCCGATGATCAACCCTTTTTGAACGAGCAGCGTCCGATCTCTGTTTTGCCGTGGTACCATCGCTCGAAATCCGTGCGTTCCTCTTCATCCGGGATATAGGGTTGGATACCGGTCAGGGCGGAACAACCTTCCAGCAGCTCTCGAATTTCTTCAAAGTACGGCCGATGATCGGTGGCGACATGGAGGCATCCCCCGGGGGCAAGTGTTCGCACCAGGGCCTGCAGAAAAAGATCGCTGAACATCCGGTTGCCGTGGTGCCGTTTTTTGGGCCAGGGGTCGGGGAAAAAGATGTAGTAGGTTGATACCGATTCCGGGGGCAGCAAATAGGATACCGCGTAAGCGCCTTCGATCCTCAGCAGCCGTAGATTGGTCAGTTTCATCCGCCGAGCCCGGTTATCGATCTTGCGGATCCGGGTCAGCATACGGTCGATACCGAGGATGGGGATCTCCGGGTGGCGCCTTGCCCGGGCGAGTAAAAACCGACCCTTGCCGCAGCCCAGATCCACTTCCATGGTGGAAGCACCCGGAAACAGGTCGGTCAGCGGAATCGGATCCAGCCAATTTTCCGGTCGATGCCGGCAGTAATACTCCATCGGTTCAGGCATCGTGAGGGGGTTCGGTTGGCTCCGGATCCAACAGGTAGGGCTGGAGAACAAAGTAGTGACCCACCATGAACAGGATCGCCATCGCGGTAAGCCCAAAGAGTTTGAAATTGACCCAGGCTGCTTCCGACAGGGTATACGCGACCACAAGGTTGGCGATTCCGGAAATCAGGAAAAAGATCACCCAAGCCAGGTTGAGCTTGCGCCAGGTGTGTTGGGGCATGTCCATATGCTTCTCAAACATTGCCTGGACCAGGGACTTTTCGCGAAAAAACGGCGCGAGGGCGAATCCGAGGGCCAGGATCCAGTTCACCAGGGTGGGTTTCCACTTGATGAATACCGGATCGTGCAGGGCCAGAGTCATACCGCCGAAAATCATCACCGCGAGCAGGGTGAGCAGGGTGCTGCGCTCCAGTTTCTTTTTCCACACATAGAGCACGAGAGCCTGGGCCACACAGGCCACCATCAGGACCAGCGTGGCAAAATAGATGTCCCGGACTTTGTAGGCGGCAAAAAACAGGATCACCGGCAGTAAATCAACAAAGAGCTTCATACAGTTTCATTCCTTCTTCCGCCCATGCGGAGTCCGTAGAGCTATTCATGTTTTTCAGTACAAGGCAAGGCCGGGGATGGGCCAGGGTGGAGATTTGTTCCCGGTTGTCGCTTTCGATGATCGAGGGCGCCTTGGGCCAGGGGGTGATCACCACGGCGGCGAGTACAAGGCCGGCCTCACGCAGGGCATCCAGGGTCAGCCGGGTGTGATTCAAGGTGCCCAGACCGGGCCGGGTTACCACGATGACCGGCAGCCCCAGGGCCTTCATCAGGGTGATCATGTCCTCCTGATCATTGAGGGGGACCCGGATTCCCCCCGCGCCTTCGACCACCAGCCACTCGGTTTCCTGTGCGGCCTGTCGTAGCGAAACGGTGAGTTGTTCGACGCCCAGGACCGTTCCCTCAAGTTTGGCGGCCAGGTGGGGGGAGGCAGCGAGTCGCAGGCAGGCTGGGGCAAGCAGTCGGTATTCCTCCGGCGTCAATTGGATCCCGGAAACCGCGCAGACCCAATCCAGGTCGGGGGAACGCCCATCTTCGGACCCGGTCTGGACTGGTTTGGCGGGCAGGACGGCGTGTCCTGTCTTTTTGAGGGCACAGACCAACCCGGCGGCCACGTGCGTTTTGCCGATGCCGGTGTCGGTCCCGGTAATAAACCATCCCTTCATGTCGGTTGATCCTTGGAATACCGCTGACTCACCGAAGCAAACCACGAAGCCTGGGTACGGGCCGCGAGAAGCACCCAGCTTGCACCGGTCGTGTCCGCGACCCAGTCGAGCAGCTCGGTCGAACGGCCGGGGACGAAATACTGGTGAAACTCATCGGTAACCCCATACAGGGAGGCGAGGATAAGAGCCGTCCAGGCGATCCGATTGGGCGACCAGCCGGTATGGATGACCAGGGCGAGGGCAATGCAGCCGCTGAGGATGCCATAGACCACCGCATGGACCAGCTTGTCAAAATGTGGAACCAGCATGGGTAGTTCCGCGCCCCGGGGGGAGTGGCTTGCGGCAAAAATCAGCCCGGCCCAGGCCATCGGGGCGAGGGCGGCGGCAATCTCAATCGTTTTTCTCCTTTTCTCCATGACCTCCAGTGCTATAGCGTAACCATTCGCTTTTGAGAAGGACGTACCATGAGAATCCTGTCTGGAATTCAGCCCTCGGGCAAACTGCATATCGGCAATTATTTCGGAATGATGAAGCCCGCGCTGGAGCTCCAGAGCCAGGGGGAGGCTTTTTTATTTATTGCCGACTACCATGCCCTGACCTCGACCCGCGATCCCGCTCTGGTTCGGGAATATTCGCGGGATGTCGCCCTCGATTTTCTGGCTTGCGGCTTGGACCCGGAGCGCACGGCGTTTTACCGGCAGAGTGACTTGCCGGAGGTCACGGAATTGGCCTGGATGCTGTCGGTGATCACACCGATGGGTCTGTTGGAGCGGTGCCACTCCTTCAAGGATAAAACCGCGAAAGGGCTGCCCGCGACTCATGGCCTGTTTGCTTATCCGGTCCTGATGGCTGCGGATATCCTGATTGTCAGTGCCACCGTGGTGCCGGTGGGCCGGGACCAGAAGCAGCATCTGGAGGTGACCCGCGACCTTGCCCTGAAATTTAATCAGCACTATGGGGAGGTCTTCACCATTCCCGAGCCGTCGATCCGGGAGGATGTTGCCTTGGTGCCGGGTGTGGACGGGCAGAAGATGTCGAAGTCCTACAACAACACCATCGAAATCTTTGGCGATCCGAAAGCGACCCGCAAGAAGATCATGAAGATTGTGACCGACAGTACCCCGGTCGAGGACCCGAAAAATCCGGACACCTGCAATGTGTTTGCCCTGTACCGTTTGTTTGCCACCGAGGAACAGCGGGCCGACCTGGCCGGACGCTACCGGGCCGGCGGCATGGGGTATGGCCAGGCCAAGAAGGAACTGGCGGATTTGGTGGATGCCCATTTTCAACCATTCCGGGAGAGGCGCGAAGCGCTTGCGGCCGATCCGGCCTATGTGGACGCGGTGCTTGCCGCTGGAGCGAACAAGGCCCGGGCAGCCGCCCTGGACGTGATGGACCGGGCCCGACATGCGGTGGGGCTGCGATGACGTCGGGCGTTCCCCAGGACGAGTACAAGGTCAGCCTCGATGTGTTCGAGGGGCCGCTTGATTTGCTGCTCTACCTGATCCGGCGGGATGAAGTGGATATCTATGACATTCCGATCGAGCGGATCACCACCCAGTACATGCAGTATATCGATGTCATGCAAATGCTGGATCTGAACATTGCCGGTGAATTCCTGGTCATGGCCGCGACCCTGATGATGATCAAGAGCCGGATGTTGCTCCCGGTGGAGGAACGGGCGATTGATGAAGAGGACGAGGAGGATCCGCGGTGGGACCTAGTCCAGCAACTGGTGGAATATAAAAAGTTCAAGGATGCCGCCTCCTTCCTCCAACATCTGGAGTATCATCAGGAAAACATTTTTCTTCCTGAAAGCATGGGGGATGTGGAGTTGGGCCCCGAGCCCGACGTCGCCCTGGAGGATGTCAGTATCTTTGATCTGATTTCTGCATTTAATGAAGCGTTGAAGAAGGCCAAGGATGAGAGCCTGACCGAATTGTTTCATGAGCAGTTTACCGTGGCGGAGAAGGTGGACTACCTGCTGGATCTGATGAAAACCAGGGGCCGGGCCCGGTTGTCCTCGCTGTTTGGGACCATGACCCACCGGCATGAAATGATCTGCACATTTTTAGCGATTCTCGAACTGATGCGGTTGCGCCGGGTTGCGGTGCGGCAGAATGCCCAGTTTGGGGAAATTGAGTTACAGGCGGTGGAGGCTTGAGGAGGATGGATGGTGATCATGTCGGAGGTTGAAGTGATTCCCGAATTGAAGCAGATTATCGGAGCCTTGCTGTTTGCGAACCGCCAGCCCATGACTGCGGCGGATATTCGCAAAGTGCTGAAGGATACTGCGAAGAATCAGGAAGGCCCGATGGCTGATTTTGCCGCGGTCAAGGAGGCGGATATTGCCGCAGCGGTGGCGGAACTAGATGCATCGCTGACCCGGCAGGGCACCGGCTTGCACATCGCGGAGGTGGCCAATGGGTACCGCCTGCAGAATGATGCCGCCTGTGGCATCTGGCTGCGCACCCTTCTCGACAAGGGAAAAGCCAATCGACTCTCCAAGCCGGCGCTGGAAACTCTTGCCATCATCGCTTATCGCCAGCCCTGTACCCGGTCGGAAATCGAATCGGTGCGGGGGGTTGCCGTCGATCAGATCGTCAAGAACCTGGTGGAGATGCAATTGGTGAAGGTCGTTGGCCGCAGTGAGCTTCCCGGCCGGCCCTGGCTGTTTGCCACGACCCAGAAATTTCTGGAGTATTTTGGCCTGAAGAGTGTAGACGAATTGCCGGGAGTGGAAGAACTGCGGCGCCGTGATCAGGCCCAGGCCGCTTCGGATCAGGCCCAGGTGGTTTCGGATCCGTCCGCCGGACCGGCGGCCCCGGTGGAGGATGAGCCGGACCTGTTCGCGGAGGAGGACCCAGCGGCTTCCGAGGAAGAGGCCGCCGACCGGGACGGAGAAGAAGATCTTCTCCAGGAAGCGCCGGACGATGCGGATGACGAGGACGCCGATCAGTCCGGGGATGTCGATGGCGAGGAAGAGGATGATGAGGACGAAGTCTTCGACGACGACGATGATGATGAAGAATTTGATGATGACGAGGATGAGGATGACGACGAGGAGGATCGTTAACGATGACCTCGCTGGACGCATTGCGTCGGCAGATTGATGCGCTGGATGCCGAATTGGTTGCGCTCCTGAACCGGCGGGCAGCCATTGCCAAGGCGATCGGGGAGGTCAAGCGGGAGAAGGGGTGTGACTTGTATGTTCCTTCCCGGGAACGGGAGGTGCTTGACAAGGTCTGCGGGTTGAATCGAGGACCGCTTCCCAACCACCGGATCGCCGATATCTACCGGTCGATCATGACTGCCTCCCTGGCCCTCGAGGGAATGTCCTCGATTCTGGTACTGGATCATTCCGCCATCCCGGCGGCGGTTTTACGGTATGTGGGCCGGGATGCGACGATGCTGACGCACGCAAATGAGTCGGAGCTGATCGGAGCCTGGAAGGCCGGGAATGCAAATTATGCGGCGTGGCCTGCCGCGATGGCAGATCCCGATGGCGCTCTGTGGGGGGAAATCCTCGCCGGCCGGGCGATGCTGATCGGCGGTATCACCGAAGCGGAGGAATTGATTCTGTTCATGCGGCGGATGGATCCCCAGGTTGCCCTGAAGGAGGTGCACATTGCCGTGATCCGGCCCCGCCTGGAGGCGGAGGCCTGGCAGCAGGTTACCACCATGCTGGGAACGCTTCCCGAATGGTGGGGAGGCGTCGATGATGCATCCGGCACCCCGGTGCTGCTGGCCCGGGTTGCCTCGCGAGATGAATCCGCCCACCTGGTTTCCTCTCTGGGCCCGTGGGTTGATCACATTGCCCTGCTCCAGCTATAACCAATTTCAGGATGACAAGATGACCGCACTCACCCACAACGCCAAGCCATGGATTTCCTCGTTGCACACCTATCAACCGGGGCGTCCCATCGAGGATGTTGCCCGGGAGTTGGGGATCGAGGATGTCGCGAGCATCATCAAGCTGGCCTCCAATGAAAATCCGCTCGGCCCATCTCCCCGCGCGTTGGAAGCGATTCGGCACCATGCCGCCTCGATTCACCGCTATCCGGATGGCGGCAATCACGACTTGCGTGAAGCCCTGGCCGCGAAACATGGCATCCGCTCTGACGAATTGTTTCTGGGCCATGGCAGCAACGAAATCATCGCGTTGCTGGGGCATGTGTATCTGGACGAAACCACGTCCATCGTGATGTCTCAGTATGCCTTCATTGTCTATCCGCTGGTGGCGGCTCTGTATCGCGCGCAGGTCATCACGGTTCCGGCCTGCGACTATGGGCACGACCTGGAGGCCATGCTCGCTGCGATTGAGCCTTCGACCCGTCTGGTCTTTGTCACCAACCCGAATAATCCAACCGGCACCGCGGTTTCTGCGGAGGCATTGGCTTCCTTTCTCGACCGGCTTCCGGATTCCGTGATTGCTGTGCTGGATGAGGCCTATATCGATTACCTGCCCTCGGAAAACAGACTGGCGGTGGAACATCTGATCCGCGACAAGCGGTCGGTGTTTGTCCTGCGCACCTTTTCCAAGGGCTATGGGTTGGCGGGGCTGCGCATCGGTTATGCCATGGCCCCTGCAGAGGGTATCGATTTGCTCAACCGGGTCCGGCAGCCCTTTAATGTCAATTCCCTGGCCCAGGCTGCGGCACTCGCGGCGATCTCCGATGAAGCGCACCTGACCCGCACCCGGGAGGTCAACCGGCAGGAACGGGACCGGATTGCCTCGGCCTGTGAAGCCTTGGGATTTGCCTGTGTGCCCTCGGCGGCCAATTTTATCCTGGTAGAAACCGGGCAGGGGCGGCTTTGGTTTGAAGAACTTCAAAAGCGGAAGGTGATTGTGCGTCCGGTGTCGGGCTACGGACTGCCCGACCACATCCGGATCACCATCGGCACGCCGGAGGAAAATGATCGGTTGCTGGCCGCGATGCGTGCGGTTCATGACCAGGTACAGGTTGCCCGATGACGGAGAAGCCCTACAAGCTGGCCAGCCGGGATTATCATCCCGAATCAACGGTGATTTCCTTGCCCGCATTACCGGGGCATGACCCGGTGTTGATCGGTGGGAAAGAGGTGGTGCTGGTGGCGGGCCCCTGCTCGGTGGAGCCCCGCGAGATCATGCGGCAGATCGCACGAACCCTGAAGACGCATGGGGTGGGGCTGATGCGGGCCGGAGCCTTCAAACCCCGGACTTCCCCCTATTCCTTTCAGGGGCTGGGTGTGGAGGGGGTTCGAATCCTGCGCGAAATCCGGGACGCTTTCGGGCTGCGGTTTGTGACCGAGGTCATGGATACCCGCGATGTGGAACTGGTCGCGGAAACCGCGGACATCATTCAAATCGGGGCCCGCAACGCCCAGAATTATTCTCTGCTCAAGGCGGTGGGGCGGACCCGGACCCCAGTGCTGTTGAAGCGGGGGATTGCCGGCACGATTGAAGAGTTGTTGATGAGCGCGGAATACATCATGAGCCAGGGCAATGAGCAGGTGATCCTGTGTGAGCGGGGTATCCGCACCTATGAGCGGGCCACCCGGAACACCCTCGATCTGAACGCGGTGCCCCTGTTGAAGCAGTGGACCCACCTGCCGGTGGCGGTGGACCCCAGTCATGGCACTGGTAGCCGTGACCTGGTCATCCCGATGGCCGGCGCGGCGGTGGCGGCCGGAGCGGATATGTTGCTGGTGGAGATTCATCCCAGCCCGTCCACCGCCATCTCGGATGGCGCACAGACGCTTGACCATGACCAGTTTGCTGACATGATTCTCCGAACCGCAAAGATTGCCGAGGCGGTGGGGCGGAGTTTGAGATCATCATGAGAACAGTCGCCATCATAGGGTTGGGTCTGATGGGGGGATCCCTGGGTCTCGCCTTGAAGAAACGGGGCGCCTTTGCCGTTCATGGCTGGACCCGTTCACCGGAGACGGCGGCTGCCGCGGTGTCCCGGGGGGCGGTTGATGTGATGCATGATTCCCTCGTGGATGCGGTCCGGGAGGCTGACCTGGTGATCTATTGCGCGCCGATCCTTCGCATTCCCGGCTTGGTAGCGGATAGCCTGGATGCCCTGAAGCCCGGGGCGCTGTTAACCGATGTCGGCAGCACCAAGCAACAGCTTCGTGACGCGTTGGAACCTTTGCTCGCCGGCCGGTCGGCTGACTTTATCGGCAGCCACCCGATCTGCGGGTCGGAGAAAACCGGCATCGATGCTGCCCGCGACAATCTCTATCAGGATGCGGTCGTGGTGGTGACGCCTGATCCCACCAGTCCGCCACCCCGAATTGCCGCCCTGACCCGGTTCTGGCAGCTTGTGGGGTCACAGGTGCATGTCACCACCCCGGAGCAGCACGACCGTTTACTGGCCCGAACCAGCCATCTTCCCCACATGATCGCCAGTCTGCTTGCCACCGTGGTGGGGCGTGTCCCGGAGGACCACCTCGGTCCCTTCTGCGGTACCGGTTACCGGGATGCAACCCGCCTCGCCGATGGGTCCCCGGAAATCTGGCACGATATCCTGATGAGCAACCGGGATTCTGTGCGCCAGGAACTCACGGCCTTCTCGTCTGCACTGGAGGATCTGATCGAACGGTTGGACAAGCAGGACGCGGATGGTATACAACAAGTGCTCGAACGCGGGAAACAAGCCCGTCAGGATATCCTTTTATGACAGAACCTAGCGCCAAACGTAAGCCCGGAACCCTTCCCGGGGTACCTGTGTCCTGCATTGTACATCCGGCGGAAGGGATTGCCGGCAGCATCTCCGTACCGGGGGACAAGAGCATCTCCCACCGGGTGGGAATGATCGCCGGTCTTGCTTCCGGCATCTCGGTGGTCAAAAACTATCTGCAAAGCGAAGATTGCATCAGCACTTTGCGGGCGATGGAAGCGCTGGGCGCCCGCACCTATGCCCTGGAAACCGGGGAATTGCAAATCGAGGGCAACGGGGGGCGGATGATGCAACCGGCCGGTATGTTGGATGTCGGAAACTCCGGGACCACCATCCGGCTGTTGTCCGGCCTTCTTGCCGGACAATCCCTGGATGTGGAGCTGACCGGCGATGAGTCTCTGCGCAACCGCCCGATGAAGCGCATCAAGGAGCCGCTGGAGAAGATGGGGGCCAAAGTCACCCTGACCGGCGAGAAGGAAACCGCCCCCATCCGCATTCAGGGCGGGCACCTCAAGGCAATTGACTACCTGCTTCCGATGGCATCCGCGCAGGTGAAGTCCTGTCTTTTGCTGGCCGGTCTCTATGCCGAAGGCAAAATGATTATCACCGAGCCTGCCCAAACCCGCGACCATACCGAACGGCTGTTCAAGACCATGGGAATTCCTGTGGATGTGCGGGGGCTCCAGCTTCACATGGACGGGTTGGGGCCAAAAGGTCCGAGCCTGGACGCCAGAACCTTTGCAATCCCCGGCGACTTTTCCTCGGCTGCCTTCTGGCTGGTTGCTGCTGCAGCCCGGCCCGGACAAACCGTGACCATTCGCAATGTCGGTTTGAATCCGCGCCGCACGGCATTGCTGGACGTATTGAAACGGGCCGGGGCAACCGTATCCATTTCCTCATCCCGGGAAGATGACCTGGTGGAGGAAGCCGGCGATATCACCGTGACCGGAGCCGAATTGACCGGGGTGACGGTGGAGGGGGATGAAATTCCCAATCTCATCGATGAACTGCCCATCGTGGCGGTGCTGGGGGCTTTGGCCAGCGGCAGGACCGAAATTCGGGATGCCGCCGAACTCCGGGTCAAGGAATCGGACCGGATTCAGTGCATGGCGGAGAATCTGGTCAAAATGGGGGTGAAGATCGAGGAGAAGCCGGATGGCATGATCATCGAGCCACCCGGGGAGCTGATTCCCCAAGCCGGGCTCAGAAGTTATGGGGACCACCGGATTGCCATGTCGATGGCGGTTCTTGCCTTGTTTGCCAAGGAACCGGTGGTGATCCACAATATCGCCTGCGTGGATACTTCTTATCCTGAATTCTGGAGTCATATGGAGGCGCTGGGTGGCCATGTCGGATAAGGCAGCGAGAGTGATCGCGATCGATGGCCCCTCGGCTTCGGGTAAATCCACGGTCACCCGAATGACCGCACAGAAATTGGGATGCCTGTATGTCGATTCGGGATCCTTTTATCGGGGGATTACCTGGAAGGCTCTGCGCGATGGGTTGGATACCGCCGATGCCGAGCAGGTGATCGCCCTGATCAACCGGATGGAGATGACCAGCCACATTCAGGATAAATCGGTAATGTTTTCCATCGATAACGAGGAACCCGGGGACCAGATTCGTTCCCAACCGGTTCAGGAGCATGTCAGCGATATCGCCGCCGTTCCCGAAGTCCGGGCGTTTGTGGTGTCCATGCTGCGTGATACCGCGCGGTTTGGCAGCGTCGCGATGGAGGGACGGGATATCGGCACGGTGGTCTTTCCGGATACGCCCTACAAATACTACCTGGATGCGGATCCGGAAGAGCGGGCCCGGCGCCGGTTCAGTGAGCTGGCCGACGATTCCGGCTATCAGAATGTCGAGGCGGTGTATGCTTCACTGAAGCGCCGGGATCGTAAAGACACGACCAGAACCGCGGCCCCGTTGCAAATTGCCCTCGGAGCCAAGGTCATCGATTCCACTGCAATGACCGCCGAAGAGGTGGTGGATATCATTCTTGCCGACATTCACCGGCTGGAAGGAACTGCGGCATGAGCAGTTCTGCGGATCGCCCCAACCCGTTTTACCGGGTGGTGCGGAGGCTGATGCTCGGGTACTTTCGTCTTTATCACCGAATTGAGTTTCGTGGTCTGGAGCATATTCCATCGTCCGGCCCCTTCATTCTGGTCGCCAATCACGCGAGCTTTCTGGATCCTCCCGCCATTGGCTGTGCCCTTCGCGGGCGTACGATTCACTACATGGCCCGCGATACCCTGATGAAACTTCGCCCGGTCAAGGTGGCGATGCGGTGGATGGGGGTGATTCCAATCGACCGCAACCGGGGCGATGTGGGGGCTCTCAAATCCGCGCTCAAGCTCCTGAAAGAGGGCGGGAGCCTCGGACTATTCCCGGAGGGTACCCGAACACTCGATGGCAACCTCCAAAGCCCCAAGGCGGGCATTGGATTCCTGGTCGTGAAAGCGGGTGTTCCCGTGGTTCCCGCCTACATCGATGGCTCCTTCCAGGCCTATTCAAAGAAGCACCGATGGATTCGTCCCTACAAGATTGTCGTTTCGTACGGTCCGCCAATCGAACCCGCCGAGCTGGGGCAAACCATCGGAGACAAATCGGCGTATGAGACCACCGCTGAGCTGATCATGGAACGAATCGCCTCTGCCAAGACGCCGAAAATAGCAAGTCGTTGAATATTATGCGTTAACGTGATTGACATCGCGGTTTTGCCCATCTGCGATGGGCCATGCAGCTTCCCGGTGGATCAATTTTTTCCAAACGCCACTTTCATCTTGACCAAACGGTGGGTTCATGGTCATCTTAATCGGCTGATAATCAGATGGTTAGCAGGTGAAGGGCCACGCCGGAGAATGCTCAACCGAAACGATGTTACAGAGATGAGGCCGTTATGACAATCGCATGGGGGATCCTGTTAGCGAGTGGTTCTGACGAAGAGTTCGAGCAATCGGCAGTCGCCGGTTTCCTCAATCTGAACAGCCGTCCTATTCTTTCTTACAGCCTGCGGGCCTGTGAGGACTGTCCCGATCTGGAAGGCTACATCGTGGTCGCCCCCCGTGATCGACTGGAACAGGTCCAGGCTCAGGCCCAGTTGTTCGGATGCCACAAGATCCGAAAAATCGTCCCCGGTGGAGCAACCTATGCCACCGCCCTGAATCAGGGGATGGAGTATCTCGATGATCAGGTGAATACCGTTCTGGTGCATGAGGTGGCGATCCCCTTCGTGACCGCGCAGATGATGAGTGATGTCATCAAAGCGTCCAAGAAGTCCGGGGTTGCGCTGGTCGGATCTTCCTTGCAGGACGCCGTGGCCACACTAGGTAAGAACCGGGTCCTCGAATCCATCGGGGATGCCTCCTCCCTGATGCGGGTGACCGCACCGTATGCCTTTTCGCTGGAATATCTGAACAAGGCCATCAAGGCCGCAAAAACGAAGAAGAAAAGACTGAAAAGCCCGATGGACCTGATTGGGCTCGTCAAAGCCGAGGTCAAGGTCGCTCCGGTGGATCTCTTTCCGGAACGGGTGCGATCGATTGGGGATCTCACCCGCCTCGATGCCTTGATGAAGTCCTGACCAGCGCCCGCAGCAGCCCTGTGAACCCTTAG
Organism: Verrucomicrobiota bacterium; assembly: GCA_024233345.1. GTDB lineage: Bacteria > Verrucomicrobiota > Kiritimatiellia > CAIVKH01 > CAIVKH01 > JACKPT01. Next base: position 80,353 of record JACKPT010000015.1, read on the forward strand.
GGGCAACAGCGTCCTCGGGCGGTTTACCTGGTCTTCTGGCTTCTGACTTGTCAATGCAGGCAGGCTGCCCCATGATGTACCGCACATTTACTCTCAAGAACAAGGTGAACCATTGAGCTCGGGAAAAATACAAAACGAACAACCCCAGAAACGACGTATGAATGCGCTGTTCCATGGACATGTTCAAGGCGTCGGATTCCGGTTTACCACCGTGGAGGTGGCCCGGGATTTTGAATTGACCGGTTATGTGATGAACACCATGGACGGTTCGGTACGGGTGGTGGCGGAAGCACTGGAGGAAGATCTGTTGAAGTTTCTCGAACAAATCAGGGCTGCCCATATCTATCGGTATGTCGTCAAAGAGGATTTGAACTGGTCCAATGCCACCGGTGAATTTTCCGGGTTCACGATCAAGTATTCCTGACCCTGCGCTCGACCCCTAATCACTGATCATGAAATACGCCATCATCGGGGACATTCATGCGAATATTGATGCCCTCCAGACTGTCCTCGAGGATGCCCGCGAGCAGCAGGTAACCCACTTTGCCTGTGTTGGCGATGTGGTCGGGTATAACGCGGCTCCGGTCGAGTGCCTGCGGATTGTCCAGGGTCTCAATTGCGTCTGTGTGCGGGGCAATCATGATCATTATTGTTCCCATGACGAAAGCCTCGATAATTTTCACCCCCTTGCCGCTGACGTGGTGGCATGGACCCGCAAGCAATTGGATGAGGAGCAGCGGAACTGGCTCCGCAGCCTCCGGTTTGTCGCCCGGGTCGAGTCCTTTACCATGGTTCACAGTACCCTCGACACCCCTGAAGCCTGGGGCTACGTCTTCGACAAGCTCGAGGCGGACGCCAACTTCACCTACCAGACCTCCAGTGTTTGTTTCTATGGCCACACCCACGTTCCACTCGCGTTTGAAAAGACGGATATCATCCGTTATGGCCTGTATCAGAAGATCCGGATCGGTCTGGGGAAAAAGTATTTTATCAACGTGGGCAGCGTGGGCCAGCCCCGCGATGGCGATCCCCGGGCCGCCTATGTGATCTTTGACATGGACAATGAATTGGTGGAGCTGCGCCGGGTCAAATATGACATCGAGAAGGCTCAGAAGCGCATTACCGATGCCGGTTTGCCCGCGCGTTTGGCGGCAAGATTGGCGGTTGGCCGGTGAGTCGATACCTGATCGTCGGAGTGCTTCTGTCCGGTGCGTGCACCGCCCTCGGCCAGATTCGGGTGGCTTGTGAACTGCCGCATGAGGTTTATGTCCCCTTTGAGCCTGTGGTTGCTTCGGTTACCCTGATCAATGACACCGGCACGGATATTCCCCTCGGCAGCCAGTCTGGCGCGATTCAAATCCGGATGGACATGACTGATGTGTATGGCAACGCCCTCTCACGCATGTCACGGAAGGGACTGACTGCTCCCGACACCCTGCCTGCCTATACGTCGGTTGTGATCCAAGCCTCCCTTCAGCGCATGTATGACCTGACCGCCCGGGGCGAATATTCGGTAACCGCCAAGGCGGAGTGGGGGGATTCCTCCTTTGCTTCACCGAAGCGTTTCTTTGATATCATTCCCGGGGTGGAGTTGAAGCGAGCCAAGGTTCCCCTCGCCGACGGCTTGGGTTCCCGGACCTATATGCTTATCACGATCAACCGTGCACGGGGCGATCAGCTCCTGGTCCGGGTTGATGATGAAGAACAGTCTCTCTGCTACGGTGTGGTCAACCTGGGCCGCATGCTCAACCGTCGCAAGCCCCCGATTATCAAGGTGGACAGTCTCGGACAGTGCCATGTCTTATTTCAACGGGCTCCCGGCCAATATGCCTACGCAGTGTGCGGACCGGATGCCGTGCTGATGAAGCAGGATGA
>JACKPT010000016.1 GCA_024233345.1 Verrucomicrobiota bacterium
AGCGGGCCAGTCGGGCCAGGGGCCTTGCAGGGGGAGTGCGGGGCCTGCGGCAGCAAGGGGGCAGCTTCGCGGCAATAGCGGCACGGATCCGGAATGGTAGCGGCGTTTCACGGTGCAGGTATGAGCGCTTTGTGGAGGACTTTGCGATAGATCACAGGGATAGCAAAGCACCGGACGATTCGCGAGATAACCTCGCGGCCCGCCCTGATGAGGCGAGCGGGGGTTGATATCGGCTCCACGGAAGTGGGGGGAGAGGGTCTTAGCCGGTCGGCGATGCGGTCGATGGGGCTGGCCACCCCGTAGGGGCCATTTTTGACTACATGGGTGTAGATCATGGTGGTATTGAGGTCTTCGTGACCGAGCATGTCCTGAACGGTGCGGATATCGATCCCTGCCTGGATCATGTGGGTTGCAAAGGAGTGACGGAGGGTATGGGACTTCACATGTTTGTCGATTCCGGCTTCGGCGGCAGCCTTGCGGATGGCTCGTTGGAGGATGTTGGGATAGAGGTGGTGGCGGCGTATGATCCCGGAGCGGGGATCTGTGGACAGTTTGTGGGAGGGAAACACGTACTGCCAGTGCCAGGCCCAGGGAGCGCGGGGGTATTTTCGCTCGAGGGCAAAGGGGAGTTCGACCGAGCCGTAGCCTTCGGCAAGATCCTTATCGTGGAGGCGTTTGGCATGGGCTATTTGTTCCTGGAGGTCGGGCAGGAGGATCTGGGGGAGGACGGCTGCCCTGTCTTTCTTGCCTTTGCTGTCGCGGATGACGATCTGGTTCTGCTCGAAGTCGATGTCCTTGACGCGAAGGCGCAGGGCCTCGCTGATGCGCATACCGGTGCCATACATGAGGTGAGCGAGGAGTCGCTGAACCCCGGTCATTCGGGAGAGGAGGTCGATGGCTTCCTCTACGCTAAGAACGACCGGGAGGTTGGGTGGCTTTTTTGACCAGTCGTAGTCGAGTCCCTCGATGTCGATATCGAGCACTTTTTTGTAGAGGAAGATGATTGCGCACAACGCCTGGTTTTGCGTAGAGGCGGCGACATTGCCCTGTACGGCGAGGTGGGTCAGGAAGGCGTTGATCTCGGTCGGTCCCATGGCGAGGGGGTGGCGTTTGTTGTGAAAGAGAATAAATCGACGGATCCAATCCACGTAGGTTTTCTCGGTGGAATAGGCGTATCGATGGACGCGGAGAGTGTCGCGTACGAGGTCGAGAAGGCGGGGGGATGAGGCATGGTGGATGGTGGATGGTGGATTAGGCGTGGAGCTCGGATGCTGTTTTCCGGGTTTTGGATACTGGGTTCTGGATCGCGGATGCTGGTGGGCGCTTAACTTGTGTTGATTGGCCGTATGATGGGATTGAGCGATCATGGCTATGTCTCCGGTTTTCCAAGGTATGTTGCCATGTTAGCAAACGACCTGTAACATCCGGGTTTACAGGTACACAAAGAATGAAAAAAATTGTGCGTACGCAACAGAGCCGTCTACGGCGGATGGTAGAGATGATCCGGGAAGGGATGGCGGAGGGGCGACTGCGGAACGCCACCGACTTCCAGCGGGAGTTCGGGGTGTCGCGCCAGTCCTGCTGGCGGGATCTGGATACGTTGCGGGATGACGAGGGCGCACCGGTAGCGTATGACGCCTCACAGAGGGGCTTTTACCTGACCGATGCGGAATGGCGGCTGCCGCCATTACGATTGACCCGTCGAGAGGTTTTTGCGTTTTCGATTGCCCAGCGGATGCTGGAGCCTTTTCGGGGGACCCCCTTGGATGTGGAATTCACTTCACTATTTGAGAAGATCGGGGAGTCAATTGAGGGCTCGGTGACCCTGGAGGTGGCTGCGCTGACCGATCACCTGCATGTGGTGGGGGAAGACTATGTTCCGGTTGACCAGAAACGATGGATGAGAGCTGCGGAGGCGGTGGATCGTCGTGAGGTTCTGAATATTCGTTATCGGAAATTTGATGGAACGGAAAAGACCTATGCGCTGCGTCCGGTCCATCTGGTGGCTTATCATGGAGACTGGTATCTGGTGGTCTTTCGCGGGGATCGAGATGGGGCAACGATGTTCGCCCTGTCGCGAGTTCTTTCCATGACTCCGGGGGAGGGAGAGATCCCGGTGCCTGAGGACTGGTCACCGGTGCGCTATTTTGAGCAGGCGTTCGGAATTACCGGCGGGGAGAAGCTTCATCGGGTTCGGCTGAGATTTTCGCCAAAGGTGGCGGCATATATCGGGTCCCGGGTATGGCATTGCACACAGAGAATTCAGCATTTTCGCGATGGTTCTCTGGAACTATGTTTTGAAACCCGGGGATGGAAGGAATTGGTTCGGTGGATTTTGTCATGGCAACCGGATGTTCAGGTCATTTCACCGCGGGTTTTGCGAGACCGGGTTGAAGAAAAGCTACGGGATGCGTTGGAGCGCTTTTCGGTCCGTTAAGCCAGGTGTTTTCGGGGTCGGACTCAAGGAATACAAGGCGATTGGGATGGGGACAGACAAATTTATTCTGCCCACGAATAGCACGAAAATCACGAATCGCGGCGCTGCCAATAGGTGTGTGGGTTGTGTTGGTCTGAATGCCCACGGATCTTGCGGATCGCACGGATGAGGATTGGGTTGGGTTCGCATGCAGGGGGCTCCGCCGCGCTGATCTTCTCATCGACGTAAGCAAGTCATTTTAGACCAGGGTATCCAAGCAAGGGTGTTGGTTAGGTGTGATGCTATTTTTTGGGGGGGGTAGCATCTTCCAATGGAACTTTTTCTTGAGCTTGAGTTTTGCCGTCAGACTCCTGGCAGTCTTGATAATGGGATAGGGACTGACAATTATATTGTCATCAGCGATTACGATTAGGAGCAGGATCATGATTGAGATTGGGTATTCGCGGGGTGGCGTGGGATGGAGACTGACAAATATATTCCGCCCAACAAGCGAACAAACACTGAACCGCACTTCGTCGCCACGCCTACCCGGATATACTCAATCGAACTGCCTACGCGTTCCTGATGAGCAACTTGTCGATGAAGTCGATTAAGCGGAATCAAGGGCAATTATTCGGCCCCGGCAAACTTTTCGCCTCCCATTCAGGGCAAAAAGAAGGGGGGAACAAAAGGCAGCGCGTCTTCCGGATATTGACTCGATAGACCTCGTCATAGACACAACGAGGGCGGGGAGGCCCACGCTGGGGTGTAACTCCTGATTCCAATTCTCGGTGGCTCTCTGCGGCCTCTGTGGTGGACCTGAACACTTTCGACCGAATCACCAGGCCACGGCCAAGCTGGCCGTGCCACATTGTCGATCCGTGAATGGGATGGGGACAGAGGTCAGCGCACGAGGTGTTTCCGGGCGAGGATCAGGAGCCGGGGGAGGAGGAGGACGGAGAGCATCAGGGCCATGGCGACGCCAATGACGAGGAGGAGGGCGAAGGAGGCGAGCCCCTGGTGGCGGGTGAAAATGAGGCTGCCGAAGGCGGCGATGGTGGTGAGGGAGGTGAGGACGACACTGCGGCCGGATCCGGAGAGGGTGCGCTGGAGGTCGCCTTTTTCCTGGATGAACCGATGGACCATGTGTACGCCGTCGTCGACGGCGATCCCGAGAATCACCGGGAGGGCCATGATATTGATTGGATTGAAGGGAATGTGCAGGAGTTTCATGACCCCATGCATTCCCGCCACGGTAAACAGGGTGGGCAGGATGGCGAGGAGCGAGGGCAGCAGGCGGCGGTAGTTGGCCCAGACGCAGAGGAACATGAGGATCCCGCCCACGACCCCGGTGATGATCAGGGCGCGGTTGGACAGGTCGGTCATGAATCTTCCCAATACCGGCATACCGGTGACGGCGGGGTCGATGGCTTGCATACTGGTGACAAAGGCTTCCTGTTCGATCGGATTCCAGACGTCGCCGGAGGGATAGGCATAGACTGCATACCGGCCGGATGGACTGACAAAGCGCTGGAGGAATTCGTCCGGCCACGCGGCATCCGGGCCATCCACCGGAGCGAGCATCTCCAGGTCGGCGATGGACCGGACTTCGCCGACGGTGTCTTCATCGAGCAGTTGATCGGCGAGGTCGATCGCGGCGGCTTTGGTGTCGGTGGTGAACACGGCAAACTGGGGGGACAGATCGGAGCGGGTCACCATCTCCCGTTCGAGGCGAACCGCCTCGGAGTCTTTGGGCTGCAGGTCGGTGTAGTTCCCATCGAAGCCGGGGCTGCCCAGGAGACTGAGTGCCACTGCGGCGATGGCAAGGGCTGCGGTGATGCCGGGATATTGCAGGGCCATCAAGAGTCGGCCGACCCGGCTTTCCCGGGTACTGATCGTCCGGTTCTGACGATGGGGGATCAGGGTGAGCAGGGCGGGGAAGAGGGAGATCATCAGAAACAGGCACAGGATCATCCCGATCCCGGCGATCAGCCCGAGTTCGGCAAAGCCCCGAAATCCGCAGGCGAGCATGGAGAAAAAAATCACGGAGGTGGTGATGCCGCCGGTGGTGAGCTCGGGTGCGAGTTTGGAAATGCTGAGCGGGAGGGCATCCTGTTCGGTCATGCCTTCGTTCATGAACTCTTCGGTACGGTTAATGATGTGGATGCCGTAGTCGATACCGAGGCCGAACAGGATCGAGGCAAAGAAGGCGGAGAGGAGGGTGAGGTGGCCGGGGTAGAGGGTGATCACGCCGAGGAGCAGGATGACCGAAAAGCCGAGGGTCACCATGGCCATCAGGGGCCTGCGCATGGCGGCAAAGGCGGTCACAAAAATGACCCCGATGAGCAGGAAGGAGAACAGGGACAGGGTGCTGATATCCTGCTGGATGACATCGCGATCGTCGATGGCGTACTGGGGAATGCCGGTCAACCCGGCCCGGAGATTCGGAGCGTCCTGCAGTTTTTCCGCGAGAACGAGCCGGACTTGGTCCAATAGGGGGGAAATGGTTTCGGCCTGGGATCGGGCATCCTCGGGCTGGATAAACAGCATGAACATGCCAAGGTCGCGGGAGGTGAAGTAGGGGTTCACTCCGGCCCGGTCGAGCCGTTCGGAGGGTAGGGGGATCTTGTCGGTTACCGCGCGTACACCGGGCACGAGGCGCAGTGCGGGCCCGAGTTCATCGACCGCCCTTTTCATGGCCGCTGTATCCTCTCCCTCGAGGACCACCACCAGTACATTCGGGGTTCCGAATTCGTTGGCAAAGTCGAGGAATCGTTTGATCGCGGGCAGATCAGGATCAACAAGATCGAGGTTGGATGTTTTGAGGCGCAGATGGACTGCGGTGGCGCTGAAGGAGAGAATCGCGAGCAGGCAGGCGATGGTAAACACCAGCCAGGGGCGGTCTACCGAGAACCGGGCAACACGATAAAACCAGTGGCTACGTTTCATGGTCGTGCTTTTTCTGTCTGTCCCGGGCGATATCCTGTTCCAGGGTCTTCAGATCCCCGGCTTGAAGAAGTGATGGCATCTCCCAGCGCAGCGGTGTCCCCTGGATCGCGCGGGCAAACCGTGGCAGAGCCGCCGAGGGCCGGTCAAAGGACAGGGTGAAGGTTCCGAAGTGGCAGGGGATCACTTTGCGCACCCCAAGCTCGGTGGCGGCTTTGACGGCTTCTTCGGGATTGATGTGATGAAACTTCAGGGGAATACGCGGGGCGTAGGCACCGATGGGGAGAATGGCGATGTCGGGGTGATAGGTTTCCCGCAGGACAGACCAGGGGTTGGCGTAGGCGGTGTCGCCGGCATAGTAGAGGGTGGTGCCTTGCGGGCTCTGAATCATATAGCCGACCGCATCAAACTGGCTGCGCAGGGGATGAAAACGATTCCCATTGTGGGCAGCCGCTACCGGGGTGATGCGCAGCTCTCCCAGTTGGTAGGAAGTCCCCTCGACGACAGGACGTATGTGGGTGGCGTTGGTGTCGATCCGATCGAGGAAAATCTCGCTACCGGAGGGGATCAGGATGGTGGTCAACTCCGGGAGTCCGACCAGGGTGTCCTGGTTGAGGTGATCAAAGTGGGCATGACTGATGAGGGCATGGGCCGGACCAAGGGGCGTGAGATCGGGCGGGAAATTCATGATCCGTTTGGATATGGTGCAATGGTCGCTGAGGTTGGGGTCCAGCAGGAGGGTTTCCCCATGCCAACGGATAACAAACCCGGAGTGACCGAGCCATCGAATCCACGGTTCGTCTGACATGGCTTTGCTGGGTTCCGGTCGGTATTCGGCGGGGATCGCATTCCATCCGGTGGTGACTGTCCAGTCCTGTCTTTTCCCGAACCAGCCAAGCAGCCAGGCGGCCATGACAATCAGGAGGGATAGGGCAATGAAGCAAGAGGTTGGCATGGTCTTGAAACGAGACTGTGTCTGATGCGTCATGGTGAATCCGACCCTGTTTGGGCCAATTGTCGGACATAGGTTACTACATCCACAATCTCCTGATCATTAAAAACTTCATGGCCGGGCATGTTGAGTCCGGGCAGTCCAAACTTCACTATTCGGGCGAGGGCGATGGTCTCGGACTGCTCATCAAGGCCAGATGGAACATAGAAGAAGGCTCCCTTGGTTAACTTCATGGCCGGTCGATCAAACAGATGGGCGAGGGGGCCATCGCCATTTCCTGCATAGCCATGACAGGGGCTACAGAAGCGCTGAAAGATTCTTTTTCCATTGTCGTAGGAGGGGTTGTTTCGGTCGGGCTCCGGGGTCCAGGTTTCGATTGTGTGCATTCGCGCTTCCGCTCCGGCTAGGCCGAGGGAACTGAGGTAGAGGACAAGGGATGGCCCCCGGGGGTCGTCTTGATCGAAGAGGTATGCGTAGGAGGGCATTTTGGAGCCGGGGGAGAGGGAAGATGGGTCGATCAAGTGTTGGCGGTGCCAGAGGGCGGTGCGCCGGAGCCCGGCATTCATGAGGTCTGGCCCCTGCCGTCGGTTACCCACCATGGGGGGGCGTTCATCCCGGTCGATGGCGCGGTAGGGACCCCACAAAAGCAGGTCGCGGGGGTGATTGGGGCGGAGGTATTGGGAGTGGCAGTTGATGCAGCCTTCCTGCTTATAGACCTCGCGTCCCAAGGCCACCGAGGGTTCGGCGGTTGGAGCGATGCCGGGGTTCGGGGTGAGGGTGAAGTACACACATCCGGCGATACCAGTGAGGAGAAGTGGCCAATAGCGTGTACTGATCCTCCGTCGTGCCGGGGTTTGCGGAAGCCATAGCCCGGTGGCAACCAGTAGTCCGGCTCCGAGGAGCAGGGTTCCCGGAATGCTGTGGAGGTGCTGGGCAAGGCCGACGCCGAGTCCGGAGCCGAACCAGCCAGCCACTGCATAGAGGATGGCGGCTCGCCAGCGGATGGGAACCAGTCCCGGGCGTTCGGGGTGAAGAGATGGAAACGCAACCAGGCAGGTTGAGTAGATCGAGATGCCGATGGCATAGAGGGGGCCGGCTAGCCATGGGATGATTCCGTTGCTTTGAAGCAGGGTAAAAGACAGGGCAAACAGGGCAAAGGTTACTGCGAGCAAGCCTCTCATGCTTCGCCGGTCAATGAACCAACCGGCAAGAATTGCCGCTGAAGCGTGAAAAAGGCCGAGCATGAGTTTTCGGCTTGGGGATCCCCAGGTATGGGCGCGTAGGGATTCATTGAGCTGGATGGTGGCAAACGCGGTTGAATCAAGCCAGACAAGGGCGAGGAAAATCAAAACAATGGCCGTCAACCCAATCCCCCGGAATTCTGATGATGGGAGGGTGGGGATCCCAGTGGGGTCTTGACCCTTCCGGGCCGATGTGGTGAGGACAGCCGTCATGCCGATCAGGCAAATCACCGCGGAGAATATGGTTTGGGTGAAGGGGGACGCATCGAACACGGCGGGTATGTTGCAAAGGAGATAAGCCAGGCCTGTACCGATACCCACTTGGAGTCCAAAATGTGGGCCGGTTATCCAGTCCCGGAGACCTGATGCCAGGGTTACCGTTAACATTCCGGTGAAGCTGCCGATCAACAATGCGGAGACATACAGCAACGGAGCGGAAGGTTGGACAAGGGTGAGCAGGGCTGATGCGGCACAGCCTGCAAATGAAAAAATCAGCATGCTTCGTGTCGATCGGTTCTTCAGAAGGATCGCCGCCAGAATGCTGAACAGAATCCCCCCCATCCCCATGAAGCCCATGCTTTTTTCGGTATAGACAGGGTCAGGGAAAAAGATCTTCAGGTAGGAGACAAAGCCGAACTGGGCATAGAGCAGAAAATAGACATAGGTCGCGGCGACGGCCGAGACGCCCGCGATGCTTCTTGTCGAATCCTGACCGATTTGCCTCATTTTTCTCCGGCCTGGAATGCGCCTAGTTTGAGGAGGGTGATTTGAACGCTGGCGAGAATCAGGTCGGTCAGGGTTACCGCGATCCATGCGGGGTCGAGAAGACCGCGCAGAATGGCGACGGCGGTGAAGGCTGCAATCACCAACCGGATATAGGCGGTGAACTCAAGGACGCCGATTGCCCGCCTCTGCCGGGTGGTTGGGGCGGACGATAGAAAGGGAAGGAAATAAGAAGAGCCGACACTGAACACAAAGGCTCCGATCCACTGCATATAGACGGGTTCCGTGGGCACGGTTGCGATCCCCATCAGCTTCAGGGTGAAGACGGGGGCGGCCAGAAGCATCAGTCCGGTGAGCCCGTCACAGGCTCCGGCAAGCAGGGCATACACGGTAGCAATGCGATCAATCTTTTTCATGAAGAAGTTCCTTTTGTTTGTGGGCCAGCCAGAACCATTGGATGGACGCTGTGGCCATCAAGAGTCCGGCCGCGAAACGAATCGTATAGAGCAGGTTCATGACGGGGTGGCCGGTGAACAGCCAGCCGGGATGGAGCGCTTCAAGCGTTCCGGCTGCCAGCAAGGCAAGGGCATGGACCAGGGTCCCGGCCTGCCAACACCAGAATGGGGTTGGTGCATCGAACAGGCCCCGCAGTTGGGTGGGCTGAGTCAGTACCACGAGGGCAAGAAAATTGAAGCTGGTGACCATCCCTGCCATCGCGATGTGCACATGGGCCACGAGCGCATTGGTGAATTTCCAATGATCCAGGACGGGAGGAACGAAGGTGCCCACGCCGTCGATCACCAGGAGCAGACCCCAGCCGGCAAAGGCCCAGAGCCACCGCTTGCTCCCGGTCGGCCAGTCAAACCGTTGCAGGTGGCGGACCAGGAGTGGAACCCAGATAAACAGGCTGGCCAGCGCCACGATTTGTGTGGGGTCACGATGGGACTGATCGCCATGATCAAGCAGGGAGAAACCGATCCAGTGCAGAAGCAGCAGGCTCAGGGACGGTAGAAAACTCCGGGCGGTGGCCTGGTGGGGAAGCCCCAGCATGAAGGGGGTGGCCCAGTAGATCGCAACGATGGCCAGGGTGCTGCCGAGCAGGCTGCCTCCGGTGGCGCCACCGCTGTCGGGATTGATCGGGGGGTACAGGGCGGGATTGGCTGCGAGATACAGGACCACGGGAATCGTGGACAGCACGATCAGGAAAAGGATTTTGAGAAGGATGGTTGTCTTCCTCCAGCGGGTTGGGGTGGGTGCAGAACCGACCTCGCCGAGTCGCTGGCGGTATGAGATTCCCAGGGCCAACGCGAGATACCCCATCCCGAAAAGGATTGCCCCGCGCGAAGCCCCGGACCATTCCATGAACAGTTTCCCACTGGTGTGCCCGGACAACCAGGCGATGATGGAGAAGAGGAGGACACAGGACCAAACCGTGATCGCGGACGAGGCGATGCGCGTAGAACGGGTTTGGGGAAGATATTGCCGGAATAATAGTCCGATGAGGGGGAGGCTGGACCATCCATACAAGCTGGCATTGAGGTGGACGGTGACCCAGCGTCCATAGCTGAGGGGTTGCAGAAGAACCCCCAACGAGGGAAAAAGCAGAAGCAGGGCGAGCAACAGGCCGACCAGGTTACCGAGGACCAGCCAGAAGAGGCTGTGCCGGGCGACCGTTTCCTGTTCGGCTGAACCGCTGGTTTGTACTGGCCTGGCGGTCACGCTGGAGCCGGGGTGGTTGCTCGGGGAACCGCCTGAAGGCGAACCATCACCTCGTCCCGATCCTGCTCCATCATCCATTGCAAGCGGTCCAGCGCAGCCATGCGGGGAAGCCGGCGCTGCAGGCGCTCGATCGCAGCGCGGGCTTGGCCGAGATGTCGATCGAGGGCATTGAGCGCGGCGGGAGCCCCCATGGCCTTGGGAAGGTTGGGGCGATTGAGCAAGGCATCCCGGTCCACGGTTTTGCCGGATTCCGCTTCATTCAGGAGGCCATCCTTGAAGTCATCCAGTATCTGGTAGGCCAAACCCCAGTGTTCCGCCAGTTGTTCCAGGAGCTTCAGGCTGGTGGTGTCGGCGCCTCGCATCAAGGCGGGCAGCAACAGGGTCAGACGAATCAGGGTTACTGTTTTGCCGCGGGCGATCCGGAGGACATCCTGTTCGGTTTTGCCGCTTTCGCCATAGTGGAGATCATAGGCCTGGCCATTGAGAATACCGTGAAGACCGAGGCACTCCTCTACCAGGGCACTGGTGGCTGTGCGCCGTTCCGCCGGGAGGTGGTTCAGGGCCGGCCACAGCAAGGCATAGGCCTTGGTAATGAGGGACAAGGCGCCAAGGATCGCCGCCGACTCCCCGTGGACCGTGTGGGGGCAGGCATGGCCCCGACGGGTGCTCGCATTGTCCATGCAGGGCAGGTCGTCAAACAGCAGGGAGGCGGTGTGGTAATACTCGATGGCCACCCCGACATCGCGGGCAATGGCAGCATCAAACCCCAGGGCTTTTAGTAAACTGAAGGCAAGCTGGGCCCGGGCCAGACTGCCGGGATGGGACAAGGTGTCATGAATCACTCCGCGCAGGTGGCGTTCTAGAGCGGGCTGGGCGGAGAGTCCGGCACGAAAGCCCTCCTGAACCAGTTGGAAGTCCGCCGGACTGAGCAGGGACTTGGTTCGTGGACTGGCTGGGCGCTGGGAGCAGGCGGTGGCGATCATGGTGATGTCGACTCAGTGGATGGGTAATGGGTTGGTGAGGTCCACCGGGGCGGAAAGATCTTGCCACCCGGCGGATTCGAGCAGGGCGACCACGTCGGTATGGGCCGGGGTCAGAGCCGCCGTTGTGATGATTCGCATCGCCCGGCTCATGTATGTATCCGAGACCTTCAGCTCGGAGAGGGGGCTTTGGCGCTGGATGCGAAAGGTTTCCTCCGGTTGCCATTCGACTTCGGCCCGGGCAAAACGGATCCGGCTGGCTCCCGGCTGATAGATGAACTCGATCAGCAAGGTATAGGGTTGTCCAGGCTCCCGGGTTGCGTCGGTCTCCTGCAGAATGGTTTGTTTCACTTCGTCCAGTTCCTCCCGATAGCGCCGCGAGTCCTCGGCCCCCGGCTTGCCGTCGGGCCAGCGCTCGGACTCCCGGGCGATAATCTCCCGGATCCCTTTTCGAAAGCTGGGCGTATGCAGCAGGGTCTGGACACAAGCCGCATCCTCCCATCGGATCAACCTGACTTCGCCATGAACCGATGCCGGGGAGGGAATCAATGCCGCGGCAACCCGCTCACCGGTGCCTTCACCCCGCACTGCGGAGCCTCCGGACATGACCGCAACCACGATGGCCAGCGACAGACGGGCGGCCCATCGCCGGTGAATGCGGTTGTCGGTTATGGGGTCTCGGGGTGCGTTCTGGTAAAGCATGGCTGCCTTTCCGGGCGATACCGGGAGGTGGGTCGCGCCGGTGTCCTGGGTAAGTTAGTCGGTGCTATTGGACAGGATGACCTTGGCGGAAACCTCTACGGTGTCCGCGACCTTGATGATTTTCATGATCGAGGGCGGCTTGAGGTCGAACTCGCTCAGGATCAAGGGGAAAGCAAGGTCAAACGATACCTCGTCTTCGCTCCTGGCGAAATTGGACACGGTTGCGGATACATTCCGGGTGATTCCGTGCATCATGACATCCAGAGGTAGTTCCGCCGTTTCCGCTTCGGGGTCCAGGGCTAGAATCGCGGCTTGGCTGGCAATACCGGTGATCATGGGAAATTCGTCGGCATGAAACATATGCTGCATTTCCACGTCCCGCTTCTTCTTGCCGGTCTCCATCTTCATGATATCGAAGGTTACGGTGACCAGCTTGTCGTCGGTTTCCACCGTAAACGGTTCGCTTAGCGCAGTCCCGGTGAAGCTGTCCACGGTAGCCTTGACCTTGAATTCTGCCGAAACCGAGCCCGCCATTCTCGCCTGGGCCAGGCCCGGCAGGGTAAGAATAATCAACAACCCTAAAGTCAATCGTTTCATGAATTCCTCCTTCTTTGTTTGTTCAGCTTTATCGTAGGCCCCGGCGCTGCGGAGTCCAATGAGAACTATCTGATAAATTTGTAAGACTACCATACGGCGGGGTGAGGGGTTTGTCATCGGTGGTTTCAGTCCAGCGCTCCGAGAATGAACTCGAGCTGGAGGTTGAAGAAAGGGGTTTCCTTCCAGTCGCGCTCGCGGGGAAACTGCACGCCGGGCTCCACTTCAAGGTAAATCCAATTGCTGTGAATGAGGCGGCGGGAGGCGAACCGAAGACTGACCAGGTCAATGTCCTGGTAGGGTTCAAGTTTTCCGCTGCAACCGATGTGGACGCTATAGGCCCTGCGCTTGCTGGGTCGGAAATAGATCGAGTAGGTCTGTCCGGCATCCACGCCCTCACTGGATTCGGACCACAAGGTACTGGTGGACAAGCGGTGCAGCCAGTTTGTGGACGTGCTGGTCTCGATTTCGTACCTGGCCTTCAGGCCAAACCCGTCGTCTCCATCCCAGAACCCGGCCGGAGTCAACCGGGTGGCAATGCCCTCGCCGGTATACCAGGTGCGAAGCCGCAGTTCCACTTTGGGCACCGGTTCCGGTCTGAAGCTCATGCCAATTTTCCCCGTGAGCTTGGCCCGGGCGGTCCGGCGCAGATCCGCCTGGACTTGAATGCTGCGTTCGGTTTCCTGCTCGCGCAGGGTTTGGTCGAACCGGGACGTCCGGAACTCTTCCAACACATTTTCATCCTCTTCAAAGTTTTCAATGATCAGGTTGACCCGGTTTTCACTTCGGGGAAGATGAATCCGGGCACTGAAGCGGATATCGTAGTCGGGGTTTTCTCCATCCAGCAAACCGATGCCGGGGCGGATCCTGACGTTGGATCGGTTCACACTTTCCTCCACCTCCCGGTTGCCCAGAAACGAATCGAAGGTGGGGTCTCGTCGTTCCCGGGGCGGGGTCAGCAGAGTGACCACATTTTCGTCAATCCATTCCGCGGCATCGCTCACCCACGCACTCGATTCTTCATAGCCCCGGTTCAACCAGTTGCCTCCGGTCTCGAGGGGAGGGGGGGGCTGGTTGGTGGTTGGCTGGGCGAGGGCGGACAAGGTGGTCAGGCACAGGCCAATGGAGAGGCCGGTGCGCTGGGGTGGACTGACCCGGAAGCGAATCAAAGGTGATCAGCCCACAGGCTGGAATACAGGATTCGGGCTCCGATGCCCTCACTATGACGCTTGATCGAACTGCGGATGGCGGCTTGTTCCTGCTCCGAATAGTGCCGGCGAGGGTCCACCGCGCACAGAATCAGCCAGGTACCATCGGCCACCGGTTTTTCCAGGGCGGCCAATCGCAGGTTGGGCTTTTTGGCCTGGGACTCCATGAACCGTTTAAGTCCGTCTCGTTCGGGGAAGAAGATGCCATTGACCAGCAGGCAGACTTCGCCTTCCGCTCCGTAGACGGCCAGGATGGGTTTGCTGCCGCCATATCGGGCCATGGCCGACAATTCAGAGGGGTTCTCGATAAAGTCGGGGTTTGAGCTGAGTCCCATCTGCTGCATGATCCTGGCGTCTGTGAGCAGGGCATATCCGTCCGGGCATTCGTCATTCATGTTGAAGAATTCCGCCATGTCGGCGGCCAGCGGTTCAATCGACGCGGGTTCGCAGGTTCGACAGGCGGTCATGGAGAGGCCGCACATCCCTACCGTCAACAGGGTGATGGCTTTGACAACAGTGGCGCTGATCCTGGTATGCATGGCGGTACAATGAATCCTGCGAAATGGGTATCACACCGTACAGGGTTTGTCATCACTGATACCTTCGGATGGCATCGAAGGGAAGGTGATGGTGATTTCGGTACCGACGCCAGGCTCGCTCTGGACCGAGAGTTGACCACCCAGGAGTTCGGTAAAGCGCTTGCAGATGGTCAAGCCCAGCCCGGTGCCGCCATACTGGGTGCGGATCGAGTCATGGGCCTGCCGATACCGCTCAAAGATCTCCTGCATCTCGGATGCGGTCATGCCGATTCCGGTATCGGAAACGGAAAGGGTGAATCCCGACGGCTTCGATTCCAGCCGCACCGTCACCGAACCGGCGGGGGTGAATTTGGCGGCGTTACTGATGAGGTTGACCACAATCTGTTGCAACATCAGGGCGTCGGTGCCATGCAAGGCGGGTCGGTCGGGGGTATCGATGATCAGGCTCAGGCCCTTGCGTTCGACCTGGTGCCGGCACGAGCTGGCCGAGGTTCGCACCAGATCGGATACATCGATTTCGGCCGGGTAGGGCCTGAGCTTTCCCGCTTCGAGTTTGAACAGGTCCAGCAGGTTGTTCAATAAACGCAGCAGTTGGGTGGTGCCATCGGAAAGTGCACGAAGATAGGTGGCCCGTTCTGCTTCGGATCCTTCCTGGGCGGCCAGCAGCTCGTTGTAGCCGACCAGGGTTTGCAGCGGCGTTCGAATTTCGTGGGAAATCATGGCCGCGAACTCCGCTTTGTCTTCATTGGCCTGTTCGGCCTGGAGGATCCGCTTTCGCTGTTCGTCACGCTCGGTCAGGTTATTTCGCAGTTGGTACAGGCAACGATTCAGCGCCTGGAACTCCCGGATGCCAGATGCTTCCCGATTGGGTTCCCCATTGAATACGCCATGCCCGATGCGGTTGAGCTCGCCGGCAATTTTGCGGAGGGGGCGGGTCAGGCGATGGGCGACAAAACTGGTGATGACAAAGGCCGACAGCAGCATCAAGCCCGTGATTGCCAGTGCCCGGTGGGTCGCCTGATGCACATCGTGCAGCAGGACTTCCCTGGGCATAACCACCGCACAAGACCAGCCGGGATTACGCGGCAGGGACAGATACCGATAACTCACGATGTAGGGGGTTCCCTCCACCAGGTATTCCTGATAGGCATCCCGATCGGGATCGGGGGCCTGGGGTAATTGTTCGGCAATGGATTCGATTACCCGGCTTTGGACGGGGGAGATCCCCGCCGGCGGGATCACAGATTGATGGCGGTAGAAAAGGAACACAAGTCCATCGGCCGGGGCATGGATATCGCCCAGGATCAAGGATAGATTCTCGAGGAAGAAATCAATGGTGAGCACGCCGCGCAATTGTCCGTTTTCGGTCAGGCTGGTAACGCAGGAAACTCCCAGTCGGCCCTCGTGAAAGGTGTACACATCGGTCCAGACCAGGTTGGAGGATTGCACGGCGGTTTCATACCAGGGGCGCTCCCTCGGGTCATAGGGGGGCAGTACGTTGCCCTGGTAGGGCTGTTGATTGCCTTCGGCATCGATGCGGAATTCTTCGGGGATGCCATGGTTCTGCTCCGGGTGGGAACGGTTGTAGATCATTTCGTCCTGGGCATTCCGCCACACCCCGAAGTAGGCTCCGTCCTCGGCCCGGCTGTAGGAAATCCAGGCGAGAGACTGCCGATGGCGAAGGGCATTGGCGAACCGTCGCACCAGTTCGTCCGGACGGGCGTCGGAAAGGGTACCATTGGCCATGGCTTCCGAAAGGTCCTGTAAGACACACGTTCCGATCGCCAACTGAGACGCGACCAGTTCTGAAATCAGGGTCGTCGTATTTTCGGTGAAGGTCTGGGTCAAGTCGTAGGTGCTGCGATGGTAGTTGCGATAAAACACCCAACCGGTTCCGGCGGCGGTGGAGAGAATAGCCCCCCCGAGCAAGGTGATCAGCAAGGTCTGGATGGAGAGGTTACGGGCCATCGCCCCTCAGTTTAGCCTGTAGACTGATGGGGTCAATCTCGGATGGCCGGAACCGGGTGAATGGGGTATGGTTTCGCCATGTGTGGACGACTGACCCTGACCGCGAATACTGTGGCGAAGGTGAAGGATTTACTGCCGGATGTGGTGGTGGATGCCTGGATGGGGCCGCGTTATAATGTGGCTCCGGCCCAGCCGGTTCCGGTGGTTCGCGCGGGGGTTCCTCGCCGGGTGGAATGGTTGTCGTGGGGGTTGATTCCGGGGTGGGCCTCCGACCGCGCCATCGCCAACCGCCTGATCAATGCGCGGTCGGAATCCGTCGCTGACAAGCCGGCCTTTCGTGAAGCATGGAAACATCGGCGCTGTGTCGTTCTGGCTGACGGTTTTTATGAGTGGAAAACCGATGGCAACAACAAGACCCCCTGGCACTTTTATTTTCCCGGACATCCCCTGTTTGCGATCGCGGGTTTATGGGAGTCCTGGTTTGATGCAGACGCAAACGTGCAGGTGGACACATGCACCGTACTGACCACGGAAGCCAACGCGCTCATGAAGCCGATTCACCACCGCATGCCGGTCATTCTTGGCGCGTCATCCATTGATGCCTGGATCGGGGAGGGGGCCACGCCAGCGGAGCGGGCCGCCCTGTTGCGGGCTTGCCCGGCCCCTGGGCTGCAAAAGATTCCTGTCGACCGGGCGGTGAACCATACCGGCAACGACCACCCTGGTCTGATCGAACCGGTACCCGAGCCACCGGAACAAGGACTGCTCGCGTGGTGAATCCACCGGTACTCCCAGTCCGGCATCGGTCCTCGATCCTATCCGAATCCAAACAAAATTTTGATTTGGGTGTCTAACAATGACCGGTCACCCTGTCAGGCAATCGGAGGATCTGCCCATGCGAGTTCAGGTGTTTCAGCATGTTCCATTTGAGGGAACCGGTGCGATGGATACATGGTTTGCCCGTCATGGGGCAACCGTGAGGACAACCCACTGGTATGCTCATCCCGAGTTCCCGTCTCTGGACGGTGTGGATCTGCTGGTCATCATGGGAGGGCCGATGAGCGTACACGATGAAATGGAGTATGAATGGCTCCGCACGGAAAAGGTCAGCATCCGCCACGCCCTGACCCTGGGTATTCCCATTCTTGGTATATGCCTCGGCGCCCAGTTGCTGGCCGATGTGTTGGGGGCCAGGGTGTATCAGAACAAGGCCAGGGAAATTGGGTGGTTCCCGGTGGAATCCGAGGACCTGCCCGAGCCGTGGCAGGGCTTCCGTTTCCCGCCGTCTCTGCCGGTGCTTCATTGGCACGGCGAAACCTTTGATTTACCGGTGGGGGCCCGCCGCCTGGCCAAATCCGATGCGTGCCTTAACCAGGCTTTTCAGTATGGCGACCGTACCATCGGACTGCAGTTTCATCTCGAATCCACCTCGGACTTGCTGGCTGACCTGGTGCAGCATTGCCAGTCGGAAATGACCCCGGGCGCCTTTGTGCAACCTCCGCATGAGTTGCTTGCGCCCAATGCCAACCGCATCCGTTCCGTTCATGCCTGTATGGACCGGTTGTTGAGCTATCTCACCCGGCATGTTACCGAACGTCAGGGAATGCCCGCCTGATCACGAGCGGTAGTTCGGGGCTTCCTTGGTAATGGTAATGTTGTGGGGGTGACCCTCGGTGGAGCCATTGGCGGTGATCCGGATGAATTTTGCCTCCTGCCGCAGGGTTTCGATATCCCGGCATCCGCAAAAGCCCATCGAGGCCTGCAAGCCGCCCCGAAATTGCACCAGCACATTTTTCAAACTGCCCGCGTAGGGAATCATTCCCTCGATCCCCTGAGGGACCAGTTCATCCTGGTTGACGACCTGCTGGCCATAGCGCTCCCGACTGCCCTTGTTGCCGACCATCGCCCCGAGGCTGCCCATGCCGCGATACACGACATATTGACGACCCTGATAGATGATTTTTTCCCCGGGGCTCTCATCCGTGCCGGCGAGTACCGAACCCATCATCACGGTGTGGGCTCCGGCGACCATGGCTTTGGCGACATCACCGGAATACCGGATTCCCCCGTCGGCAATCACCGGGATTGAGTTTTCCAGCGCCTTCGCGCAGTCATAGATCGCGCTGATCTGCGGGGTGCCGACGCCGGTCACCACCCGGGTGGTGCAGATCGAGCCGGGGCCAATCCCCACCTTGACCGCATGGGCACCCGCCTTGCGCAGGGCCAGCGCGGCCTCCCCGGTGGCGATGTTCCCGGCAACCACATCCAGCGAGTCAAAATGGCTGCGGACCCACCGGATCATGTCGATGACCCCCTTGCTATGGCCGTGCGCGGTGTCGATGACCACGGCATCCACTTCGGCTCCAGCGAGAATCTCCGTCCGCTCATGATCGTTGGGGCCAATGCCCGCCGCGACCCGCAACCGGTACCGGGCGTCACGGTTATAGGCCGGATTCACATTGTGAATCAGCGATTGCACATCGGTGAAACTATACAGTCCGACCAACTTGCCCTGGGCAACCAGCGGCAGCTTGCCGACCTTCCTCGACATCATCAATGCATAGGCTTCCTCGAGCGTGGTGCCGGGAGGGGCGGTCACCAACGTCCGGGTCATCACGGTATCCACCGCGGCATTCGGGTCGGCGGCAAATTTCAGATCGGCTGCGGTGACAATGCCGATCAATTCATCCTGCTGGTTCAGAATGGGGAATCCACTGAAGCTGTACCCCTTCTCATCGCGTATTTGCTGAATTTCAGCCAGGGTCTGCCCGGAGCGGAAGGTCACCGGATTGTTGATCAGCCCATTGAGATAGTGTTTGACCCGCCCCACCATCCGGGCCTGCTCCTGAGGTTCGAGATTTTTATGGATGACGCCGATGCCGCCCATCATGGCCATGGCGATGGCCATCCGGGTTTCCGTCACGGTGTCCATGGCCGAACTGACGAACGGCAGATTGATCGGAATACGCTCGGTGAAGCGGGAGGCCAGTTGGGCCTCCGGGGGAAGAAAATCCGCATAGCGGGCAAGCAGGGATACGTCATCGAAGGTGAGGCCTTCGTGGGGGAAGGCGGACATGAAATGATCTATGGTGCGGTTCATTGGGCAGCCTCTGGGGTTTTGCCCACGAAAGTGTGGAGAAGGTGTGGCAGATCGTCAATCCCGGAATGTCCGGCCTCCATCATCGGGGTTGGATTCCATGCCGATTCCCGATACACTGCCAGCCTTTTGATGAAGGAGTCAGTGATGAACCGACAAGAATTGATCCGGCGGATTGCCGCAAAAGCCACGCTTCATGGAGAGTTCCTGCTCCGGTCGGGAGCGATATCGAATCTCTATTTTGACAAGTACCAGTTTGAAGGTGACCCCGAGCTGCTTCGAGAGATCACCGGGGCGATGACCGGGCTGGTTCCGCCGGGAATTGATGCGTTGGCCGGATTGGAGATGGGGGGCATTCCGGTGGCGACCCTGCTATCCCAGCATACCGGCTTGCCCACGGTCTTTGTGCGCAAGGAGGCCAAAGCCTACGGGACCTGCCGATTGGCCGAAGGGGGCAGCATCGAGGGCAAGCGCTTGTTGATTGTCGAGGATGTGGTGACCTCCGGCGGACAGATCCTGTTGTCTGCCGCGGCCTTGCGTGAGCGCGGGGCGATTCTTGAAGATGTGGTCTGCGTGATTGACCGCGAGGCGGGCGGGGCGGATAATCTTCGACAGGAGGGGCTTACCCTGAAAGCCCTGTTGACTAAATCAGACTTGGAGTCCAAGGCATGAGTACGATTTTTAGCAAAATCATCTCGGGAGAAATCCCCTGCTACAAGCTGGCTGAAGATGACAGGTTTCTGGCCTTTCTGGATATCCGCCCGGTCAATCCCGGCCACACCCTGGTGATTCCCAAGCAGGAGGTGGACTACCTCTTCGATCTCGAGGATGACCTGCTCGGCGGGATTTTATTGTTTGCCCGGCCCATTGCCCGGGCCTTGGCCGAGGTGGTGCCATGCAAAAAGGTGGGACTGATGGTTGCGGGCCTCGAGGTTCCCCATGCGCATGTACACCTGATTCCATTTTCGGCCATTCCCGAACTGACCTTCTCCCGGGCTTCGGCCATGGAGCCGGACCGCCTCGAGCAAATTGCCGCTGCTGTTCGCGCCAGACTGAGCGGGGGTGAGTAACCCACCATGCCATACCGCATCTGCAAACAACTCGTGGTTGAAAATGGCCACATGCTCTCCAAGCATCCGGATAACTGTAAATTCCCCCACGGGCACACCCGGAGGATCGAGTTTGTCCTGGAGGCCGACGCCCTCGATGCGCACGACATGGTCTGCGATTTCAAGGTTATTTCCGTGGCAATGCATGCGTTTGTTCAACGATTTGACCATGCGATGTGTGTGAACACCAACGACCCCAACTATGAAGCCCTCAAGCAGGCCTACGGGGACCGGGTCATTGGCTTTGAGGGCGAAGACCCCACCACAGAGGTCATGGCCAAAACCATTTTTGATGATTGCCGGGCCAAACTTGCCCTGTACCCTGACAATCCGCATCCCAGCTATATCCTGTCGGAAAAGGTCCGGCTGGTCCGGGTTCGGGTCTGGGAAACGGAATCGTCGTGGGCGGAGTATGCTGAATAGAGGGCACGGTGCCGGCGTCTGAATCTGAGATGAAAGGAAACTGGGTCATGCATAGAAATCGAATGGGGATGGTTGTCGCGGCGGTATTGATTGCCGCCGGAACGGTGCTCGCCGGTGATTGGGCGACGGTGGCCAAGCTCTCGGCGGGGGGAGGTCCCAAGGAGATCGAGGTCAATCGTTCGGTTTCCAAGATTGCCATCAAGTGCACCGAAGGTTCGGTCATCATCAATACCGTGGTCGTGCGTCAAGGAGGCCAAACCACGCCACACCGGGTTGCCTCCCGCATCAACAAGGGGGATACGCAACAGATCTCCATCGGGACTAAACTTCAAGTCACCGGTCTGCGGATCAGTGATGATAGCAGCGGCAAGTACGAGGTACGGGTCAAAGACTAACCGCCTGCTTGGGATCCGGTTCGCTCCACAGCCAGCGCCGGATATCTGCACTGCAGGTTTGGGCTTCCGGAAAGCGGATCCGGTGAAAGTCACCGTCGGCCATACGTACATCCAGACCATGGGTATCAATGCCCACGACCGTCAAATGGCTCGAAGACTTCCCCAGGCCCGCCGCCAGCCATCTCCGGATCGGCACCTCCGGGGTATTGGCGAGGTGCAGCAGGGCGGTTTCCTCGCGAGGGACGATGCCGGGGTTTCGTTCCATCCGGTGCGCCATCGACTGCGGCTCCTGGTTGGGCCGGAGGAGCCGGATCGAGCCCGCAAGTTCCAGATGGTACAGGCGCAGCCGTCCTTTCGCGGTGTTGAGGATGGATCCCCCATGATAGCGGTATGCCCGATCCATGGAGGCCTCATCGCCCGGATCCACGAGCCGGAGCTGGCCGGGGCATTCGATGGAGAGAGCGGTGGCGGCACAGTTCAGGACCAGACAAACCTGTACATTCGCAAGCACGAGGTGTGCATGGGGCCGGTCATCCCGGATCAAAACCAATAGCTCCCCATGGCGGGAAAGACATACGGGAACCCTGCGGCTAAACGCAAATCCCTGTCCGGCAACCAAACGGAGTACTCCGCTTTTGGCACAGTGGAAAATGCGCTGAACCTCATCGATATCCCGCCCCAAAAGGCCCCGGTTTGCATCCGATGTATTGAGCCGGTCCGGCATGCAGCAAACATACCCCGGTGAATCCCTCGGTCAAGGCTGGGGCGCGTCCCGGACCAATTCCCGAGCAATCCCGGCCCGATCCCGGACCGATCAGCACTTGAACCGGGGCCATGAATGAGCTATACACGGGGGCTTTCTTTCCAACCCTTGGAAAATCCGAAGACGATTTTTCCAATCGTTGGAAGAATTTGACGACAATTTTCCAACCCTTGGAAATCAGCAAAGGATAATAAAGTTATGAGCAAATCGTATCAAATCGCGGTCATTGGCGGGGACGGCACCGGACCCGAAGTCGCCCGGGAGGGTGTGAAGGTCTTGGAAGCGGCAGCAGCCAAATTCGGATTTACCCTGAATTTTGAGGACTATGACTTTGGCGGCGAACGCTATCTTCGCACCGGCGAAGTCCTTCCGGATAGTGCCTCCGAGGAGATGCGCAAGCATGACGCCATTTTTCTCGGGGCGATCGGGCATCCCGATGTCAAGCCGGGCATCCTCGAGAAGGGAATTCTCCTCCGATTACGGTTTGAGCTGGACCAATATATCAACCTGCGCCCGGTAAAATTGTTCCCCGGAGTGGAATGCCCCCTCAAGGACAAGGGTCCCGAGCATATCGATTATGTCGTGGTGCGCGAAAATACCGGGGATCTGTACACCGGCACCGGCGGTTTTACCCTCAAGGGAACCCCCAACGAAGTCGCGATCCAATCCAGCGTGTACAACCGGTTCCAGGTGGATCGGTGCCTCAAGTTTGCCTTCGAGTACACGCGGAAGCGCAACAAAAAGAATACCCTCGCCCTGTGCGGGAAGACCAACGTGCTCACCTATGTCTACGACCTGTGGGAGCGCGCGTTCCACGAAATGGGAGAGAAGGACTACGCCGATATTCGCCGCGATTATTACCATGTGGATGCCACCTGCATGTGGATGGTCAAGAATCCTGAGTGGTTCGATGTGATCGTCACCGGCAACATGTTCGGCGACATCATCACCGACCTCGGAGCGATCACCCAGGGCGGGATGGGCATCGCGGCCGGCGGCAATATCAACCCGGAAGGGGTCAGCATGTTCGAGCCGATCGGAGGGTCCGCTCCCAAGTACACCGGCAAGAATGTCATCAATCCCCTCGCGGCGATCTGCGCAGGTGCGATGATGCTGGAGCAGCTCGGAGAAGAAGCCGCCGCCAAGGCCATTGAGGCCACGGTCATGGATGTGACCGCGAACAAGCTCAAGAGTCTCGCCGCCGGAAAAATGGGGTATACCACCACCGAAGTCGGCGATCTTGTGGCCAGCGCGCTCTAACCATCACCGGCAACAAAAAGACAGGGCAGGGCGGGGACGGTCAACGGCCGCCGGGGACATGGATCCCATCGACCCCCTGCGAAGTCGCGGGGATAGACCCCGGCCCATCAATCAAAAGGTTCAAGGTATGAAAAAATACAAGGTATGTCTGGTAGGTATTGGGGCGGTCGGAACCGAAATGATCCGCCTGCTCAAGAAGCACAACTTTCCCATGGAGTCGCTAACCATCCTCGCCCGCAGTGAGCGGGAAGAGGTGATCGATGGCGACACCTATCAGGTCAAGGTCGCCTCGCCCGAGGCCTTTGAGGGAATGGACTTTGCCTTCTTTGCCGGTACCGAAGGGGCCAAGGGGGCTTCCCAGACCCTGGGATGGGAAGCGGTCAAGCGCGGGTGCATCGTGATCGACAATGGCGATGACTTCCGGATGGACGACCGGGTTCCGCTGGTCATTCCGGAAATCAATGCCGAGGCGTTGAAGCATCATCAGGGATTCATCGCCAACCCCAACTGCAGCACCATCATTGCCCTCACCCCGTTGGCTGCTTTGCACCGCAAGGCGAAGATTGTGCGGATTATTGCCAGCACCTACCAGGCAGTGTCGGGGACCGGCAGCTCCGCGATCAAGGAATTGGAGGATCAGGTCAAGGCCTGGGCCAAGGGCGACCCGATCGCTGCCGAGATCTATCCCAAACAGATTGCCTTCAATGTCATCGCCCAGATCGGTTCGGAAAAAGAGCCGGGCTTCCCCAGTGAAGAAGTAAAAATGCTCCGGGAGACCCGCAAGATCTTCGGGGATGACACCATCAAGGTTTGCTCCACTTGTGTCCGGGTTCCCGTTTTCAACGGCCACGCGGAATCGATCAATGTCGAGTTCGAGCAACCGATCAGCCCGGAGGAAGCCCGTGAGCTGCTGAAGCAGGCTCCGGGGGTCCGGGTGGTGGACGATTTGAGCGCGAATGAATTTCCGACCCCGCTGGATTGTTCCGGCGTGGAGGAAGTCCTCGTCGGCCGCATCCGCAAAGATCCGAGCTGCGACAACGGCCTCGCTCTGTTTGTCGCCGGGGACAATATCTGGAAGGGTGCCGCCCTCAATGCGATTCAGATCGCCGAGGCCCTGGTGGCCCAAAACGATTAGGCACACTTTCACGCTTGTAGAAACCTGGCGGATTCTGTTATGTATCCGCTTCCATTGGATGGGGCGGTAGCTCAGCTGGGAGAGCGTCGCGTTCGCAATGCGAAGGTCGAGGGTTCGATCCCCTTCCGCTCCACCAGTCTTCGTTCCGCACCTGCGGGACGAAGGCGGCCACGCCGTCGTGCCGAACCGGTACAAAGGGATTGATGAGGCGAAACGAAGCATGAGGATTCGCACAAGGACGTCCGACTCGCGCCCCCCGGGGCCCGGCGGGGGCCGCTTGTTTCGACCAGCGATGGCCATCCATGAACAGGGAATCGGTGTCGTGCGCCCTGCCCCGATAGTCCTTTTTCGCCATGACGCAAAAGGAGCCGTCGGATGAGCGGTATCTTCAGACGCAGCGGCGGATATCGCAAGCTACACTCCTTCAATTTCGCCACGATTGTACATCTGGGCACCATCGCTTTCTGCAAGCGTTTCATTCCCTGGCAGGAAGACTCGCTGGGGAAGATCGTCGGGCAAATGGTCGGCGCGGCGCGATCGGGGCGGATTAATATTGCCGAGGGGTCCGAGCGCGCAGGTACGTCGACAGAAACGGAGATCAAGCTGACCGATGTGGCGCGGGCCAGCCTGGCCGAGCTGCAGAACGATATTGAAACCTGGTTGGCCGAGCGCGAGCTGATCCCATGGAGCATTGCCGATACCGAGCACCAGAAGCTGTCCGCTGTAAAACTGGCGCCGTTTGACTACACCGAGGACGTGCTTCATGACTACTGGACCTACCTTCACCGCGAGCGGCTCAAGTTTGACCCCTGGTTGAAGCACGAGGATCCGGCGGTTGTGGCCAATGCCTTAATCGTCCTGATTCAGCGTGCCACGGCGCTGCTCCACCGGCAGATGCAGTCACAGGAAGCGGCCTTTGTGAAGGAGGGCGGTATCCGCGAGCGCATGCACAGGGTCCGCACCGCTTCGGTCGCAGCCACCGAAAAAGCGCCGGAGTGCCCGGAATGCGGCAAGCCCATGCGGCTACGGAACTCCTCCAAGGGCCACTTCTGGGGTTGCTCCGGCTTTCCCGATTGCCGTGGCACCCGCCCGGTCACGGAGAGTGGTGCATGAGGACGCCCGACTCGCGACACCCGGGGCCCGGCGAGGGGATTTCTGACGAATCCGAATCCTCGGCGCTTGCTCCGCAACACAGCGTTGGCGTTGGGAGTCAGGTGTCGGGTGTCCCGCGCCTGGGTGTCATCAACGTCTCGGACCGGGCGTCACAGGGTGTTTATGAAGACCTCCCCGGCAAGCGGGCGGTGGCCTGGTTGGAGCGGGCGTTTGTGAAACCGTGGGAGCTGGCCTATGAGGTGGTTCCGGACGAGCAGGACTGGATTGAGCGGGTTCTCACGGAGTTTGTGGATCAGCAAGGTTGTTGCCTGATCCTGACCACTGGCGGCACCGGGCCGGCGCTGCGGGATGTGACTCCGGAGGCGACGGCGGCGGTTTGCGACCGGTTGCTGCCCGGTTTCGGGGAGGCGATGCGTGCACAATCGCTGAAGATTGTACCCACAGCCATCCTGTCCCGGCAGATTGCGGGCACCCGCGGTTCCTGTTTGATCATCAATTTGCCGGGGAAGCCCAAGGCGATCGAAGAATGTTTGCCGGTGATTGCCCCGGCGATTCCCTATGCCATCGAACTGATTGGCGGGCCTCGCCTTACCGTCGCACCCACTGCAGACTTTACCCCGTTTCTCCCCCGGGAAACCGGATAAAAAAAGCCGGGCTGAGAAACCCGGCCTGCTACAGATTCTGGGAAGCCTGTTTACGCAGGTTTTGCGTAACGCTTCTTGAATTTGTCGATCCGCCCGGCAGTGTCCAGAATCTGCTTTTGCCCGGTAAATGCCGGGTGAGAGGCGCCGCTGGTGGACAGGTGCACCACATGGTGCTCTACGCCATCAATGGTCTCCCGCTCCTTGGACGAAAGGGCGGCTACGGTGAGCAGGCGGTTGCCGGTGGGCGCGTCAATAAAGCACACCGGGTTCATTTTGGGATGAATATCATTTTTCATGGTCGATTCCTCAAGCTGGTCTAAATGAGCGCGAAACTATGCCTCATTCGCCCTGCCCTGTAAAGGTCTTTCTTACCGATCCGCAAGTTCGGCGAGTTTGCTCCAGTAGGCCTGAATGAGCCGTTTCATCAGCGGCATGGTCTGGCGGGTGGTTTCGGTAACTTCTTCATGACTAAGATTTTCGGTGCTGATTCCGGCGGCGGCATTGGTAATACAGGACAAGCCGGCCAATTCGATTCCAGCCGCACGGGCCAGAATGGCTTCGGGTACCGTGGACATCCCGACAGCATCCGCACCCAGGGTCCGGTAGGCCTTGATTTCTGCGGGTGTTTCGTAGGATGGACCCGAAGCGGCATAATAGACACCTTCGCTGATCGGGAGTTTTAATTCCTCGCCAGCTTTTCGCAGGAGTGTACTCAGGCGGCTGCTGTACACGTGGGACATGTCGGGAAAACGTGGGCCCCAGTGGGGGTGATGCGGTCCCACCAGGGGATTGACCCCCATGCCATTGATATGGTCGGAAAGGATCATCAAGGTTCCCGGCACCAGGTCCCGTCGAATCCCTCCGGCGGCATTGGTGAGGAGCAGACGACGGACCCCGAGATGCTTCATGGCGAAAACCGGTAGCGCCACCGGCGTCCAGCCCTCGCCTTCGTAGTAGTGTCGCCGTCCCTGAAAAATCAAGGTTTCCAGGCCAGCCAGATCGCCCCAGAGCAATTTGCCGGCATGACCCACCACCCCGGTCCGGCCCAATCCGGGAATCGTCTCATACCCCAGTTCGCCCCGGACATGAAAGGCTCCCGCCACATCGCTCCAGCCGGAGCCGAGGATCATGGCAAACGCGGGGCGGGCGCTGGGAAAAGCGGCTTGGATGACTTGGGTGGCTTTTTCGAGCAGCGGATAGTCCATGGTGGTCTCCGGTTACGGTTACGGGGTGATTCGTTCGTGGATCAGGGTGGGGGCTTGGACCGGGTCGTTCTGCAGATGGGCGACTCCCGCGAGTTCCCGGACGGCCTGGTCGAGGCGAGCCTGGTCATTGGCCAACAGGCGCATCAAAGGTTCGCCCTGCTGGACCTGGGTTCCTACTTTGGCGATGCCGGTGATCCCGACGGCGTGGTCAATGCGGTCATCGGTTTTGGCACGTCCGCCCCCGAGGAGAATGACTGCCCGGCCAATTTTTTCCGCATCGATCGCGGCAATGGTCCCGTTGGATGGGGCAGGAATTTCGGCCTGAAGGGCGGTCCCGGGAAACCGGGATGGATCATCGAGGCAGGCGGTATCGCCACCCTGGAGCTGAACCATTTCCTTGAATTTATCGTAGGCCTGGCCATTTCGGAGCAAGCGATAGGCTTCCTGCTCCAGCGCCTCCCGGGACCGGTCCGGGAAAGACAGGGCAATCATTTCCACCGTCAATGCCACCGTCAATTGGGTGAGATCCTCGGGGCCTTCGCCCTGCAGGGTCTTGACCGATTCGATGACCTCCACCGCGTTGCCTGCGGTCGCACCGAGGGGCTGGTTCATGTCGGTCAGGAAAGCGGACACTTTTTTCTTCATCGCCGAGCCGACATCCACCATGGATTGCGCGAGGGTGCGTGCATCCTCGATGGTTTTCATGAATGCGCCCTTGCCGAACTTCACATCGAGCACCAGGCTGTCGATGCCCTCGGCCAGTTTTTTGCACATGATGCTGGCGGTAATCAGCGGTATGGAGGGCACGGTGGCCGTCACATCGCGCAGGGCGTAGAGTTTTTTATCGGCGGGGGCGAGTCGGGCGGTTTGCCCGATGATCGAGCAGCCGCATTGGGCGAGGACCTTGAGAAAATCCGGCTCGGACAAATCGGTGCGGTAGCCGGGAATGGCCTCAAGTTTGTCGAGGGTTCCGCCGGTAATGCCGAGTCCGCGCCCACTGATCATCGGCACCGCGACCCCCATGCAGGCCGCGAGCGGGGCGAGGATCAGAGAAACCTTGTCCCCGATGCCCCCGGTGGAATGTTTATCCGCTTTGGGGATGGGAAGCGACGAGGTATCGACCAGGTCGCCCGAATGCATCATCACATCGACCAGGGTCGCGGTTTCCTGGGGCGTCATTCCCTTGAGATAGATTGCCATGGCCATCGCCGCCATCTGGTAATCGGGAATGGTTTCGTTGGTGTACCCGGTCATGAAGTCCCGGATCTCGGTTTCCGACAGCGCCAGGCCGTCCCGTTTCTTTTCAATGAGCCACTGAGGTACCATAGGGACAGTGTGCCGGGTTGGCGGAGATTGCGCAACGAGGTTTTCTGGGGACGGAAGGAAGCGAAGTTTGCCATCAAATGGATGGCGACTCCTGCAGCCTTGTGCGGCAGGTGAAGATGTTCCCAGGCTACAGCGCAGATCTAGATCTCAAAGAGCCCGTTTACGAATCAGAATAGATTCGGTCTCACTCTCGATTGATCTGGGCTCCCGGGTCGGGTTTATTTGGCCAGAAGCCTGAAATTTGTTCACAAACGGGCAAGCCCACAGGGTCGATGCCATTGGCACTCCAACACTTTTCTTCAATCTTCACTCAACATTCTTCATTCAAAGAAAGGATGTACCGCGGGGCATGGGATCGATTCCGAACCAGGTGGCCAGCGATTGAGCAATCGCGAAATACCCGGTGGAAATGCCGAGATTTCGGACGGGCTTTCCCGGTTCGTAGGCAAGGACGGGGACGCTTTCACGGGTGTGATCGGTACCATGCCAGGTCGGGTCGTTGCCATGATCGGCGGTAAGAATCAACAGATCTCCCTCGCGGAGCCGGGGCAGAAATCCGGCGAGCCACTGGTCGGTCTGACGCAGGGAGGCCGCATACCCTTCCGGGTCGCGGCGATGGCCGTACAGCATGTCGAAATCGATGAAGTTGGCGAAGATCAATCCGTCGCGCGGATCTTCAAAATAGGTCTCCACGGCCTTCTGGGATTGTTCGTTGTTGCCGGTATGATTGCTCTCGGTGATCCCCCGGTGCGCGTAAATATCCTCAATTTTCCCGACCGCAAACACGGCTTTTCCGGACTCCTGTACCCGTTGAAGAATGGTTTTTTCTGCCGGCAGAAACGCAAAATCCTTCCGGTTCATGGTTCGCTGGAAGGCCCCCGGTTGTCCGACAAAGGGGCGGGCGATCACCCGGCCGACCCGATAGGGATCGCACAGGGCCCGGGCGATCTCACAAGCCCGGTACAATTCCGCCAATGGAACAATCTCTTCGTGGGCGGCGATTTGGAAGACCGAATCGGCGCTGGTATAGACAATCCAGTTGCCGGACTCCATGTGCTCCGCGCCCAACTCATCCAGGATGGCGGTGCCGCTGGCGGCTTTGTCTCCGATAATCCCGCGCCCGGTCTTTTCGACAAAGGCATGAATCAGATCGATGGGGAAGGAGGGTGGCTCCGGGGGAAAGACATGGAATCCGGGATTCAATTCGAGCCCGGCGATTTCCCAGTGGCCGGTGATGGTATCCTTGCCTTCGGAGACCTCCTGCATTGCCCCGAACGAGGCGGTGGGTTGCTCCACCGGGTCGACGCCGGGAATGGCAGGGGAACCGGGGATCAAGCCGGGGATGTTGCCGAGTCCGAGTTGCTGAAGGGTCGGGAGCGTCAGGCCGCCGGTGGCCTGGCCGATGTGGGGCAGGGTGGCTGCACCCTGGTCGCCGTATACGTCGGCATCCGGCGCGTAGCCGACCCCCACGGAATCCAGCACAATGACGATTGCCTTGCTCATGTCAGCTTCTCCTCAGGTTGATGATGAAACGGTTCTCAGACCATGGTCGGGGAAAAAGGGTCGAATGCATAGAAGGAAGCGCAGGAAACCATGCGACATTGTTTGTGCCTCCGGGCCACGCATCGCTATGGGTTGATGGCGTCGATGATGCCGACAATGACGGAGCGCACAGGAGCGGTTTTGTTGCCGAGAACCTGGCGGGCGCCATTGCCCTCGTCGAGAACGAGTACGGTGTCGCCCCGTCCTGCGTCCACGGTATCGATGGCCACGAGGTAGTTGCCGGAGGGTTGCTGGCGTGCATTGAACTTTTCGACCACCAGTAATTTGTGGCCGGCGTAGTCCGGGTGCTGGATGGTGGCGTGCAGTTCGCCGGTGACGATTCCGGAGATCATGGTTTCACCAGGTTTTTGCCATCGATGTTCAGTCCGTCAATGATGCCGATGATCGCGTGATCGACCGGGACAAAGGTGATCTCGAGCGCCATCGCCGCTTCGCGTCCGCCTTCGTAGTAGATCAGCTCGCCGGGACCGGCCATGCGGGTGGCATCGGCGGCGACGATCGGGGTGCCTTTGGGCTGGCCCTGCTTGTCGAGGCCCTGGACAAGGAGGAGGGGAACGCCCTCCAGTCCGTGATAGATGACACAGGGCACGACCTGCCCGATGACCTTGCCGATCATCATGACACGATTTCCCCCTCCAGCTTTAGTCCGGGATTGGCGGAGAACCGGGTGCCTTCCGCGAGCTGGCGCACCAGGGCATCGTGGGGCTGGGAGAGGATTTTCCAGGTAGCGGTTTTTCCGGCATGGGCAATCCAAGACTCGGCAATATGCATCGCCTCCTCCACATCATACAATTCGCCTTCGACAATCGCCACCCCCTTGCCCGCGAGCCCGGCATCGGCCAGCCGCACCTCGATGAGATGAATCCCGGTGCCCTTTAACGCCTTTTCCAGGGCCTGGATGGTCAGGGAAACCGAGTCGGATTCCAGGACCGCAATCGCGAGGTTGCCTTTCATCCGGGTTTGGTGAAAGACCGCATTGAAGATGTCGGTATGAACATCGGGAAGAAATACGTGATCCCAAATACTGGGTCCGCCCCACAGCAGGCCCTCTTCATAAGACTCGGCGACCGACGCAGTAGATCCACCGATCAGGGTGAGGAACCGTCCCTCGGTAATCGTGCCGGTTTGAATGAACGCAATCGGGGCCTTTTTGAGCATGGCATCGGTGGCAAACAACCCGGCAGGGATGTCGCTGAATTCCAGAATTGCGATGGCTGGAAAGGGCTTGGTCATGTGATTCGGAAATGGTCGACCAGTACGCAACGGCGGGAGCGGGAAAAGGTGCGGGGTCCGGTCATGCCTTCGCCGGTGGGGCTGGCGATGGTGAAGGTGCAATAGCCTTCGCCATCCAGACCCAACCCGGCCTGGGAGCGGGCATTCTTGACAAAAATGCTGCAATTACATTCGCGGGCCATGCGGCTGAGCTTGTCGATATTGCGGGAGTGCATGACCGCAGTGTGGCGGTTGCCGCCCTCGGTCTTGATCGCGAGGTCGATCGCGTAATCCGCATTGGGGACCCGGCACACCGGAAGGATCGGCATCATCTGTTCGGTCCACAGCAGGGGATGGTCCTCCTCCACCTCGATCACCCCGAGCCGCACTGAACTCGGGACACTAATCCCGATTTTACCGAGAATGACATCCGCATTCTTGCCGATCAGCTCGCGGTTGATGTGGGCTGGCTTGCGCGGCCCATGGGTTTCGGTGAAAATCAGTTGTTCAAGGGCTTGGCGTTTACTCTTGTCCAGGATGACCGCCTTGTTCTGGGCCATGGATTTGAGCAGATCATCCGCAACCGAGGACACCACCAGCACCTGTTTTTCATCCGCGCAGATGATGTTGTTGTCGGTGGAGGAACCCATGACAATGTCCCGTCCGGCCTTTTCGATGTTGGCGGTTTCATCCACCACCACCGGGGGGTTGCCGGGGCCGGCACAAATCGCACGCTTGCCGGAGGACATCGCCGCCTTGACCACGGCTCCGCCGCCGGTGACCACGACAATCCGGATGTCCGGGTGTTTCATGGTTTCACCCGCGCTCGCGATGGTGGGGTTGGCAACACAGGTAATCACATTGGCGGGGCCGCCCGCGTCGAGAATGGTCTTGTTGATCAGAGCCACGGTCTGCATCGAGCAGTTCTTGGCGCTGGGGTGAACATTGAACACCACGGTGTTGCCCGCGGCAATCATCCCGATGGTATTGCAGATGATCGTCGAGGTGGGATTGGTACAGGGGGTGATCGCCCCAATGACGCCGAAGGGCGCCCATTCGGTGAGGCAAAGGCCATGGTCGCCGGTGATGGTATCCGGAACGAGGTGCTCCAGGCCCGGCGTCTTTTCGGTTACGAGGATGTTCTTGGTAATCTTGTCCTCGAACCGCCCCAGCCCGGTTTCATCGTGGGCCGCTTTGGCGAGGGGAGCCGCCTGTTCCAGCATGGTCTTGCGAATCGCGCCAATGATTTCGCCGCGTTTTTTCAGGGGCAGGGCGACAAACACCGGTTGGGCCGCTTTGGCTGCGCGCACCGCCGCATCCACGGTGTCATAAATGCCCATCGAGGCGTCGCTGCCAGGGGTTGAACCGGAAGCGGCCGCCGGCGCAGCAGGCGCCGGGTCTCCATTCATGTCGGCCACGATACGGCGGGCGATGGCATCAATTTCCTGATCAGATAGTGTTGTCATGGCAAGACTCTGGCTTGGTTTCTCTGCATGATCCTGTTCGTTTCCGGCCGGTCACCCGGCCTGCCCGGCCAGGGAGGGTTCCCCCTACCAGGTCCGATGATCTTGCGGAGGGTAGGGTTCGCCGTCCCGGCGAACCGTGGATTCCGCGATTACTTCTTGTATTGGGTCCGGTCACCGACATCCCACGCATCGACAATGGCCATGATCACCGCGTCGACGGGCCGGTTGTTGGTGGCCTCGGTCTGGCGGGCCGAACTGCCCGCCGCGATCAGGACAACTTCATCGGGCCCGACTCCGACGGCATCTGCGGCGACCACCTGGCCACCGGTCGGTTTTCCAGTTTCATCGAGGGGATGGACGACCAGGAATTTCAAGCCGTCCAGCGACGACTCCTTCCGGGTGGCGACCACGGTTCCCACCACTTTGGCAAGTTGCATGAAGCAGGCTCCCGGGGGCCGTATCGCAGGACACGGGACCCCCTGTGATCCATAGAATTATTTTTTAGCCTTGGCGGCGTCCGCACCCCGCCCGAGGGGCATCACTGTATCCACGTTGGCGTGGGGGCGGGCGATGACATGCACCGTGACCACTTCACCGACGCGACCGCCGGCGATTTGGGCCGCATCCACCGCTGCCTTGACTGCGGCAACATCGCCGCGAACAATCACCGTGGTGAAGCCACCGCCGGTTTTTTCATAGGAAACCAATTCAACCTTGGCAGCCTTGACCGCGGCATCAGCCGCTTCCACAACTGCGGGGAACGAACGGGTTTCAATCATGCCTAATGCTTCTGTCATGACCAGGTACTCCCTTTGTTTGTTACTCGATCGCTAACCGGCATTGGTCCGGCGCGAAGATCCCTTATTTTCTTCCGGGTTGTTCCCGGCCTGAAATCGCTTCGATGGCTTTTTCGGCTGCTCGGTAGCCGACATCGATATCCCGCTCCTCGCCGCCGAGGTAGAGGCGTCCCACCGCGCCGACTGCGCGCACTTCGAGAATGTTGATGTTGGCGGCTTTTTCCGCCTCATTGGCGGCAATCGCGGCATAGCCTGCGGGGGCGCACTCCATGACATACAGGGAGTGTCCGGGCAGAATCATATCGCCATGCCGGGTGCGATTGATCAGTTGGGTATGATAGTCGGCGATGTTTCGAATCACTTCGCTGGTATAGATTTGGGGTTTGATCCGGTCTTCCTCCTTGAGGCCGAGATGCTCGAGGATGGCCCGTCCGGCTTCCCGGACTTCCGACTGTTCCGGCGAATGAAGTTCAAGCATGCCGAACTGCCGTTCCACGATCAACATCCCGGGCGTCACGCTGGTTGCCTTGAGCGCCACGTCGGTCATCCGCATGATGTCCATGCCGGGGTTGATTTCCACAAACAGGGCGGCTTCACCCGGGGTGGGGAGGAACCCCTGGGCCACCGTGCCCAGAAATGAGGCAAATTTCGGTTGCAGACGATCCAGAAATACATAACACCTGAGTTCTGCCATGGCTTGACTCCTTTA
Organism: Verrucomicrobiota bacterium; assembly: GCA_024233345.1. Lineage (GTDB taxonomy): Bacteria > Verrucomicrobiota > Kiritimatiellia > CAIVKH01 > CAIVKH01 > JACKPT01. Next base: position 34,206 of record JACKPT010000016.1, read on the forward strand.
TCGCTGGCCGGCCAGCGCTTTTGCTTCTTCCACGATGGCCACGCTGGCACTGCACCCGACCCGGGTGGCCCCCGCCTGAACCATTTTCACAACATCCGCGTAGGTCTTGACACCGCCGGACGCTTTGACCCCGAGCTTCTTTGCGGCCGTGACCCGCGCCATCAGAGCAATATCCTCGGCGGTTGCCCCGCCCTTGGAAAATCCGGTGGAGGTTTTGACGTAATGGGCGCGCGCTTTCATGCTCGCCTCGCAGGCCCGGACTTTTTCGTCATCGGTGAGCAAGGCGGTTTCAAGAATGACCTTGCAGAGGGCTCTGCCGTCGATGCAATCCTCAACCACGGACCGGATGTCCTTGGTGACAAGGGCGTCGTCGCCGCTTTTCAGGGCGCCGATATTGATCACCATGTCAATTTCCTGCGCGCCGTCCCGAATGGCCCGCCGGGTTTCCAGGGCTTTCACCTGGGTGGCATCGGCTCCGAGGGGGAACCCGACCACCGCGCAGACCTTGGTGGAGGTTCCGCGGAGCAACTGACGGCACAGACTGACATAGGAAGGATTCACGCAGACCGAGAAAAATCCATACTGGATGGCTTCCGCGCACAATTTTTCCACGTCGGATTTCGTGGCGTCCGGTTTGAGGATGGTATGATCGATCAGCTTGGGCAAATCCTTGACCGATACCGGCAGGGCGCCTCCGGTGGGGCTGGCAGGCGTCTGACCTTTCAGCAGGGCTTGTACCCGTTGGGAAATGCGGGCGATGTCGTCGGGCGAGAGATCTCCATGATTCAGTGAACTGGCAGCCATAGGTCTTTGTTCATACTCCTTGATCATCTTCACCCGGGCCACATGGCGTTCGACGGAATGCCCGGTGGCGAGGAAGGTTGCGATGATTTGTTTGGATTCTGTTAGAGTCGTAATCCCGGCCCCCAGTGTCAAGACATTCGCGCCGTTGTGCTCGCGGCTGTTTTTCGCGAGGGCTTCGGAATAGCAGGCGGCGGCCAGCACACCGGGGAATTTGTTGGCGGTCATTGCGGACCCGATGCCCGCTCCGTCAATCATGATGCCATAGTCGGCCCGTCCGCGGGAAACCATCTCCGCAACCTTGGCGGCAAAGCGGGGATAGTCCGCCGGGCTCTCGCTGTGCGTGCCAAGATCCTCGACCTGATGTCCGAGGGAGCGAAGAAAGGGGATCAGCTCCTGTTTGTAGGGATAGCCCCCATGATCGGAGCCAATGCAAATGCGAAAGGTGCTAGCCATCAAGGTATATTTTGCTCACAACCGGTTGCTCAGGGCAATCGAAAAGCGCAGCGCGTGCCCTTCGCGTCTCCCTCTGTGATGGCGATCAATCCAGTTCCCCGGCATTGGTGGGGTATAGGTTGATTGCTACCCGGCTGATCGAACTGGGGATCAGGCGTTGTCGCCGGTCTCTTCGTCCTGGGCTGCTTCGCCGGTGGGTTCCGGTTCCGTGCTGCCCGGGCTGGTGAGGGTGACTTTTTCCTTCATCAGGTAGTCCTGATAGGTTTCAAAGACCTGTCCACTATTCTGGCGTCGCATCTGATTGATAATCTGCGGCCGCACTTCCATCATGCTCAGGGTGTCCGCAGGGGTACGGTCCAGGACATGGGCGATGAGAATCCCATCCTCTACGGGTATGGGATCGGTAACCTCGCCGCTATTACAGACCAGGACTCCCCGCAGGAGGAATTCTGCGTAGGGCTGTTCAAATTCTGCCGTCGCGGCGGTAAAGGGGGCTGGTTTCTCCACCGGCACGCCATAGGAAGTGAGCAGGCTGTCAATGGGGTCGCCTTCCGCCACCAGTTTCTCCGCCTCGACTTTGACCGCGTCCGCCAGTTCATTGAGTTTTTCGACCACCTTGACTTCCGACGCCATCGCCACCACCTGATCACGCACCTCTTCAAAGTCGGGAACCCGTTCCGGGACCCGGTCGACCAGGGATAGGACATAGACCGCATTGCTGCCGGGCACCGGGTCGCTGTAGGAGTAGTCGCCATCGTCCGTGAGGGTCAAAGCGGCCTGGAGAAATTGAGTACCGAGGGCATCAAAAGGTTCCGGCAGTTCGTCGTCGCGGGAAATCGGCGCCAGATCGGTGAGGGGGATCGCCTGCTTTTCCGCAAGCGCGATAAAGGCTTCCTGTTTGTTGCCCTTGATGCGGCCGAGTTCGTTGACAAAGTCTTCGGCCCGTTGTTCGGCGAGGGCGGCCGCCTGTTTTTGTTTCAGGATCTCCACGATGTCACCGCGTACCTCCTCCAGGGGCTTGTACTCGGTAACGGATGAGGTCAGGTCATCATCAAAGCTGAAGGTTTCGGCCGCCGGATTGGTTTCGGGATCCGCGACCTCCGTGAACTCCTCGACCTTCTCGGTGTCGTTGGTTTCCCCAGCCGTGTCGACCACCACTTCAAACTGATCGAGGTTGAAGTCGTAGTACTCCTGAATTTCATCGTCGGTCACTTCAACCTGATCCGCGACCAGAGCGGCATCCAGGGTGGCCACCCGGAGTGTCAGCTTTTCGGGCTGGCGAAACCGTTCCGGGTCTTCGTTGTAAAAAGCGCGGGCTTCCTCCTCGCTGATTTCCACTGCATGCTGAACCAGATCCGGGGTGAGCAGGCCATACTCGATGGTCAGTTCATCGCTGAGGGAATGGAAGGTCCGTTGCACCTCGAGCGGCGAAACCAGGAAGGAACGATCAATGATCGACCGCAGTTTCTGAACGGTGATTTCCTCCCGCACATGTTCCTCGAAATCGCGTTGGGTCATACCGAGGCCGCGCAGGAACTGCTGGGCAAACGCATCATAGTTCCGCTTGTCGAACCGGCCTTCGCTCTGAAAAAGGTCGGTCATCCGGATGGCGTTGCTGACCTCCTCGTCGGTGGCGGAGATGCCCATGGCGTGCGCCTGGTCGAGGGTGACGAGGCGGTTCCAGGCTGCCCGGTCGAGTTGCTGGTTGATTTCATCGGTCAGGTTGATGGCCCGGCCGATCATCAAGGTAATGCCGACATAGGTGTTGAGCCTGGCCCGCTGAAAAACCTCGGGCGACACGGGTTTGCCATTCAGGGTTCCCGGTGAAGTCGCTTCGCGAACCGGTCGGCCGCTATTGGTTGCGGCGCCAAAGAACACCATACTTACAGCGACAACAATCAAGATACCGAGCCACATCACTTTGGATTGGATCAGCTTGTGAAATTTGGCAATCATCATGGTCATGGGTAAACTCTTCCTTCCCGACAATCTGTCTCAAGAGCCGGACACAGTAGCGAGATGGGGGGGGCGGGTCAATAGTCGAGGGAAAGGATCCTTCCCGCAGTGAAATCAAAGAACTGATCCTTATTCGCGACCTGGATTCCCTCCGCGAGGTCGTCCGCAGTCTTTCCGGCGGCCTTGAGGCAGCCCGGACAGGCCATCACCGTGACCCCGCGCTCCAGGAGACCGGCCAATGCTTCTTTCAATGGGGTGAACTGGGCATAGGTCAGGTCGGGGGCATCCGCGAGGCAGATCTCGATTCCCTTGATGTCGCAATAGATCAATACATCCTTGCTCTCGGACATGATGGTTGCCATCGACAGGGCCATCAGCACCCGGTGTGGCTCCTCGAGCCCGGAGGACAGATGAATGAACACCCCATCGTTCGGGGCTTCCTCCCCGGCAACCGCCGGGACCGCCGACCCGATCACCAGCAGACCCATCCAGGCGAAGAACCATTTCAAACCAGCATGCATATAATTTCCTTTCTGTAGAGAGTGAAATGCTACCGGGCGGTGCGGCTGTTGTCAGGTGAATATTCTGACGTGGCCGGCCGGGATCGGGTGTTCCGGAAAAAACACCGGACCGGCTGGCCCGCGATCGGGCTGCCGGTCCGGTTGCGATTCCGGTGGTGGTTTAGAGGCTGGCCGAGCGCCACCAGGTGTGGTGCTGATCATCCATCTCGTCCTCCGATGGGTAGGGGTAGTACTTCATTTCCTGGGCATCGCCGAGGAAGAAGCCCTTCCGAATGGTCCGGAAGAATCCGTTCATGTCCGGATTGCGGTTCACGGTCTTGGTCATTTTCTTATCCGGATTGGCTGCGACATCGTCGAGACAGTCGCAAATGTGCCCGGGGTTGGTATAGGGCAGATACCCGGCAAGGCGCCCGTCCGGCTCCCGGTCGGCCAGCATGTCCGCAAACAGAATCCGGGGGACACTGACCAGGTTTTTGGGGTCGGTGATGAACTTGATGAACCCGGCGGGGCCGAGGGACGAGGTGATCATCGGGGTGACCGGACTGAGCTCCTGGTAAAGGCGGGGCCCCTTGCTGTCCTGGTCGCCGGAGTAGGGCTGGGCTTCGAGGGCAAGGACCCGTCCGTCGCGGGTGACCAGGTGCAGTTTGCCGTAGGCGCTGACCGGAATATGTTCCATTACCCGGTAAATGGCCCCGTATTTACTTCGTCGCGGCTGACCATCGCTATGGACTTCGCAGCGCTTGATCGCTTCGGCAGCGGCGGGATAGGTGTTGGCGACCGAGGGGTCAACCTCGACAAACATCACCCAGCCATAGTTGTTCTTGCGTGAACCGACCGCCATATAGGTTCCGAATTCTTCGGCGGACAGATGGGAAGCAACCAGGGCTTCGATCCGGTTACAAATGAGATAGAGTTTGGGTTCCATGGTAGATCCTTTCCGGGGTGATCCTTACTTGGTGATGTTGAGCCAGGTACCGATCGCGGGGGCGTACTTCACAATCAGCCCCGCGAACACAATGCTGACCATGCTCATCAGCTTGATGAGAATATTGAGCGAGGGCCCGCAGGTGTCTTTGAAGGGATCACCCACGGTATCGCCGACCACCGCGGCCTTATGGGCATCGCTGCCCTTGCCGCCGTGATGGCCCGCTTCGATATACTTCTTGGCGTTGTCCCAGGCTCCCCCGGAGTTGGCCATGAACACCGCCATGGAAAACCCGGCGGTCAGACCGCCCACGAGGAGTCCGAGTACACCGGAGACATCGAGAAACAGCCCGGTGACAATCGGCACCGAAATCGCGAGCAGGGAGGGAATCACCATTTCGCGTTGGGCACCGGTGGTGGAAATGGCCACGCAGCGCGCATAGTCCGGCCGGTCTTTGCCTTCCATGATCCCCGGCTTCTCCTTGAACTGTCGCCGGACCTCGGTGACCATGGCGAAGGCGGCCCGTCCCACCGCTTTCATGGTGAGGGCGCTGAACACAAATACCAGCAATACGCCGAGGAACACCCCGACCAGTACCTTCGGATTCATCAGGGTGATGGTGTAGTAGTTCATGAAATCTTCCAGCCCCGCCTTGGTAGCGACGAGGGGTTTTCCATCGAGGTCGGTCGCGGTGGTGGCGGCCTTGGCCCGGTGGCCGGATTCATTGATGATGACCGAATGCACGTCGCCATCGATGGTCACCCGCACGGCATTCTTGCCGGAGCCCTCGAAGGCACTGAGGGTCCAGTTCTGGTTTCCGGCCCGGCTGCTGTCGGATCCGGCGAAGTAGAAGCCGTACTTGCCATGGTCGAATGATTTGACCGTGTAGGCTTCACCGTCGGCGGGCGCTTCATAGGCGGAGGCAATTTCCCGGTGGATACCGATGCGGATTTCCTCGATGTAGCTGGCGAGGAGAGCCAGGGCAGTGAGGGCGGCAGAGCCGATGGCAAAGCCCTTGCCGATGGCGGCGGTGGTGTTTCCGAGCGAGTCGAGGGCGTCGGTACGGGCGCGCACTTCCTTGGGTAAGCCGCTCATTTCCGCATTGCCGCCCGCGTTATCGGCGATGGGGCCGTAGGCATCGGTGGCGAGGGTGAGCCCGAGGGTGGAGAGCATGCCCACGGCGGCAATGCCCACCCCGTAGAGACCGGCGAGCAGATCGTGAAAGCCATCGTTGAGCCCGAAGGCCAGCATGGTCGCAAAACAAACCGCCATCACCGGAATCCAGGTGGACAACATGCCTTCCGCGATACCACCGATGATAATGGTGGCCGGCCCGGTCTCGGCCTGGTCGGCGATGAACTGGGTCGGTTTGAATTCCGCTGCGGTAGCCCACTCGGTGCCCTTGCCGATGACAATGCCGAGGAGCACCCCGACGGCGATGGCCCAGAAGACCCCGATCGGCATGGCGAGGAATTTGATGATGAAGAAGGCCGCCACCACAATCAGGATGCTGGACAGGTAGATGCCGCGATTGAGAGCGGACAGCAATTCCTTCATGGTCGCCGTTTCCTTGGTACGCACCACGAAGATCCCGAGGATGGAGAGGAGAATACCTGCCGCGGCGAGCAGCATCGGGGCAGACAGGTAGGTGAAGGTTTTGGTCAGTTCCCAGCCCTGGACGCTGGCTGCCGCCACTCCGAGGGCGGCGGTGGCGAGGATGGAACCGGCATAACTTTCATAGAGGTCAGCGCCCATGCCCGCGACATCGCCGACATTGTCACCGACGTTATCCGCGATGGTGGCGGGGTTCCGGGGATCGTCTTCAGGAATCCCCGCTTCGACTTTACCCACGAGGTCGGCGCCGACATCAGCGGCCTTGGTGTAGATCCCTCCGCCAACCCGGGCGAACAGGGCCTGGGTGGAAGCGCCCATGCCGAAGCAGAGCATGACCACGGTGATGGTTTCGAGGTTCATCGGGTCACCGCCCACCAGTTTGTGATGGAAGAAATAGAGGTAGATGAACCAGATCGCGATATCGATGAGGGCAAGTCCGACCACGGTGAGCCCCATGACCGCCCCGGCCCGGAAGGCGATAACCAGCCCCTTGTTCAGGGATTCGCTGGCCCCTTGGGCGGTGCGGGCGGAGGCCGCGGTTGCGGTCTTCATTCCGATGAAGCCGGCGAGGCCCGAGAACAGACCGCCGGTCAGGAAGGCAAACGGAACCAGCGGGTGTTGCACTCCGAGCCCGAAGGCCATGAAGGACAGAAAGAGTACGAGAATGAAAAAGACAAACCCGACCACTTTGTACTGCCGCCGCAGGTAGGCATAGGCTCCTTCACGGACATACCCGGCGATTTCCTTCATCCGGTCCGTACCTTCGCTGCATGTGATGATGGACCGATAAAAGTACCAGGCCATGAAGAGCGCGCCAAAGGCGGCAACCGGTACGATGTACCACCAGCCCGGCAGAGAGCGCGCGACTTCACCACCGGCTTCCGCCGCTTCCACCGCCCATGCCGGTGTCGCCAGCAGTGCCAGCGCCAATCCAAGCATCCGTTGTATCCAGTTCAAACGTTTCATCTGCAAGTTCCTTCCGTCCTCAATCCAAGTATTCCTGTGAAATCACCACACGTTGAGCGCGGTGGTTATTGCGACCCACGGTAGTGGCGATGTGTCCCGATCCGCAACAGGAAACCGGATCAGGGAGGCAATGGGACCTGCTATCGGGGAAACCCTGAGGCTGGGGCTGAGATACCTCAAGCCTGCTTCGCGCCGGTTATAGGCGGATGAGTGGGGTGTAGCCTTCCCGGTAGGTTGGAAAGCGGAAGGAGAATCCACTTTCGCGCAGTTTGGTACTGTCGCACCGTTTGTTTCCACCCCGGCCGAGGGGTGGCGATGCATCGTCCGGCAGGAAGGGCGGGGTGGGGAGGTGCATGGTTTCGGCGAGAAATGTGATCAGTTCATTGCGATCGACCGGCTGATGGTCGCTGGCAATGTAAAGAGAATCCGGCTCTGGGTGGTGGAGCAGATGGACGATCGCTCGCGCGGCATCCTCGACGTGAATGTGATTCATGAAGCGGGGTGATCCAGGCAGGCGCCGGGCCTGACCCTCCCGCACCAACCGGATCCAACGGCAGCGCTCGGGTCCGTAGATCCCGGAAAGGCGAACCACTACATGAGCCAATCCGCTGCCCTCCAACAACTGCTCGGCCTCACGATAGCACCGTGCAACTTCCCGCACGGGATTGGGTTCGGTTGTTTCGTTGACCCAGCGCCCATCCACGACCGAATAGATTCCGGTGGTGGAGGTGAAGAGCATGCGGTCGATGGTGCCCTGTGTTTTGACCCAGCTCACCACCCGTGAAAAACCCTCCACAAACAAGGACCGGTAATCCTCCAGTGCCGCCCCTTGAAGTCCGGCACAATAGACCACGCGGTCCACCGGCCCGGGCAGGTGGATGGACTCCGGTCGGGTCAGGTCACCGGCGATGGCAAAAGGATCGTCCGGCTGGGGTGTGCGACGAACCGTCCATACCGTGTGACCAGCTTCCCGCAGCGTGTCCGCGACCCGCCGACCCACATAGCCTGCGCCCAGAATCAAGATCTTCATGGGGGGACTGTACCGTGGAAGGGTGAATAGGGAAAGACGCGGCCCAAGAGTTATACGGATTTCACGAATGGGGATGGGGGGATTCGCTTGCGGCCTTGATTCATTCGGCGCACTATGGTGTTGAAAGCTGATGAGTGTATTCCTTCCATGGTCTCGATGGCTTGGCCGGTCGCCGGTGATGGTCGGGTTGGCGCTTGTCCTTTCTTTTTCAGCCCATGCCCAAAGCAACAGTATCAGTGGTTGGGTCTGGCATGACCTGAATACCAATGGACTGCAGGATATCGGGGAGCCTGCTTTGAACAATTATGTCTTTATCGCTTTGACCAATAGTTGGTCGGACCGAATCATTGCCGAGTGCAATGAGTATGGTCATTATACCTTTAGCAATCTTAATCCGGGAATCTATTCCCTTTTGGTTGGTTCCACTTCTACGTATTCACACCAACTTCTGTTAACGTTGGTTGATCAAGGAGACGATGACCTTGTCGATAGCGATTTTGAGGAAGCTGGGCTGATAAACAACCTTGATATATCCAATGGCACGCATCTGGTTTTCGATGCAGGTTTTCGCGACTGGAAGCGCGAACTGACCCTGACGAACTGGATTGTAGGATTCGAGACCGATGAATCGATTATTGTGGTTGAGGGCGAATCCTTGGAAAGGGTGTGCCGTGTAGAGAATACGGGGGAAACCATCCTGACCCCGGTTGATCTATCCGACTCCGAATTCGGTTCAATCGTTACACTGTTTTTCCCCCACTATATAGCCCCTGGTGAAGTCTATTGGTTAACCAATCACTTTTTGGCCAACCACTCAATGACGGGCTCTATATTGGCGGTGGGCCTCCCGACGGACTTTATGTTTTATTCACTTCGCTACGATCCAGTGGTGGTGTCGAGTGATTATCGGATCATTGTCGTCGATGCAGACGCAGGAATTGCCAGGGTGGTGCCAGAGGCGAATGCGATGACCTGGACCATGACGAATCTGACGGCGGGTATGTCGGGGGCGTTGGAGCAGGCTACGGGTTCGCTCACTTCGATGTGGGAGGAGGTGGCGACTTTCCCGGTGACCGGGTGGACCATGCAATGTTCGGTTCCCTTCAGTAATGACGCCAACCGAGCGTACCACCGCATCCGCCAATCCTGGTGATCAGGGTCGCAGTCACCATCTGAAGCTCATCGCCACCCCCCCATAGAGCTCTTCTTCCTCGAAGTCGTCGATGGCCGCGAGGGGTAGGGTGTAGGCGATGAAGGGGGTGAGGGTCAGGGTTTCGTTGATGGCATAGGGGGCCTTGAGTGTGAACAGGGCATGGTTGGGGAGGTTGTTGTCGATATAGTAACGCAGGGCATATCCATATTCGGCGGAGAGGGTCAGGCTCAGTTGCCCGTTCAGCGTTTGATAGAACTCGCCGATCGCCCGCAGGATGTGGCCGTTTGCTTCGGTATCGTATTGATCCCGCACCTGCAAAAAGACAGGACCGGAGGCGTAGGAAAGATGCATCGCAAACTCATGCGACTGGTCGCTGGTCTCAAAGGGTACCTCGAGGTAGTTGAAGAGTGAGTAGGCGACTCCCCCGCTCAGGGTGTCGGTCAGGGTCCGGTCCACCCCAGTGTAGAGATCAATCTCGTGATAGGTGCCATCGGTCAGGTAGCCATACCAGCCGCCGCCCCATACCGTGGTTTGCGCATCAAGAGCCGACGAAAGATACAGGTCGGCATGATACAGGTGACGGCTCAGGCGGTAGCCATAGAGAACGTAACGGCTGTCATAACCGATCGTAGCCGTGCTGTCGATGGATGCCGCCCGGGCCGATTGCAGGTGGGGGAACAGGAGGCAGAACAGCAGCATGGGTTGGAGCAGCCATCGGGGGGCGTGGCAACGGATCACTTTTATCAAAGGTAAGGGTGGGTTCATGGCTATCGGTTCCTGGTTCAGGGTTGATGTTGCTTGATGGATTTTTGCCATTGGACCCAACCGTAGATGCCGAGTCCGAGAAACAATGCATACTGAATCGAATAGAGAGGCGCGTCCTTGATCCAATAAATGTGGATGCCAAGGACATTGACAATCAGCCAACCCACCCAGTTCTCCATCCGCTTGCGGGCTTGAAGAAATTGAGCGAAGTAGTTGAGCACGGTGGTGGTGGAATCACGCCAGAGCAGGGAAGGTTCGGGAATCCAGCTCACGTGGGAGGCGAGCAGGGTGATGCCGGCCGCCCACAGCACAATGGCGGCGGCTGCGACCACGATCAGCATGGCCTGTCGCGGCAAAGGCAGCCAGGTGGGGACAAAGGGTTTCTCCTCAGCGAGGGTCCCGGAGCCCCGGCGGTGCCAGACCACCCAGCAGTAGATCTGAATCGGGATGTAGGTCGCGTAGAGGATCCCGTCGGAGACCAGTTGCCATTCGACCATGGCGAGGTAGGTGGAAATGGCTGCCCATGCGATCCCGATCGGCCAGCCGAGTATTTTTTCCCGGGCGATCAGGATGACTCCGGTTACCCCGCACAGGGTGGCGATGATTTCCAGCGGGGTGGACCCCAAGAGGTAGCGCCATTCAATAGCCCCGAAAATCAGATGTTCCGTCATTGCTTTCTCCTGCATTAGCCGGAGGGTCGAAACCTCCCGGCCGGGAAAAAGAAAACCCACCGGTTCAAATGGCGGGTCGAGCTTCCACAGACGGAAAACATCGACTTCCTTCGGCGGTACGAACCGCATCAGGTTCCAAGGGTCTCCCACGCGGGATCTCAGCGAGTGGCCTTTTCTGGCGACCGCTCCCCTGTCGAACTGGAAGCCAGACTAGCGAGCCGCCGGGGAGGAGGCAAGGGGTTTCGGATGCGAAAAAATATTTGGGGGGAAATTAGCGCAAACGGGGCTTCACCACATGGGTGAAGCTGAATCAATCGTATCACGGGCTCGCATAGCTCGCCTCTCCACATGGTTGTGGAGGGCAGAGCTATGCGATGCCGAAGTGTCGCCAAAGATTAAGGTGCTGGATCCATGGATTCAGGAGAAGATCAGTTGTCGGCGGGGAGGATTTGGATCCGATAGAAGCCTTCCACGGTGGCGTTGGTGACGTAGAGGGTGTGGACACCTCCGGTACCGGGGGTCGGAGCAGGGTTGACGGGTTGCCATGTGGGGGTGTGGATGAGGTCGGAGGCGAAGAAGATCTGGTAGGTGGAGGAGGTAAAGCCCATCCATTGGAGGGTTGCAGCATGGTCTTGGTCAGGAGGCGCGGCTTGACGGAGACTGGTGCCGACGGTGGGGTCAAGGGGATCGCCTCCACTGAGGTTTTCATCACCATCGCTCAGGCTGTCGCCATCGGTATCCACAATCCGGGCTCCGGTTTCCCCCGGGTCGCGCACCCCATTGCGATTGATATCCTCGTCGATATCCGGAATACCATCGCCGTCGGTATCAAATTGAGAGAATTCAAGCACATAGTATTCATCGGACTCGAGGTCTTCATTGGTCGTGACCGGGGGCGGGTTCTGGTAGGTACTGACGAGTGCTCCGCCATCGGCCGTTTCATAGGGGACCACTGCGAGGTACAGGCGGTCGGGAATCCCGCCGAAGACGTCGATCACGTTGAGTGTCCCCTCCAGGTAGCCGCCATTGTTGTAGGTGGTGGCGGCGGGGTGGGAAAGATCCATGCTGTCATTGATGAACCACCCGGAGAAGTCACTGTCATTTTCATCGGCAAGGAAATGTTTGAGACCCTGGTTACTGCCACGCTTGGCCCAGGGAGCGTTGGCGGGAACCGCCGGATCGTCGGTAATGAAAATAAAGTGGTCATTGCCTTCGCCGGCATCCGCGGTTGCGACATAGAGTAGCTCGCCATTAAAATCGGCATAGAGGGGAAGGGCGCCATCCCGCTGCAGGGTCGCGAGTTCAAGGTCGTTCAATTGTCCGTTGATGATATACTGTTTCAGGACGACTTCGCCGGGGGGCGGTGCATTGGTGTTGCTCCCTCCCTCGATTTCTCCGGTGACCAGATTCAGCTTCAGATATTCATCGGCATCGATGTTTTGATCGAGGTCGGTGGACGCCGGGGTCAGGTAGTCCGGGATCAGGCTCCCCCCGTCCGGATTTTGGTACGGCGCGACGGCGATATAGATATACTGCAGGTTGGTGCCGTACTGTTCGTAGAGATTGATCACACCTTCCATCACGCCATCATTGGGGCCGGTTTTGGCGTTGGCGCTGGCATTGACCTGGTACCAGGCGATAAAGTCGTTGTCATTTTCGTCGGCGAGGAAGGGGCCATCCGAGGCCACGGTCCCGATCTTATTCCAACTGGGAAAGGCCTCGGGGGTTGAATCAGTGGGATCATCATCGAGGAAAATGAAGTGATCATTGCCTTCCCCGGCATCGTAGGTGGCAAGGTAGAGGGCTCCGACCGCTGGATCAAACTGGGCGTACAGGATCATCCGGTTAAAGATCAGTTGGGGAACCCCCGGGTCGAGGATGCCATCCATGACATAGCTTCCCAGTGCCTGGTTGTCACCGCCGCCGGAGGCCCCGGTGTAGAAGAAACTTTCAAACCCTGAGCCGGTAGACAGGCTGGCGGTGCTGAGGGCATTGGATGCAATCTGGATAACGTAGCGGACGTCAGCCTGGAGGGAAAACTGGGGCTGGTAGGTCATGCGCCGATCGCCATTGGACCAGGAAAAGGTGCCCTGGGCGGCCGGGGTTATGGAAAAGGCGTTTTCCACCATGGCGGTATTCATCGGCTGGTCGAAGTCGATCACGATGGCCCGATCGCGAAGCACCTCCGCCTCATCATGTGCGGGGGAACAGGCGGTGATGGTCGGGGGGAGGGTCTGCTGTTCCTGCTGGGGTACAAGAATCGCCGAGGCGTGAGCCGGCAGGGTCAGGCCGATCTGCCCCGGCAGCGTCATGTTTGCGCCAACAATGAGGTTCGACAGGTTTCCCAGGACATCGATGAGAACCGTACCATTGGTCAGGGTGGACTGAGGGCCATTCCCGAACCAGGTCGGGGTTTGGGGTTGATCGGAGGTGTTGAAGGCCACCACCACGGTTTGGGTGTTGAGGATTTTGGTGTACACAAAGATGCCGGGACCGTCGAAATTCTCCCAGCGGTTTGAGAAGGAGCCGAGGCGTAAGGCGGGATAGGCCTCACGCAGCAGGTTCAGTTTGCGCACATGCAGAAACAGGTCGTGGGTCATGTTGAAGTTGTCCCCGAGCGAATCGTCGAACTCAAACTCCCCGTCAAACATATCTTCGCGGTCATACGGATCCTGCCCGCCGTTGAACCCCTGTTCCGTCCCGTAGTACAGGCAGGGGACTTGGCGGGAGGTATAAAGAAAGGTCAGCGCCGGTTTCAGAGCTGTCTGGTTGCGGTTGAGTTTGCCGTCGGACAGCAGTCGGGGCATATCGTGGTTGTCGAGGAAGTTTACAAGCTGGTAGCGCGCATTCTCGGCATAGTGGCCGATATTGGCAGACCGGGAGGCGAGATGATACGTGGCCTGCCCCCAGACAAAGACGCTCTCCATGGTATCCCGCATCGGAAAGTACAGGGAGGAATTGAAGCGGTTGGTGGCGGTAAAGGGGCCGACCTCTTCATCCGAACCGCGCCAGGCCTCGGCGTAGATGAAAAAATTACTTTTGCCGAGGGTTTCTGCGTGGTCATACATCGCGGGCAGGAATTGCTCCCAGAAGTCCATCTCCACGTGCCGGGCGGTATCGACCCGGAAGCCATCGCAATCGGTCGCGGAAATCAGGGCTTCAAAGAGCGTGATGAGGTTGGTGCGGACGGTGGGATGTTCGGTGCGGATGCCGTCGAGACCCATGAAGTCACCGAGGATTGCCTGTTCGGGGTCTTCCCAGTTGTCCACATTGCCATAGTTGTGAAGGTAGTCCAGGTTATCGAAGGGGGGGGCATGACGACGAGATGCGTTTCGCCAGCGGAGATTGTATCCTGCAGAATTGAAGGAGGGGTAACCGAAATCGGTGGAGGTGGCGAGGTCGCCAAGATGGTTTTGTACGACATCAATGATGACATAAATACCCCGGTCATGCGCGGCATCGACGAAATTACGCAGATCATCCAGGGTTCCCCAGTGGGGGTCGATGGCGGTGAAATCGCGGGCCGCGTAGCCGTGGAAGGAGCCATTGACATTCAGGTGAACCGGTGAGATCCAGACCGCCTTGGCGCCGAGCATTTGCAGGTAATCCAGTTTCTGTTCCAACCCCTCGAAGTCACCCCCGTGAATGGAAATTGTGCCATAGGGATTGGTATCCCCGTCCGGATTGTCATCATTGTTGAGGGGATCCCCGTCATAAAACCGATCCGTGATGACGTGATAAATATTGATGTTCCGCCAGTCATCGGGTGAGGCCGTGTAGGTAAAACCCGGGGTATCCACATCACGAGCGGGGAGTGGCTCCCAGGCCATGGCTGCCGGTAACGCGGAGGCGGACAGCACTGCCCAACCAAGGAAGTGGTAGACGTTATAGGGCCTTGTCATGGTGTTATCATATCCCGGAGATCTACTTGTGTAAAGGGCTTTACTTCGGGGTGTCGATTTGGTTGTGCATCCTCGGACACGCCGATTACCAAGCTGCGGTACTCCGACGAACCGGTGGGATGGCCTGGGGGATGGCGGGTTGGTGAATTCGAGGGCCGAGTACCGCCCACATCGTGATCAGTTTCACCGACCGGTGCAGAAACTGAACATCGCGATGCCGGCGGCGACCGAGGCGTTCAGGGAATTAACCCGGCCATGCTGCTGGATGGATGCGACAACATCGGCATTCTCCAGAATCCAGTGGCTGACCGATTTGGCTTCGCCGCCGATCACAAGCAGGATTTTTTCCCCGCACTGGGAGGGTGCTTTCGAGATTTCCACCGGCCCTTTGGCATCCAGGGCGACCACGGTGTACCCCTCCTCTTTGGCCCGCATCACCAATTTGTTGGCGGTGCCTTCACGTGCGATATCGATATGCTCGGTGGCGCCAGCGGATACCTTGACCACCGATGGGTAAATTTCCGGAACCCCCTTTTCCGGGGTGAGAACGGCGTGGAACCCAAAGACGTCGGCACACCGCAGGATCGCTCCGGTATTGTGCGGGTCCTCCACGTTGTCGAGCAGCAGCAGGTGGGGCTTCCCAAACAAGGATTCAGCCGAAACATAGGGATAGGGGGAGACACGGAGCACTGCCCCCTGGTGTTCCTTGCTTTCCGCCAGATCCATCAGGCGACCCTTGTCGACCCATGCGATCTCGATGTGTTTGGACGTCAGATACTGCGAGAGTTTTTTCAGCCGGGAATTGTTGGGCGAATGGGCATTGAGGAACGCCTCGTGTATCTTGCGCCGTTCACCCCGCAATACTTCGAAGGCGGGATTGATCCCGTAAATATATTCCCAGCGTGATTTTCCCATCGGGCAGGTTCCGCAGACCGGCGGGATGCCGTCCCCTGCCGTGGCAGGGGCAGCGTCACGCCGATCCGTTTTGAATTACAGGTTTGGATTCACGGTTTTCCACTGGTCGAGCGGGGGAAGTACCCCCATCGCCACCACTTCATCGCGCAACTTGGTCAGATGCTGATAGGAAGCCTTGAGTTCGGCCAATTCTTCCGGGGTTCCCTCGGGCATGGCCCAGGAGACTCCCTCCCGGGTGAGGGTGGTTTCCATCGCCATCATGATCTGGTCGAAGCCCTGATCCGGGGCGTTGACATAGCAACCAACCGGCCACCCATAGCCCTGTCCATCCATGACCGCTTTCACCATGAGCAGGCTCTGGTGGGAGGGGCTCTGGAAGGAGCTGCGCCCGCGCAATTCGATGATCTTTTTACCGCCTTGCCGCACATGCTGCTGAATGGCGGCCCACTGGTCGGCGGTGAGGGCGTCGGTCCCAATCAGGGACGCGAGCGGCTTGCCATCGACCGAGGCGGTGCTGGCAAACGGGGCCATCTGCTCACCGTGCCCGCCATAAGTTCGGCAGCCGGTCACCTTGCTCTGGGCGACACCGAAATGCTGGGCGAGGGCGGTTTGCAACCGGGTGCTGTCGAGGGCGGCGAGGGTGCCGATTTTGGACGGAGCCAGTCCGCTGTGGACCAAAACCGTCAAGCCAGTGATGTCGGCGGGATTGAAGATCACCGCTCCGAATTTGAGATCCGGACAGAAAGCCTTGATGTCCTTGCCCAATTGAGCGGCAATTTCACAGTTTCCCTTGAGCAGATCCTCGCGTGTCATGCCTTCCTTGCGGGGAGCGCCGCCGGAGGAGATCAGATAGCTCGCGCCGGTCAATGCCTCCTTGATATCGGTGGTCCAGGTCACATTGGCATCGGGAAACGAGCAGTGATAAATCTCTTCCGCCGCACCCTGCAGCCCTTTTTCAAAGGGATCGTACAGGCAGAGATTGGGGGTCAGTCCCAAGGTCAGGGCCGCCTGGGCCATGTTGGAACCGATGGCGCCGGCAGCTCCAAGCAGTACCAATTTGTCATTTGTTGCGTAGCTCATGTTTACTCCTTGCGTAATCAGTGGATTGAACAGCAAAGACTACCCGCGTTCTGGCTCCGGGCAAGGAGAATTGGAAAAAATCGGACGGTCCCGTGGTACGGCTCAATGTTTTGACGAGGCGGCTTGAACAGGTTACAAACATGGGCACAGGAGTTCGTGCCCAGTCACTTGAGTTTCGGAATGAACGACGCTACTTCACTTTTTCTGTTACGGGTCATGCTGACCACGCGGGCCATCGAGGAGCGCTTGATCCGCCTGTATCATCAGGGCCGCATTTTCGGCGGCGTCTATACGGGGTTTGGACAGGAAGCCTCGGGCGCTGCGGTGGCGGCGATCGCTGCACCAAACGATCTGTTTGCCCCGTGCATTCGCAATCTCTCGCTCCATATCGGCAGGGGGGCATCCCCACGGGATCTGTTTCGTCAATGGCTGGGGCGGGCGGACGGGCCGACCGGAGGGCGGGATGGCAATGTGCACTTCGGGAATCTGGACCACGGGGTGTATGCGATGATCTCTCATCTCGGAGCGATGATTTCCGTGGTGTCCGGCGGGGTGATGGCGCGCCGTTATCAAGGCATGGATTCGGTGGGGTTCGCGTTTATCGGCGATGGGGCGACCAGCACCGGCGACTTCCATGAGGCGGTCAACTTTGCCGCAGTGCGCGAAGTTCCTCTGATGGTGGTGGTGGAAAACAATCATTACGCCTACTCCACCCCCAATGCGTCCCAGTTCCGTTGCCGAAACTTGGTGGACAAGGCGGCCGGGTATGGCATTGAAGGCATTGCATTGGATGGAAATGACGCCATTGGATTGACCGAGGCGCTTGCCCCGGTGGTTGCGGATCTGCGCGAGAAGCCTCGCACGGTGCTGGTGGAGGTCGACACCATGCGCATGCGCGGGCATGGGGAGCATGACGATTTTTCCTATGTGCCCAGGGAATTACTGGCAGCCTATGCCGCCCGTGATCCCCTGACGGTTTGCCGGGAGATCCTGCTCGCTCGTGGGCTGATTGATCCACCGGGGTTGGAGGCACTTGAGGCCGAAGTGCAGCAAGCGGTGGATGAAGCCCAGCAGGCGGCTTTTCGAGATCCACCGCCCTCACCCTCCACCTTGCTCAAGGGAGTGTATGCCGGTGAATGAAATTACCTATCTGGAGGGTATTCGGCAGGGATTGCAGCATACGATGCAAGAGGATCCCGATGTGATTCTGTTCGGACAGGATGTCGGCAGCTTTGGGGGGGCCTTCAAGGTAACCACGGGATTTCTGGAGGCCTTTGGCGCGGCCCGGGTGTTCAATACGCCGATTTGCGAATCGGCCATGCTGGGGGCGGCGATTGGCATGGCCAGCCAGGGTCTCAAACCAGTGCTGGAAGTGCAATTTGCCGATTTTGCCACGACCGCGATCCATCAACTGCTGAACAATGCCGGTACCATGCACTACCGCACCGGGGTTGCCGTCCCGATGACGGTGCGGGCGCCCTGCGGAGGCGGGTTTGGCGGTGGTCCGTTCCACTCCGAGGAACTGGAAGCCTTTTTTTGCCATATGCCGGGGATCAAGGTGGTTTATCCCGCATTTCCCAGCGATGCCCGCAGCTTGCTGGTGGCGGCTATTCACGACCCGAATCCGGTGGTGTTTCTGGAAAATAAATACCTGTACCGTCATATCAAGGAGCTGGTGCCTGAAGCGATTGCCCCGATTCGAATTGGAAGCGCGAGGGTTTGCCGAAGCGGTCAGGATGCGGTTGTTCTCACCTATGGAGCGATGGTCCACGAGGCGATCCAGGCCGCGGAGCATCTCGCCGCCGACATGGGGTACCGGGTGATGGTGGTCGATATGCGCACGCTCAAGCCCTACGATACCGACACGGTTATCGCCACCGTCGCCGCGACCAACCGGGTATTGATCGTTCATGAAGGCTGGCATACCTGCGGCTTCGGTGCAGAGTTGGCGGCCCTGGTGGCGGAGCAGGCGTTCCACCTGCTGGATGCTCCGGTGCGGCGGTTGACGGCGCCGGATTGCCCGGTCCCGTTTGCCCCGGACCTGGAGAAAGCCTACCGTCCCAACGCGGCCCGGATCGAAGAGGCGTTGGTTGAGCTACTGGAGTACTGATCATGAAAATTGCCATTACCATGCCGCAGATGGGTCAAAGCGTGGCCGAAGGGGTCATTGTCAAATGGCGAAAGGCGGTCGGGGATGAGGTCGCGGCTGATGAGATCGTCGTGGACGTGGAAAGCGATAAGATCAGCTTTGAGATC
The DNA here is from genome assembly GCA_024233345.1 of Verrucomicrobiota bacterium. Taxonomy (GTDB): domain Bacteria; phylum Verrucomicrobiota; class Kiritimatiellia; order CAIVKH01; family CAIVKH01; genus JACKPT01. The sequence continues at coordinate 53,217 of JACKPT010000016.1, forward strand.
GAATCTCCCGCCGCCGGGCGGCTATCGAGTTGCTTGAAGCGGGAGGGGGAGGTCGCGGCGGTTGGCGACCTGATCGGGGAAATTGATGATGGGGGGCCGGAGGAGCATGCATCGGCAGCCAGCAAGGATCAGGTGCCGTCGGTTGGGGCAAGACCTCATGCCGGGGGAGATCAACCCCAGGTTCTGGTCCAGGCGGAAAGCACCGGTTCGGGGATGCCGCGCCGTACCGAACTTCCAGAAATTACCAGGGAATGGCTCTCTCCCTACTTGATGCGCATGGCCTTGATGAACGATGTCAGCATGGATGAACTGCAAACCATCACCGGGACCGGCAAGGGGGGGAGGCTGACCAAGGCGGATTTGATGCACTATCTGTCGCGCCGTCCCGTGGCGGCGTCCTCGCTGCCCGGTGCCATGGGCAAGCCGGAACCGAGCCCCGGGGAGGTCGCGCAGCTCGGGGAAATTATCCCGATGACTGCGATCCGGAAAACCATTGCCGACCATATGATCCAGTCGATCCGCACCAGCGCACATGTGACCATGGTCCATGCGGTGGATATGACCTCGGTGGTGGCATTGCGGGAACGGATGAAGCAGGCGTTCGCCGATCAGTACGGGGTCAAGATGACCTATACCACGGTATTGACCTTTGTAACCGCCCGGGTCTTGAGGAGCTTTCCCAACATCAATGCCTCGGTGTTTGGTTCGAATATCGTTTTGCGCAATGAAGTGAACGTCGGCTGTGCGGTTGCCCTGCCGGACGAAAGTCTGGTGGTTCCGGTCCTTCATGGTGCCGATACGATGTCCTTTCCGGAGGTTGCCCAGGGCTTGGATCGTCTGTTCAAGGTCGCCCGCGATAAGGCCCTGACCCGGGCCGATGTGGAAGGTGGCACATTTACCATTTCGAACTTTGGCGCGTTTGGCAGCCTGATTGGAACCCCCATCATCAACCAACCGCAAGTCGCCATTCTGGGGATGGGTTCCATCTTCAAGGCCCCGGTGGTCATCGACAACCAGATCTGTATTCGGGATCAGATCTATCTGAGCTTTACCTTCGATCATCGGGTGATCGACGGCGCGATGGGCGGCCGTTTTCTCAATGCCATTCAGCGGGCGACCGAAGCATTGGATGAAGGGGATCTGGATTTACGGGGGCTGTGACTTGGGGGCTGGATGCGGCCATGATAACCGACAGCTTGTCCGAATATGAAACGGTCAGGCTTGCAACCCCAGATTGACACCTCTCGCCGATCCCTCCGTCAGTATCCCGCTATCGGATCCCCACCACATAGGCAATCCAGCCGTCTTCGTTGTCGAAGGTTTTGCGGAGACGGTAGATGCCGTCAGCCTCGCCGTTTTTCTCCCATCCGTGGATATAGATTTCGACCATCCTGAAGCCTGCCTCGAGCAGGATTTCCCTTAGTTCGGGCAGGCTCCACAGTCGCCAATCGTAGGTGAAGGCCCGTTCAATTCTCGATCCATCAGCCAGTTCGAAGTGGATATCGGCGATGAGATGATTGTTGATCACATCGAAATGCCGATGCTCCCATTCATAGATGTAGGTGGGGATCGGCTCGCCCTCAGGGGTGGTGGCGTGCGGGATGCTCCGGGTCTCCTTGTTCCGCTGCACACTGCTGATGCCGCCAAAGGCATCCATGACCAGGATGCCATCGCGTTTCAACCCGACGCTCGCGTGGCGGAAATAGTCCCGGAGGCCTTCCCGGGTCTGGAACAGCGAATAGGAAAAATTATAAGCGCAGAGGAGATCGGCGCGAGGTTGGGATACCGACCGGACATCGTCACAGATCAGGGTCATGCGGTTGGCATGGGGGCCGAGTTTGCTTCGATGCCATCGTTCCCCCCAGGCGAGGGTGGGGGCGTGGTTGTCCACCCCGATCGCCTGGTTCGCGCGATGCCGGCCCACCCAGGCCGCGCTTAATTTTGCCGTTCCACAAAAATCTTCCCGAAGGATGCGGGGTGGCCGTCCGCGATGTTTGCGGAAGACTCTCTGCATGAAGTCAAGGTCGGCATCCACCTCCTGGACGGCCCCTTCATAGAGCAGGTGTTTGTCGCGGAATTTTGCCGGTACAGAAGCAGGCTTGCGTTTCATGGGTCAGGATCCTCAGGGCTGGGCGATTATTCCATGTCCGTACCGGACTGGATCAGTTCATCCTCGTTGGTGGCAGGGCTCGGAAGGGTAATGAACCGGGTGGCCAGGTCGGCTTCCGCCGCGGTCCACCGTCCGGCTAAACCGCTGGTCATCAGAAGGTCATTTTCCTCGCGTTTCGGCATGACCAGAACGTCATAGCCGGGAAACCGGGAGAGAAACCGGGAGGCGCGGTCGACGCCGGCAATCAGAATCGCTTGTGCAAGGGCTGCACACTTGGTCGCGGTAGGACCGGTGACCAGCACATAATCAACACTGTTGGCGGGCCTTCCGGTGTGGGGGTTGATGTAGGAGCAGAAGGTTTCCCCCCGGATGGTCAGGGTCTGATCCTGCAAGCTGACCCAGGCGACCGCCGGTGCGTTAACCGCATCCAGCGCGAGGACCCCGACGGTGCGTCCCGAAGGGGTGATCACCGGGTAGGTCCAGTCTTGGCCGGTTCCCGGCGAACCCAGACAGCGGGCGACCTGTTCGGTTTCCAGATAGAGGTTGGGGAAACCGCGTCGTCGCAGGTCCACCACGGCAAGGTCGACGGCATAAGCAGGCCGCAAGGGGCCGAGGGCAATCCGCGCCCCCGGTGAGGTCATGGCGATGGAGTTGTCGTCGAAAAGTTGAATCTTGTCCATGCCGGTGCGCTCCAGCGCAGCGTAAAGGGCCTCGTCGGTGGGAGGGCGCGGTGGCGGCAACGCCTGCTTGAACCCCCACAGGTAGGCCACCGGACCCATGGTGAAATCGAAAAAACCATCGGTCAGCCGGGAGTAATACTGGCCCAGGTCGAGGATCCGGAAGGTGTCAATGGAGATGGGCAAGCGCACCGTGGTCGCGGTTCGATTGATTTTGGCGATATCGCTTTTCGGGAAGGTTTCATCCAGTGATTCCAGGTTCTGCTGAAGATGATTGCGGGCGAGATACACCACCGAATCGGCCTGGGTCTCGGAGGGCGGGGCAATGATCACGGTGACCTTGCTGGTATAAGCCTGCAGGGTGCGGGTGACCGGTTCAGGGGGTTTGCTGCAACCGGTCAGCAGAAAGGCCACTAAATACAGGGCGGCGTGGTTCACGCGCGACTCCCGCTTGCGGTCGGGGTGTCGCCGAGGCATGCACTCGGAGGGATGGTGGGCGTCAGTCATCGGATCGGTAATAGTAGGCTTCGGTCACGATAGCATCCTGGGCGACGCCGCGCGATAGCAGGCTGTCCCGTACTTCGTAAATCATTTCATTGGCTCCGCACAGATGATAGGTCGCACGGTCCGGGAGGGAAAACCCGGCAAGCCAGTCAGTGACCCGGCCCTGAAGGTCCCCCCCCGGCTCCGAGGAAACACAGGAAATGTAAGACCCGGTTGAGAATTCATCCCGGTAAAAGAGATCTTCGGCTTTTCGGACGCCATGAACCAGGGTGAGTTGGTCAACGGCCTGGCTGCGCAGGTAGGCCCGGGCCGGTGCGATACCGGTTCCGGTGGCCACAAAAATACAGGGCCGGGTCCGGTCTCGAATGGTAAATTCACCCATCGGCCCGGTCACGATAATCCGATCGCCGGCCGTGAGCCGGCTCAGGTCCGGGGTGAGAGACCCCTCGGGCATGTACCGGAAGAGAATCTGGAGATACGGGTCCCCGGTGCCGCTGCAGATGGTGTAACTTCGCTCATCGGTGGGGGGATGGCCCGGCAGATTCACATTCACCAACTGTCCTGCCTCGAACTGGAGCCCCTTGCGCTCAAACGACAAGGCGAACCCGGTGGATGACAGCGTGTGTTTTTCAAGGACAACAGCTTCCCAGGTGCGCGGTGGTTGATGAGACGGGGTGGACGTGGGGTTCATGGTGGGCAGGAGGCACTCAACAGATACGGGGCAGTTGTTCGCCACTGAGCAGATCGAGGATCCGTTCGGCACCAATTTCACTGCGCAGGGTGGCATGCCCCCGGGTGGCGGCCTGGACCCGGCCCACGATGGCCGGTGTCAATGCGGGTTCGGCTGCGCGCAATAAATCCATGGCCTGCTCAGCCTGGGGGGCGGGCACGATGGTGATGAAGCGTCCTTCATTGGCCACATAGAGCGGATCGAGTCCCAGCAATTCGCAAGCCCCGGCCACCGCCTCATGGATCGGGACTGCGGTTGCATCCAGCGCCATGTGGGTGCCGGATGAACTGGCGAGCTCGACCACGGTGGAGGCAAGTCCGCCACGGGTGCAATCGCGCATGGCGTGTATGTCGATGCCGGCATCCAGCATGACCTTGACCGAGGGCCACAACAAACCGCAATCCGAGCGGAGTTCGGTGTCAAATGCCAGTCCTTCCCGCTGAGCAATGACAGCAATGCCATGGCGTCCGACATCTCCGTTGACCAGAATCACATCACCCGGCTGAATCAAGGCCGGCGCGGGACGGATGCGGTGCCGGAAGAGGCCGATCCCGCTGGTGTTGATATAAAGACCATCGCCCTTGCCGCGATCCACCACTTTGGTGTCGCCGGTAACGATGGTGACCCCGGCCTCGTCGGCGGTGGCCTTGAGGGACTGAAGGATCTGCCACAGCTCCTCCATCGCCAGCCCCTCTTCCAGGATCAGCCCGCAGGACAGGTAGGCCGGTTCGGCCCCGCACATTGCGAGGTCATTGGCGGTTCCGCAAATCGCGAGCTTGCCGATGTCACCGCCGGGGAAAAAACGCGGATGAATGACGAACGAGTCGGTGGTAAAGGCTGCGAGTTCGCCGGGAATTTGCAGCCGGACCCCATCGGTCAGCGGGGCAAGGTGCGGGTTGGCAAACAGCGGGGCGATCATCTTCTCGATCAGGTCGCGCATCAGGATCCCCCCGCCGCCATGTGCGAGGGTGACAATCGGGTAGGTTCGAATTGGAATGGGACAGTCCATCGTCCTATCCTAGTGCAGGCCAGGCCCGAGAGCAAGCGGCGGATGGTTCAGGGAAGGCGGTGGAAATCCAGAAAGGCGCGGGTGCCTTCGGGGCCCATGTATTTTTGCAGAACCCGGCGTTCCGTCTTTCGCAGGTCCACCAGAATCAAGCCATCGAGCACATCACTGAAATCGGGATCGATATTGAAAGCCAGCAGTTGCCCGCCCAGTTTCAAGTACTGGCGCAGCAGAATGGGAATGCCCTTGCAGTCGGCCTCAATATCCGCGACCAGGGTGTCGACCTCATCGAGATCCTGCACCGCCCGCCGGGTTTGCCGGACCTTCCATTTCCGCAGGGGATTGCTGCGCATGGGGGTGCGGGCCTTGACCAACCGGGCCAGTTCCGGGAGATAATTATTCATCTTCAGAAAAGCCACCATCAACTGGCGGGACAGGGAATGGTAATCGTTGTTGATGCTCACCGGCCCAAACAGATGGTTGTACTGGGGGTGTTGGACAATGAACTGGGCCAGCCCCTTCCACAGCAGCATCAGGGGGGAATAGCTGCGCTGGTATTCGACCCGCACAAAGGATCGTCCCATTTCGAGGGCGGGATTGATCTTGCTCAACAGCTTCTTGCGGTAACGGAACAGGCTGTTGGTGTAGAGCCCTTGCATCCCGAGCTGTTTGAGAATGACATCGGTCTTGCCAAGCCGGTAGGCCCCGACAATTTCCCGGGTTTCGCGGTTCCAGATAAACAGATGCAGATAATAGTCATCGTATCGGTCAATATCGATGGCCTGACCGGTACCTTCCCCGACGACCCGAAAGGTCAACTCCCGCAGCCGCCCGATTTCCCGCAGGATGTGGGGAATTTCACGCGGCTCCGCGTAGTAGACTTCCAGGGCACCGTTGACCACCAGCTTGCGGTCGGGACCGAGCTTATCCAGATCTCCGGCGAGAAATTCCGGATCCACCGGTGGAATCACCGGAATCTTCTCCGCCTGAAACAGACGGATGGGGATGGTCAGGCGTGTTTTTTTTTCTGCCGGTCCTGTCTTTTTCCGGTGGCGAAGGTGGTAGGTTCGGAGTCGGAGATAGTTCATCACCTCGACATCATTCATGCCGTTGAGGCGCTTGAAGGGGATGAGGCTCCCCACGCTGAGGTGAATGGCTTTGTTACGCTTGTTGACAAATTCGTGGGGAAGCATCGCGGTGCGAAACCGGGGGTGGACGGTGCCGAGCAACTGGAACATCAGACTGTTGGATCCGTGAAAGAATACCGGCAGCACCGGGGTTTCGGTTTTCAAAATGATCCGCCCGATGGTCGTGCTCCATTCCGGGTCGACGATGCCTCCCTTGCGGATGTCGATATGGGAGACCTCCCCGGCGGGAAAGACCCCCAGCATCCCACCCGAGCGCAGCCATTCAATGGTTTCCTTTAATGGCTTGAGGTTGGCCTTCGCGGAGGCTTCCCGACCGAAGGGATCGACAAAGATGAAATACTCCCGCAGATCGGGAATACGTTGCAGGAGAAAATTGGCCATCAGCTTGACGTCCGGGCGTACCGTGCGCAGCAGGTGCCCGAGGATCACCCCCTCAATCCCCCCAAATGGGTGGTTGGCCACGACCATCACCGGCCCCCGGGCGGGGATTCGGGATAGAATCTGGTCGGAAATATCCACACTGACATTCATTTCCTCGAGCACTCTGCGGGGAAAGGGCTGTTCCCGCTGATGGGTGGATGCCTCGATGTAGATCTGGTTGATTTCATCGAGGGCGAGCACCTTTTCGAGGGCTGGACTGACCACGGAAAAAACCTTGGAACGAAGGGGATCCCGGAAAGGAGAGGTCAGCTTAAACGGATTGGGGGGGGCGGGAGGAGACTCTGTCATATGGATCACCAGATGGACTTCGATGATCGCGATCCTCAGTCCGATTGCAACCGCTTTTCTCCGGCTGGCTGGATTTCCGGGAAATTACCCGACCGTCGCAATCCCATAGCACATGGGCGGCAAGCCACGGCACAACTGATACATATGCGTAGTAAATGCTGCATTGCTCTACAAAAATGTATTGCAAAGCCTTTGGTTCAGATTGGATGGCTTCCAGATTGAAATAATTATAATAACTTGAATGACAAAGATTAACGCTGTCATCGATACGTTTCGATCAAGGTTGGCATGGCGAGTGCTATAGGTGAATTCGGCACAACAAGGAGAAAACAAACAATGATCATGACAAAAACAAAACAGCAGAGTGAAACCCGTTGGATGAACCGCGCCCTGGGGCATACGGAAGAAATCTCCGACGGCCTGTATGAAATCTCGGTGACCAATGACGCCAGCCAGGTCCGGGCCGCTGCGAACTCGGATGAATCCGATTATATTCTCGTGGGGATGATGCTCCCGGCGGATAAGGGGGCTGCGATCTGCCAGTTGATGGAAGACGAGCACGGCCTCATGCCATCCGCGGTGGTGTTGTTGAAATCCGCAAATCCGACCGCCTCCCGCCCGATGGTCCCGCCTGCGGCAAGAAGCAACCCTGCGCGTGATGAGGCATCACTCACCATCAAGGAAATTGAAATTATCCCCGGTCGGCATGAGGTCAAGGTGGATGGAGAAAAGGTTGTGCTCACCTACAGTGAGTTCAAGATTCTGCAAACCCTAGCCCAGCGGCCCGGATGGGTTTTCTCCCGCGACAAGATCATTTATGCGGTGCATGGCGATCACTACAACTGCACCGAACGCGCGGTGGATGTCCAGGTGACCGGTCTGCGCAAGAAACTCGGGAAAGCCGGGGCATACATTGAAACGGTGCGGGGGGTCGGTTACCGCTTTTCCGAGTAAGATTCACCACTGTTGCAGTTCCGGGTATTCCGGAGCGGGAGACGCAATGCCTTTTCGCGCGGGCATTGCGTCTTTTTTTGTGCGGTCCCGATGCCCACTCCTGCTCATTCCGACTGGAGGTTCTGCCATCGTTGCCGGATCAGGAGGGCGGTAAAGAGTCCGCCGCCCACCCAATACCAGCTTGTGCGGGGGAGGGCGAACCACGCTTCCCACAACCCCGGCCGCAGCAGCATCAGGGAAATGGCGGCGAGAAGGACGGATTCATACCACTGATTGCGCCGGAGGAAAAACCGCTGGGTGCAGGAGGCAAACGCGATCATCGCGATCAGGCCCGCCCCCAGTACGGTTGCGGCATGCCAGGGGTCATCGACCCCGATGAGCAGCAATTCGTTGTTGAAGAAAAACATGAACGGGAGAAGTGCAGTGCGCATGTCATAGGTGAACCCCTGAATCCCGGTACGGATGGGGTCGGCGCGGGAAATGGCCGCAGCGGCATACGCGGATAACCCCACCGGCGGGGTGTCATCGGAGAGGATGCCAAAATAAAACACAAACAGATGCGCGGCGATCAGGGGGATGTGGTACCCGCCGGCATTTGCGAGGTGGAAGATCGCGGGAGCGGTGAGGGAGGCCATGACGATATAGTTTGCGGTGGTGGGCAACCCCATGCCGAGAAGCAGGCTGGCGGCCGCAGTAATCACCAGCATGACCAGAAGGTTTCCGCCTGAGAGGACATCAATAATTTCCGTGATGGCATTGCCCAGGCCGAGGGTGACCACCCCGACGATGATCCCTGCCGCTGCCACTGCGACCCCGATTCCGATCATGTTGCGGGCCCCCTTGATCAGGCTCAGGGCAATGTCTGCTCCACTCTGGACCACCGCCTGCAGCCAGCCGAGGTCGCCGCGAGCCGCCGCCCGCAACCGTTGCAGGAGGATGAGAAAATACAGGACAAGGATGGCATCAAAGGCCGCCAGTTGGGCGGAGCAGCGAAAGACCACCAGTTGGGTGATCAGAAAAACCAGGGGAAGCAAAAAGTGCAGACCGGTGGGGAATACGTCGCGGAATCGGGGAAGATCCGCCGCCGGTTGCGGGCTGAGCCCAAGCTTTCCCGCTTCAATATGCACGATCCAAATCAGGGCAAGGTAGGAAATGACTGCGGGAACAAAGGCCGCCCGCACCACCTCGAGGTAGCTGATGTTGCAATACTCCGCGATGATAAATGCCGCCGCGCCCATGATCGGAGGCATCAATTGCCCATTGGTGCTGGCGGCGACCTCAATCGCCCCGGCTTTGACTGCGGGAAAGCCCGCGCGAATCATCAGGGGGATGGTAAAGGTTCCGGTGGTGACGGTGTTGGCAATGCTCGATCCATTGACCATGCCGGTGAGTCCGCTGGCCAGGACCGCGGCCTTGGCGGGGCCGCCTCGAAAACGACCGAGCAGGCTGTACGCGAGGTTGATGAAGTACTTTCCGCCTCCCGCCTGCTCCAGGGTTGCCCCGAACAGAACAAAGAGAAAAACCACCGAAGCGGAGACATCGAGGGGGACACCATAAATGCCCTCGGTGGTCAGGGTGAGTTTGGTCAGCAGTTTGTCGAGCTCGACATTGCGGAACGCGAGAACCGCCGGCATGGATTCACTGTGGAAGGCATAGAGAATAAACAGGCCGGCAATCAGGGGAAGCGCGAGCCCCAGCGCTCTCCGGGCCGCCTCGAGCAGCAGGATCACCAGCACCGAACCAACCAGCAGATCCCGGGGCAGGGGACGGCCCATCCGGCTGGCGATTCCCTCATAGTCGATGGCGAGATACAGGGCGGCGCCGGCCGCAGTGAGTGCGAGGACCAGGTCGAGCCAACCGGCATGCTCATCTGTCATCAGCCAGGCCAAACGGCCCCGGCCCAACCGCTGCAGGATACTGCGGGTGCGCGGCCGGCGTACCGCAGGAAAACACAGATAGGCCAGGCTGATCGCGAAGGCCAGGTGCACACAACGGACAATCTCCGAGCTGAGAAGGAGCCACCGGGGAAGAGCCAGTTGAAATAGCGACCACCCGATGCAGAGGATGATGATCAGGACCCCGGTGGGCCCGCGCAACGGCCGGGACCCGGCCTCGCGCTGCACAAACTCCCGGGGGGACTCGCTCACGGGATCAGGCCGTATTCGCGGTAAGCCCGCTCCGCGCCCGGGTGCAATGGCGCGGTCAGTCCTACCAGCAAATCCGCTGGCGTCAGGTTTTGCAACGCGGGATGGGTCTGGACAAAGGTTTCAAAGTCAGCCAGCACTGCATGCACGACCGCATAGACCACCAGTTCCTCGACGGTATCCGAGGTCACCAGCGTCGTGGCGACCCCGATGGATGGCGTCGGGGCATCATTCGCGGCCTGCGGGTAGAGGACGTTGGGGATGGTGGTGCGGGTATAGTAGGGACGGGTATCAAAAAAGGATGCCGGCGGCTCGATGGTCACGAAATGAACCGGTCGCCGTCCGGATGTGGCCTCGCTCACCGCGCCATTGGGATGGCCCACGGTATAGAAAAACCCATCCAGTCGACCGTCCTGAACCAGACGTGGGGCCTCTGCCGCCGGGAGGGATTCGGCCCGGAGATCGGACTCCGGGTCCAGGCTTGAAGCCCGTATGACATCCTCGGCATTCGCCCGGTTGCCGGAGCCTGGATTCCCGAGATTGATCCGCTTGCCCCGGAGATCGGCCACCGTTTCGATACCCGCATCCACAGCGGTCACCAGGGTGATCACTTCTGGGTGAAGCGCCATGACGGAGCGAAGGTGAACGAGAGGGGCCCCCGCCCAATCACCGAGACCCTGCCAGGCCTGGTAATGCAGGTCGGCCTGGGCCATGCCGAATTGCAGTTGTCCCGAAGATACCGCGTTGAGGTTGTAGACCGAACCGCCGGTGGATTCAACCGACAGGCGCACGCCATAGGTGGCCTCGCCGCGATTGACCAGTTTCGCGATGGCTCCCCCGGTTGGATAATAAACCCCGGTAACCCCGCCGGTTCCAATGGTTGCGAAGTGCTTCTTCGCCCGGTCGGCCCCGCCACAGGCCAGCAGCCCAAAAGACAGGGCAAGCAAGGCTGCGGTTTTGATCCAGGATGTACGGTTCATATCTGCCTCCTTGGTTGCATCGCCGGTACCCTAAACCGATCCCGGCGGAGGCGCAACGATTTCACAAAGATTGCCCCCCGGCAGTCTTCGCTTCGCTTGCTTTCCCGCCGCCTCGCCTTATAGTGTTGAGCCAACTATGTCAGCCGCCCTTAAAGTTCATCGATCGATGTCCCTCCGGGATCTTTTGTTTCACGGCGCGGCCTTTGTGGTCATCATTGCCGGATTGAAGGCGGCCGCCCCATTGATTGTCCTGTTCCTGCTGGCGATCTTTCTGGTCGTTCTGGCCATGCCCGCACACATGGGCATGCTGCGCCGAGGAGTGCCCCCGGCAATCGCATTGTTGATCCTGGTGGCCTTCCTCGCGGTAGTGGGTGGGGTCATGGCGCATGTTCTCCGGTTGTCCATGGAGGATATCTACCGAAAACTCCCCTCGTATCAGGTCAGTCTGCAGGAGCAGGTGTCGGTGGTGACCAGTTGGCTGACCGCCCACGGGGTCGAGGTTCCCAATGAAATCATCCGCCGCACCCTGTCGGAAAAGGCTCCCTTCCAGATGGTGGGCAATGCAATCACCACCTTCAGTAAATTTCTGGGCCGCGGTTTTATTGTCATCCTGATCGCGGCGTTCATGTTGATGGAGGCGACGGTGCTGCCGGCCAAGTTGAAATCCATTCCCGGTGTGGATGACCGGTCGTTGGACCGGTTCAAGCAGATGCTGGACAACATCCGGGTGTATATCGGCATGAAAACCGTCATGAGTCTGCTGACCGGGGTGCTGGTGGGCAGCGGGTTGTTTCTGCTCGATGTGGATAACGCGGTCATGCTGGGCATTCTCGCCTTTCTTTTGAATTACATTCCCAACATCGGTTCGTTTATGGCGGGCATTCCCGGGGTGCTGCTCGCCTTCATCCAGTTTGGGTTCGGGCACGGCGCCGTGGTGTTGGTGATGTATGTTGTGGTCAATGTCCTGGTCAGCAATGTGATCGAGCCCCGATACATGGGACGGGGTCTGGGATTGTCGCCCATGATCATTGTCATGTCCCTGATGTTCTGGGCATGGGTTCTGGGGCCGGTAGGCATGCTCCTGTCGATTCCTCTCACCATGGTGCTGAAAATCGCCATGGAGAGTATGCCGGAAACCCGGGGTTATGCGCTGTTGCTGGGCGGAAATCCGGAGGCCCGGCAGGGGGATGAAGCCGATCAGGGGTAGTCACCGTTTGGGGCAACCAGTGGCCATGACCTACCGTCCTCCAGCATTGTCCGGGCTTCGGATTCTACAGGGCAAGCCCCTCTGTGAAGATTGTGCTTCGCGGTGGAGGTGATCGTCGGTGTTCAAGCTAAGTCCAACCCCATCCATCCGGCTGGTCAGCCTCGATTTTGATGGCACCATCATGGTTTACGACCAGTCGGTGGGCCGTTTCCATCCCGAGGTTGTTCGAGTCCTCAATGCCCTCGCCGACCAGGGTATTGCCTGGTGTGCCAACAGCGGACGGGATCTGGAGGATCAAAAGGTCGTGCTTCACCGTTCCCGGGAGATCGGCCTGACCCACATGCCACAGGCCATTATCAGTAGCGAAAGCCTGGTTCACTTTCGCGATGGCGAAGAATATCTTCCCCTGATCTCCTGGAACGAGAAGGCCATGGCCGGTCTCAAGCGCCTGCACCGGGCGGTTCATGAAGCGCTGGCACCGCATCGGAAGAACATTGAAGAAACCTATCAGCCCGACCTGATTCTCTGGGATGACGCGATCACGGCGTTCCTGGTCAAGGACCGGTCCGGGACCAAGCCGCGGGCCTTGTTCAATCAGTTAATGGATTGGCTTGCGGATGTGCCTTCGGCAGTGATGTCCATGAATGGAGCCTGGGTGCAGGTGATGTTGCGCGGGCTCGGTAAGGGGATTGCCCTCAGCGCATGGACCGAAACGGTGGGGCTCCTGCCGGATGAAATCCTTGCCGTAGGGGACCATTACAATGATCTGGATATGCTGTCCGGTCGCCATGCCAGTCATATCGGTTGCCCCCTGGATGCGCTGATGGAGGTTCGGTTGACGGTGGAGCGGGCGCGGGGCTATGTGGGCCGGTATCCCGGTCCGCTTGGGACCGTGGATATTCTCGAACGGGCGATCGGGCTAACCGACCGGTCGCTGGAAGCGTCGGAAGAACGCCCAGATTTCCCGGGTGCCATCGATTCGGTTTGAGCCGGGGCCCACAATGCTTTCCGGCAGCAGGCGGTGGCCGCCCGGCCAGACATGGGCGAGATCCTCAATGATCACCAACCGGGATGTCCCCGCTTCAAAGCATTCCAGACCCTCCTCATGCCGTGACTGAATCGTTTCAGGTTGCAAGCCGCAGGCCTTCAGCCAGGACTGAAACGAGTGGGCCACCGACGGTCTGTGCTCGCGGACACCCCAAGGGAGGGAAACCTCGCCCCCTTCACAAGGACTCAAAGGATCGAGTCGGCCAAAGAACATCAGGCAGGGCAGGGGGGGGATGGGTTGCTTGATCGGCACCCGGAAGTGACCGGAAACCGGGGCGATCGCGGCGAGGGTTTCCGGGTGGGTCACCGCGTAGCGGAAAACCATCGATGCCCCGTTGGAAAAGCCGGTCAGGTAGATCTGGCGTGGGTCGATCCTTTCTTGTGCCGGTAGATCATCCAGGATTGCACGAAGAAATCCGGTGTCATCGACCGGGGACCGGTCGGTGTCGGAACCTCCGCTTCCCGCGTCCCACATCTGGGGATTGGTGAGGTAGTGCATGGGCTGGTCGGGATGCAAACGCATCGCTTCCGGGTAGACCACCAGAAATCCCTGCTCTTCAGCCAGTCGGCTCCATCCGGTAATTTTCATCGCGGTCCAAGGCGTGCCTCCCCGGCCATCGAGCATAACCACCACCGGAGCGGGGCAGGTCAGTGACCGGGGGCGGTACAGGACATACCGGCGTTGGACCCCGCCATGATCCAGATACCGAACCTCATTGCCGGATTCCGCCATCGCCGGTCAGTCCCGAAGTCCGGTCATGCGCTCGCTATGCGTCGGCAGACCCTGCACTGGCATCGTGAAATCGTTTCGGAAATAGGCGGCGCCCCGGTGGTATCCCCAATCCAGCATGCGGACGCCATAGGATTTGGATTGAATCAGGATCATGGCGTTGGGGATGCCCCCCAGATAGGGTGCATCCGGAACACCCCGCAGGACATCCCGACCGGTGGCCAGCCAGATCGCCGGATCTGTCGGCCCGGTTCGCCAATCCTGGGAAGGGGTACGGGTGGACAAGGTCTCCGGTCCGGTTCCAACCACACCGCCGTGGGTACGGACACCCGCCTGGAACCAGGGTTCTGAGCGCCGGAATTCAACCTGAGCCGCCAGTGTTTGGGGACCCGGTGACAGTTCGACCCCGGCGACAAACAGGTTGTAAGGATGGTCGCCCTGAAGGATTCCCCGGCCATTCAGGAACAACCGCCCCTCGCCATTGACATTCATCCCGACAATCGCCCGGTTGGTTTGGGCATAAAACCAATCCAGCAGAGTGGCCTGTTGCCGGGCTGCCTCGCCAAACTCGCCCCGGATGAAGGGTTCATACGCATCCGGTGGGTAGGGTTGTTGGAGATGGCGTCGGTATTCCAGCATGCGAAGGCGGTACACGCCGTTTTCCTCGGCGTCCGGATATCGCTCGAGATACTCCTCAATCGCCCGGATGGCCGCCCCCTCGTCGTTCATCCGCTCCAGTTCGATTAATTGCAGCATGAAGGTCTTTCGATGGTTGGGCGATTCAATGGCCCGCCGGTTATCGCGCGGCGAAGGAACCTCGGCAACCCGGCTCGGTTGTTTCAGATAGGTATAGGCAACACTGCGAAAGACCCCCCGCACCGGTTGGCGGTTTTGCTCGCTGAGCATGCGCTCAAACTGCATGTGAAAGGCGGACGTGAAATAGACCGGGTCCGGTTGATGATGGCGGTACTGTGCAATACGGAAGGGCGCCCGGTCAAAGCTGGCATAGAGCGCTCCGAAATAGGCGCCCCGGTAATACCAGCCGCCGTTGAAATAGTCCTCCAGGCCGGTGCCGCGCCAGGCGGGCTGGGAAGCTCCATCGATCCACATCGATTCATCGCCCTCCAGAATCCACCAGGAATCGTCCAGCCCGGTGATCCCAAGAAAGCAGCCGAGATACTTGCCGGCGCCGGTGCATGATGTGATGAGGTGAGGCCCCGATTCGGAACGGCGAAACTCCGCATGCAGGTAGCCCTGATCCTGACCTGTCCGGGGGGAAGGTTCGGCTTCCAGGGTCACGGTAATCGGTCGGTCGCTGCCATTTTCGATCTCGAACCGGATGCCGGAGGCATAGGGCATGGGGAGATGCGACCGGTAACCCTGGTCCCCGCTGGTGAACCACAACCCGCCATAGGTTCGCTTGCGCCATGCATTGGCAAAGAAATCTCCCAGTGGCGTCTCGATGCTCGGGTACGATGAGCCGTCATAGTAAACGCGAAGCACCGCATCTTGAAGCAGGTACTCCTGATCGATCATGGACCAGTCCGCTGATTCCTCGGGAACAACCCGGATGGAAAAACCGGAGAGCTGTCCCGGTCCATCGGATTGCCAGCAGGTCGCCTTTCCACCCGCCGCGATGAGGGTGTTGGTGGCCCGCTCGGTAAAGGTGACCGTCCGGGATTCGATCGCATCGGTCCATGCCTTGCGAATGCTGGCGGCGATATCGAGCTGTTCCTGACTGAAGGTCCTGGGGTAACTCTCCACGACCGCATCCTTGGGAAAGGTCTCCACACTGATCTGATGAAACAAACGTCGAGGTCCCCAGAACGGATGGGTGTTGGGTCCCTTGATTTCGATCCGGATCGATTTCTGATAGGAGATCGGAACATAGCTGACATAGCAGAGATTCGCATACTGGGCGAGGGGGTGGAGCCAGGGGTCGCTCGAACCGAACAATTCATCGAGCGTGGTGTCAATGCGCGGTCGCTTTTCTCCGTCGATATAGATGCGAATGGGGTGTCCCGGATCGGATCCGGTCATCCACAATCGACGAATACATCCAGGGCCTTCCCGGTTCAGCAGGGTGACCCAACCCGGATCTGTGCCCGCTCCGGCAAATTGATTGAAGTCATTGTTGCCCCCGGTTGGATCGAACGAGGCGACCATGTCGATGGTTCGCGGGGTAAGGTCGGGCAGATGATCGACCTCGATCAGTTCGCGGGCCAGGTCAGTCCAGGTATGGGTATAGTCTTTGGGTTGGGACAACCCGCAGCCGTTCAGGGCCAGCGCCAGCAGGATGCTGGCAACTCCTTTTGTCCATAACTTCATGCTTCATTCCTCCGCCGGCTAAAAAAAGGCATTGCTTCCCCACTGTCCGATCCCCGATGGTACCGGGGCAGGAAAAGGAGTAGATACCATGGGAAAAGGTGAAAAGCCGAATGAAAAAACCACCACCACTTCAGGAAAGGCCTGGTGGATATGCCGGGTTGTGATTCTCCTGTTCGGTTTGCTGGTGTACCGCGAGGCCTTCCTGCCGGGCAATGTGTTGTTCACCACCGACGACAACATCGGGGCCATGGCTTCGCGGGAAAAGATTCTTCCGCAGGCCTTTCTGGGCGGGTGGGCAGATGAGCCTGCGGCCGGTCAGCCCCTTCTGGTGCCGATCTCCTGGACCAATCTCATGCTGTGGATTCTTCCTTTGAAGCTGTTCGTGAACAGCATTCATGCCCTTGACCTGATTCTGGCCTCACTGTGTCTGCTTGGTTTTTTCCGTCTCCGGGGCATGCACCCGGCGTCTGCGCTGATGGCGGTTCTGGCAGCCTTCTGGGTGGGAAGCAACTTCTTCCTGACGTATGCCGGCCACATCGGCAAGTTCGGGGTCCTGTTGATGGCGGCCCTTTACCTGTATCTGCTTGAGGTCAGTCTGCAGAAGCGGTCCTGGGCGTGGGCCGCACTCGCGGGAGGCGCTCTGGGGGGTATGTTCCTGGAGCAGGCCGACTCCGCGCTGTTTTTTGCCCTGTTCCTCGGCCCCTATGCGGTGATTCGGGCCGGTGAAGTCTTCGCCTGGCGCTGGGCCGGGTGGAAAACCATTGTCCTTCCGGTGGCATCCCTCTCCCTCCTGATCGGTGTCCATGCAATTATGACCGGGTACATGCTGTATAAAATGGACATGCCGGATGCGGAGCAGGCGGTGTCCGAAGAGGCGGCAAACCAGGAACTGTGGGAGTATTGTACCCAGTGGAGCCTTCCCCCGCTTGAAGTCATTGAGTGGGTCGCCCCCGGCTATCTGGGCTGGCGCAGTGGAGAACCGACCGGTCCCTACTGGGGCAAACTCGGACAATCCGCCGGCTTCCAGCAATCCGGACAGGGATTCCGAAACTTCAAGCTGGAAACCTTCTATAAAGGCGCCATTCCCGTGCTGCTCTTCCTGTTCGGAGCTGGCTTGTTCTTTGTCCGTGGGTTGACCTTGCCGATGAGCCGGTTGGAGGGCCGATTTTGGGTGGCGGCAGTGGTCCTGTCTTTTTTGCTGGGGTTGGGAAAATTCTTTCCCCTCTACTCCCTGTTTTTTCATCTCCCGGGGATGTCCTCCATTCGGAACCCGGTGAAGTTTCTCCAGTTCACCCAAATGGGCATGGCGGTGCTGGCCGGGGTTGGTCTGGAAGGATTGCTACGCCAGGCCCGGTCTCCGGCCACGGTTCCAGGAATCAAGACCTGGCTGACCTGGGCCTTCCGGATCTCGGCCGGTCTTGGCGGTCTGTTTGTATTGATGGGGCTGCTGTTTGTGCTCACCCAAACCGCAACCGCGGAGCGATTCGCAGCCGATGGCTATGGCCAGCTCGCTTCGGTGATGACCGCGAACCGCATCCGGGCCATTTTCTGGGCGGCGGGCATGACCGGACTCACGCTGGGGGCCGGATGGTGGATGCTCAAGGGCGGGCGCTCCGCACCGGTCTATACCGTGGCGTTTGGTTTGACTGCGCTTGTCGCAGCAGATCAGTTGATCCAGAGTCGGCACTATGTGTCGGCGGTTCCTGCACGATCTCTGGTGGGGGAGCAGGCCCCGGTTTCGTTTATCAAACAGAATCTTGGGTATGAGCGGTTGCTGCTTCTCTCCCAACAGGGCGTCTATAATAACTGGCTCACCATCCTCCTCCCCTACAATGGCATCACCACATTCAATATCGCCCAGATGCGTATGCCCGAGGACTACAAGGCATTCTTTGCCGCGGTTGGCCAAAGCCCCCTGTTGATGTGGGCGCATTTCGGGGTCGGACTGATGATGGGGCCGGGGCAGTTCTGGAATCAGATCCAGAATGACCCGGGCATGAAGGATCGGTTCGAGTTGGTCTACGCGTTCAATATTCTGCCCTATGGCGACGGTGTCATGACCGAGCCGGCAAGTCGGGAGCGCCCGGGACGTGAGGTGATTCTCAAGCCCCGCTCAACCTGGCATCGATATCGTCTGTACAACCAGTGGGTCACTGTCCCGGAGACCCGGGTACTGCCGACCATCCAGCAAACCAATCCGATGCGGTCGGTTGTGCTGTCCGACCAGGTCCAGGGTCTTCCCGCCGTATCCGCCGAGGATCGTGAGGCGGGCGATGTGGGGGTGGTCAGCTATCGGCCGGGGCGGGCCCACCTGAAGGTCAACGCGGAAACCGATGCCGTCCTCCGGTTGGCCGATAAGTATACTCCCCACTGGCGGGCAACGATCGATGGTAAACCGGCCGATGTCTTTCGGTGTGACTATCTCTTTCAGGGGGTTGTGGTGCCGGCGGGCATCCGTGATGTGGTGGTGGAATACCAGCCCCCCCTTGGTGGGCTCTGGATCCAATTGGCCGGGTTTGCCGGGTTGACGGCAGCGCTGGCGTCGCTGGTTATTTCCCGGCGTAGGCAGGTTCCGGAAACAGCGCAATAACCTTGCCGCCCTTTTCGCGATAAGCGTTCAAGGCCGGGTCCAGTTTCAGGTCTTGGTTGAGTAGAACCACCGCGCCCGGTTTGTGCTTGGCCAGATCCCCCAGTCGATGCACCGGCCAGGCCAGGCCGCTGCCGGGACCACCGGCCTGAATCGCCGGATTGTCATCGAACAGCACGTCGACCAATGCCGGGGTGATGCCCAGTACATGCAGGACATTCCAACTGCCATGATCCAATCCGATACCGCCAAGGGTTCCATGTTTTTCCCGGGCCGCGGCCAGAAAGGCCCGGGCCCGCTCGCCTTGGGTGGGAAGCCTGGTTACCCACTCGGTAATCGACTGAAGCTCCTTGCCCTGCCTTTGCTGTTCCTGCTGAATGGCCGCTTGTACAGAGGTCTCGGCTTCCGTACCGGCCTCTTTTCGACGGGCGACACAGAGCAGATTGTCCGGGGTTCCGGCCTCGGGCAATACCTGCACCAGCCGCATCAGGTTTTGGTCGAAAAACTGCTGAAGGATCCCGATGGTAGGAAAGGACAGAATTTCATGACTGACCCAATCCAGGCGGTTATGGGCAACCAGGCTGGCCAGGTTAGGAATATCAAAGACAAACACCCCGCCTTCCTTGAGTACATAACGGGTGGCGGCTAGAAAGGCATGCAGGTTGTCGATGCGGGAAAAAGTTCCGATCGCGACGATGGCGTCCACCATGCCATGCTGTCGGCGGATGCTTGCCGCCGCCTTGGCTTCAAAGACATCATCCAGCCACAGGGGCTTCGCGGCCTCCGGCAACTGGGGCAGGACGGGTGAGGGATCCACGCCGATGACCTGCCGTTCCCGGGTGCCCAGCAGCTCGAGAAGTTGGCCGTCGTTGGCCCCGACCTCAATCACCTTGCCGGCCTTCGGAAACGCCGGGAGCCCGGTGATGATTTCAGCGGTCCGGTTCAGGTACGCCGCGCGTCCGGGAATGGCCCGCGAGCGGTAGGGTGAGGTTCGGTACAGATGCTCCGGCTGGATAATCTGGGTGTTCTGGAGATGGTGACAGGCCTCGCACAGCGACCATTCCACCGGCCAACTGGGGATGGTTCCTTCCGGATCCGGGCCTTCTCCGGCATGGGCGGGAAACACCGCGAGTGTGCCCAGGCCGGTCAGTTTGCGGCTGCCGCACAGACGGCATAGTTTTCGTCGCGAACAGAATTTCATACGATCACACAGACATGAAAAATACGCCCCGCCACCAGGCAAAGCTAAGCCAACCATGACCTGATGTAAAGTCTGGGCTGGAACCCTGTCGGATCGGAAAAGGCTTGGCAAGGGACCGTCACATCTCTTTGATACTGCCATGTCTGCTCCCGGCCATCGTCCGAAACTATCGATCGTGGTTCCCACCATGGGGCGTCCGATTCTTCGCAAAACCCTGGCTTCGCTTCTTTCGATGAAACAATCCGGGGAAACCGAGATCCTGATTTGCGGGAAGATTCATGATCCGGAAACCCGGGCCTTTGTTGAATCGATGGCGGCCCGTCATCCGCAGGTCTCCTGGTTTCCCGTGGTCTATGCAGAAGGCGATTCCAGCGAGAAGAAAAACCTCGGATGGCGCAAGGCCGCTGCCGATCTGGTCGCGTTTGTCGATGATGATGTTGTGGTCGCGGAAGATTGGGTCGGGCATGTGGTGTCGGCCTTTTCCAATCCCGAGGTCGGGTTTGTGAGTGGACCGAGCCTGGTACCGGAAGACGTCGGATTTTGGGCCCGGCTTGCGGGATTGACGTTATCCTCGCGAGCCGCCGGGTATGTTTCCGAGCGCTATTTGCACGGAGGGCTGGAGCCGCGTGAAGTCAAATGGTCCCGTCTGATCGGCTGTAATATGGCGTTTCGGAAATCCCTGTTGGAGGCGCTTGGCGGCTTCCGTTCCGACTTCTGGCCGGGAGAGGAAATGATTGCGGCCTGGCAGGCATGCCAGTCCGGTCACAAGCTGTATTTCATTCCAGGCGCCTTTCTCTATCACTATCCCCGAGAGTCCATGGGCCGATTCTGGAAACAGATCTTCGGGTATGGCGCCACCCGGATCCGCCTCATCCGGGCCGGTGTCGAAGTGGAACCCAGTTCACTCGTCCCCGGGGTCTGGGTACTCGCTTTGTCCGTCGCCCTTGTCCTGTCTTTTTTCAGTTCCTACGGGGTTTATCTGCTCGGGGCAATCCTTGCCGCCTATGCCATGGTGGCGGCAATCATCACCGCATTGAAGGTGAAGGAAACCGGAAAGCTATCGGACGGTCTGATCTTTCTGACGATCCCGGTGATGCATCTATCCTATGGCATTGCCCAGTGGGTGGAGTTCTTCCGGCCCGGAAAGGATTTGAGCGAAGCCAGCGGCTGATGTGCCTCGGCTGCGGGCCACGGGGGGGGCGTCCATGCGTCAGCCGGGCTCGTGGTAGACACTGGTGTAAAAGGGGAAACGGTTGGCAGGCATGGTTTTCCGCCGGTGTTTCCACCGCTTATACATCCAGCACCAGTATTCCGGGTGGGCGCGGATCACTGTTTCCATGTGGTGATTGAGTCGTTGCGTCAGGGTGACGGCAGCGTTTTCTCCTGTACCCAGGTCGTCGGGCAGGTCGAGATAGAGGGGGGGGGTCGTGTGATATCGCCCCTCGGCATCGGCAATGCAACAGGTCATGAAAATGGGCGCCCGGGTCTTGAGGGCGAGGGCGGCGGGAACAATCGAGGTGGTGGCGGGAATGCCGAAAAAATCAACAAAAGCCCCACCCTCATTAGGCGCGGTATTCTGGTCCATCACCAAGGCTATCTTTTCCCCGTCCCTCAACACCTTGAGAATCCCCCTGGCTGCGCCTTTGCGGGGAATAATTTTTTGTCCGAGTTTTTCCCGGTGGCGAATGAAGAGGCGGTCCACGGATGGGTTCTTGAGAGGATTGGCCACACTGGCGAGGGGAAGCCCCCTGGCCTGAAACGCCATGCCCAGCACTTCCCAGTTGCCGAGATGAAGGGTGAGACAAACCCGGGGGCCAGCCTCATAGATCCCATTCACATCGGGGGCCAGATCGACCCAGGTCTCCATGCGCTCG
Organism: Verrucomicrobiota bacterium; assembly: GCA_024233345.1. Classification (GTDB taxonomy): domain Bacteria; phylum Verrucomicrobiota; class Kiritimatiellia; order CAIVKH01; family CAIVKH01; genus JACKPT01. Next base: position 75,173 of record JACKPT010000016.1, read on the forward strand.
CGGGTATCGCGTGAAAACCAGAAGGTATCCAACAGCATCAGGGCAAACGATTGATAACTGCGGCGCAGGATGCGGTTGCGTTCTTCGGTCGGGCACTCCGTGCCAAACACCACCTCGAGGTTGGCCTCGGCAATGCGGCGGAGTTTGGGGGAGACCATCAGGGCCAGTCTACCCAACCCCCGGGATAATGCGACAATCCAGGGCCGGGGAAGACGGGGAAGAATGGCGAATCCGGCCCGCACCGCGAGCCATTCCAGTTTCTCTCTGATTGGATGGCGAGACGAGGACATGCGTGCGGTTGAGGGGGGGAGGGTTTCAGGTTTCAGGTGTCGGGTTTCAGAATACAGGTTGGAGGGGTCCGCGTGGGCACAGGTAGCGGACAAGGTGGGGGCGAATCTGACACCTGAAACCTGACACCTGACTCCTCACATTGAACATTGGAACGGCGGTTGCTGACCAACCAGAGAATAACTGGTGAGCCGGGTGGGACTCGAACCCACGACCACAGGCTTAAAAGGCCCGTGCTCTACCGACTGAGCTACCGGCCCGCCGAAGGGTTACAGGATATAAGGGACCGACGGAGAAATGTCAAACTTCGGAAGGTGGAGATTGTTGCGGCGAGGGCGGAGCTGCCCCCGCAGCGGGTAAACCATTGCAATTTCCACACAGAGAGGGAACAGTGAACGCGTGACGTGGCATGATCAATACCAGATGGAGCGACCGAGTTTGCGCCAGGCACCTTTGACCCGGGGATTCCTGATCACCGGGGTGGTGGTGTATCTGCTGCAGGTTTTCTTTATCTCAGTCCTCCGGTCGGGATGGTTTGATCTTACGTTTGGACTGAGTGTCGCGGGGATTCAATTGGGCCACCTCTGGCAGTTGGTTTCCTACATGTTTTTGCACGGGAGCCCGATGCATCTCCTGTTGAACGGGATCGCCCTGTTTTTCTTCGGACCGGAACTGGAACGCTTCATGGGGCGGACTCGATATGCCACGGTCTTTTTTCTGTGTGGTATTCTCGGTGGGCTGGGGTGGTTTCTGATGACCTACCCGACCGAGGGGCTTTGCGTGGGCATGTCCGGTGCCATTTTTGGCTTGTTGGGAGCGTTTGCCGCTCTGTTTCCGAATCGTGAGGTTGTTTTGCTTTTGTTCTTTGTGATCCCGGTGCGGATGAAGGCCTGGGTCATGGTTGCGGGCCTGGGTGCGTTCCAACTCCTGATGACCCTGAATCCCAGTCATGGCGGCATCGCCTATTCCGCGCATCTGGCCGGGGGGCTTGCCGGTTATCTGTACGCCATGACTTTGTTGAATGAACCCCCTGCCTGGGTCCGGTCGATCATGGGGGCGGCGCATCGTCGTACCGGGGTGGCCACCCGGTCCCCGGCGACCCCGGAAGCCGAGATCAACCGCATCCTCGACAAAATTGCCAGCCAGGGAATTCATACCCTGACCGCAAAGGAACGGGATCAGCTGCGGAATGCCGGGCGGAAGCGATGATCCCAGCAAGCTGGGGCCATCCGGTTGCCCTCAGCACATCGCAACCGGGCCTCACCGGATGCGCGCAAGCAGTTCTTCCAGGCTGCCGAGCATCGGCACCCCACAGGCCTGGAGCTTGGACAGGGACTGATTCCCGGCCGCGATCAACGTTACCTGAACTCCCATCCTGGCTGCAACTTCGACATCGTGGGTAGTGTCACCGACCAGGAGAACCGACCTGGGATCGAGGCCAAGCCGTTCCATCAAGGCAAGCCCTTGTCCTGATTTATCCGCAGCATAGTGGTCGGAAAGGCCGAGTATGTGGTCGAAGAAATCGGAGACCCGATGGAA
>JACKPT010000017.1 GCA_024233345.1 Verrucomicrobiota bacterium
CATTGGCAAGAATGGCAAGGTGATCGGAGCCATCCGCACCCTGCTTTCCCAGGTCGCCTCCCGCGATGGTCGTAAAGCCCTGATCGAAGTGGTGGAGTAAACCAGTCCTGATCGGGAAAGCCTCCCTCGCGGGGTTGATCGTTGCTGACGTTTGATATTATCACCATCTTTCCGCGAATGCTCGACGGCATTTTCGGGGAAAGTATGATGAAACGGGCCGTCGGCCTCGGAGCCGTCACTTTTCGCACCATCGATTTACGGGACTTTACCACCGACAAGCACCGCACCACCGATGACCGGCCCTATGGCGGTGGCCCGGGGATGGTCATGAAAGCAGACCCCATTTTCCAGGCGGTCGAGTCCGTACGGACACCGCATGCCCGCATTCTACTGATGTCCCCGCAGGGCCGGCGGTTTGCTCAATCCATGGCCCGTGAACTCAGTGCGGAACAGCATGTGATTCTGGTGTGTGGCCATTACGAGGGCATCGACGAGCGGGTCAAGATCGGCCTGAACGCGGAAGAGGTGTCGATCGGCGACTATGTTCTGACCAACGGTGTCCTGCCCGCCGCGGTGATTGTCGATGCCGTGGTCCGGTTGTTGCCGGGCGTATTGGGGGGCGAGGGCGCCGCCGAACAGGAGTCGTTCACCGAGAATCTGCTTGATTGCCCTCACTATACCCGTCCCGAGGAATACCGGGGCATGAAAGTGCCCGAGGTCCTCTTGTCGGGTGACCACGGCGCAATCCGGAAATGGCGTGAGGCGGAAGCCCGCCGGCGGACCCAGAACCGGCGGCCGGATCTGTTGGGGGATTAAAACCGCCCACGCACCGGGAGAAAGCACTTGACCCCCGGCCCGATCAGGCTATTCTACACCGCCTTGAAACCGAAGGAATAAAGAGATGGACACGCAAATTTTAGAGAAAATCAATCAGGCTCAGAAGCAAGGCAAAGACGCTCCCGCGTTCAATATCGGCGACTCCGTCAAGGTGCACGTCAAGATTCGTGAGGGAGACAAGGAGCGTATTCAGGTTTTCTCCGGCACCGTGATCGCCCGCGATGGCAAGGGCGCCACCGAGACATTTACCGTTCGCCGTATCTCCTATGGCGAAGGGGTCGAGCGCGTATTTCCGGTGTTCTCTCCTTCGGTGGATAAAATTGAGATCGACCGCGAAGGCGATCCCGGCCGGGCCAAGCTGTACTATCTGCGCGGGCTGACCGGCAAGAAGACCAAGATCCGTGAAAAAGGATCGCGCACCGGTGTTGCTTCTTCCAAGAAGAAGTAAGGTTCATGCTCACGTGGGAGCGGTCGTGCTGGGAAAACGGGTGCGACCGGGTTGCGGGTGTTGACGAGGCCGGCCGAGGGCCTCTTGCCGGGCCGGTGGTGGCCGCTGCGGTTGCCATGCCGCGTGCGCTGGCTGAATCCCTGATCACCACCACCCTCAGCGGTCTGACCGATTCCAAAAAGCTCACGGAGAAAAAGCGCGAGGCTTTTTTCACCGATTTGACCAGTTCCTCTGCCATCCTTTGGGGAGTTGGGCTCTGTGAACCGGAAGAAATTGACCGCATCAATATCTTGCGCGCCACCCATCTTGCCATGAAGCGGGCGGTGGAGGGATTGGCGATGATGCCGGACTTCCTGCTCGTTGACGGTCTTCCCGTGCCGGGGCTCCCGGTGAAGGCCCGGGCGATCATCAAGGGTGACGCATCAAGTTTTCTGATTGCCGCAGCAAGCGTGATCGCCAAGGTCACCCGGGATCGAATCATGCTCGACCTCGATAGGCGTTATCCGGGGTACGGTCTGGCGAAGCACAAGGGGTATGGCACCCGCGCCCATCTGGAGGCGCTGCGCATCCTCGGCCCCTCCGCCTGTCATCGGAAGTCCTTCGCGCCGGTGCGGCAGTTGGACTTGCCAATCGCCTGAATCCAGACCGGAGCGGACTCAGGGATACATCCGCCCCAGCAAACGAGGAAAGGGGATGGTTTCGCGGACATGCTTCAGGCCGCAGATCCACGCCACGGTGCGTTCGATCCCGAGCCCGAAACCTCCATGGGGAATGGAACCATAGCGGCGGAGATCCAGGTACCACTCGTATGGGGCGGAATCCATCTTCTCCTCGTTCATCCGCTCCTGCAGCACCTCAAGGCGCTCCTCGCGAATGCTGCCGCCGATGACTTCGCCATAACCCTCGGGGGCCAGCATGTCCATGTTGACCACGAGGCGGGGATCGGTATCGTCCCGCTTCATGTAGAAGGCCTTGACCTCGCGGGGATAGCCGGTCACGAACAGGGGCGTATCGAACTGGCGCGACAGAATCGTCTCTTCATCACCCCCAAAATCTTTGCCCCAGGAAAAAGACAGGACATCCTGCTGATGAGTCCGGCGGTGTTCGAGGTCGATGGCAAGTTCATCCCGCGTTTCCTTCAACTCGCGCAGGGTCTGTTCGAGTTTTTCCTTTTTCCACGCCTTGGTGGCGGCAGCCAATTCTTCCCCGGTTACCGCGAGGGCGGCATCGATCTCTGCGCGCCGGGTCTCCAGGGCGGCCAGGTCTTGTTCGATCCAATCCCTGGTTTGGGCGCTGTGGAGTAGATCCACCGCCTCGGAATAGGTCAGGCTGGCAAATGGGACCGTGACCTTTTCCAGGGCGCTTACGTCGCGCCCGAGGGTGGCAAGATCGTCCCGGTGATGGGTAAGGGTATCGCCGATCATGCGTAGGGTCAGACCCTCGGCATGGTGCTTGAGGGTGTCGAGGTCGGCGTAAGCGATCTCCGGTTCGATCATCCAGAACTCCGTGAGATGACGGCGGGTCTTGGATTTCTCGGCCCGGAATGTCGGACCGAAACAATAGACCTTTTCCAGCGCCATGCAGGCGCTCTCCAGATACAACTGGCCGGTTTGGGCGAGATAAACCTCCTCCCCGAAATAGTCAACCGGAAACAAGGTGCCCGCCCCCTCCGCCGCGCCTGGGGAGAGGATCGGCGTGTCGATGAGGGTGAAGCCCGCATCGTCAAAGTATCCGCGTGCGGCTTTGATCAGGGTATGGCGAATGCGGAGGATGGCCGTCTGGCGGGGAGCCCGAAGCCAGAGGTGCCGGTGGTTCATCAGAAAGTCGACCCCGTGGCTTTTGCGGGAGATCGGATAGTCTTCGGCCCGGTGAACGAGGGTCAACGCGGAGATGTCGATCTCCACGCCGCCGGGGGACCGGGCATCCTCTCGGACCGTGCCGGTGAGTTCAATCGAGGACTCCTGGGTCAGGCTTTCCGCGATGGCGAAGGGTTCGGGATGGGAGGCCTCGACAATACACTGGCAGATCCCGGTCCCATCCCGGACGATCAGAAACGCGATTTTGCCGCTGGTTCTTTTTCCGTGAAGCCATCCGCGAAGGGTTACGGAGTTTCCACACTGTTGCTTGAGTTCGACAATCCTGGTGCTGGTCATGGAGACAAGATGCACCAAAGCCGCGGATCGTGCAATGGTGGGTCAAGGCTCGGGAAAAAACTCACCGAGATGGGAACCGCGGAAGGCGCGCTGCCGGTTTTTTCCGGTTTGGCTGGCTTGTCGCTCGCGGTTGGAAATCTGATCCAGAAAGGCGCGGCAGGAGACGGTTTGGGCACCCGCTGCGGATACCGTATCCAGCTCTGCCCGGTCCGAAGTGACCACCAGTACTTGTCCCGGATTGGTCTCGTCATGGACCATGCGTTCGATCACCGAGTCGGCGGTCTGGGCGCCTCCGGAATAGATCACTTGAATGGCGGTAATCATCCGGTCCTGTTCGGCGGTGCGGGATCCGCGGCCGTCGAAGACCAGCGTGGTGCGGTCGGCAATGCCGGAATAGAACCGGGCGACCTTGGCAATGAGTTGCTGGCGGGCCTGACGCCGGTCGGATTGAAGGACCGAGGCGAGGTCGGGGTCGCTGTAGAGCAGGCTGTTGCCGTCGATGATCAGATGGGCGATGGGCTGCATCGGATCATCACCGTTGCCAGGTCAGGAGGCGGTACGAACCGGTCCGGTGGACTCGCGTACCACCAATTCCACGGGCAAGGTCTGTTGCACCAGCTCCGCTTCCTTGCGGAAAAGCACCAGCAGGGCTTCCACCGACTTGGCTCCAATCTGATAGAGGTCATGTCGGATGGTGGTCAGGGAGGGGTTGGCAAACTCCGCTGCGGCAACATCGTCCATTCCGATCACGGAAATATCGTGGGGCACCTTCAAACCCCGGCGGGCGATGTGACGCATGGCCCCGATGGCCATCTTGTCATTGCCGGCCATGATCGCGGTCATTTCCGGATAGCGGTCCAGCAACCATTGGGCGCCCTCAAAGCCACCCTGCTCGGTGAACCAGCCATCGGACCAGTACAGGTTTTCCTTGGCCACCCCGCCTTCCATGCAGGCCTTGGTGAAGTGATCACGGAAATCAAGTGCGGTGTTGGTGGTGGTGCCGCTCAACATACCGATATGGCGATGACCATGATCCAGCAAATGGTTGGCGGCCAGCCGGGCCGAGGTGATGTAGTCCGCACTGATATAGTTCATGGACCGGCCGGGAAAGTAGTGGTTCACCAGCACATAGGGATAGTTGGAGGCCGCGAGGTCCTTGAGATATTCGTCGTGGACCGAAGATCCCAGGATCAAAAGACCATCGACCCGTTTGGTCTTCAGCAGGTTCAGATATTCGTGGGTCTGGATAAAATGCCGGTTGGCCATTTCCAGCATGACCTTGTAACCGAGGGAGGTCGCATGTTCATAGATCCCGCTGACAATTTCCCCGAAGTAGGTATCGGCAAAAACATGATTGAGGTGGGGGACAATCACGCTCAGAGACCGGCTGGACTGGGAGGCCAGGCTGCGGGCAAAGGTATTGGGCTGGTATTCGTGTTTGCGGACGGACGACAACACCTTTTCCCGGGTGCTCTCGCTGATCCTTGGATTGTTGTTCAAGACGAGTGAAACCGTGCTTAAGGAGACCCCGCACTCGCGGGCGATGTCTTTAATTGTTGTCCGTGCCATTTGTGTTATTCCTCGGTTAGGACTTTTCATATCAAGCGTTTTTACGAAGCGCAAGTTAAAACGCTTGACCCTCGGGGTTGTACGTTCAGAAACCGGATGGGGATCGGTTGCCAATCGGGCCGGGGTCTTATCCTGACCTGGGTGAATCGAGTTTCACCTTTGTCTGAATAGTTTGAAGGTGCTACACGTCAGATGTAGAGGGAACCGGAGATCCGGTCACCGGTATGCGAAAGAACCAGAAGGAGCGATTCATGAAGACGGGATTGATCAGTTTATTGACGGCGGCGGTGGTCTATACAGCGGGCGCTGCGCCTTTGCGTGTGGCCGTACTGGATTTCGAGGATCGAACCGGGGATTCACCCGATGCGCGGTTGGGCGGGAAGATCGACAAGGAAGCATTGGCGGACCGCGGGGCCTATTTGCTCGGCAAGGAGTTGCTGGGGCAGGGCGATTGGACCCTGATAGACCGTCGGGACTTTATTGCGCAGATCGAGGCCGGCCGCGGACCCTATGATGACAAAAAGCCATCCTTCCTCCGGGCGGCCCAGATGGTGAATGCCGACGCAGTGCTGCGGGGTACCCTCATGAGTTTTTCGACCTCCCGTTCCTCGGTTAATCAGGGGGGATACAAAACGGACCTGCTGGATCTGACGGTGCGGGTTTCGGTGGAGGCGCTGGATGTCCGCGACGGCGCCATTCTGGCGGTGGTGGATGGCAAGGCGACCGAGCGGTTTCGCCAGACGGAGCAAATGGAAACCGAACTGGGGGATGAGGATGTCCTGGCGCTGATGGAAAAGGCCCTCAAACCCGCAGTCTCGGAACTGCATGCCACATTGCAACAGCGCGAGGAGGCGTTGCAGAATCGTCCCAAGGTGCAGTTGACCGTGACCTCACCGGATGGCCCCGCGATGGTGGAAATCGATGGTGTACTGGTAGGAACCACCCCGCTGGAAACCATGCATCTCTATGCCGGTGATCATGTGCTTACCGTGGGCCGTCCCGGCTACCGGGATGTGGTCAAACGAATCCTGATCGAACAGGACATGGCCATCGATGTGCCGCTTCTCAAGAACGAACTGGATGCTGATCAGATCCAATCCGTGCTGGAATCGTCCCGCCTGAATATCTACCAGGGCCTGGAGCCGGCATTGTTGATCGAAACCATTCAAACCAGCGAGTAACCCTGGGCAAACGGCGGCGGTAACCCTGGGTTCGACCTGATCCCATGGACTGGCGCACGTAATGGATTGAATCGGCGGGCTGAAGGCCCGCAAACTCGATAGCCCAGGGCAAGCGAAGCGTGGCCCTGGGTAGTGCGCGAGAGACCTCCCCGTTGGGCGCGAAGGTTGCCAGGTTTGGATCCTGTTGTCCGGGTCGTGCTCCATTCGCGCTCCGGGTTTTTGATTCTGTCTCCCTGGGGCTGCGCTTGCCCCAGGCTGTCGAATGGCGGGCCTTCAGCCCGAAGGGTGGAATGGGGTGGAATGGGGACAGGCATTTTTCGGGGTGTAGCGAACGGATCTTTATCGTCTCAAGGTTGCGTTGACAAAAAAAAGTCCCGCCGGAAAACCGGCGGGACTTTTGCTGGATTCAAGGATCTTTGGGGACTCAGGGAATGATGTCCCGGATCACCAGCCGGTACACCCGGAACGGATTGGCATTGGAATCCATCAGGATGATTTCATTCACCCCGTCGCCATCCGCCTGATCCACCTCGGTCCAGATCACCGGATCGGCGGTCAGGTCGAGGGTGTAGTCCAGCGAATAGGATTTTCCGACCTCACCGATTCCCACATTGGCGGAAACATCGGTGCCGGCGATGATGAGTTCACTGATTTCCGGTCCACCCACTCCCTCGATGACCTGGAGGTTGTTGATGTACATCTGGCGGTTGTCATTGGCTTCGGTTCCATTGAAGTAGAACTTGAAGTTGTCCGGGGCTCCGGTGTTGACAATGACTTGCGAGTCGAAGGTCTCGACCCCGTCACGCCCGGTACCATAGACCCGGACAATGCCATCGGCCTGATACTCGATGGAGATCGTCATGGCCTGCGTACCGTAATTGGTGAACATGTTGCTGCCATTGACGGTGATGGTGGCACCGTTCCCCTGGTTGATGTTGAGGAGTTCGTTTCCGCCCGCGAACAGGTTGAAGCCGCGGTTGGAGCCATCCGTTCCACTATCGAAATTCAATCCGAGTTGGAACACGAAGGTATCCCCGATCATCATCGGACTGTTCAGGGTCCGGGTGACTTCGGCGTTGGCTCCGGAATTGGCCGGGTTCGCATAGAAGCCAAAGGATTGTTGATCCATTCCGCTGATACCCGAGTTGGCGGGGTCACCGATGAAGACGCCGGCAAAGTAAGCGGGCTCATTGGTGTCGGACGTGTGATTGAACACCCAGGGACCGAATCCTGAACCTTCGTTGTCGCCATCGTTCCAGCTTCCACCGTAGAACGAACCTTCATCATAGGTTCCCGAAGGAATTGCGGTGATGCTGATGTTCAGCGGGGTCGCGACGGCGTCACCATTGGATGCGGTCAGTACCACCGAGCCAAGGCCCAGCGCACTCCCCTCAAAGGCGACGGTGTTTTCGCCGTTGCTGAAGACCGCAGTCGCAGGCACCGAGAAGGTCGAGGGCACCGAACTGGTCAGGTACACCGTGTCATCGATGGGACCCACCCGGGTCAAGGTGTAGGTGCGGGTCTGGCCATCCCGCAGGGAGACCGGCCCGGACAGGGTCAGGGAGGGCGACTGCACCGTCACGTTGTACTCCGCAAACACCCCGCTGGCGGTGTTGGAAGCAACGATCGTGGCAAAGCCAAAGCCAACCATTTCCACATCGAACACCAGAGCGTTCTCATTGGTCACGAAGCTGGCGCTGGCCGGGACCGTCAGCACATTGGTATCGCTGCTGCTGAACACGATGTCATCGCCCACCGTACCGGTGCGGGTCAGGCTGTATTCATTGGTGCCGAGATCAAACAATTCGAACGGACCGCTGATGGAGAGGGTGGGGGCAATCGGCGTCACCACATACTGAGCCCAGGCCCCGCTGGCGACATTGCTGGCCACAATCACGGCGGAACCATTGGTCAGGCTGACCACGGTACCTGTGAAGCTGATGGTGTCCACCCCGGTGGTGAAGGATACCAGTGCGGGGACCGTCAGCACGTTGGCATCGCTGCTGGACAATTCTATGTCGTCGCCCACGGCGCCATCCCGTTGCAGGGTGAACAGGTATTCGCCGGTGGCGAGAGGTGCGGGTTCGCCGGCCGTGAAGGCGAGGGGAATCGCCGGGCCATCGGTTACCTGGAGCGCGTTGACATACATCTGGCGCTCATTGATCCCTTCGCAGGCATTGAAATAGAACTTGAAGTTATCCGGGGCCCCGGGAGTAACCGTGAGTACCTGGTCGACGGTTTCAACCCCGTCACGCCCGGTTCCGGTGACCCGGATGCTGCCATCCCCGACATACTGGAGGTCGAAGGTCATGGCCTGGGCACCGTAGTTGGTGAAGATGGCATTGCCGTTCAAAGTAATGACCGCGCTGTTGCCCATGTTGATGTTCATGAGTTCGTTGGCTCCAGCGAAAAGACTGAAACCACGGTTGGAGCCATCGGTGCCACTGTCGAAGTTGAGTCCGAGCTGGAACCGGAAAGTCTGACCGACGGTCAGGGCATTGCTCAGGGTCCGGCTGACTTCCGCGTTCGCGGCGGAGCCGGCGGGATTCGCGTAGAATCCAAACGATGCCTGGTCCATGCCGCTGATGCCCGCGAGGGCGGGATCGCCGATGAACACTCCGGCATAGTAGGCGGGGTCGTTGGTGTCGGTGCTGTGGTTGAACACCCAGGGTCCGAAGCCGAGACCGTTGTTGTCGCCATCATTCCAGGAACCGCTGTAGAGCGTTCCTTCGTCGTAGGTGCCTTCGGGAAGTGCGGTGACTTCAACCGTGAAGGGCGCGCTGCTGGCGTCAAAGTTCCAGGCCACCAGGGTGGTTGAACCGGTAGTCAGAGCCGTTCCCTGGAAGGTCAGGGTGTTTTCGCCGGTGTTGAAAGCCACCGTGCCGGGGACACTCATGACTGAAGGATTGGAGTTGGAGGACAACGAGACCGTGTTGGCGATCGGCCCAACCCGGGTCAAGGTGAAGGTGGGGGTGGAGCCTACCCGCACCGAGGTCGGCCCGGAAAGCGTCAGGCCCGGCTCAAACACACCCACATTGTATTCCGCTACCGCCCCACTGGCGAGATTGGAAGCAAAAATGGTGGCGGTGCCGAATCCGACCATTTCCACATCAAAGGTGAGTTCGGTTTCGTTGGTGACAAAACTCTGGCTGGCGGGAACCACCAGGACATTGGTGTCGCTGCTGCTGAACTCGATGTCATCGGTCACCGCACCCACCCGGGTCAGGGTGTAGGCGTTGGTGCCAAGTTCGAACAGTTCGAACGGTCCGCTGATGGAGAGGACCGGGACGATGGGGGTGACGAGGAACTGCGCCCAGGCCCCGCTGGTGACATTGCTGGCGACCAGGATGGCCGAACCATTGGTCACACTGACCACCGTGGCGGTGAAGGTCAGGCTGTTGGCCAGCGCTTCAAAGGATACCGCGGAAGGAACGGTAATCGCATTGGTGTTGCTGCTGGAAAGCACGATATCGTCATCGACCCCGCCGCCAACCGACCGGGTCAGGGTGTAGAGCGCATCGCCCAACAGGGTGGGAGAAGCGTCGCCATCGGTGAACTCAAGCGGCAAAGCGGTGCCGGGGGTCACGCTGAGGTTGTTGAAATATACATTGTTCGGGTCGCCGCCGCTGCCTTCGGCGTTGAAGATGCGGAAGGTATCGATGACCTGCCCGGTAATGGTGCCGGACTCATTGGGACTGCTGGCATGAATTCCCGAAAATTGCCAATCAATGTTGGGACCATTTTGGGTAAAGGTGAAGGTGATCACTTCGCCAAATTCGCGTTCCCCCGGCCATGCTGTCGCCGGTGCGGAGCCGCCGGGATAGTCGTAGCCGCCCGCGCCGATGGAAACGTAGAAGATTTCCGTGACCACGTCATTGATCAGGGTGACCCCGCGTGCCCCGCCATCCCAGCGGAAGGAAAGATCAAACGAGAGTACCGCGCCATCGCCCCACACATTGGTGTCGAATCCGCGAACCGCGTCGGTGATCAACGATGAATTTGCATTCCACAATCCGAACGCTTGTCCGGCCGTATCGATGCTGTTGGTGCGGGAGCCGTCGCCCTCTGTGGAGGAACCTAAAAAGTGTCCGCCACCGCCATCCGTAATGGTCCAGGGCCCGAACCCATCCCCTTCATTGGAACCGGTGTTCCAATCAGGATTGGGCGCGCCATAGTTGCTGGCATCATCGGTCAATTGAGCCATCACCTGGCTCGCCATCATCAGCGAAGCTGTCAAAACTCCGCAAAACCACTTCATCTTCATCGTTTGTTAACTCCTTCCAAGTTGAAACGCTTTAATTGGTCAGAATATGGCTTGAACACAACCTGAATCAAGCACAAAAGGGAAAAAAGTGGTCAGGTAAAGCGGTGTTCCTTGTCTTGCGGTTCGTTTTTCATGTATCCTTTTCAGTGACAAGGCATAGGGGCCCCGATGAGGAGAGTAAAGCGATCCAATCCAGGAATCTGTCTGATGGCCAACCGGGTCCATGAGCGCTCGATGCGGCGGTCGGGTTACCGGATGATCCGGCTTGGCCTGGGGCTTGGCTTGACCCTGCTCCCGGCGCTTTTTGTCCACGCAGCGGACCCGACACCACATGATTCCCAAACGATGATTTCCGCTCCGGTCCGGCACGCGCTGAAGAATGCCCTGTCTTTTTGGCAGATGACGGAATCGGATCTTGGCTTTGAAAAGGACGTGGGGGAGCCGGACCTGGTGCTATCCTGGACCAGGACACTCCTGCAGGAACCGCTGACGTTGTTTGCGATGGGAGAAGAAGCCCGACGATCGGTTGTGGATGAATCCCTTCGCGCCACCTGGCTCTCGGAAATCCTTGATGTAGATGGGCGCGATTCCGCTATCGCCACGAATGAACTGGAAGGGCGGGTGGACATTCCGATCATGCCGGGCCTGAATGTTCATTCCGGGTTGAGCCATTTTCTGGTCCGGGTGGAGGGGGCGGCCCGCCTTCAGGCGCGAGCACTCCATACCCTGACGCAAGAGGATCGCTCTTTTCTGGTTGGTGCCTGGATGTCCGGGATGTTCGAGCTTGCCGGCGACCCGGAGATGCAGGCCCGGTTCCGGGCTGAAGGGGTGACACCGTCCACCCTCGACTTTCTTTTGTCGTTCCAGGAGGCGCTGGATACCTCCCCATTGATGGAGCGTTGGCTGGAGGTCGCGGGGAAGGTGGACCGGTTTGCGATGTTGATGGCTGGTCTGGGGATGGATCGGGCGGTCGCGGCTCTGGTCGATTCAGTGGCTGGTGTGCAGGATTGGCCTCAGCAGGTCATCCGTTGGGAGACACCACAGGGCGCCGTGATCATCGGTACGCCGGGTCGGGATCGCTATGAGGGGCGCGCGTTGTTGATCCTGGATCCGGGTGGCGATGATCTCTATGAGGGTGAAGTCGGGGTGGCGAATGACTTGGTGGGCCAGACCTTCTCGGCGGTGATCGATCTGGATGGCAATGATGTCTATCGCAGTGAACGATTGGCCGGCTTGGGGTCTGCGTGGCTGGGGGTGTCGGTGATTCACGATCAGGCCGGGCGCGATGTCTACCAACTGCAGGGCTCGGGTCTGGCCCATGCCGTGGGGGGATATGCCCGGCTTCGGGATGCCGGCGGCGATGATCTCTATGAGGCGACAGCCCTGGCTCAGGCGTGCGCGGTCTTGGGGGTGGGGTGGTTGGAGGACGACAGCGGCAACGATACCTACCGGCTGGGTGCCTTTGGGCAGGCGGCCTCGGGACTGTTTGGGGCGGCGGTTTTGCTCGATCACGAAGGCGCCGATGTCTATGTCGCGGGTGGCCTCAAGCCGGATCACGAGCGGAACCAGGATCGGTATTTGTCCCTGGCCCAGGGATTTTCCATCGGTGACCGGCCCGATACCGGGGGTGGAGTCGCTTTGCTGATGGACCTCGCTGGCAATGATGTCTATCGGGCGGATATCTATGGTCAGGGCGTTGGCTACTACTATGCGCTCGGGATGCTGGTGGATGTCGCGGGTAATGATTCCTACACGATGTATCAGTATGGTCAGGGCGCGGGCATTCATCTCAGTGGCGGGCTGCTTGCGGATGATGCAGGGAATGATTTTTATGCCAGCTATATCCTGGCTCAGGGCGCGGCGCATGACTATGCGGTGGGGGCTCTGGTGGATCGGGATGGCAATGATACCTACACTGCGGATCACCATAGCCAGGGGAGGGCCCTGAACAATGCCCTGGCCTTCCTGGTGGATGAGGCGGGCGATGATGCCTATTTCGGACGCCAGCCCGATCAGTGCCAGGGGGTCGGCAACAATGGCGGTTTCCGGGACTATGGAAGTCTCGCCTTCCTGCTGGATCTGGGGGGGTATGATCGCTACACCTGCCCGGCAACCAACGGAATGGTTCTGTTGCGACCGGATTTCGGGGTGGTGCTGGACCGGGAGGAATCCCAGCCATGAGACTTCGTCTTTCCCTTCTGATCGTGGGCCTGATCGGGTGCGGGATGCTTGCCCGCGGCGAGGAACTGGCTACGATGACTCCGGAAAGGCTGCTGTTTCATGCCACCCGCTACGGGGATACCGCCGAGCGCCGGGCCTTCAAGGCGGAAGCACGCAAAGAAGTGCGCAACCGCATGCCGGCGATCTTTGCCGAAATCATGGACCGGATGCCGCTGGAGAATGTCGGACTGCAGGTGCTGGCGATGGAGCTGGCGGAAAGCTACCGGCTAACCGAGATGACCGCCCTCCTGCGTGGTTACCTCGACTCGGAAGACCCGACCACACGAAAGTTGGCGGTCTACTTTCTGTCCTTTCAGGACCGTGAGGAGGATCTGGTGCCGGTGCTGATCGGGCTTTTGGACAATGAAACCAGCCGGGGGGGCGCGATGAGAACACTTGCTGCGTGGCGGGTTGTGGAGGCCGCCGAACCGGTGGAACTGTTCCTGGAGGATGGGCGGGAACGGATCCGGATTGCTGCCGCCAATGCCTTGCGTGATCTGGGGCAGGCCAGGTCAGCGCCAGCATTGATCCGGGCGCTGGGCGATCCGGTGTTTACGGTTCGCCATGCCGCCGCCCGCGCGCTTGTGGTGTTGGGAGAGGATGCCTTGCCTGTGATCGATGCGGCACTCGACCCTGCTGACCCGCGAACCCGTCAGATCCTCATGCAGATTCTGGAGGATATTCATACCCCGGCTGCCCTGGAACGCCGCCAATCGTTCGATCCGGTTTTTCCCTCCGAACCCATTCAGGTTGAGCAAGGCTATTATCGCCGGCCGCAATGATGGACCCTGCTTGCCAGTGGGAGATCCCTGTCGTAGAGTGCGGCCATGCAAAGACCTTTCTGGAAATATCATGGCGCGGGCAATGACTTCATTCTTTTGGATGATCGGGATCAGACCTTTCCGCTGGAAAATCATGCGTTGATTCAATCCCTGTGCCATCGCCGGACCGGGATCGGTTCGGATGGGCTGCTGCTGATTCATCCTTCGGAACACCATGATTTCCGCATGCGCTACTTCAATCCGGACGGGGGCGAGGTGGATATGTGCGGCAATGGAGCCCGGTGTATCGCCCGGTTGGCCCACGACCTGCATCTGGTTGGCGATCGCATGTCCTTCGAAACCATGGCCGGTGTAATCGAGGCGGAATTGATCGGTGAGGAAATCAAGTTGCACATGACCGATCCCCGGGATTGGCGGCTGGGACAAGCGCTCGAGGTCGAGGGCCAGACCCTGACGTATGATTTTGTGAACAGTGGGGTGGAGCATGCGGTTGTCGAAGTGCCGGATGTGGCGGGCGTCAATGTCCAGTCGCTCGGGTCGGCGATCCGGTATCATGAGGCCTTTCAACCTCGGGGTACCAATGCCAACTTCATTACCATCACCGGGCCGGATTCCCTTCGCATTCGCACCTACGAGCGTGGGGTTGAGGCGGAAACCCTGGCCTGCGGTACCGGGATTGTGGCCAGCGGATTACTGGCCGCGAAGCAGGGCAAGGTCGCCACGCCGGTGAAGATCACCTGCGCTGGTGGCGATGTCCTGACCGTGGACTTTACCGCAACCGATGAGGGCGCCCGGCAGGTCACCCTCCAGGGACCGGCGGTGTTTGTGTTCCAGGGGGCGGTCCGGGTCAATGCCCGCCATCCTGGCATCAACCCCGCGTAACCAGTTGCTCCAGCCCCCCGGTCAGGACCCGACCCGGCCGCTGCCGCCCAATCGTCATCGATGATGATGATTTCGATCGCGAGTTCCACATCGGGTGGCCCCCTGTCGAAGTCAGGAGGAGGGGGCTGGCAGACTTACCGGTTGCGGTCGTCTTGGAGTACCCAGGTGGTCGCCTCAGCCAGATCGGTCATCATGCGAACCTGCAACCCCCGATTGACGGCTACCGTTTCCCAGAAGTCTGCATGGGGGGCCTTGCCGGGTTTGCAGACAATGGCGACCCGGGCGACCTTGGGGACGATCTCGGCCATGTATTTTGCCGACTCGAACGTGGACAGCAGGTCCAGGGCATACTCCAGCTTCCGCTCGTCGCACAACACCCGTGTGACTGCATTGGCAAGCGCACACTCGAGAACTGCCCTGCCATACTGCTTCACATCATCCAGCCCTTCGTCCTTGCCGGATGCTGTGACCAGAAGCAACTCGCCTTGTACTTCAAACTGATAAGTAATCGCCAACGCTTGATTCCCCGTGGGGCAACTCGAACCCTTGGATCCAAGGGACGATTAAATCTAGCACGACCGGGTTGGGTCAGCAATCAAATGAATGGGGAAGCTGGTTTCCCTTAATCCTTCACGACACCTCGGCGTCGCATAGCTCCGCCCTCCACAACCATTGGGGCGAGCTATGCGAGCCCGTGATACGATTGATTCAGCTTCACCCATGTGGTGACGGTAAAACAAGGTCGCTAAGGATCAGGGTGGTTACTGTTTATGGGGGACTGGAAAGTCCGGAGGGCCTTGCTCCACATACTCGCGGATCAGCCTGGCATCCACCGCCCGCCCCTTTTCATCGGTCTCGATCCATGCGCCTTCCAGGGCATTCCAGTCCTTGGCAACATCGAGCTTGGTGGGCATGCCGCTGAAAAATTTGCGGATGACCGCATCGACATCCCGGCCGAGGACCGAGTCCTTGGGGCCGGTCATCCCGAGGTCGGTGAGGTAGGCCGTGCCGCCGGGGAGCAGGGTCAGGTCCGAAGTCTGTACATGGGTGTGGGTTCCCATCACCGAGCTGGCCTTGCCATCGAGAAAACGGCCCATGGCAATTTTTTCCGAGGTCGCCTCGGCATGGAAGTCGACCACGATGTTCGGGGCAAACCCGAGATCCTTGGCGAACAGCTCCCGCATCGCGGCGAAGGGGCAGTCCATGGTGGGTTGCATGAAGACCCGTCCGATCGCCTGGATCACGGTCAGGGGGCCGGCCAAAGTTTCCACGGTAATCCAGCCCCGCCCCGGGCAGGCCGAGGTGAAGTTGAGCGGACGGATGATCCGCGATTCGACATCCAGGTAGGGCGTGAGCTCCTTCTGGTCCCAGGTATGATCCCCGAGGGTAATCACATCCGCTCCGGCGTTCAGCAGGTCTTCGGCAATCGCGGGCGTGATTCCCCGGCCGGCGGCGGCATTCTCGCCATTCACGACAATCGCATCCACCTCGCCATTCTTTTTCATGGGGATGGCAATGCGGTGGAAGGCCAGGCGCCCGGGAGCGCCCACAATGTCGCCGATGTGGAGGATCTTCATGGTGCAGTACTGTTTCCGTCTGCGTCGATGGGGTCAACCTTGTTTTCCGCGAACTGAAATACCGGTTGGGGCATTTCGGTCGACCGGGTGGTTACGCCATCCTTGAGGGCATCCCCCCGGGGCCAGATCATCAGGTCCCCGCGCTCCTGGCCCTTCATCGCCTGTTTGTGGTCGGCGGTCAGGTGGCGGGTCAGCAGTTCCTGGTGCAGCAGCGCCCCATCGGCGCCACACCCCACCAGCAGGCGGCGGCCCTTTTGCTCCACCCAGGGACTGACCATCCGCAACCGATTCGCGCTGGCCGGAGCCGGGACCGGCGCCTGGGTTTTGCGCAGGATGAGAAAACTCCACTTCACCACCCGGATATCGCGGCGAAGCTGTTGGTTCAGCCAGTACATCGACTCCGGCGGCCTCCAGGTTCGCACTTCATGGCACCACAGCTTCTCGGACAGCGGAAGCAGGGGACAGGCCTTTTGATGGAGGCAGGGGGCAAGAATACTGACCCCGGAGTCGGTGGCGGCAAGTTGGTCGCGCAGCCGCTGCAGGCGCAGGCTCGCGGTTTGGGTGGCCGGCTCCATCAGGATCAGCGTCCCTTCCTCAGCCAGACATTTCATGGCCAGATGCACCCAGGTCGCAAGATAATCATCTCCGCGTTCCTCACACAATTCATTCAAGGCGTAGGAGGCGAGAATCAGATCCCAGGGCGTATCACTGACCCGCCGGAGATGGGGTAGTTCCAGACCTTGGGTGGTCAGGCGCAGCGAGGTGGCCCCGGGGGGCCGGGTTTCGTCGTGAATCGCGGACAGCAGCCGGAGGCTTTTGGTGGATTGATCGATGGCGTGGATCCGTAGTTTCCGGTCGGGGCCAAGCGAGCGCAGCAATTCATCGCGCAGGGCGAAGGTGGAGGCCCCGGTGCCTGCCCCGGCATCCAGCACCCGCACCGGCCGGTCTGTATCGGCCAGTGGCGCAAACCGGGTGATCCATTCACGCAGCGTGAATGCAGTGCGGATATAGGTTTGGGGAAAGAAGAACAACCCGTAGGCGAGCAACATGCGCTGGTCGGCGGCATACCCGTCGAAGCCCGGTTGCCGGTCGGTGGTGAGCAGGTCGCTGAGCTTGGCGATCTCCGGCAGCAACAGGCGGCAGGCATAGGGCGGACGCTTTTTCCCCACCATGCGGAGAACCCGTTGAATCCATGCCTGTTCAAGGGCGAGGGGGTATCGGGGGCGTTCGGAGATGAAAACCGGGGGAAGATTACCGTGCATATTCGACAAACCTTGTTTCGCGGAGAACCGTGACTTTGATTTGTCCCGGATATTGGAGATCGAGTTCGATCTGTTTACTGATGTTTCTGGCTAATTGCACGGCTTCATCATCGCTGATGTGGCTGGGCTCGACAAAGACCCGGACCTCGCGCCCGGCATGGACCGCGAAGCATTTTTCCACCCCGCGAAAACTGTTGGCAATCTGCTCGAGCTTTTCCAGCCGTTTGAGATAGATCTCGGTGGTTTCGGTCCGGGCCCCCGGACGGGCTGCGGTCATGGTGTCCCCGGCCCGGGCGAGGATGGCGTAGATGCTCTCGGCCTCCACTTCATTGTGATGGGCGGCCACGGCATTGCAGATCAGCGGGGTCTCTCCGTGCCGTTTGATGAAGTCCGCCCCGATCAGGGCATGGCTGCCTTCGAGGTCGTGGTCCATCGCCTTGCCGATGTCGTGCAGCAGACCAATCCGCCGGGCGAGGGCCGGATCCAGCGACAACTCTGCGGCCATCATGCCCATCAGCCGCCCCATCTCAATCGAGTGCTTCAAGACATTCTGTCCATAGCTGTGACGAAACTTGAGCCGACCCAGCATCTTGACCACTTCGGGGGCGACTTGGGGCAGGTCCAGCGCGACCACGGCCTGCTGGCCCGCAGTGTCGATGAGCTGGTCGATGTCGGCCTGAACCTTGGTGACCACTTCTTCGATGCGCGAGGGGTGGATTCGCCCGTCCGCCATCAATTGTTCCAGGCTGCGCCGGGCAATTTCCCGCCGCAAGGGGTCAAACCCTGAAACCACCACCACTTCGGGGGTGTCGTCGATCAGGATGTTCACCCCGGTCAGGGCCTCGAGGGCCCGGATGTTGCGGCCTTCCTTGCCGATGATCCGGCCTTTCATTTCATCCCCCGGCAGCGGCACCGCGCAGGTGGTCATCTCGTTTACCTGCTCGGCGGAATACCGTTCGATGGCGAGGGCGATGATCTTCCGGGCATCCCGCTCCGCAGTCAGGTGTGCCTCCTGATGCATCCTCCGGATTAGCGCGCTCGCTTCCGCGGTCAATTCCGCTTCCAGCGAAGACAGCAGTTCCGCCTTGGCATTCTCCCGCGACAGCTCGGCCACTTTGGCAAGGGCATCCAGGCGATCCTCGCGCAACTTGTCGAGGTTTGCCCGTTCCTGTTCGGCTTCTTTCCGGGTGGCCTCCAACCCTTGCGCCTTCTGTTCCAATTGCTCCTCCCGCCGGTCAATTTGTTCGACCCGCCGGTCGAGGGTCTGTTCCCGCTGGGCGAGGCGATCTTCCAGGGTGGTGAGTTCGCGCCGCCTTTCCGCCATCGAGGCTTCCACGGTCTCCCGGATTCGAATCAACTCCTCCTTGGCGTGCAGCTTGCCTTCCTTGAGAATGGCCTCGGCCTGGCGCCGGGCATTGGTCAGCAGATTGCGGACGCTGTTCTCGGCGGCATTGCGCCGGGACCGCTGCACCTGCAGGCTGATCCAGTAACCGGCGGCGATGCACAGCAGCATCAGCACAAGAACAATCAAGACCATGAGGTCGCTCATGACGGGTCTCCTTCCGGACGCGGGTGGGCTGCGGTATCCCCGGTGATCTCCCGCACCCCGGATTCGGTGATCAGCAGGTGCATGGGCATGTCGTGGGGTTCCCGCGGCAAGGTGTGGGTTCGTTGTCCATCAAAACAGAGCCCGATGCGAACAGCCTCGGTGCGGCTGAGAAGCCGGTCAAAGTGCCCCCCGCCATATCCGAGTCGATAGCCGTCGTCATCAAAGGCCAGTCCCGGAACAAAAATCAAATCGAGGTCGGCGGGATCCGCAAGATGCGGCTCGACCGGTTCACGAATCCCGAAGGGCCCGAGGGTCAGCTCCCCGCGGTCTTCCAGCCAGGAAAGTTCATAGCCATCCGGCCGGAAAAACGGGACGGCCACTGCTGCGCCCCGCCGCTGCAGGGCCTGGAGAATGGTGTCGGTCTCGACTTCCCTTCCGGTCGACAGGTAGATGCCCACCCGCTGGGCCTGGTTGACGATGGGAAGTCCGAGGGCGTGGGCGGAGATGCGGGCGCTCTGTTGATGGATCCATGCCGGATCACGCGAGCTCCGCCAGGTCTTGAATTGGGTCCGTGGTTCCTGCTTCATGGCGATGCCTCCTTGCGCTGGCGCCGCTGCTTTTGCCGGAGTTGGTTCCACTGTTCGATCCGCTGCTGAATTCTTGCCTCATACCCTTCCGAGGTCGGTTCATAATAGACCGTGGAGGTCGGCATGTACTCCTGATCCACGACATGCCCTTCAAAGTCATGGGCATACTGGTACCCCTCATGACCGAGAGTCCCGGCTCCCTTGTAGGACGCGGAGCGAAGGTGCTTGGGCACCGCGAGGGTGCGCCCTTCGCGGATATCCGCCATGGCTTTCTCCAGCCCCATATAGGCGGCATTGCTTTTGGGGGCGCAGGCGAGATAGGTGGTGGCCTGGCCGAGGGTAATCCTTGCCTCCGGCATGCCGACAAAATCGACCGCCCGCATTGCCGATACTGCCAGTCCGAGCGCACTGGGGTCGGCATTGCCAATATCCTCGGAGGCGAGAATGATCAACCGCCGGGCAATAAACCGCGGGTCTTCCCCCGCCACCAACATCTTGGCCAGCCAGTACAGCGCGGCATTGGGGTCGGATCCCCGAACACTCTTGATAAAGGCGGAAATGGTGTCGTGGTGACTGTCTTCATCCTTGTCATAGAGTACCGCCTTTTTCTGGATCGACTCCTCAGTGGCGGCCTGATCGATCCGCACCACCCCGTCTGCGTCCGGCGGGGTGGTCAGCAAAGCAATCTCCAGTGCATTCAGCGCCTTCCGGGCATCCCCCTCGCACATCCGGGCCAGGTGACGGCATGCGTCCGCCTCGATCTCGATGGCCTTGTCCAGTTCCCCGGCGCACAGAACCCGCGCCCGCTCGAGCAGGGTCAGGATCGCATCCTCGGACAGGGTTTCCAGTTGAACGATCTGTGATCGCGACACCAGGGGGGCATTGATGAAGAAAAATGGGTTGTGGGTGGTGGCCCCGATCAGGGTGATCGCCCCCGATTCCACATAGGGCAGCAGGACATCCTGCTGTGCTTTATTGAACCGGTGGATTTCATCGATGAACAGGATGGTATCGATCCGGTGGAGTTTGCTGCGCTGAACCGCTCCCTCGAGCAGAGCCCGCAGGATGGAGACATTGGCGAGCACCCCGCTGGTGCGCTCGAAATATCGGTGGGTCACGGTGGCGATAACCTCGGCGAGGCTGGTCTTGCCGCAACCGGGCGGCCCATACAGGATCAGACTGGTCAGCCGGTCCGCCTCGATCGCCCGCCGAAGCAGTTTGCCCGGGGCGAGCAGGTGTTCCTGGCCGACCACCTCATCCAGCGTTTTCGGACGCATCCGTTCTGCCAACGGGGTGCGATCCATCCGCATCACTGCCGACGCCTCGCCATCCAGATCCGGCTGGTCCCGTTTGTCCTCAAAAAGATCCACGATTCTGCCTCCGGGGGGGGCAAAAAGAAATACCCCACCATAAGTCGTTAAGGGCATCGATCCTGACTCCTCAATAGTGAGGTGGGGTCCCTCACACGGCAGTTTCGGAGTCCTCTCGAAGGAGGCTTTCCGGCGCCGTCATTATCAAGACCCCGTATCAATCGATCTTAACGGGTCAGGATATGCTCGCCCAATCACGAACCAGGCAGGGCATTTCAAACTTTGTTCGCCACGGACTTATCCATAGCGGGCAAATGTCTGTGGTTCTTTCTGTAAAAGAGCAGACACTCCCCGGGGGGAGCGATGAGTTGGTGGTGCAGTCATTCCCATCCCCGGCTTCTGCCCCCGGCCCGGCGGGCCAAAGACGGTGAGAACCGGAGATCCAATGGTGTGGCGATTTTGTTTCAAAAACAGCTCCACAACCGGAAAGCCCACGAGGCTCCCGGCGGCGAAAACCGCTGCCACGAGTAGCATCATCTCGAAGAAATACCCTGTAATAAGGGGAACCATAACCTGCCTGTATTCAATGAACTGCGCAATCAAATCAACGATCGCGCAACTCGACATTCAGTTCTTGTTTCAGTACTTGTCCTACGGACTCAAGATACCCGTTCGCATCGGCATCCGTCAAGGTTCCCTCTGCAGATCGGTAGACCAGGGAATAGGCCAGGCTTTTCTTGCCCGCGCCGATCTTGTCTCCCTCGTACAGGTCAAACAGCTCCACCGCCTCCAACGTTCCGGGGCTGTTTTTCCAGATGACCTCCACCAGGGTTTCGTGGGGCAGGGACTGATCGCAAACCAATGCGATGTCGCGGGTTACTGATGGATACTGTGGGATGGCCCGGTAGGTGGGCAGGCTGTCCTTCTCTCCGATCAAGGAGGGCAGAGCCACCTCGAACACCCCGATCGGATCACTCAAACGCCACGCTTTGCGGATGCCTTTGCGAATGATGCCCAGTCGGCCGATGACCTCGCCCCCGGCGCGGAGGGCAATGCCCAGTCCTGGCTCCCACCACGGCGCATCGTCCGGCGCGATCTTCCAGTCCGTCAGTCCCTCGGCTTCCGCCAACCGCTCCCAAAATCCTTTGATGAATCCGAACATCTCGCTTGCCGACGGATCGAGCCTCGGGGCCAGGGTCTGGCCCTCGGGCATCCCCATGATCCCCACCGACAAGGTACGGGTTTCCTTCGGACGCGCTTCCGGGGTCGCCGCGGGCGCGGGCGCATACACCGTACTGATTTCAAAAAAGACCGCGTGGCGAATCTGTCGGGCCCGGTTCCGGCCCAGTGTATCCACCATCTGGGGCACCAGGGAGGGCCGGAGGATGGCCTGGTCCTGGGTCAAGGGGTGGGGCAGGGCGACCCGTTCCGGCTCCGGGATGCCAAACTGGTTCAGCAGGTCGGCGCTGACCAGGCTGTAGTTCATGATTTCATGTCCGCCCAAAGCGACGCAATGCTCGCGAATCGATTCCACCCGTCTCGCGTCCCGGTCGTCCGCGTCGGGGTTGATGGTCGCGGCGGACAGTTTGGCTTCGATCTGGTTCAGGCCATGCAGGCGGGCAATCTCTTCGATCAGATCCACCTCCCGCTCGAGGTCCAGCCGGGCGGTGGGAACCGACACCTCACAGGCCTCGTCGTTCCCCCCGGTTACGGTCAGGCCGATCGCGGTGAGCAGGTCGCGAATGGTTTCGTCAGCGAGGTCCGGGGTCCCGATCAGGGTTCGGGCTCTCTGGTAACGGCAGGTCACGGTGCGGGGTTCCAGCGGAGCGGGGTAGACATCCACCACCCCGGGCCGCACTTGGCCACCCGCGAGTTCCTGCATCAGTTGGGCGGCCCGGCGGCTGGCCCATTCGACACCATTGACATCCACCCCCCGCTCAAAGCGGTACGAGGACTCGGAAGCCATTCCGAGCCGCCGCGCGGTTGAGCGGATTCCGCCCGGAGTGAAACAGGCACTCTCGAGCAGCACGGTGCGGGTGGTGTCGGCAATCTCACTGCCTGCCCCGCCCATCACCCCCGCAAGGGCTATCGGTTTCTGCCGGTCGGCAATCACCAGCATCTCCGGGGACAGCTCCCGCGACACCTCGTCGAGGGTGGTCATGGTTTCCCCCGGCTTGGCTTGCCGCACCACGATTTCGCCATCCGCCACCAGCGCATAGTCGAATGCATGCAGCGGATGCCCGCATTCCAGCATCACATAGTTGGTGATATCAACCAGGTTGTTGATCGCCCGGATCCCCGCGAGCTCCAGCCGCTTCTGCATCCAGACCGGAGAGGGGCCGATGGTGACATTCTCGATGACCCGCGCGGTATACCGGGGACAGGCTTCGGGACTTTCGATCGCCACCGTGACCGAGGACGCCACCGGCTCCCCGGATTCCGAAACGACCGGGGTCGGCAGTTTCAGGGTCTTGCCAAACACCGCCGCGACTTCCCGCGCCACCCCGATCATGCTCAGACAATCCGGCCGGTTCGGGGTGATCTCCACCTCAAAGACCGTTTCCGGCTCGCCGTACAAGGTCTCCAGCGGGGTGCCCGGCTCGGTTCCCGCCGGAAGGTCGAGTAGCCCGCCGTGGTCGTCGGACAGCCCCAGCTCATCCGATGCACAGAGCATGCCCGCCGATTCCACCCCGCGCAATTTGGCCTTCTTGATCTTGAACTCCCCCCGGTCAAGAACCGCGCCGATCGGGGCAAAGGGGTAACAGCCCCCCGCCGCGACATTGGGGGCACCACATACCACCTGGTGTTCGGTGTTGCCGTCAAAAACCCGGCAGACCCGAAGCTTGTCCGCGTTGGGGTGGGGGGTGACCTCCCGCACCTCGGCGGCAACCACCCCCGTACAGGTCAACCCCAACCGGTGGATCGCCTCAATTTCGATACCGGAAAAAGTCAGGGCATCCGCGAGCTGCTGCACATCGGCATCAATCTCCACATACTCCTGTAACCAACCAACGGGAACTTTCATGAAAAACCTCTACGGGACAGTGCGTTTGGATGAGGGACGGTCCATCCTCCGCTAAAATTGTTGCAGGAAACGCACATGATTTTCGTACAGCAACCGGATGTCCGGGATGCCGAACAGGATCATTGCCATGCGCTCCACCCCCATGCCGAAGGCATACCCGGTCACCTGCTCCGGGTCATACCCGCAGGCTTGAAACACATTGGGATCCACCATCCCGGCTCCGCCAATTTCGATCCACCCCGAGTGCTTGCAAACCCGGCAGCCCTTCCCCTGGCAAACATGACAGGAGTAGTCGACCTCCACACTCGGTTCGGTGAACGGGAAAAAGTGCGGACGCATCCGGATCCGCACATCCTCCAGATTCATCAACTTGCGGACAAAATATTCCAGATCGCCCTTCAGATTCGCCAGAGACACATCCCGGTCCACATACAGACCCTCGATCTGGTGGAAATTGGCGCTGTGGGTGGCATCCATCGTGTCGCGGCGATAACACCGGCCCGGGGCGATGATCCGCACCGGCGGCTGTTGTGTCTCCATATACCGGATCTGCACCGGGGAAGTGTGGGTCCGCAACAACAACCCGCCATCCAGATAAAAGGTGTCGCTGGGATCGCGCGATGGATGATTCGCCGGGGTGTTCAGGGCATCAAAGTTATGAAATTCATCCTCCAGGTCCGGACCCTCGGCTACCGTGAATCCCATCGAACGGAAAATGGAGGTCGCCCGCTGAATCAACAGGGTGATCGGATGCAGCTTGCCGCCCCCCCGCCAGGCTCCGGGCAATGAGGTGTCGACCATGGACCCCGCAGGCCCCGCACTGCTCTCCAACGCCGCCTTGCGCTCCTCAATCGCCGCCTGAATCTGCTGCTTGAACCGGTTCGCGGCCTGGCCAAAATCCTTCTTGGTTTCCCGGGGAGCCGCCTTCAACGCCTCCATCACATCGTTGATCCGGCCGTTGCGCCCGAGATAACGAATGCGGACCTCCTCCAACCCGGCCAAGTCCACCGCCACCGCCGCCTCCGATGCCGCAGTTCCGGTAAGTGTATCAATCTCTTCAAGTTTCATCGCATTTCCTGATCAAAAAAGCCAGCCCCACCATATGCCCGAACCCAGCCGGTGAGGCAATGCCTTTTTCAAAATCACCCGACCCCAGGGATCCCATAAACACCCTCCACCGTGAACTCGCTCGCACTTTCAAGAATTATCTCCTTGCTCGCGCTCACCACCGACAGCAAACTCCACCTATGTCGCAAATAACCCACCCGCTACGCTCACCTGCGCAGATACCCAGGATATCGAGCACGGGATGTCGGGAATAAAGGGGTTGGATTGATAAGGAGATGAAATGAAACTGAAAGACTTCGTAGCAGAGACGCTAAATGAAATTGTTGACGGTGTTCTGGTTGCCCAAGCCCACTACAAAGAGAAAGGTGGCTCCGTCAATTCTCCGGACCTACAATTTCGAGCTGACCAAGGATTACAGCTGTGGGACGGCGTGACGGGACAACCAGCTCACAATATTGAATTTGACGTTGCAGTCACCACAACGGAGGGGACGGAAACGAAAGGAGGAGTCGGAGTCTTTGTTGGCCCCATCGGATTGGGATCTCAGGGCAAGTCGGACGCCTCAAATACTTCATGCAGTCGCATCAAGTTCTCAGTACCGGTCTTTCTTCCCAAAGGATAGGAGAACTCCAACAAAACAAATGCAGGATATTGTCGCGTACCCACATCAAATCCCAAATTGCGACGCTGGATGGATGTAATAACGTGCAAGTTCAGACAGGAATTGTTGCCTTCTGTGATATTCTCGGATACCGAGATATTCTGAAGCACAGCGAGCCTAAAGATGTTGCTCGCGATGTGATTGACGTATTAAAGCATGCGAAACAAGACGTCAACGGCATGCATACGGATAATCTGTCGCCGAACATCGACCGAACAGTTGTGACCGACAAGCTTGGTCACATCGAGTGGATTTCTTTCTCTGACACAATAGCCCTGTTTCACTCGTACCCAGATAATGCACGGAATGCAGATAAGTATATTTGCTGGTTGGTAACTATTATCAACTTAATCTACTTGTTTCAGCATATGCTCGACAGAGGTCTTCCCATTCGTGGCGCCATATCATTCGGCAGTTTTTACCACGATGGGCTGCATTTTGCCGGAGTCCCTATCGTTGATGCACACGACCTGTCAGAAGATCTCTCCCTGTCGGCTATTGCGTTGCACGATAAGGCCAGTGCCGAATTGCAAACCTTTAACGCTTTTAATCCACATTCCACAATTGCTGTCGCCACACGCGATTACCGAACTCCATGCAAATCGCGCACAGCAAATTTCCATCTGCTATATCCCTATGTTCCTGGAACGCTGATAACACAAAAGATAAAGGCATCGATTTCTGATTACCTTACCCAAGCCTTCTGCTCCCACGGCAAATCTCTTGTTAATCCAAGAGCAAAGGAAATACATCAGAATACACTCGCTTACTACGAAAGTATCATTGCGCGGAAATAGAACACCATCCAACATGTCCCTTCAGAGGGGCGTGGTACCGCTACGCGGCCCCACGCCCCTGAGGGTTTGAGCAAGAGAAACAAAGAAAGGAGCAGGCAATGGGCGAGAGGAAGTATCATGACATCGTGCTGCCGGAGGTCCGCAAACCGGCCGGTTATGGGAATCTAGTTGCTATCGTGAATAGCGGAGAGAACACAAGGGAGTTGTGGTTTCAGCATCACGAAGAGCCCACCATCGTCAGGTGCGTGGAGGTGGACTTGAGCACTTCGTCCGCATCCAAACCCACCACCATTAAGACAAAGGGAGAGCGAGACAGATAGAGGGCTCGAACCAACGGTCGAACTTATTTTCACCCCGCGCGGCACGGGGTGAAAAGCGTTCAACCGTCCCGTTCGACAAAGCAAGAGGGAGCGGAACATGGTCATTCTCTTTGTGGATATGCTCGGAGTCAGATCTCGCTGGCACGAGGGCGGTCGAGACGCTGCTGAGGCCGCCTTTCAGGCATTCCGTAATCTCATAGCCTACTCCCTTAGAGGGGCACCTCCTTCGCAGGTAATTAGAGGTGTTGTGGAGACGGATGCCGCTGCAATTACCTGCTCATCTGTAGATGTCGCACTTGATATTGGACGACGACTCTACTTGGCAACGTTTCAGCAAACTGAAAGAAATCTCGACAACAGGTATTGGCTTCGCGGTGTAATTGCTCCTCTAACATCTGACCGGCCACTACGAACGGAGACGCACTTCGCCGCTTCGATTAGTCAGGTCGATATCGTCATATATGACCAGGAACTATTGGACGCTATTCAGGTCGAGAAATCCGGGATAAAGGGGATGCGCTTGCTGGTAGACAGGACACTTGTTACGCCAGAGCTGAACCGTCAATTAGCGATCACAGTCGGCACATTCAAATTCATTCCAATCAAGCGTCTTCGCAACAGCTCCTATCCTGGAAAAGTTGCAGATGGATACTTAGACTATTTCTGGATGGCTTCCGGAAACGAAGACACCTCGACGCGTTTCGATCGTCTTATGGCTCTCCGACTTCGGCACGCTTCAAAGAAGTCCGAAGAATTTGCGCAGGCTGCCGCGACGCAGGTCCTGTTTCATGAATGTGCAGCGATCATTGGATCTCTTCGTACCCGCCAATACTGGCAGCAGCAAAAGGTTAAGAGGAAGAGCGGGCAGACCGATAATGACCCCACATCATTGGAGATGGTGGTTCTCTCTGACGGAACTGTGGCACGAGTTGGCGACTCACTATACGAGACCAAGGGGGAATTGGGACAAATCGTGTCAATCCACCACAGCTTTATTTATCTTTCAACAACTGATGGCATTCATCGAAAGGTACGAACTGACTCTGTTCTATTTCAAACACTTAAGAGCGATAACTGAGTCGAACAAGTGCTTGGAGAGGGGTTCTGAATCCGCTGCGCGTCTTCAGCGCCCCTAAGGCTGGTCCTTGTGCATAAAGAAATGAAGCGATTAGGAACAATCATCACCGATCACCAGCAGCGCAAGATTCTTGATAGCGTCACGTACGGCGGCAAGCAGTGGTGGAAACATCACTCAGGCGCATGCCTGAAAAGCTGTCCGCACTATAGCAGTTGCCAGGGTGCCGGTCCCGACGGCCTTATCTGTCACGGCTACTGGAAACGGTCGGAACCATCTCCAGAAGTGCTCGATGTCTTGTTTCACATACTCAATGAATTTGACTTCTATAATAACGGCGACATACCCGGCGTTAAGCAAATGTCTGCACCAGTAAAGCTGCTTAGGACAAAGGTAAAGGAACTTCTCACGAATCAAACCGATGACACCTACAGCGAGGGCTCTCCACAGATGCGTTCCCACGCATACAGGGAGAGGTGCTCTGCGGCGGCAAGGGAACTCAAAACTGAGGCGCTCCTTGCAGGCAAATTTAAATGTGTCGGTTGCGGGTGTGATCCAATCGCCCGCTATGGGCAGAAAGGCAAGGCGTTAATTGAATGTCACCACTTAATTCCGCTTGCCTCTCCGCGACACACGGGCAAAACAAGAAAACAGGATCTCGCCCTGCTTTGCGCTAACTGCCACAATCTCGTTCACGCATATAAGCCAGAACTTAGTCTTCTGGCGTTGAAGATGAAGCATCGATCATGTGTGCGCATTGGTAAAACGAAAATCAGGTTGCATAACAAGAGCCTCCACTGAACGGTGTGCCGCTACGCGGTCCTACGTCAGTGAGGCTTGTCCCGCCTCGTAGCACAGTGCCACATCCTGCTTCCGCAGATCGTACTTCTTCAGAATCCGCCGTAGAACCTTGATAAATCCCGGAATATCACCCGGCGCCTTGCCGTAGAGTTCCGGCTTCCCGCCGCGGGAAAAAGCCATCCCGATCACATTCGAGTCTTTATGTGCGTCGATCCCGATATATACTGCCTTCATGGTATGCCTCCTGCTTTATTGGATTAACCAGCGTCTGCGGATAGGCATCGCCCAGTGCGATGTCGCCCGCAGGTTTATGTTCGGAGGCATACCTCTGATTAATCAACAACGATGGGCTGCCAACGAACAGCAGCCATAAGGTCTGCTTTGAGGAATTGACTATGGACCCAATGACAGCTGCGACACTCAACGCTACAATCGTTGGACTGCTCTGTACCTTTCGGCAAGAACGACGCGATCGGAATGATCTTACACGAAAGCAGTTCACCGATTGGCTGGAAGCCCAACACCGGGAAGACCTGAAGGAGATTATCATCCGGTCAACGGAGCTTCCCTCGGAGATTGATCGTCTTCTGAAGAAGGATGTCAAGGAGTTGCTGCTTGCGACCAGCCAGATGCGTGCAACGCTCGCATCTCTGCCTGGCTGCGTGGATGGTCTAGCGAAAACCATTCAGTCGTCGCAATCGCAATCAGACAGACTGAAGATGCTGTTTGCCCTCATAGATAAGCAGGAACAGGCAGTAATCGCGCTTGAGGCTCAGGGGTTCTTTCTCCAACGAGGCCATCCCGATGGGGCATGGGAGTTGCCCGTCGAAGTCCCAGAGTTGCGTCAATACTATGCGATGTTCGAAGGCATGAAAGTGGAAGACCTAAAGGAATGGAAGTTCCTTGTGCATGAGGACGCCTCCCACAAGGAACACGTGCACATCAGGAGAGGCAATCGGCAAGCCAAGATGGGTCAGTTGCTCCAAGCGCTTGGAAAGCTGATAGAGTACAAAGATGAACTCGACTACTTGGACCAGTTGACTCGAACACCTCGACCATAGGAAGCCGAACAACGGCCTGCTCACCTATTTCAAACCGCGCGGACGCGGTTTGAAAAGGGAGGTGCCAAACGTTGGAAGAATAATGCACATCGAATATGACATGGAAAAGAGAAAGCTCTTTGTGCTATGGGCGCATGCCAGCACATGCTTCGACAATTGCATTAGAGCATGCCAGGAAATAGAACGCTTGTGCTCGTCTGAAAACAGTCAGCTATTCAAGGCTCTGTCGCATTACGCAATCATCGAGTATGCCAAACCGTTCAAATGGAATCGCGGTATTGGGAAACTACCAGATGAAGCAAAACCGAAGAGCTCACTTAAACGCCACGAACACACCGTGGATATTCGCGACAAAATATTTGCACATATTGACTGTGACTATGTAGACAGTGACGAAGTGTTCAATCCTGTACGAATCGAGGTGTTGTCAAACAGGGTCGATTACCTCGTGGCAGACACACGAATAAGCATGACCGATACGGCAAGTTTAAGAGAGTTGGCCGAAGAAATGTTTAAGAAATCGAGATATCATGCAAGCAGACATGTCGCAGATCTGTCTGGAAAAGGTCGCCGGCTGTCAAGAGGCGTATATAAAGTCAATTTAACTTCTGAGGCGGATTCTGCTTTAACAAGAATCATGAATTCGCAGGATTCGGAAATTGAATGGATAGAATAAGAATTACCAACATAAGTCTTAAGGGAATACCCGTTCCGGGCGCCCCTCAGGCATGACATTCATGATAAAGCAAAATAATGAGACCAGGACGTTCAATCAGAGCTGGGAGCTCAGACAAAGGAGCCTTCATCATAAGGGAAACGCAAGACTACAAGAAGCTTCCCGGTTTGGAGTAGAGCATGAAAACAGCAACGACATATCCAAAAATTCGGACCGTCAGACCGAGACCCGGCAAGTCCCTGCTTGTCACCTTCGACAACGGTGACAGGAGAGTATACGATTGCACTCCTCTTCTTCAGAGCGACGCCTTTCGCCCCCTGCGGGACGATGCCATCTTTCGATGCGCCCATGCCGATTCTCACCGCTACGGTGTTGTCTGGAATGATGACATAGATCTTGCCGAGTCCGAGATCTGGCTCAACGGACGGGCCGCCGAGCCAGAGGATTAAGTCGTAACCGTGTGTGTGTGTGTGGGGGGGGGGATACCCGTTAAAATAGTAAATAGATGGCGGTGGGGCCAGACCCTATGGTGCTAAACACCCTCCACCGTGAATACGCTCGCACTTTCAAGAATTATCTCCTTGCTCGCGCTCACCACCGACATCAAACTCCACTCATGTCGCAAATAACCCACCCGCAAAGCTCAACTGCGCAGATATCCAGGATATCGAACTCGGGATGTCGGGAATAAAGGTGTTCGATCAAATGATATGGTGAAACTGATTTCAATCGTAGTTGTCGCGGTTGCCCTAGCAGGATGCGCAAAGCGCACTCTCTATATGCCAAGTAGTTCAATGGAGCCAACGATTCCCGAAGGAAGCGAGCTAACCGTAGATTTCAATGCGTACGCTTCTCACAGCCCTGAACGCTTCGATATCATTGTATTTCGTCCACCGGACCCGCCGGGAGCGCTCTTTGCGTTTCGAGTCATTGGCCTGCCCGGCGAGACCGTTCAATTGACGCCAGAAGCCATGTTGATAGATGGGGAGGAGGTATCACCTCCCGATGACCTGCAGTACAGCCCCGTATCCGGAGGAATTAACCAGACAAATCTCAATTCAGCCTACTTCCTTCTTGGTGACAACACTATAGCTGCCAGAGACTCTCGGTATTTCGGGCCGATTGAGCGAAGCAACATTGTTGGAAAAGTTATCAAGATCGAACAAGGCGATGCATCGGATTCCTCACCCGCTACGGGCTCGGAACCCGATGATCGCTGACGTTGGGTGCATGAGATAATGAAAAGGCTGACGATTATTTTGAATGCGTTGATCATGGCTGTCTTCGGATTTGCCAGCACAATAGCAATGTCACCCCTGCACAATCGGGTTGTTGAATATCCGACTCCCCCGTTCATCAACCAGCCATTGCCATCGTTAAGTGCTTTTCTCCTTTCAAGAATCTGGCTTGCCTGGGCCGTTCCCCTCGTTTGGGCAATCTGCTCATTTGCCTTGGCCTTATGGCGGAAGCCAACCGTCGATGCTGTTTTGGTTCATACATCCGCAACCATATTTGTTAGCACCACCATGTTTTTCCTGTTTGCAATAGCTGGTATCTTTCCGTTTATAGGCATAATTGCGCATCTGAAATGAAAAGTGGACACCCAACAAAGGGCTCGTCGCGTACCGGTGACCCGCTACGCGGCTCACCGGTCGGACAGCCCTGACGTTGGATCAGAATTATGAAGAAGACAACACTCGCAATCGTCATCCTTGCGGCAGTTGCTGCGCCTTGCGTAGCAGCGGCTGAACCACCTCTGCCCTCATTCCTTCCCGCCTACTATGCGCCAGCGTTCCGTTCCGGCGGGGAAGCTCTCACCTTGGTCGGCCAAGGCGAGACGAACGGCGTGACTCAGTATGTCTACTCGACTACTGACGAAGGCCTTGCGTTGTCCGTTGAGAACATCCAAGGCGACAAACCGAAGTGCGATGCCGTTTTCAACAACATACTAGGCTATCTCAATCAGCTCATCACAAGCAACAAAGGAGCTTTCGTTGAGATTACTGCGACAGATGCATGCGCCGAAGTGGTTGCTACAAATGCCGTCCAGACGATCTTTACCTTTATATTGCCGAGTTCTGTCCAGATCTGGACCTTCTCACAAGCCCCAACAGATCGCGGACACCTGACAGCCGATTTCAAGACGATTCGCAAGTGGGCAAACAGGCAGCGATACGAGGAGGCGCTGCAAGCTGGGAACGTCTCAATGGGACACTGGCAGGAATGCATTCACGACTACGCAAAGGACTTGCTTGGGTATGGAAGGAAGGACGATGCACTCGTCGTTCTCAAGAATCTCCTCGCCACCGCGCCCTTTGACTACGAGGCCCACCTTTTGCTTGTCGAGAACGCTCCCAGTTCGGCATCAGCCAGCAACAGCGCCAAGACCGTGTTCAAGAACGCGGAAGATCAGGACCAAGTCCTCAAAGCGGCACATTTCATGGGGATCGAACCACGATCCATCGATACCTTTCCGCCACTGGCAACTAATGAAGCGGGGCTTCAGGTCATCCTGATCCCTCTTGCACCCTGTAACCCGTGGCTTCTCGACGAAGTGGCGAAGGTGTTTGATCGCATCACCGAAGTCCCCGTCAAGGTCAGGCGACTGAACGAAGCGTGGTCTTGGGGCACACCGGAGCGCATCTTCCGACAACGGGATATTCAAGGCATACTCGTCAGACTCGCCAGACAGAATATCGACTTCACGGGATGGACCGGAGATCAGTATGTCCAGGCCCTCACCGATGCCGTGAAATCTGAGGACGCGCTGTTTAGGTACTGGGTCCGCGATCTGGTTGAACAAGTCAAGAAAGAGCCTGGCCAGTACTTTGTTGATCCTTACCTAGACCGACTCTGTGCCACACTCAAGAGATGCCGCTCAGCAGACAATCGAACCATGTATGTGGGAATCACCGAGGA
This sequence comes from Verrucomicrobiota bacterium, assembly GCA_024233345.1. Taxonomy (GTDB): domain Bacteria; phylum Verrucomicrobiota; class Kiritimatiellia; order CAIVKH01; family CAIVKH01; genus JACKPT01. The sequence continues at coordinate 33,025 of JACKPT010000017.1, forward strand.
AAACATCTACTCTGGTGATAACAACTATGTGTTCAGTCGCGGAAGGACGGACCACGAATCTCCGGCCAGCATCATGTCGTATCATATGATGTTGAGCAAGACGCTCCATGAGACTTATGATTCAAGACAGCGCCTTGTCGAGCGGATCGCCAAGGAGTTGGTCCCGGCAAGCCTGAAACAACTGGGCATTCCAAGGAGCACGGACCCAACCTGCCCTTACTCTTACTCAAGTGGTGTTGACAGGCTCGACCAAAAGACGCTCACACTTTCCGGCGAGGTCAAAGAAGCTCTGAACAAACTAAGAGATCCAACCACGGGAGAACTGGGGTCAGGCAATTAGTGGACGGAGAGTGCAAGTAATAGAGAATTGGGGTCAGGCAATTAGTGGACGGAGAGTGCAAATGATGGGAAAAAATACCTGTCCCCAACATCTTAAAATCACCCGACCCCAGGGATCCCATAAACACCCTCCATCGTGAATGCACTCGCACTTTCAAGAATTATCTCCTTGCTCGCGCTCACCACCGACATCAAACTCCACCCATGTCGCAAATAACCCACCCGCAAAGCTCAGCTGCGCAGATATCCAGGATATCGATCTCGGGATGTCGGGAATAAAGGTGTTGGCTGAAAGATAATGAAAGATTCCCCTTGGATTCTTCGACACTGCCCCGTTGAACATCGCGAGACGCTTTTTCGCGTCACCCCCACTTTGGGTCGCATCGGGGATTCGATATTCCATCTCAGTGGGCTTCTCGTCTTCGTCTTCGGGCCACTGCTTTTTGCTGTGTGGCGACCTGATGCACCCCTCGCTCTTCCAGTAATCTGGCTCCACAGACTTCTGGGTACAGAGATATACATGCTGACGCATGTCATAATATCAGTCGTCCTCTGGAGCATCTTGGCACAATCTATTGCAGTCCAAAAATACAAACAGAAACAAGAAGGCAGCCAACAAGAGCGTGCAGGCTAAAACCAAACCGCTTTGCGGGTTGCTTTAGCCTGACGCATGATGTTAGCGCAAGGAGACAATATGGCAATTGTATCATCCACTCCTGAAACAATTGGCGCCACGACCCTCTTTCAGCAGTTGCGTTCACGACAACCGAGCAATGATGATGCCGCCTCCCGCACACAAGCATTTATCACTGCTGTTGCTCCGCAACTAGACCTCATCCTTTCCGGTCCTTTCCGCGAGTACACCCTGCATAATCGCGTTCACTCTCTAAGATTGATCCACCTCGTGCCATATCTGATTCCGGATGACACCCTCAAGGCGCTCAGTTCTCTTGAGCTACAACTCTTCATCTACGCCGCATACTTCCATGACCTAGGAATGTCGCTTACATCAACCGAGCTTGAGCGGGTCATTGGGTCCGCGGAGTACCTGGAGTCTCTTCGCGCATGGCCAATACTATGGCGCGACATCCAAGCATCCAGAATGAACCTATCAACCGTGACGGATCCGAGCGAACGAAGCGTCATCGAGCTGCGCCTTGCGCAACTTCACAATGCAGGGCTGTCTCATCATTTGCGACCACTCCATGCGACGCCGGAACGATATCGCAGCCTTATCAGGACAGTTTCAACGGCGGCTGGTCGAGACGACCTGTTCTCATACAATGGCATCAGTTTTGCTGACCATCTTGTCGATATATGTGCCAGCCACAATCTCCCAGTTAGCGCCCTCTTGGAGACCAAAGACATTTACGAGCAGAAGTACTCCGATGATGCTTTAATTGCTGGACAACGAGTAAATGTTCGTTTTCTGTGCTGCCTCTTGAGACTTGCCGATATTCTCGATTTCGACAGAGAAAGAACGCCACGGATTCTCTTGGAGAGCCTTGGGATTGAGTCGCGCACGGTGCCCGGTGCAGAGGTATCGCTCCGCGAATGGAGCAAACATCTCGCCGTGCATACCATTGAAATCGGATCAGAGGAGATCGTCTTTGCGGGGTCCTGCAAACACCCAATTATCGAGAAAGCCATCCGCGATTTCTGCATCCAGATTGAGCGAGAAGTCAGAGACACCACAGCTCTGCTCCGGCGCGCTCCGGCGAAAGTTGCCAATCGCTACCACCTAGACCTTCCCCTCTGTGTGCGTCCGCGAATTCAATCGAACGGCTATACGTTTCGCGATTTCACGCTGTCACTCAATCAATCTGCCATTTCTTCTATCCTCATGGGCGAAAAGCTGTATTCGCATGCTGAATCTGCCCTGCGGGAATTGATACAGAACGCAATCGACGCGTGTCATGCGCGCCAAGACCTGTCGTCCGATGCGTACATTGGTGCAATAGCGCTGGACTCTTACATTGACACGAATAAGCGCCGATGGATTCGAGTACGCGATAATGGCATAGGTATGGATGAACACGTCATCGGCGAGTACTTCCTTGTGTTAGGCAATACGTACTACGACTCTGCGGAATTTGAGAAGTCCCTGGCTTTGGCAGGAAGGCCCGTGGGGACATTTGTGCCGATCTCCCGATTTGGTATAGGAATCGCATCCGTGTTCATGATCTCTGATTTCATGGAGCTCGACACATCGCGATTTAAGTCCCCCAGACGGGATTCGATAAGGCGAGTTGTCCGCGTTGATCGACTTGGTGGACTCGCATATCTCCTAGAGAATGGGCACGACGATGGCGGCACAGAAATCCGCATTCGGCTAAGGGATGAGTTCAACAACGACGGATTCCTGAGTGATTGCCTAGTCTATCTGCGTGACACAGTTGTTAGGCCAGCAGTGCCAGTGACTGTGTCAATTCTCGGCGTAAAGTTGGCAATTTCAAATTCGCCGCAGATGAAAGTGACCAGTTATGGTACCGAGCGCCTCAAGGATCTTGGCGTTATGACAATCCACCTTGATTTATCACGGTGGAGCAATCTCCTGGGCGGCTGCGTTATCGTCTTCCTTGCGGACGACGGCACCCACCTCTCGATAACGCAGCAATCCAGGAAGCTTATTCTTGCTTCTAATGCGTCTACCACATATGCCCTGCACATTAATCCGTTCAAGGTTCTCCAAGGATACGGCGGCAACCGAGTGGTGGTGAACGGCTTCCGCATGTCTCTGCGCAAGATGGCGAAGGTGTTCGGAGAGAGTAAGCGACGCTTGCTCTGCGTCTTTGACATCGATGTAAAGGGAACAAGAGACATCACATACGATGTGGCGCGTGACAGAATCATCCACGCGGGGGTCCCTGCGATCAAGAATGAGTTGCGGCGGACGATTCGAGCCGGTCTGACAGAATTGGGTGTATTTGATCGTCTCGATGATGATTCACGCAAGTATCTTGATCGTCACTTTTCTCACACAGATACGACTGCGTCTCACGGCAATCACGGATGGAAATCACGTCCCACGGTTCTCTCTGATGATATCCTCGCCGCAATTAAGGCGCGGCTCCAAGCAACCCCGTGGCCACAAGGTATACATAAGACCATCGCTGACGAACTCGGGATATCGCGGCGCATGGCGCACATCGCGATCTCGCATCTGGTACAAAAGGGAGAGGTTAAGAACGAGCCTGCAAAAGGAGAGATGCGCGAAGGGGCTGGAGAGGGACTCTGAATCCGCTACGCGTATTCAGAGCCCCTCAGGATAGTCATTATGTCACCAAGACAGAAATACGTTTATCGCCACTTGGCAATCAAAGCGACTTCAGCGATAGGCTTTTTCGGCCTATTCGCTTGCAGGCTCTTTGAGATATTGTTTTACGAGAATGAGCGCGAAATGGGTGAAAACCCATTCTGGTTCTCTGCTATTATCGTTTTCTTAATCCTTTTCGTAGTTCCGCTTATTGTTTTCCTCCCAATTCAAATTCTAATCATTGAAAGAAAAGGGCGACGTGCCATGCCACCGGATAAACTGACAACTAGCGACGTCATCGGAATTCCATTTGGTGCATTCAATCCAAATGCATCCGTCCCGAAGTGGATTTCTTTTCCGATACTAGCCTTATTCTGGATTTTATTAGTAGCATTGGTACTCGGTTTGGCCATGGCTTTAATATTTGGCTAAAAAGCATGAAGATGACATAACATGTACCGTCAGGAGGACGGCGAAGACGCCGCCCCTGCGGGAGAACTGTGGTCAGGCAATTAGTGGACGGAGAGTGCAAGTAATGGGGAAAAATACCTGTCCACATTATCCCCGCAGTATGCTTAAAAGCTCTTTTCCTGCCCCAATAATGCCCCTGAGCCCCTGTTTCCACATAGATCTCGGTTGTACCTGTTGACACTCCAGAGAAACCTGTGGTTCGCCCCCTGAGTCCCAAGCAAATTTCACTGAAGCGGAACAGCAGCAGTCAGTCCGTGCCCGGGCACGATTCCCACGCTCCGATCGCGCGGCTGCGCGCTTAGTTGATCTCGAAGGCCAAGTCGTTGATGGTACGGGGCGCTGCTTCCCCGGGGCACATGACCTTGATCGATTGGAAGAAGTAGTTATCGCCGGGAATGGCCTGGTTGATAAGTTGCCGCGCCTTGTCACTATATCTTGGGCCGATATTAGTGACCTTTGTCCGGGTTCCGTCCTTCTGCAGGCGAACGACGTCGAAGCGGACAACTTGGCATGAAACGTCATAATCGAAATCGACCAAGACAGCCCGGAGACCCCCTTGAGCCTGGAACAGACCTTGCCGAATTGAGCCTCCGGTAAGGTTCCCCCCCAGCCTTGCCACCGGATCAGGAATCCGTTTGCTGGGGATTGACTCCTGAGCGATAAGACCATGACCTGCTGCAGAGACTCGAAGGATGACATCCCCTTCTTTTGAAACCACGACCGAATAACGACCATGTCCTACCTTCCTCAGTCTTGCCCCACCTCCACTGGCCGTGATGCGTGTGTCGTTTAGCGATATTCCTGAACAATTGATTTTAAAAAGGTTATCCACGCCAATGTAAAAGACGTTTGATTTTATCATCACGATTTGGCAATCGGGCACCACGGCGGCAACCGGGGCCACTTCTGCTCGAGTTTCACCGGATTCTTTTACCGGTTCGGCAAGTTCGTTTGTTTGATCAGGAGTTCTCTGCGTCTCGCCGCCGCTATCCTTCAGGGCATAGCTTAATCGCTTGACGAGGAGAGGACCCTGCTGCCGCTCGTACACCCTCATGATGGCGCGGTCTTCCTGACCGTCGTCGTAGGTAATGGCAAGGGTGTTGCTGCCCGTGATCGAGTAGTTCCCGCTCCACTCTACGTGACCGTCTACCACCTTGCTGATGCGATCCTTGCTGATGACAAATGGACCCCAGGTTCCGGGCAGGTGGGTGGCCAGATCAAGGGAGGGGGGCTCGAGGATGCGGCCATCGCTGGTCCACTGGCTCCCTTTGTCCTTCCCCAGAATTTGCAGGGCTCCGCTGGGCGAAAGCGTCAGTTCTGCGGCGTAAAGAGGGTGGACCCCCGGCGACCAGAGCGTGTTCCCCTGGGCATCAAAAAGACCGAACACACCCGAGGCATTAAAACCCGCCTTGGCGGCCTTCTTGTAGTCGGAGGTGATCTCGTTCACGCCCCAGACGAATCGCGCGGTCTTGTCATAGACCACGAGGTTGCCGTCATGCTGGAAGATCAGGTAGTGATCGCCCGATGCGGAGAAATATTTCACATCCCGCTGCAGTTCCGTTCCGGCGGGTAGCGGCAACTTCGGGGCGGCGTCTTGAGCAGAGGCGCTTCCGGTGAGCAGGACGACGAGCAACCAACATCCCGTCAGGGCTATAGAGAACGGCTTCTTCAACATGATCATCCTTCACGATCTATCCGTTTTCAGGCTTTCCGGGCACACGCCCGTGGGATTGGCCTGAAAGAGCGATTTCATGCAGTGGATGATGGTAATCTGGAGGGTTGGGGTCAATAGATTATCCCAACTGACTCAGGGGGCGAACCACAGGTTTCTCTAGCGTATCAATAGGTTACAAACGCGATTTGTCAGGAAACAGGGGCTTAGGGGCGTTTTTTTGGGCAGGAAAAGAGCTTCTAAGCGCACTGAGGTGTTGAGTACATGACGGCATGCCGAGAACCCACGGCCATGGTGGGGATACCCATTAAAATAAAAATAGTCGTTGTTGCAGATATCAGGCCATGCATCATGCTTCATGGGTATGTGTTCAGGTGGGCTTTCGGGTGATCAATTTCATGGTGTGGGTCTTGCGCGTTCAGTGTGACAGGGTTGAGCGGATGGTCTTTCGACTGTCGTGCCTTCAGCACGAGGGGAGATTGCGTTTGACCTGAATCCCATGGCTTTGCCATGGGCTTTCGGGTGTGGCCCCTTCAGGGCCAGAATCGTCATGCTCACCTGAAACTTCGGCCTGTTACAACAACGCCGGTCGAGTCAGGCAACGAACAAGGCTCTGCGGTTGAGCTATAGCGCTGGGAAGTAGAAGAATGAAACGACTTATTGGCATCGTCATCATGGCAGGCATGTGCGCATTCTTGTTGTCTCGTTCGCTCGATGGGTTCACCGGGCTCTTAGGCGGTCTTCTGGGTCATGAAGATACGGTCTATGCGTCGGGATATTCGGACCGCAGTTTCCGCAGCATCGATTCCGGTATGACACGAGATCAAGTGCACGAGACCATCGGTCCACCCTTGGTGGTCTGGACAAATCAAGGAGCCCTCGTCGAGCAGTGGTCGCGAAGTCCTTCCGACACTGATTATCGGAGACGGCTTATCTATTTCAGGAATGATCGTGTCACAAAGAAGATTGCTGAGTACTATTTTGACTAAAGCAGTTTCCTTGAACGTATAGCCGCCGCCTCATGGTCTTCCCGGAGATTTTACCCAGTCAAAAGGTGTTTAGGGTCAGGCCATGCATCATGCTTCATGGGTATGCGGTCAGGTGGGCTTTCGGGCGTTGCCCCTTCAGGGCCCTTGTTGCTGCTGAGTGCGTGGGGGGGCGGTTTTGAATGCCCGAAGGCCATTGGGAAAACGGTTTAAAAAAGTTCCAGGGATTGGAAGATTTTCTGTGTGAAATTCCAGACGTTGGAACTTTTTGGCGTTGCGTTTCCAGGGGTTGGAAGTTGTTGGGCGGTAGTGGCCAAACATCACGCGAACAGAAATCGAGTGGAAGTTGAACTCAGGTTTTTCCTGATTCCCATTGACGGCTCTCTAACCGTTTCCTCATACTGGCGGTCATGCCTTTGGCCAATCATCCGACTGTGATCTGGTCAGCCAGACTGGAGTCTGTTTCCGGTCTGACTGTTGTTGAACTCTAACCTCAGGGAGAATGACCCATGCCGAGAATTGTACGTGGTGGACTGATTCAAGCGACTTCAACCCATGACGGGGATGCCCCGTTGGCCGAGATCAAGAAGGCGATGATCGAGAAGCACATCGCGATGACCGAGGACGCCGCCAAGCAGGGGGTGCAGGTGCTGTGTTACCAGGAGATCTTTTACGGCCCCTATTTCTGTGCCGAGCAGAACATTCGCTGGTACGAGACGGCAGAGCGCATTCCCGACGGGCCGACGATTCAACTGATGTGTGAAACGGCCAAGCGGTTGGGGATGGTGTTGGTGGTGCCGATTTATGAAGTGGACCTCCCCGGGGTGTATTACAACACCGCGGCGGTGATCGATGCGGACGGAAAATACCTTGGCAAATATCGCAAGCATCACATTCCCCATTGCCAGCCGGGCTTCTGGGAGAAGTTCTATTTCAAGCCGGGGAATCTCGGGTATCCGGTGTTTGAAACCGCGGCCGGCAAAATCGGGGTGTACATCTGCTACGACCGCCACTTCCCCGAGGGGGCGCGCTGCCTGGGGCTCAATGGCGCGGAGATTGTGTTTAATCCGTCGGCCACGGTTGCCGGACTCAGTGAATACCTGTGGAAATTGGAGCAACCGGCGCATGCGGTGGCGAACCAGTACTATGTCGGGGCGATCAACCGGGTCGGGGTCGAGGCCCCGTGGAAGATCGGCGAGTTCTACGGGCAGTCGTATTTCTGCGATCCGCGCGGCCAGATGCTGAAGGTCGCCAGCCGCGATCAGGATGAACTGATCGTCGCGGACATGGATCTCGATGCGATTGTCGATGTCCGCAATACCTGGCAGTTTTTCCGCGATCGGCGTCCGGAATCCTACGGGGCCATTTCCTCCACGGATCACTGATCGCCTGATGAATCACGAACTCGCATCGGATCTGACCCCGGAGGAGCTTGTCTCGGTTCGGGATGGGCACCTGTATAATGACGACCTGGCCCCGGTGCGGTCGGATCAGCGCCGGTGGGGGACCAGGGATATTGCGTATTTGTGGGTGGGGATGTCCGTCTGCATCCCGACCTACATGCTGGCCAGCGGGTTGATCTCCAGCGGGATGAACTGGTGGCAGGCGATTCTCACCGTGACCCTGGGGAATCTGATTGTGCTGATTCCGATGATTCTCAACGGTCACGCCGGCACCAAGTACGGGATCACCTTCCCGGTGTTTGCCCGGGCCGCGTTTGGCGTACGGGGTACCCACGTGGCCTCGGTGCTCCGGGCCCTGGTCGCGTGTGGCTGGTTCGGGATTCAGACATGGATCGGCGGGTTTGCCATTTACAAGCTGGCCCTGCTCCAGTGGCCCAGCCTGGCCGATACGGCGGTGATCGGGCCGTTCAGTTCACCACACATCGAAGTCAACATCGCCCAGTTCATCTGCTTCCTGATTTTCTGGGCGGTGAATGTGGGGATTTTCTGGCGGGGCATGGAGAGCATCCGGGTGGTGGAGAACCTTGGAGCACCGCTGTTGATTGGGTTGGGGCTCGCCCTGTTGATCTGGGCCTACATCAAGGCCGATGGTTTCGGGCCGATGCTTTCGCAGCCTTCGCAGTTCGAGACGGCGGGTGATTTCTGGAGGGTGTTCTTTCCGGGACTGACCGCGATGGTCGGATTCTGGGCGACCCTGTCCCTGAATATTCCGGACTTCACCCGGGAGGCGAAGAGCCAGAAGGACCAGGTGTTGGGCCAGTTTCTGGGTCTCAACACCACCATGCCCCTCTACGCCTTCATCGGGGTTGCCGTGACCAGCGCCACGCTGGTGATTTTTGGTGAAACCATCTGGGATCCGGTGGAGCTGTTGTCGCGGTTTGACCGGATTGGATTGATGATCATCTCCATGTTTGCCCTGACCCTTGCCACCCTGACCACGAATCTCGCCGCGAATGTGGTGGCCCCGTCCACCGCTTTCACCAACTTTTTCCCGCGTCATATCAGCATGCGGATGGGGGGCGTGCTGACCGGCCTGGTGGGCATCGTAATCATGCCGTGGAAGCTGGTGGCGGATCCCAGCGGCTATATCTTCACCTGGCTGATCGGATATTCCGCCTTGCTGGGGCCGATCGGCGGTATTCTGGTCTGCGACTATTTTCTGATCCGCAAGACCAAGATGGATCTGGCCGGGCTGTACCGGGAGCAGGGGCCCTACACCTACACCCACGGCTTCAACCTCAAGGCGATGGCGGCGCTGGCGCTGGCGATTGCGCCGAATGTTCCCGGCTTCCTCACCCAGATCAAGCTGGTGCAGGCCGGGCCATTCTGGAGCGGCCTGTACCACTACGCGTGGTTTATCGGGTTTATCCTCGCCTTTGTGATTTATGCCGCATTGATGCGGACGAAAGAGAGCACACCATGAAGCAGCCAGTTCTGCCCCCCTATGACCATCAACCGCAACCCTACACCGGGCAATCGTTCGACGAAGTACTCGCGAAACGGCAGCAGTACCTGAATCCCGGACTGTTCCTGTATTACAAGAAGCCGATCATGATTGTTGAGGGCTCGATGCAGTACCTCTATGACCAGACCGGACGTCGGTATCTCGATGCCTTTGGCGGCATTGTCACGGTCAGTGTCGGCCATGCCCATCCGGAAATTGTCGCGGCGGCGGATGCCCAGATGAAGAAGATCTCCCACACCACCACGATTTACCTGAACCCGGTGATCGCGGACTATGCGGAAAAACTGGCCTCGACCCTGCCCGGGGATCTGCGCTGCTGCTATTTTGTCAATTCCGGTTCGGAAGCGAATGACCTCGCACTGCTGATGGCGCGGTTGTACACCGGCAACTACGATGTGGTCGCGCTGCGCAACGCCTATCATGGCGGGGTGGCTTCAACCATGGCCCTGACCTCGCACCATACCTGGAAGTTCAACATCCCGCATTCGTTCGGCATTCATCACGCGCGCAATGCCGATCCTTATCGTGGTCCGTGGGGCCGGGACGATCCCGAGGCGGGTAAAAAATATGCGGCAGAAATCCAGGAGTTGATCCGCTATGCAACATCGGGCCGGGTTGCGGCCTTCTTTGCCGAGTCGATCCAGGGCGTCGGCGGGGTGGTGGAGTTTCCCAAGGGATACCTGAAGGAAGCCTATCGTATTGTGCGCGAGGCGGGCGGGGTGTGTATTGCCGACGAAGTCCAGGCCGGGTTTGGCCGTACCGGGGAAAAATTCTGGGGTTTCGAAACCCAGGATGTGATTCCGGACATTGTGACCATGGCCAAGAGCATCGGCAATGGCGCGCCGCTGGCTGCGGTGGTGACCACCCCGGAGATCGCCGCCACGATCAAGGAGCGCATCCACTTCAATACCTTCGGTGGCAATCCGGTTTCCTGCACGATCGGAAAGACGGTGCTCGATATCATCGAGCGGGATGGCCTGCAGCAGCGCTGCGGCGCATTGGGAACCAAGCTGCTGGCGGGATTCCGTGATCTGCAGAAGAAGCATCCGTCGATCGGAGACGTCCGCGGCAAGGGGTTGATGGTGGGGATGGAGATGGTCAAGGACCACGGCACCAAGGAGCCGGCCAGTGAGTTGACCGCGAAGGTGTTTGAGACCGCCAAGGACCTGGGGGCGTTGATTGGTAAGGGAGGGCTGCACGGCAACATCATTCGGATCACCCCCCCGATGTGCATCACCGAGGCGGATGTGGACTTTCTGCTCGAGGTGCTGGATCTTTCGTTCACGGAAGCCGAGGCCGCCTCATGAAGATCGGGATTCCCGCCGAGGTCAAGGTCAAGGAAAACCGGGTGGCCTGCACCCCGGCCGGCGCCCGCATGCTGGTGCAGGACGGTCACACCGTGCTGGTTCAGAAGGGCGCGGGCAATGGCGCGGGCTTCACCGATGACCAGTATCTCCAGGGCGGGGCGAAGCTGGTGGAGACTGCGGCGGATGCGTGGGGCGCAGATCTGGTGATCAAGGTCAAGGAGCCGGTGGCATCGGAATATGGATTTCTTCGCGACGATCTGTTGTTGTTCACCTATCTGCATCTTGCCGCCGACAAGCCACTCACCGAAGCGCTCTGTGCGGCCGGGACCACGGCGATTGCCTACGAGACCGTACAGGTGGGGCGCCGGTTGCCGTTGCTGGAGCCGATGAGTGAAATTGCCGGTCGGATGAGCGCGCTGATGGGGGCCTTTTACCTGAGCAAGGCCCAGGGTGGAAAAGGGGTCTTGCTGGGCGGGGTGCCCGGGGTGCTGCCGGGCAATGTACTGATTATCGGCGGGGGCACCGCGGGTATCAATGCCGGGCGAGTGGCTGCCGGGATTGGCGCTGAGGTTACCATTCTCGAAGTGGATCTGGAGCAGATGCGGTTCCTCGATATCAGTCTCAACGGAGCCGCCCACACCCTGTACTCCAACGAGCAGAACCTGCTCGAAATGCTGCCGAGTGTCGATCTGCTCATCGGGGCGGTATTGCTGCCGGGCGCGAAGGCACCCAAGTTGATCAAGCGTGAGTTTCTCCGGGTGATGAAGCCGGGCGCGGTGTTTGTCGACATTGCCATCGACCAGGGCGGTTGTGCGGAAACCTCCCGGGCCACCACCCATGAGAACCCCGTCTACATGGAGGAGGAAACCCTCCATTACTGTGTGGCCAACATGCCGGGAGCCTACGCGCGTACCGCCACCCAGGCCCTGACCAACGCGACCATCCCCTACGCCCAGAAGATAGCCAACCTCGGATTCAGTGCCGCCCTCGAACAGATTCCCGCGCTTCGTCCGGGGGTGAACACCTACCACGGCCAGGTGGTGTACAAGGCGGTGGCGGATGCTCACGGGATGACCGCAGGAGAGATTGGATAGCATGACCGGGACCATGCGATGAGTCCAGTTGTGATGAAAACAGAAACCCTGATCGTGAGAGATGGCTCACGGTTCGCGAGGAATGACCATGCTTCGGGGTAGGGTTCAGCGTCCCGCTGAACCGTGAATCCGCAAAAAGACAGGACATAAGCCATGACAAGACAAAGACGAACGGATCAGGAAACGGCAGCGAGAATGATGGCGGACATCGAGCCCGCCTATACCGACCAGCAGGCGCAGGTGGAGGCCGACCGGTGTCTTTATTGTTTTGATGCGCCCTGCATCATGGCCTGCCCGACCGGGATTGACATCCCCGCGTTCATCAAAAAGATTGCCGTCCAGAACAACCGCGGCGCGGCCCGGACCATTTTGTCCTCGAACATACTCGGGGCAAGTTGCGCCCGGGTGTGTCCGACCACCGTGTTGTGCGAAGGGGCCTGTGTCCTGCAGGACCGGGATCAGAAACCAATCAAGATCGGCCGTCTGCAGCGGTATGCCACCGACGCGGTGGCGGGGAAGGAAGCCTCGTTGCTGGAGAAACCGGCGGCCGCTACCGGGAAAAAAGTCGCGGTGATTGGTGGTGGTCCGGCCGGGCTGGGGTGTGCCGCAGAAATGGCCCGGCTGGGTCATGCGGTGACCATTTTCGAGCGAAGGCCCGAAGCGGGCGGCCTGAACACCTATGGCATTGCCTATTACAAGCTGACTCCGGAGGTGAGTCTCGACGAGGTCGAGGTGGTCAAGAGCCTCGGGGTGGAGATCCGGTGCGGGGTCGAGGTGGGAGTTGATCTTCCGATGGCGGATCTGCAGAAGGACTATGACGCAGTCTTTCTGGGGGTCGGGCTGGGCCATACCTACACCCTGGGGATACCCGGGGAGGATTTACCCGAAGTGATGGAGGCGCTCGCATTCATCGAGGAGATCCACACCCAGCCGTTGCACGAGGTTGCAGTGGGCGAGCATGTCGTGGTGATCGGCTGTGGCAACACTGCAATCGACGCGGTGACCCAGGCCAAGCGTCTCGGCGCAACCTCCGCGACCATTGTCTATCGGCGCGGGGAGAAGGATATGCCTGCGTATGCCTACGAGTATGAAATCGCCAAGGCCGATGGCTGCGGGTTTGTCTTTCATGCCGCTCCGGTTGAGGTCCTCGGCGAATCGTCGGTGACTGGCCTGAAGGTGATCCGCACTGAGCCGGATGCCGAAGGCCGGGCCCGTCCCGTACCCGGTTCGGAATCGGTAATCCCCTGCGATATGGTGATCAAGGCTCTGGGCCAGGAAAAGCAGGTCCAGATGCTGCAAACCCTCCTGCCGGATCTGGCGTTGGATGCCAAGGGCCGGGTGGTCCGCGACGAAAAGACAGGACAAACCAGTGTGCCCGGGGTGTTTGCCGGCGGGGATGCCGCCAATGGGGGGCGGGAAGTGGTCAATGCCGTGGCGGAAGGCAAGAAAGCAGCCCGGGGTATTCATGCGGCACTGTGCGGTGACGCGGTGGAAGGTCCGGTGCAACATACCCGGGTCGGTGTGCCGGGAAGTAAACCGGTGGGCTCGGGCCTCGATCGGCCGGTGCGGGTGCCGGAAGCAGAGGCGGAATATTATGCCGCGAAAGGAGAACGATAATCATGGCTGACTTATCCATTAATCTCGCAGGAATCCGTTCTCCCAATCCGTTCTGGGTGGCTTCGGCACCGCCCTCGAACACTGCCTACCAGTGTCACCGGGCTTTTGAAGCGGGGTGGGGCGGGGTGGTCTGGAAGACCATCGGCGACCCAATCGTGAATGTCAGTTCCCGCTATTCGTCCCACAATGTCGGGGGGATGCGGATGGTCGGATTCAACAATATCGAGCTGATCAGCGACCGGTCGATCGAGGTGAATTTCAAGGAAATCAAGGAGTGCAAGGAGCGGTGGCCGGATCGGGCGGTGATTGCCTCCCTGATGACCGATACCCGGGAGAACTGGCACGACATGATGAAACGGGCCCGCGACGCCGGAGCCGACGGGGTGGAGCTGAATTTTGGTTGTCCCCACGGGATGTGCGAGCGCGGTATGGGATCGGCGGTCGGCCAGAACCCCGACGTCATCGAGACAATTGTCGGTTGGGTCATGGAGGCGGCGGAGATTCCCGTGATCGTCAAGCTGACCCCGAATATCACCGACATCACCCAGCCCGCGCGGGCGGCCAAGCGGGCCGGGGCGGATGCCATTTCGATGATCAATACCATCAACAGTGTGACCCAGGTCGATCTTGACCGGTTGGTGCCGGAGCCCTATGTGGATGGCAAAAGTGCCCATGGGGGTTATTGCGGTCCGGCGGTCAAGCCGATTGCCCTCAACATGGTGCATTCGTGCGCGGCCGATCCGGATGTGCAATTGCCCATTTCCGGTATCGGGGGCATTGGCAACTGGCGGGATGCTGCGGAATTCATCGCGCTGGGTTCCACCAGTGTGCAGGTCTGCACCGCGATCATGCATTACGGTTTCCGGATCGTGGAGGATATGATCGACGGCCTGTCCAATTATCTCGATGACAAGGGCATGGACTCGGTCAATGAGCTGTGCGGCAAGGCGGTCAAGGTCGTGGACCGGTGGGAAACCCTGAACCTCAATTACAAACGCATCGCCTCGATTGATTACGATAAATGTATCGGGTGCAACCTGTGTTATGTCGCCTGTGAGGATGGTGCCCATCAGGCGATCGCTTTGACTGAGGCCGGTGAGCGGGGTCTCGGTCCCGGGCGACTGCCCGGCAAACCGATTCCCGAGATTAAGGACGAGGAATGTGTCGGATGCAATCTGTGTTCGATCGTCTGTCCGGTAGACCAGTGCATCACCATGGTGGATGTCGATACCGGAAAGCCGCCGATGACGTGGAAAGAGTACCAGGAGAAGTTGGCGAGTGGTGAGATGAAACCCATTCCCGCCCACCCTTGAGATAAGGCTGGGATCAGGGAACCACAGAGAACACAGAGAGCACGGAGACATTGGGAGAGAGTAGGGCACGGGGTGGAATCTCTGCGTCCTCTGTGGTTTTCAATCTGCAATAGAATAGGAGCAAAGCATGAGCGCGAAGACGATTCAGCCAGTACCGATTTTGATCGGACATGAGTGGACGGTGCCCGAGACATCCACCACCACCCCGGTGCATAACCCTTCCACCGGCGATGTGATCGCCCGGACCCCAATGTGCGGGGCCGAGGTCGTCGACCGGGTGGTGAAGAATGCCCATGCGGCCTTTGCCGAATGGTCGGAAACACCGCATATCGAGAGGGCCCGGGTGCTGTTCCGGTACAAGATGTTGCTCGAGGACCACTTCGAGGCGTTGGCCGCCTTGATCACCCGGGAGCATGGCAAGACGCTGGTGGAAGCCCGGGGGGATATTCGCCGCGGGATCGAAGTGGTGGAGTATGCCTGCAGCATTCCCGAGCTGATGAAGGGGGAGGTGTTGGAAAATATTGCCCGGGGGATCGATTGCGAAATGGTCAAGCAACCCCTCGGGGTTTGTGTGGGAATCTGCCCCTACAATTTTCCGGCCCTGGTTCCGATGTGGATGTATCCCATGGCGATTGCCTGCGGAAACACCTTTGTCCTGAAGCCGAGCGAAAAGGTCCCCCTGACCGGCATCCGGTTGATTGAGTTATTGATTGAGGCGGGAATGCCTCCGGGGGTGTTGAATGTGGTCCACGGCGGACGCGAGTGCGTGGACGCGCTGTTGACTCATCCGCTGGTGCGAGCGATTTCCTTTGTCGGCTCCTCGCCGGTGGCCAAGTACATTTACGAGACCGGGATCAAAAACGGCAAACGGGTTCAAGCGGCCGGCGGGGCCAAGAATTATGTCTTTATTATGCCGGATGCGGATATTGACAATACCGTCAACGGCCTGACGGATGCCGCATTCGGATGTGCGGGGCAGCGCTGTATGGCCGGTTCGACCGCAGTGACCATCGGCAAGGCGGCGGACCGGTTGCTCGGTCCCCTGACCGAACGGGTGGCCTCGATCAAGGTGGGGCCGACCGACCGGATTCCCGGTGGTCAGCTCGGAGCGGTGATCAGTCCCCAGCACCGGGACCGGGTGCTTTCCCTGCTGGCGAACAGCGAGAAAGAGGGCGCCTCCCTGGCTCTGGATGGGCGGGCGATCCAAGTACCGGAAGAGCCGGGTGGCTTTTATCTCGGCCCATCGATTGTGGATCAGGTGGTGCCAGGCATGGAGATCGCCCGCGAGGAGGTGTTCGGACCGGTTCTCAATGTGATGCGGTTCGATGACTTCGAAACCGCGATCGAAATGGCGTCCAATACCGCGTTTGGAAATGGCGCATGCATCTATACCCAGTCCGGCAAAGCGGCCCGGGAATTCAAGCACCGGGCCAAGGCGGGGATGATCGGGATCAATGTCGGGGTACCCGCGCCACTGGCCTACTTTCCATTTGCCGGCTGGGACTATTCCTTCTTCGGGGACCTGCATTTACAGGGACGGGAAAGCGTCCTGTTCTTCACCCGGCACAAAGTCACCACTTCCCGCTGGTTCAGCTTCGGGGAAGGGGATGTCTGGCACAAGGAATGATGAGATTACCCGCCGAGGCGCGGAGCATGATGAAACTCACGATCACACGGTGCGTAACTGGACTCGAAGAATGACTCCTCTGCGCCCCCGCGCCTCTGCGGGAAACTTCTTGTCATGATGATGGCTAAAAGAATGAATGCTTGTGGAAACGAAATGATTGATAATCGCGCAGAGGCGCCGAGGCGCGGAGCATGATGAAACTCACGATCACACGGTGCGTGAACGGACTCGAAGAATGACTCCTCTGCGCCACCGCGCCTCTGCGGGAGAATGAATGAAAGAAAGGAGCTAGACATGGCACTGCTGATTAAGAACGGAGAGATCGTCAATGCGGACGGGCGGCTCAAGGCGGATATTCTGGTCGAGAAGGATACCATCACCCGGATCGGGCAGGGACTGGAAGCGCCTCCGGGCGCCGAGGTGATCAATGCCCGGGGCAAGTATGTGTTTCCCGGATTCATCGATCCCCATGTGCACATCTATCTTCCGTTCATGGGCACCTATGCCAAGGACACCTACAAGACCGCGAGCAAGGCTGCGGTGGTGGGGGGGACCACCACCTTGATCGAGATGTGTTGTCCCGCGAAGGCGGATCCGGTGTTGAAATCCTACCAGCTCTGGTTGGACAAGGCCGAAGGCAACAGCGCCTGCGACTTCACCTTTCATATGGGGGTTTCGCGGACCGACAAGAAAGCCGAAGCCGAGCTGAGGGAGATTGTCGCGAGCGGCATTTCCAGTTTCAAGGTCTTCCTTGCCTACAAGGGGGCGTTCGGGGTGTCGGACGAGGAACTGTACAACGTAATGAAACTGGCCAAGGAGCTGGGGGTCATTGTTACCGCACACTGTGAAAATGCCGAACTGGTGGCCCAGATGCAGGCAAAATTGATTGCCGAGGGCAAGACCGCCCCGAAGTGGCATTATCACAGCCGCCCGCCGATGGTGGAAGCGGAGGGGGTACATCATTTGGCCACCTTTGCCGCGATGCACGGCACCCATGTCTATACCGTGCACACCAGTTGCAAGGAATCGGTGACAGCGGCGCTGCGGGCCCGGGAGCGGGGGGTGAATCTCTGGATCGAGACCCTGATTCAATACCTGACCCTCGACATGACCGATGCGGAAAAGGGCGGGTTTGACCGGGCCTCGAAGTTTGTGATGTCCCCTCCGCTTCGCTACAAGTGCAACCAGGAATTTCTCTGGCACGGGTTGCGGCAGGGATTCATCAACACCCTGGCCACCGATCACGCGCCGTTCGATGTGAAGAAACAGAAGCAGATGGGCCGGGATGATTTCACCAAGATCCCCAATGGTATTCCTTCGCTGGAAGATCGCATGACGGTGTTCTGGACCAAGGGGGTGTGTGAAGGGAGAATCGACCTGCACCGGTTTGTCGCATGTGCCAGCACCGAGACTGCCAAGGTCTTCGGGTTATTCCCACGCAAGGGTACGGTCTCGGTAGGCGCGGATGCGGACCTGGTGATCTGGGATCCGAAGTATCGCGGCAAGATTCGCCAGAAGAAGCAGCACATGAATGTGGATTACAATCCGTTTGAGGGCTGGGACATCAAAGGGCGCCCATCGGTGGTCACCGTACGGGGTCAGGTGGTGGCCCGGGATGGGGTGTTTGTCGGCAAGCTCGGTCATGGGCAACTGGTGAAGCGGGAGCCCAACCACTTTTGAGCTCGCCCGCCCAGAGGTTTCTCGCGGCGCTGGAGCAAGAGTGTCCGCTCCAGATTGCCGGGGTGATCCATGCCTATGCCGCAAAACTCGCCGGCCGGGCGGGATTTCAGGCCCTGTACCTTTCCGGGGCGGGGGTGGCCAACGCGAGTTTTGGACTGCCGGATCTCGGTTTCACCACCCTCGACCAGGTCGCGGAGGATGCGCGCCGGATTACCTCCGCGACCTCACTGCCCCTGCTGGTGGATATCGATACCGGGTGGGAGGAGGATCTCGTTTCCGGCCGGACCATGGCGGTCATGCATCAGGCGGGTGCGGCAGCGGTGCAGCTCGAGGACCAGGTCAGCATGAAACGCTGCGGCCACCGGCCGGGGAAGAAGCTGGTGTCCCGGGAGGACATGATCGAGCGCATTCGTGCCGCACGGTCCACCCGTCCCCCCGGCGGCCCGCTGATTATGGCGCGCACCGATGCGGTGGCGGGGGAAGGTGTGGCGTCAGCGCTGGACCGGGCACAGGCCTATGTGGCGGAAGGGGCGGAGTTGCTGTTCGCGGAGGCGGTGGAGTCGCTGGCGGACTACCAACGATTTTGCCGGGAGATCCCGGTACCGGTACTGGCCAATATCACGGAATTTGGGAAAACCCCGCTGTTCACCGTGGAGGAACTGCGGGAGAGCGGGGTGCGAATGGTGTTGTATCCGCTCTCCGCATTCCGGGCCATGAGCCGGACCGCGGAAGAGGTCTACCGGTGCATTCGCGCCAAGGGGACCCAGCGGGATCTGCTGGATCGAATGCAAACCCGGAGTGACTTGTATGCGGTTCTGGATTACGAGGCACAGGAGCAGAAAATCGATGAGGCCATCGGGCCGTCCGGCTCGGTGAAGGAATAAATAGAAAAGGGGAGGTACACCATGAGCCAGGCATCCAAGGGATTGGAAGGAATTGTTGCGGGTCAAACCGCCGTCGCGATAATTGATGAAGCGGGCGGGGGGCTGCAGTATCGGGGGTACCGATTAAGTGACCTCACCGACCACGCCACCTTCGAAGAAGTGGCCCACCTGCTGCTGAATGGGCACCTGCCCACGGAGCAGGAGTACCAGGACTATCTTGCCCGCCTTGCCGCCCTCCGGGATCTGCCCGGGGCCTTGAAGTCGGTGCTGGAGCAGATACCCGCCTCCGCACACCCCATGGATGTGCTGCGCACCGGGGTGTCGATGCTGGGTTGTCTGGAGCCGGAAGGAAAGGATCGAAACGGATTGTCCATTGCCACCCGGCTGGTGGCCTGCTTGCCCTCGATGCTGATGTACTGGTATCAGGTCTCCCACGAGGGAAAGAAGATCGATGTCACCGCAGGCGGGAACACGATCGCCGCTCACTTTTTGAGCCTGCTGGGCGGGGGGGCGGCATCCGCGACCCATCAGAAGGCCCTCGATGTGTCCCTGATTCTCTATGCCGAGCATGAGTTTAATGCCTCGACCTTCACCGCCCGAACCGTCACCTCCACCCTGTCCGATTTCTACTCGGCCATCACCGGAGCCATCGGTGCCCTGCGGGGGCCTTTACATGGCGGCGCCAATGAGGCGGCGATGGAACTCATGCAGCGCTTCGACACCCCCGAGGCTGCGGAGAAGGGAATCCTCGAGGCCCTTGCCACCAAGCAGAAGATCATGGGCTTCGGTCACCGGGTCTACAAACACTGTGATCCGCGCTCCGACGTGATCAAGGTCTGGGCGAAGCGTCTCGCAGACGAGAACGAGACCGGAAAAAAACTGTTCGCGGTCGCGGAAAGAATCGAGCAGATCATGCGGCGGGAAAAGGATCTGTTTCCCAATCTCGACTTCTACAGCGCGGTGGTCTATCACCAGTGCGGTATCCCCACCCCGCTGTTTACCCCGTTGTTTGTCATGTCGCGGGTGACCGGCTGGTCCGCCCATATTCTCGAACAGCGTGCCGACAACCGGATTATCCGCCCGACCTCCGAGTATATCGGGGAAAGGAATCTCACCGTGGCTCCGCGAGCGGAGCGGGGATGAGTGATCCGCTCCGGTCGGTCCGCCTTCTCACGGTTCGCCAGGGACGGCGAACCCTACCTTTGTGCGACATTCATTGCATCTGGGTAGGGTTCAGCGTCCCAGGCCGGGCAGGCTCGCTGAACCGCAGGGTCGGCTATCGTTGTCGTGAAATGGCATGAACCGATTTCGGCTTTGCCCCGGCTACAGTATGACAAACAGAAACTACGAAAGATGAATGGCTCATGAGCGCTCCTATCTCCAATGTCCGCCCGCCCCTGGATGATGTCATCCAGCGCATCGTCGACTATGTGATCGCCCCTCCGGCTTTCAGCAACGAGGCGATGACCACCGCCCGTTATTGCCTGCTCGACAGCATCGGGTGCGGGGTGATGGCGTTGAAATATCCTGAGTGTGTGAAGATGCTCGGACCGGTTGTGCCGGGGGCGGCAATGCCGCAGGGTACACCCGTGCCGGGGGTGAAGGACCGTTTGGATCCGGTACGGGCGGCATTTAACTGGGGTGCATTGATCCGCTGGCTGGATTTTAATGATACCTGGCTGGCGGCGGAGTGGGGGCACCCGTCGGACAATCTCGGGGGCATTCTCGCGGTCGCGGATTATCTGGATCGTCATGTTCGCGAGGTCACGGTGCGGGAGGTCCTGGAGGCGGCGGTGAAGGCCCACGAGATTCAGGGGGTTCTCGCCCTCGAGACCTGTTTTAATCGTGCGGGCATGGATCATGTGATCCTGGTTCGCATCGCCACCACCGCAGTGACCGCCGCGATGTTGGGGGGGACGCGCGAGCAGGTGGCCAATGCAGTGACCCAAGCCTGGGCGGATGGTGGAGCCCTCCGGGTGTATCGCCATGCCCCCAACACCGGTTCCCGTAAGTCTTGGGCGGCCGGGGATGCTGCCAGCCGCGGGGTCTGGCACGCCCTGAATTCGCAGCGCAACGAGATGGGTTATCCCTCGGTGCTGACCGCAAAAACCTGGGGCTTTCAGGACGCCCTGTTCCGGGGGAAGGAAATCACCCTCGCCCGCCCGCTTGGTTCCTACGTGATGGAGAACGTGCTGTTCAAAATCTCTTTCCCGGCTGAATTCCATGCCCAGACCGCAGTGGAGGCGGCAATCACGCTTCATCCGCAAGTCAGGGACCGGGTCTCGGAGGTCGATCGCATCGAACTGACCACCCATGAATCGGCCATCCGGATCATCGACAAGCAGGGGCCGCTGCACAATCCTGCGGATCGGGATCATTGTCTCCAATACATGACCGCGATCGGATTGATTTTCGGCACCCTGACCGCTGACCACTATGAGGATGCCGCCGCCGCCAACCCGTTGATCGATGCATTGCGCGACAAGATGGTGGTTATGGAAGACCCTGTGTATAGCCGTGATTATCTCGATCCCGATCAGCGATCCATTGCCAATGCAGTTCAAGTCTTCTTTACCGATGGCACCGCGACCGAAAAAGTCGGGGTCCACTTTCCGGTCGGGCACCGACGACGACGGGAGGAAGGGATTCCTCTGCTCAAGGCAAAATTCGAGCAGGCGATCTGCGGGTACTATCCGGAAGAGCAGGCGGCGACGATTCTCGATACCACCGCGGACGATTCGTTCACCGGGATCCGGGTTTCCGGTTTGCTGGAAATCCTGCACCGGTCCTGAAGTCTGGTGCTTGATGATAAGAGCGGTTAACCGACCGAATCTTTCAGTGGTGGGCAGGGGCCGACCTCCCTGGTTCACTGAACACCAGGCGTTTGTAGTAGCGACGCAAGCCCCGCGATGAGCGGGGCAAGGCGCGTCGAACAGGCTAGCCCTGGCTTGCCCGGCCAGGGCGGACTTACTAGGAACGCTCGACAGCACCCGCCAGGCGTTGGTCGTTGTTGGAGGCATTCCGGCTAGGCCATCAGTGAGTGTAAACGTTCATTGGCTCACTCGCGGTCTCCGAGACGATCCCCCAGGTCAGTGAATCGGGGATGCCACTGGGGCGGGCCGTGACAGAAAGTTGGCGCTTCACGAATGAAAAAGTGCCTGATAGTTTATGCGACTGAGCATGAAAACAACTCGACTTGAAGCGTTCAGCGATGGTGTGCTGGCCATCATCATTACCATCATGGTCCTGGAATTGAAGGTGCCGCATGGGTCGGGGGCGGACCGTCTGCTGTCTTTACTCCCGCACTTCCTGTCGTATCTGATGAGTTTTATCTACCTGGGGATCTACTGGAATAACCATCATCACATGCTGCATACCGTCAGTCGCGTCACAGGCGGCATCCTGTGGGCAAATTTGCATCTGCTGTTCTGGCTCTCCCTGATCCCTGTGACAACCGGGTGGATGGGAGAAAATCTGTTCACAAAATCTCCCACCGCGCTCTATGGCTTTGTGCTCTTGATGGCGGCCATCGCCTACTTTGCGCTTCAGCATGTGATCATTCGGGCACAGGGGCCAGCGTCCATCCTTGCCCGGGCGGTGGGGCGTGATCGGAAAGGGAAAGTCTCCGTGCTTCTCTATGCCGCCGCCATCGTGCTGGCGTTTGTCATTCCCGGTCTCGCCACCGTGATCTATATCATGGTGGCCGTCCTCTGGCTCATCCCGGACCGGCGGATCGAGCGGACGCTTTCCGCTGCCGACCCGAACTGATCTCCCGGTTCATTGACGGACCCCGTCCCTCCCAACCTCTCATCTCACAAGAACGATGAGACGATTACGCTGATCGAAAAGGCCGGTGCCAACGACGCCTCTCACGGGCGCGCGGCCCCCGCGTGTACACTGAAGGGTTTGGTTCGATGCAATCTCATTGTTTTCTCCAGCATGTGTGGTGGGGCAGTAGCTCCTCAAGTGTGACTGTTTTGTCATGGTCCAGGATGACTTCCGACTTCAGGTTGTCCTTGTCCATGTCCATCATCATCTGGCGACAGTGCCCGCAGGGCGACAGCACGTGGACGATCCCCTGCTCGTCTTTCCAGACCGCCACAACCTTTACGAAGCGGTATTCACCGTCGGTCATCATGGAACCCAAGGCATTTTGCTCTGCACAGAAACCGTTGCATCCCAGGTCTGCACAAACACCCAAGTATACCTTGCCAGACCGGGAGAGCACGGCGCTTCCGACATCGCCGCAGAGAAAGTCTTTGATCCGATGCGTCTTCACGACGGAAGCGGCAAGATCAATCAGTTCTGTGTTTGTCATCATCGATGGGTCACAAGGTAGGCCGGTCCGGCCACAAGATATCGATTGGCTCTCGGCACGCCGTAATGTACTCAACACATCCGTGCGCTTGGAAGCTCTTTTCCTGCCCCCAAAACGCCCCTAAGCCCCTGTTTCCGGACAAATCTTGTTTGTAAACCTGTTGGTAAACGGGTTGCCGCCGGGATAGTGGTGGAAATTACCCCAGTCCACCGCATCCGCGAGTGATCCTTCGCGGAACGGCGAGCGCACGTCATATCCATAGGTTCTGCCGAGGGCCGGGCCAATCACAGTGAGCGAGCGCAACGCAGGATCGGCCTTGACTGCGGCAAACAGATCGCGCTGGAATCTCGTGACGCCCTCGATCACGTCCGTCACATTGGTCGGCGCGGGTGTGCCGGGGGGGTAGTTCCGCGCGTACTCCAACCAGAATAGATCCGGCTCATTGGGTCCTTCGACCGCCACAATGCGCGCGCCTGCTGCGTTGGCTTTCCTGATCGCACCCAGCCAGTCTTCGATGGAGCGTGTCGGCTCGAGCACCACCGTCGCGCGGATTCCGACCTTCCCGAGTTCGATCATTCGGTCACTCAGTCCATCGCGAATATGCCGGATCCCGCTCTGCACCAGCATGGCTGCTACCCGATCGAATTCCATGCCATACGGCGTATCGGAATAACTCCAGTGTGTGCATACACCGATGCTGTCCATGAACTGCTCCGCAGGCGCCGCAGGCATCTCAGCCCGCGCAAGCCCGCTCATCGCCGCCAGCAACAGGAGTAGATGACGTGTGTTCATGGGTGCGAATTTATTGTGCATGGCAAAGCTGGCAAAGCTGGGGACAGGCATTTATTTCACCTCCACAACCTTCTGATCGATAAAGAGTAGCAGCAAATTCTGGCAGCCAGTCAAAACTTTTTTATCAAAAAATGCGCCTCTCGTTTCCTTAGGGATATAGGGCATGGGGCCCTATGAAAGGAACCGTTGATGAGACAACCACGAATCAAGCTCGAAGGACAGCCAGCCTGGTATCATTGCTACAACCGGACTGCGGGAACCAATAACGACCGGCCCTTTGGCTCGGTGGAGAAGGAACAATTTGTCCGAATCCTCCACCGGGTCTGTGTGTTGTATACGGTCGACGTGATTGCCTATCAGGTGATGTCCAATCACTATCACCTGGTCGTTCGTACTCCCGCCGAACAACCCGACCCC
>JACKPT010000018.1 GCA_024233345.1 Verrucomicrobiota bacterium
TGTGGGGTGTGGGCCGGGTCTGCCACAGGAAGGCAAAGGCGCCAGCGTCGAGGAGGGCATGATACAGGCTGACATGAATGAAGGGATGGGTAAAAAGTCGCCACCATTCGCCGGCCAGAACTGAGCCTGGATCGAAGATCAGCGACTCGATGGGGCCTCCGAACAGGAGGGGCAGGTTGAGTGCGAGAATGGCTCCGAACAAAATGAGGGTGAAGGGATTCATGGCGTGCATTTCCATGCTGAACGGCGGGGCGAGGTCTCCCGGGTGGGGATGCCTCGCCCCGCCGATACAGGTTATGCGTTGGCCTGGTGTTTGCGGTTCCGCCGTGCCATCGCGGCACTGATCAGCACAAACAGCGGACCAACCGGACCGGTGCCGATATTGAGGTCAATGCTTCGGCCCTGGTTGCGGGGTTGGGTGGGCGCCTGTACCGAGGGTTGGCCGGGCTGGCTGGGGCGGGCCGGTTGGGCTGCGGCCAGTTGCTGGGGTTGCGGGGCCGCTTTGGCGGCATCGGGGCCGAGGCCATCCAGCGCCAACTCGCGGAGCAGGCGGAGTTTTTCTTCCCGTGCCTGCTGGGCTGCCCGGTCGCGTCCGATGCGGCGTGCATTCTTTCGATCAATCTTCCAGCGCTGATATTCGCTGTCATTTTCCAAAACCAGGAAGGAGGTATACTCGGTGACGATCGAGTAGGTTTCGCCGAGTTCGACAATTTCCCCGATGACCGAGTCCCGTGACCCAGAGCGGTCGGCCTTCTTTTGAAGCTGGTCGATCCTCTTCCAGGCCCACATCCGTTCAATCTCCGGGTTGGCATCATCACGCGCGGGGAAGGTCATGGTGTCTTCGGAGACAAAGGCTTTGCCCCGGACATCGCCGGTGAGGCGGACCTGGGCATCGCCATCCCCACGGTAGCGACCATAGACCCGGATCGGCATGCCATGAAACAGGTTGGGAAGCACTGCGGGTTCGACATCATAGGTTTCCACGCCTTCGATCTTGACCGCGAGGTTGGCGGCAACCGGGCGCATCAGTTTGCGGCGAAAGGCTTTGGCGGCCTGCTCGTAGTTGTCGCCATGGGACAGGAAGGCGGCGAGGCCACCGGCATCGTCAGCAATCTGCTCAAGTAGGGGGCGGTTCACGTCATTGCCCACCCCGATGCAAAACACCCGACAACCGGAAGGCCGCTGCCCGATGACCTGCAGCAGTTCCGCCCGGTCACGCTGTTCGGTGAGTCCATCACTCAGCACCACCACATTCAGCACCCGGTCGGGATTGGCATACTTGTAGGCGGTGAGCAGGGCGGGGCGCAATACGGTACCGCCGCGCGCGGACTGATTGTCGAGGAACCGTCGTGCCTCGGTGCCCGCGTTGCCCACTGCGGGACGCAGGCTGCCAAACAGCGGGTTCGGTTGCACATTGAAGCTGATCAGTTCAAATCGATCTTCAGCGGCAAGGCCATCGACAAAGGCGAGGATGGATTCCCGGGAGACGCCCAGTTTGCCGTCGTTCGCCATGCTGCCGGAAATATCCAGGACGAAGACATAGTCCATCGACTCATCCAGAGCCGCGAGATCCTCGCCCGCGGTGAGGGTCATCTGGAAGTATCCATCCTCGCCCTTCTCCCGCGAGGTGATCAGGTCGAGACCGGTTTTGGCCCGGCGCAATTTGCAGGTCAGAACCAGGTCGCGGTTGAGGTCGCCATCGCGCTGTTCAAGACTGAGTTGACCATAGTCGGGCCCATGCATGGCCACCACGGCATCGGCGGGGTGGCTGGGACTTCCCATGGCTTCCATGGCCACCAGGGAGCGGACATCGGCCTGGAAGGAAAGCCGGCCATGCACCCTGGTGTCGGTGGTGGGTTGGGTTGCCGTGGCCAGCGGATAGACATATCGCAGGGTGTCGTGATCGCTTTCCAGCTCCTGATAGTAGGTAATCTCCACCCGTTGTTCCGCTTTGGGGCCAATGGGGAAAATGCGCATCTCGAAGGTCCGGAAATCCACCTGCTCGAGGAGCCCCGGATCGCGCCGGACCTGCTTGTAGCTGTTATAGATCTCGCGGGCCTTTTCCTTTTCCAGCACTTCGCCGACCATTTCCTTGCCATTGATCCACATGCTGAAGTTCGCCACGCTGGCGCCCCGGGGTACCGGGAAGGTGTAGAGCGCCTCAACTTGCCGGTCTTCCTGATTCTGGAAGACCTGCACGACTTTGGTGACGGCCACGCCGTTGTTGATGGAAACCCGGACCTCGTGTTCGATGATTTGAAGCTGTCCGCCGAATCCGCCGTCGGCAATCAGCAGTCCCGCCCCGTGGGAGGTGGCGGTAAGGGTGAGGGCCATGAACAGTATGCCATAAACGAAAGCACGGTTCAGCGGGACGCTGAACCCTACCCGTTTGCTTGGAGTTTCGGAACTAGGTAGGGTTCGCCGTCCCTGGCGAACCGAGATTGTCGGTCGGCGGTTGTTCTTAAGCCGCCGGGAGAGTCCGGCCACTCCCGCGAGCAGCCTGGTGTGTATTCGATTGTGTCCTGTCTTTTTCATTGTGTTGTTCCTTTTGTGTTGAGGGTTGTTTATTCCTTGGGTCCGTAAAGGGCATTGACGATGCCGAATGCCATCATGCCGCCGGCGATCACCACGCAGGTGGCAACGGTGCGCCAGAGCGTGTCCTGACGGGTAAAGTCCCAGATCGCCAGGACCGAGGTGATGACGCTGATGATCAGGCAGAGGGTGATGGTGATGAAGGAGCACCACTTCACCTTGGTCGGCTCAATCAGGCCGCGTCGCGTGCGTGGAGGTTTGATGGTGGTCGGTGTGTTTTGCATGGTCGTGTCCTGTCTTTTGGTTTGGTTTATCGAAGGGCCAGGTAGGCCCGGTTGCTGAACATCGCCACAAACTGCCGGTAGGCCTGGTCGTGGCTTGAGGTTACCTGACCGGCCAGCGAGTTCGAGAGGGCCCTTCCGCCCAGTATGGTGGCGGCTATGGCGGCGAGAATTCCGAGGATGATCAGGGTCTTTTTCATTTGCTTGTTCCTTTCTGTGGTCGGAACCGCTATGTGCAGGCGCCATGCCAACGCTTTTCTGGACGGCAGACTGGTTTAGGTAAGTGCTTTATGCTAATGCATATAAGTCATTATCTTGGCTCCTGGTTGCCTGTGCGCATCTTTTAGGTCTGTGCATATTGTGAATGGACATGTACATTAATTGTATGAGCGACCCCTTGACCCTATCTCCCTCCGAGCGGGACCTGTTTGCCTTGGTAGTGGAGGCTTCCTTTGTGAATCCATTTTCCTCGGACCGGCGGAGTGTGGATTTGCGGATCGGTGGAAGCGGTGGCTTATCGGATGCGTTGGTTACGGTGCGTTCGGTGCTGGACCAAATGCGGGCCGAGAAACGGGTGTCCGTTCGGGGGTATGAAGGGGAGGATGCGCGTTTGCTCCAGATGACGATTCTGTTCGACGCATTCCATCGCTGGGCTCACGACTATGACCGGTTGATTCGATCCCAGACGGCGGAAGGGGAGCGCCCGGTGCCCGCGCCCTTTGTCGCGGATGTACTGGACCATTTGATCGCGCACGGGATTCGCCAGTCCGAAGCGGTCCGGCTGGTGGCCATCTTCTATCAGCTCCGTCGAGCCTATACGTTTATTCAGTCCGGGCTGGTTGGAGCCAGCCCCTGCATGCAGGCGCTGCGGGTCCGGTTGTGGAACAACATCTTTACCTGCAATCTCCGGTTATACATCGAAGCCCTGCTGTCCCGGATGGAAGATTTTTCGACCCTGTTGCTGGGGGAAACCGGTTCTGGAAAAGGCGCGGCTGCGGCGGCCATCGGCCGGTCCGGTTTCATTCCCTTTCGACCGGAGACCGGCCGGTTCGCAGAGAGTTTTGCCGGTAATTTCATTGCCATCAATCTGTCCCAATATCCGGAGGCCCTGGTGGAGTCGGAGCTGTTTGGGCACCGCAAGGGGGCGTTTACCGGAGCGGTGACTGATCACGACGGGGTGTTTGCCCGGTGCAGTCCGAACGGCTCGATCTTTCTTGATGAAATTGGAGAGGTTCCGGAGACCTTGCAGATCAAGTTGCTGCAGGTGTTGCAGGAGCGGATCTTTACTCCGGTGGGCAGCCATGACCGGAAGCGATTTTCGGGACGGATCATTGCCGCAACCAACCGTCCCTTAGCGGCCCTGCGGGCATCCGCCGGGTTTCGGGAGGATTTTTATTACCGGCTCTGCTCGGACGTGATCGAGCTGCCGACCCTGCGGCAGAGAATCGAGGAGGATGCGGAAGAGCTGTCGCGGCTGGTGCGCAGTTTGATGATCCGGCACCTCGGGGCTGCCGCAGCGGAAGTCTTACAGCCTTCGGTACTGGAGGCGTTGGCGACCTCGCCGGGGCCGGGTTATGCCTGGCCGGGAAATGTGCGTGAGTTGGAACAGGCCCTGCGCCGAATCCTGGTGACCGGAGCCTATGTGCCGGGCGTTGCTTCTCGCCCGGATGTGGACGAATGGTTGCAGGCGGCGGCTGCGGGGGAACTGACGGCGGAACAACTGATGGCGGCGTACTGTGCCGCTCTGTGGCGGAAGGATGGAAACTACGAGGAAGTGGGCCGCCGCACCGGGTTTGACCGTCGCACGGTGAAGAAGTATGTCCTGCAGGGGATTCAAGGGGATGGAACAGAAGGAAACGAAGGAAGCGAAGGCGGATGACCCTGGCGGGCGGATTTGCCCTGATCATCTCGTGGATTGACCTGATATGAGTATCAGATTATAAGGAGATTGTTATGGACTATCTTGCGGTCAAGGATTTGAAGGCGCCCCGGCTGGTGAGGGAGAAGCTTGCTGCTGAAGGCGACCTGATGGTGATGAACAACGGGAAGCCGATGGCCCTGATGCTGCACCTTGCCGAGGGAGAGAATCCTCAGGAGCTGCTGGATGCGGTTCAGTCGGCGAGGGCGCGGCTCGCCCTGATGCGGTTGCGCGAACAGGCCCGCACGTCCGGGGTTGTTCGCATGAGGCAGAAGGACATTGCCGCGGAGATTCAGGCGGTGCGAAGGGCCCGTCGACGGTGAATGCTGCGGTGTTCGACACCAACGTCCTTGTGTCGGGCATCCCGTCACCCCATGGCCCGCCCGGATATCTTGTGGAGGGGCTTCTTGACGGATGGTTGCGCGCGGTCCTGGATGACCGGATACTCGATGAGTACCGCGAGGTGCTGTCCCGCCCATCTTTTGGCTTCGATGCTGGTGACATAGCCTCGCTGCTTCACCGCATCACCAGGTTGGCGATATGGCCTGCATTGAACGCTGGTGTGGTCGACGTCAAGTCATTACCTGACCCAGACGATGCGCCCTTCCTGATTTGCGCTGCCTCAGCGGGTGTGCCTTTGGTGACGGGAAACCTTCGTCATTTTCCGAAGAAGGCTGTCGGTGTGGTCTCGGTACTTTCTCCGGCCAGCTTTTGGCATAGGCTCCCGCGTGAGGTAGGGTAAGGGCTTAGTAGGGTCATGAAATCAAGAAGGAGGACGACATGAATGCAACCTTGCAGTTACTGGCTCTAACCGTGATGCGGGTGGGGGCCGGCCTGATGATGGCAACCCACGGGTACGGAAAGATCTTTGAAGATGGGCGGATGGAGAAGTTCACCGCCGGGGTGGGGGACATGGGATTTCCATTCCCGGGTTTGTTCGCGTGGCTGGCCGCGCTGTCGGAGCTGGTGGGGGGCGTTTGCCTCGCCCTCGGACTGGGTACCCGGGTCAGTGCCTTTCTGATTGCCGGCACGATGTTTGTCGCCGCATTCATCCGCCACGGCGCCGATCCATTCGCCAAGAAGGAGCTCGCGTTGCTCTACCTCGTGGTGATGGTATACTTCGCGGTTTGCGGCGGGGGCAGGTGGGCTCTGGACAAATTCCTTGGCAAGAAGGGCTGATGTGACGAAAACCCACCCGGCCGGTGGCGTCAGGGATAGGATTTCCCGATTCTGATCACGCCGGCAGCTTGTACGGGCAGGCTGAATTCGAGGATGGTCTGTGTCGTGTTCGTGATGGTCGAAACAGGGGCATAGTACTCCATCGGACCGCCGGCTTGCTGAACCTGGTAGATGCGCTGAGTGGTCCCGGACATTTGGACCCGAACGCTGTTTCCGGAAATCAGCATGTTCGTGATTGCTTCCGGTACCAGGGTATACCCTGCACCCAGATATCCTGGATGGGCGGCCGCATAGAAAACAAAGTTGGAGAGTGCAGCCTGCGAGCATGGCGAGAATAGAAACGGTGGGTTGGGAAACTGACCCGACGCGCCCATGATGTAGCCGGAACCGGACTCCAGTGCCGGATCGCAGGGTGGCGGGTTGGGGTGGTTGACCTCCGGCCAGGTCCAAACGGTTCCGTCATGCCGGTATCCGAACTGCCCCCCAAGCACCCGGGCCAGGAGGACGCGGTGTTCGGCCAGGGACCATAAACCCTCGACAATGGACGCGCCCCATGCGGTTCCCCCCGTGCCGATGAAGGTGTAGGAGGCGATGCCTCCC
The DNA here is from genome assembly GCA_024233345.1 of Verrucomicrobiota bacterium. Lineage (GTDB taxonomy): Bacteria > Verrucomicrobiota > Kiritimatiellia > CAIVKH01 > CAIVKH01 > JACKPT01. The sequence goes on from JACKPT010000018.1 coordinate 6,511, forward strand.
TCAAAGTCATGACCCGAAAAAAGGACGGCTGAGGTTGTGTTGGAAATTTCGGGGACCGTCTGCCGGTACTCTCTAAACGCGCTCAGCAGCGCGGATACATTGACCTCTCCATTGCTGTCGGTCTCGATCGACCAGGGATTCGTACTCAATACGTCGGTATAAACGAGGGTGATCGAAACCCCCAGACTCGCCTCGAACAATTCGCGAACTTCTTCGAAGGCTGCTTGAAGCATGTTGGTGGCGTCGAGACCGTGAAGGGAGCCGAATTCGGCATCACCAACCAGGGCCAGTGACCCCGAAGGCATCTCGTCCGGTGCCTGAGCGAAAACGGTATGCACATTCAAGGCACATATGGCGATTCCTGCGAGGTACAGCAGGGCTTTGCATATCTGTATGTTCATGGTTGGTTATGCCTTTCCGCCACGGCGGGCTTGATTACGGATTCTTCAACAACATCTTCAGGCGCATGAACTGTGCCTCGGTGGGAAGATTGGTGATGCCCAGTTCTCCGATGGCCTGGAGGTGGTTGGAGGTGGATGCGCTCCAGTTGGTACTGCCGGGAGCTGCGTATTCGGCAAGATAGCGCACCGCAGGGAAGGCGGCCCAGTCGATGGATACGCCTTCCAGCGTTACGACCATGTTCTCAATCTTCTGAGCCTGGAGAATCGCCGGGAATGGATCCACGGCAAAGGTAATGTCATCCAGCAGGGTGGAGCCGCGCATACTGGTGGCGAGGAAGTAAGACAGAGTTTCCTCGAACTGCGGAAACAGTTGCGGCTGGATGCTAGGGGTGAGCAGTTCACCGCCGTGCCAATAGATCGCGATGACATCGAGGTCCCTTCGCAGGTAGAGCACGTCGACCCGGTCCCACCCGGTGGTGGAGACCGTGGCCATGGGTTGAAGATTCATATCGAGGAGGGTGCCATCATTGCGAACAGAGAATAGGGGCCGGCGGAAGATGAGCCCGGTGGCATCGGGGGAAAGATCGACCTGAGTACGGATGTCGGTCGGGTTGGCCCCAGCCAGCGGAACCTGGTATAGCCACAGTTCAATGTAGAGGTAGGCAGGGATAAATGCGGCCTTTGCCACCTGGGCCGGGGCTGAACCATCGAAGACGCCGACAAGAGACAGGCACCGGTTGGTGGGGGACCGACCGGTTTCTGCCAGCACCGACCAGGTGGAGGGCGCGAGCGGATTGCCTAGCCAGCCGTTGGGAGGGAGCCCCGTCGCTGCGTCCTGGAAGTCGTAGGCGGCAAGCGGATAGGGCTGGTCAATCAGGGTGACGGTGATGGAGGTGGACCATCCGTTATGGCTCGCGGTGAGGGAGGTGGTCTCATTGGAAAAGATGATGCCGGGAACGATATGAGCACTGGGGCCTTCCGCGAAGATCTCCACCAACGGATTGGAGTTGGTCCAGTCGGCGATCTCGGTGACGTTGGTGGAGGAGTTGTCATCGTACCGCAGCAGGCACACATAGTTCGGGGTGCTGTCCAGCTCGGGGGCGGAGGCGGGGCCGGTCAGTTCCAGGCGCAGTGGATTGGGCGCGGGAAGGGATGACACCGGTAGATGAAACTCGAAAAACTGGTTATCCCCCCCGTCGAATGTAAGGTCGACCCGGAGATGCACAGGCTGGCTGACCGAATGGCCGGCATCGATTTCGAACAGGAACGGCTCCCCGTCGAAGGGGGTGCAGTTCTTTTCGCCAGAGGGGATGTCCTCATACCATCGCGTAGTCCAGATCACGGTGACGTCGTCGTTGGTGGTGCTGAGGTCGACCTGGATGTCGGACGCGGTGGTTTCCCCGATATTGGTCAGGCACAGGTGGAGTTCGATCGACTCACCGGGGTCGAGGATTCCGTCGTCATTCCCCTCACTGTTATCGTTGTTGTCGTCATCGATCAGCAGGCCGGGCGGAGCGAATTCCGCGGGTACTGCTGGTATCACCGGCACATAAAGGTCGAATACCTGATTGCTGCCACCGAGGTATTCGATCTCAGCCCGGAGGTGCAGTTCTCCATTGGCGGGATCGCCAGCATTCAGGAGGAAGGGTCCGTCGGGAGCCGAACAGGATGCGGTGCCGGGATCCAGATCATTGTACCAGCGCCAGTCCCAAATAACGTTCGCGGCGGTGGTCGTGGTGCTCAGGGTCACTTCAATGTTCTCTGCAGCAAAGCCGCCGACATTGGTCCAACACAGGCTGACCTCAAGGGTCTCTCCGGGGTTGATGACACCGTTTCCATTGCCCTCGCTGGATCCTGTGTTGTCGTCGTCGATCTGAATCCCCGGCGATGCGAAGGACGGGGGCGATTCGCAGGTGATGGTAAGATCGAACCCCTCGTTGGCCCCGTACCGGTTAACCGCATAGACATGCACGGTGGCGGTATGGCCGACCGGTGTGTTCGTGGCGAAAGAGAAGACATAGGGGCTGGTATTGCTGAACATTCCACCTACAGGAATATCTGGATAACTGACCGTTGCCTGGTTGATCGTCAGGTACGGATCCGGACCGCCTGCGTATGACAGGGTGCCGGTGGGTCCGGCTAAAGCGGTGCATCCCGTATTGGTATAAGCAACAAACAGGTGACCCGATTCGCCCGGCGCCACAAACCCGTCCTGATTGCCCGGATCGTCGTTGTACAGATGGTGGTCGACGCTGAAGCCGTAAGCACACTTGGACCAGTACAGGTCATATTCAACCCCGGAATTGTCCCCGGTTACCACCAGCGACACCAGGGCATCATCGCTGAATCCGATACCGGTGACCCTGACCCCGGTGGGGGTGGCCGAGGTGGAGATGACCTGCACCCCGCTCATGCTGAACCGAAGGTCTCCCGCCGATTTGTTGTAATCGCACAGGGCCTCATAATAGTAACCGTGGCCAAAACGGATTGCATATCCGTCCCAATCCTTCTGCACGCCCGGACCACCGATGGACGAGAGCCAGGTTGCCTCCGGGAAGAAGTTCATGTCGCTGAAGTAGTTGGTCTCGTACTGGTCATCGGAGATACCCTGTACGAGGAAGGGGATCTGCTGGGTGCTGCTTCGTGTGGGGAACGAGAGGGTTATGACCGCCTCCAGCGGAACCTGCTGGCCCACCGGATAGTCCGGTGCCGGCTTGAACCACCCGGTGAGTTCATTGGAGGCGACGGTTCCGCCGGGAACATAGAAGCCGGTGGGGGTGATGAAGCTGGAAGAGACCTGAGAGTCCTCCGCCTGCAGGGCAATGCTGCCATTGGCGGTCAGTTCACCGCTGTTGGTGATCACGGTCCAGATGCGGATCATTTCGTTCGGGTCGACCTGGCCGTCGTTATCCGCGTCCCCGGATGCGATGCCGTAATCGACGATGGACGCCATGGCGGGGGCGGCGGGAGAGATGGACCATGACAGATCGTAGGCGTTGCGCTGGTTGTTACCGGAGACCACGATGCACGGCGTGCCTGCGCCAACCTTGGCGTGAATCACTTCTGTGCCGGTGTTCCCGTCGCTGACCAGTCCGCTCAATTCGATGCCGATGTTCCCTTCGGCATGTACATACGTGCAGGTGACGTGGACGTACTGATACTCTGCCGTGACGGAGATGCGGTAGTAGTCGACATCTCCGAGGATGCCGGGTCCGGTGATCGAGCTGAGCAGGGTGTCCGGCGGCAGATCGTAGCCTTCCCCGCAGGTATTGTTAGGCTCGTATGCATCCTCCTCGGCGGCGATGGTGAGGGGAATGGGCAGGGTGGTGACGACACCGTTGCTCTGGTCGCAGGTCGCGGTGAGCATGTAGGTGGCGTTGGATGCCACTCCGGACGAAATCTGGACGCGGAAACCGAGCATGCCATTGCTGGAAAGGCCGCCGGGTGTGAAGACATCGGTGACGGTGTAGCTCCAGAGTACAACCACATCGGGTGACGGTGACGACAGGGTGACCGGCATCGCCGGGTAGGCAAGGGAACTGAGGTTGGTGAGGGTGGTGTAGATGCACACAATTTCGCCGGCATCGATGAGGCCGTTGGTGTTGCTGTCGTTTTCGATTTCGATGCGATGTGAAACGAAATCCACATAGTGGGGCAGGGTCTCCCAGTAGAGGTCGTAGACCTCGCCCGCGTTCGCGCCGGAAACCCTGACCAGTACCGGGTCGAGCGAGAGGCTGGCATAGTCACTGACGAGGTTCGTTCCATCGCTTATCGAACCGGCCAGGGCCGCATCGGAAACGCTGCGCAGGGAAATCGGCGTGTTGGCGTTTGTGACCCGCGCGCGGTAGTGGCGGTTGCTGGGGTTGGTTCCGGCGATGCGGAAGTAGTCGAAATCCACCTGCCGCCCAGCACCGTTCACGGTTGATAGCCACACCCGTTCCGGCAGGGTGGTGGTGGCGAGTGCCGCGGTGCTGTTGTACTCGTAGGCATCGTCCTGCAGTCCGTGGACAGTGAGGCTCCATGCATTGGTCCACGCCTCGTTGTCGTCTTGGGCAAGAAGGTCGAAGGAGTGGGTGGATGCGTCTGCCGCGGTCCAGTCCACGGTAACCGCAAGCCCGGTCCAGGTTATGGTGGCCCCGGCGTTGATGGTGCCGCCGGTCACCGCCAGCGGGCTGGCGATGGCGGTCACCCCATCGCCCCCCTCGAGGGAGATCACCACATTGGTGGCCCGCAGTTCCCCGGTGTTCTCCAGAGTGAAGCTCAGGGTTACCGTTTCCCCGGGATCAGCCTCCCCGTCGTCATTGGCGCGGGGCCCGGCCTCAGCGGTGATGGTGTTGGTGGTGAGAACCAGGAGCGGCGGATCGGCGGGACCGCGCGACCACACGAGGTCGTAATCGCTGAAGGCATCCGGTCCGTCAACCTGCAGGGCATAGGTCCCGGGATAGAGGATCAGCGAGAGCGCTTCCTCATCGTTCCCGGTATCGGAAGCCGCGAGCAGGTTGGTCTGGAGGTCATAGAGTGAAAGGGACAGATCACCATAGGCATGGGTGAAGGTGCAGGTGGCACCGACCCAGCCGGCTTCGCTCACGGTGATCTGGTACCAGTCCTCGTCCCCCTGGGTGCCGTCCCCGGACACCGAACTGAGCAGGGTATCCGCGGCGAGGCTGTAGCCGGTTTCGAGCGTGTCATTCTCCTCATAGGCATCCTCCGCGGCCTCCACCACGAGGTGGATGAGCCCGGTCACGGTGGTGGAGGCATTGTCGGCATCGATTCGGTACTCGAGGTCGGTGGCATAACCGCCGGGGCAGGAAGCCGAGACCGCGACCCGGGGCAGGTTGGTTCCCTGGATGCTCCGGGCGAGCAGGGCGGGAATGTTGGAATACAGCCCGGTGGGCTGCTCCACGGTGAACAAGGCATCGGTACTGACAAGGGTTCCAACCACATTGGAAGCAATGCCCGGCTGGGCCCCGTGGTTACGTACCTCCGGGTCCAGTTCCAGCCGATCGCCTGCGGTGATCCGTCCATCAAGAACCCCAGTAAGTTCGGTGACGACCGCCGTGGTCAGCTGCAGATCCGGGGGCGGGGGGATGGCCGACCACCTGAGGTTGTAGTAGCTTCCCTTGTTCTCGCCCACGACTTGGATGTAATAGGTCCCCGCGCTGGAGACGGTGTGGGTGACCACCTCCGGGTTGGCGGTGGAGGTTCCCGAAGCCAGCAGGGTCCCATTGGACGATCGGAGATAGAGGTCCACGTCGGAAACCGGGAAGGAGTCGGACTGGTAGACCAGGGCGGTTACCGACAAGTGGCGTTCCGGCCACGCGACGGCGAGCTCGTACCAATCCTGATCGGTCTGGGTTGGAAGAAATCCTTTTTCGCCCAGAACACTCGGCGACGACCAGCCGGAGGTGTCGGTGGCCTGAGCCTGGGTATCATCCTCCTCCAGGGCGTCCTCTTCGATGACGGGCTGCATCTGGGTCCACACCAGGTCATAGGGGGTGCCGCTATTGTTCCCCCATACCTTGAGGACCACGGGATTGGTTGACGGCACTATGGCATCCACAATCGACCGGTCCTTGAAAAAGGATGCGCGATTGGACCAGGTCGTATTCGGCTGGTAGGCAACAAGGGACAGGGAGCCGCGGCTGGTATCCCAGGGCATTTCCACCCGCACCCGGGCTCCGTTCGAGGGGGCTTCAAAGGTGTAATAATCGTAATCCACCTCGGTGCCTGCCTTTCCCTGGAGGGGCATGCTGCCGAATACCGAGCTGACAGTCGCGCCCTCGTGGGCGGTCAGGTCGGTGGCGGCACCTTCAAGATCATTCCATTCGCAAGGGTCATCGATGGAGCCCGGGAGCAGATCCCACCACAGGGTGTAGCCAATCTGCTCGCTGCCGCTGCTTTTGACGGTATCCAATTGCATGCCGACATAGAGGTCATCATTGGTGAAGATCATCATGTCGATGGCTTTGCTTGTTCCGTTGGATACGGAGCCCAAGTCCTTGTAATACAACCCGGAGGCATTGCGTATATGGAGGCTGACCCATTGGTTGTGGGTTGGGTCATTGCGCACAGTCAGGGTAAGCTGCAGTCGGTGGTAATCGTTGGATGACGATGCGATCCGGAAATAGTCGGTGTCGGAGGCATCGAAGATCAATCCGTCGCCGGCAATCGCATGGAGCCAGGTGGCGGGATTTGCCCGCAGGTTGTAGGCGGAAGCGGGTTCTTGATTGGGTTCATAGCTGTCGAATGCCCAACCAGCTGAGGTGGCGATCACCAGCAGCAACATGTAGCCAGACAACAGGGGGCGGGTTGGCAGGAGGGGACCGAACATCCGGTATTTCATCGCTCGTTTCCTTTCACGCATTGTCGGCGGAGGGCGCCGTCGAAAGGTATTTCCGCCACGGCCAGCCAACTTCACCTCGAAGGTCGGTGCCCGACCGGGTGATGGTCGCATGGCTGATTGAGTGCCCGCATTCTACATTCAGAATGCCATGGAATCCGAGGTTCGTAAATCGGGTGATCCCCGATGTCGGGCTAGTCTGCCTGAGGCGTGGTGCCAACCCCGACGTCTCCGGATTGGCCAAGGGCTTTGGGAGTAGGCGGGGGCACACATTTTTCTAATAAATAGCCGCTTGAGGATATCCCGCTCTCGGCGTAATCTGCTCGGCTGGGTCAATCACTTTAACCGACCCGGTAAGGATATTTCATGCATCTGACAACGCTTCGTTCTGCCCGACTGGTCGCCACCGGGTTTCTTATGGCCGGTTTTATCGCCTCCGCCGCTGACGCAGGTTCCTCGAACCGCTCTCCGTCCAAACGCACAACCACAGAGCGCGCTCCGGCGGCGATCCTTGCCGGGGCCGATTTGAAGAATCCATCCGAGCGGGCCCGGGTGGTCGCGGATATGAAGGCGGCGGAAAAAATTCGTTATGACGCGGTGCTCGCCAAGGCTGCGCAGCTTGGCGTGCCTGTCCGCAAAGATGGACCGGGTCACCAGGTAGCGATCCTCCACAGCTTTCGCGGCGATGAGCCTATCTATCGTAAAACCATGAACCGCAACGCGGGAATCTCCAGTGCGGCCAACCTTGTCAGCTACCCTCCCTATCTTTTGAATGGCACCGGGATCAAAGTGGGTGTCTGGGATGCCGGTTCGGTGCGCCGCACCCACCAGGAGTTTACCCTCAACCGTGTCACCAATGTGGACGCCGTGGCCACTGACGATCACTCCACCCATGTCGCGGGAACGATTAGTGCGGCCGGCATCTCTGCCGCAGCTCGCGGGATGGCCACCAATGTGTTTGTCGTCTCCTACGACTGGAACAGCGACTACGCGGAAATGACATCAGCCGGTGCAGCTACCGCGACCCAATCCAACAAGGTACCGATCTCCAATCACTCCTATGGTTATGACGCCGGCACGTCCGACATGGGGGTTTATAATGACGAGGCGGTTACCGTCGACAGCCTTCTCGTTGGCTTGCCCTACTACCTGCCATTCTGGGCAGCCGGAAATGAGCAGGATCTGCTCACCTCCAAGGGCGGCTATCAGTCAATCACCTACCTGGGTCTGGCCAAGAACCTGATCACGATCGGTGCAGTCAACGATGCGGTCAGTGGAACCAACCGATCCCTGGGCGGCGCTTCCATTGCCTATTTCTCCAGTCTGGGTCCCTCCGACGACGGACGGATCAAACCGGACATCGTTGCCAATGGCATCGACCTGTATTCCACCATCGACACCAGCGACACCGCCTATGACTCTTACAGTGGTACCAGCATGGCCACCCCTTCTGCCGCTGGGTCCTCAGCCCTGCTCGCCCAGCTTTACCAGCGGGAATTTTTTGGCCAATTCATGCGGGCCAGCATGCTCAAGGCCCTGCTGATTCATACCGCCGATGATCTGGGTCGGCCCGGCCCCGACTATATGTTCGGCTGGGGGTTGATCAACACCAAGGCGGCTGCCGATGTCATTCTTGCCCACAAAAACAGTCCCGGGTCGCCCAAGATGATCGAGGGCACCCTCACCCCGTCCGCCCGCGCATTTACCAACGAGTTTACTTGGAACGGCACCAGCCCCATCCGCGCCACCCTCGCCTGGACCGATCCGGCTGGCACCGCCCAAGCTGACAATAGCCGCACCCCGGTCCTGCGCAATAATCTGGATCTGCGGATCGTCGCCCCCGACGGGAGCACGGTTTATCAACCGTATGTCATGCCCTTCGTGGGGAACTGGTCCGATGCCTCCATGACCAATGCAGCCATAACCGGAAGCAATTATGTGGACAATGTCGAGCGGGTGGACCTTGACTCGCCCACCCAGGCCGGGCTGTACAAGGTTGTCGTTTCCTATGGCGGAACTTTGGCCACAGCTTCACAGGTATACTCCCTGGTCCTGACCGGCGGTACCGATGCCGATCAGGCGGTGATTGTCAATGCGGGGCTGGACCTTGTCTCCGAGAGCTGCGGCGCCGGGAATGGCGTGCCGGATCCCGGCGAGGTGATCGGCCTCACCCTTGCCTTGCGTAACTTCGGTACCCAAGCGACCACCAATCTCATCGCCACCCTGTTGGCCACCGGAGGCGTCAGTGCGCCAAGTGCCGCACAAGATTATGGGAGCCTGGCGACCGATGGGGTCGCGGTCACCAATGCATTTTCCTTTACTGCGGATGGCGAGTGCGGCGGATCGATCACGGTGACATTTGCCCTCACCGATGGTACCAACGACTACGGCACGATCAGCCAGTCCTACACCCTCGGAGAACAGACGGCCGTTACCGTGACCAATGCCAATGTCTCTGCGATCACCCTCAATGATGACAGCACCGCCAGCCCATACCCGTCCACGATTCAAGTCGCCGGGCTTGCGGGAACGGTGTCCAAGATCACCGTCACCCTGGTCGGCTTCTCCCATACCTACCCTTCGGACCTGGATATTGTGTTGACCAGTCCGGACGGTCGTCGTGCGACCCTTCTGGGGGCTGCGGGAGGCGATGCCAGCGTCAGCGGTTTGACCATCACGTTTGACGATGATGCCGAGGCAACCGTGGGCACCCCGATGACTTCCGGGACCTTCAAACCCAGCGGGAACGTCAGTGAGATGCCTGCGCCGGCGCCTGCGGCCCCGTACACGACCAGTTTGTCCGAATTTATCGGGGGCACGCCCAACGGGACCTGGTCCCTCTACGCGGTGGACGCTGCCGCTGGCGATTCAGGCAGCATTGCTTCGGGGTGGCGCATCGCCGTCACTGCGGGTGAGCCGATCTGCTGTGCCAGCAACCAGCCGCCCGGGTTGGCCCCGGTTGCCCCGCAAACGGTGCCGGTTGGCGAGAACCTCAGCTTCCCGGTGGTGGCCCGTGATCTCGTCGATGGTGACACAATCACCCTGGCTGCGATGAACCTGCCGGCTGGTGCGACCTTCCCCACCACCAATGGGATCGGCATTGTGACCAATCAGTTTGTCTGGAACAGTGCTTCCCCGACCGGAAATTACACGGCCACCTTTATGGCCAGCGACAAGGACGGTACCAACTTCCTCACCGTCCTCATGAATGTCTTTCTGCCACCGCCTTTCGCCCCTACCTCTATCTGGGCCTCCACCACCAACGGGGCTGGTTTTACCGCTACCTGGGACCCCGTCCCCAACGCAGCCAGCTACCGCCTCGATGTGGCCACCAACGATACCTTTACCGGCGGCAGCAGTGGCCAGGAAACACTGATCAATGAAGGATTCAATGGTGGTGCGACCGCGCCCGAAGGATGGACATTCACGTCCCTGGCCACCTATTCCACCGCAGGCAATTATGGGGATGCTCCTCCCTCCCTGAAGTTTGATGCCACCGCCGACCGCATGCAAACCCCGGCTTTGCAGTCGCCCACCAACCTGAGCTTCTGGGTCAAGGGGCAGGGAACCGACAGCGCCTCCGCCCTGCTGGTGGAAGGCGCCATCGAGGGTACATGGACCACGGTCGCGAGTTTCGTCCCGCTTCCAACCTCCGGTACCACCCTGTCAACCCCGGTTAACAGCAGTGTGACGAACATCCGCTTCACCTACACCAAGAGCGTGGGTAATCTGGCTTTGGATGATGTACTGATCGTCGCCGATGCGACTGCCCCCAGCTATGTTCCTGGCTATTCCAACCTGATGGTCTCCGGCACATCCCAGGTCGTCGGCGGCCTGGCCCAGGGCGTGACCTATTTCTTCCGGGCCCGCGCCGTCAACGATGGCGGAACCAGTTCCAACTCCCCGATCGCCAGCGTCACCACCACCCTGGAGGATACCCCACCTCTCTTCACCAGCGGAGCCGGACCCTACACCACCACTACCGGCGTCGAAGTTGCCTTCGCGGTCACTGCCTCCGGTTATCCCGCACCCTCGGTCACCCTCGATACCACCACCGCCTCCGGAGGTTATACCTTCGAGACCGGTACGCTCTCCTATATTCCACCCGTGCCCGATGCCGGTACCCAGACCTTTACCTTCGTCGCTAGCAATAGCGAGGGGGCCGCAACCCAGGATGTGGTGGTGGTGGTCACCGAGGGCCCGCCCCCGGCGCCCGCCTCCCTTTGGGCTGCCATCACCAACGCCACCGATTTCACCGCAGCATGGAATGATGTCGCGGGAGCCACCAGCTACCGACTCGACGTCAGCGAAAACGATCAGTTCGCCAGCGGTTCCACCGGCGGCGGGGGAACCGAACCCTTTGCTGGGATCGAAGGCGGTACCTCCAGCAGTTACCTCACCCGGAACTGGACCAACAATGGTGTCGTTTGGACGGCCTATAAGGCTCGTACCGACCAGACGATCAACGATGAGACCATTTGTTTGCGAGACGAGGACAGTGCCTACCTCGTCTCCGGAATCATCACCGGCGGTGTGGATACCCTGTCCATTATCAGCCAGCAGAAATTCACCGGCGCCGGCGGTACCTTCGATGTGCTGATCAATGGCACCGTGGTGGGGGATGACTTGCCAATCACCACCGATGCGGTCACTCACAGCCTGTCCAACCTTGCCGTCACCGGAGACTTTACCATCATGGTCACCAACAGCGGTTCGGTCCGGGTTGCCTTTGACGACCTCACCTGGTCGAGTCCGGTGGCCAGTGGCGATGACTTTCTTCCCGGCTACTCGAACCTCGTCGTCAACGGCACCAACCAGCTTGTGTCCGGTCTCACCCCGGGGGCGACCTATTACTTCCGTGCCCGTTCCGTGAATGCCGAGGGAACCAGCCCCGACTCGCCGGTGGCCAGTGTCACCACCCTGTTGGTCGATTCGCCACCCTCCTTCGGGGCCAACCCCGGCCCGGTCAGCACCACCACCGGCGTTTCTGTTGCCTTCACGGTTTCCGCCACCGGCGTGCCCGAGCCCACCCTGGCTCTTTCCGGAACCACCGCCAGTACGGGCTATACCTTCAACGCCGGTTCCGGTGAACTTACTTACATCCCGCCCATCGCGGATGTCGGCGCGCAGACCTTTACCTTCACCGCCACCAACAGTGAAGGCATCGCTACGCAAACCGTCAGCGTCATCGTGGCCGATGCCCCCTCCGGTCCACCGCTTGCCCCCGCCGCGATCTGGGCCAGTGTGACCAATGCCACCGATTTCACCGCAGCCTGGAGTACCGCCGCCAATGCGACCAGCTACCGGCTCGATGTGAGCACCAGTGAGACCTTTTCGGTCAGCGGGGGTAGCGAGGGCAGCAACCTGATGACCAACCCCGGATTTGAAACCGGGGATAGTACCGGCTGGAGCAAGGTTGAATCCGGCTACACGGTAAGCAGTGACAGCCCACACAGCGGCACCTACTGCATCCGGGCTGTCGCCACTTCCACCCGCGACTTGGCCCAGCAAGTTGCGATCCCGGAAGCCGACGGCTTGACACCCTACATCATCAGCTATTGGTATCGGGTCATTTCCGTTGGCGATGGCACGGATGTCCGGATCTGGTCCAGTTGGGACAACGGACTGGGCTCAGGTGACGACTTGCAGCCCGGCACCTACAACAGCACGGAATCCGAGTGGACCCAGATTGTTATCACCAACACCCCGGCCGCCGGGGCCACCAATCTGAACTTTGAAGTCCGGGTCTACAGTGGAGCCACCGTCGATTTTGACGACTTTTCCGTCCGTTCCGGGAGTGGTGGGGCCCCTGCGGACTCTTATGTACCCGGCTATTCCAACCTCACCGTTGCCACCACCAGTCAACTGGTGACCGGCCTGACCGAAGGTGTCACCTATTACCTTCGCGCTCGTGCGGTGAATGTCGAGGGCACCAGCCCGAACTCGCCGACCGCCAGCGTGGTCACCGCCGCATCGGATGATGGCGACATCAATGATGACGGAATTCCTGATGCCTGGCTTAGCGGTCATGGCTTCAGCCCGACCAACGCCGCCGGCGATCTGATTCCCGGAGGCGGCGCTACGTTCTGGGATACCTATGTGTATGATGTCGACCCCGGCAATCCTCCTGCCGGGTTTGACCGGATTCAGGGAGTCGGTCCGAATTCCGCCATCGGTATTGACCTTATGATTCCGCAATCCTCAACCGGCCGCCTCTACGATATCTATGGGCAAGCCGATCTCCTCGGTTCCAATGGGTGGGTGGGGCTCAGCCTCGATATCCCCGGCAATGGGGGGCCCCTCACGCTCACCGTGACCAACAATGCTTCCAGTCAATACCACTACCGCACCGGGGCGAAACTTCCCTGACCGTATTTTCAGTAATCCGATAGCGAAGGCTTCCAGTTCTCGTTCCACCATGCATGACCTGGGGGCGATCTGCGTGAGGATGGCGTGTAACTGGGTGGCTGAAGTCGAGGATGGTGAACTGTCCACGGCCCGGTGACCCGATGGCCGGGGGGAAGGTTTTCCGGCGAGGCCCGCCGCGCCAGCTCGAATGGCATGCTCTTGACTTTGCGGCAAGAGCTTTCTATCCGTTGGCATGGTTACGGGAGCATTCGGGTGAACAAACCCGGTACGGACACGCAATACCCGAGAGGTCTTCCGCCTTTCCCGGTGGTACTGGCCGCAGCATTTCTTCTTCGGATGGTGCTGGCATGGAAACTTCCCCTGCTTGGAGATGAAGTTGGCACCTGGATCTATATGGGACGGGATGCCCGGACCTTGCTCACGGAATTTCGGGAACCCTGGCTGAGCATGGGGCCTTTTATCCTGCTCTGTAAAATCATCGGCGCGGTATTCGGGGAGCATCCCCTGATCTTGCGTCTGCCGGTCCTTCTGGCCGGTGTGGCTACTCTTCCTTATTTAGCAGGCATTGTCCGCAGGCTGGGGGGAGGTGAATTGGCGGCACGACTGGTGGTCATCCTCGGCGCTTTTCATCCATACCTGGTGAGTCAGAGCGTAAACCTTCGAAGTTATGCCTTGTTGATTTTCTGCACGGCCGGTGGGCTGTACTACTTGCTCCGTTGGTTGGAACAGAGGACGTGGTCATCCGGGTTTCTGTGTGGGGCGCTGTGCGGACTGGGGTGGTTGTCGCACTTCAATATGGTCTATGCGCTTGCCGCATTAGGCGCGATTGGGGCCTGGGGTGCGTGTACACCCTGGTCCCACGTTCGGATGAGGTCACGATTGTGGGACATCCGTTCCATTGTGGTGCCGGTGATCCTGTTCCTTCTTCCCGCAGCCCTATACCATGCCCAAGTTTGGTCGGATATGCTTCACTTTCGACAGGCATGGAGTGGTCCGGCGCCCTCGACGGTGGATTACCTCCCGGAATGGGCCCGGTCGTTCTTCGGATCTGGCTGGTGGGTTTACCCGTCCTTGTTCCTGACCCTCGGTGGGTGGATTCATGCGGTGCGGCATTCTCCCCGCGTGGCGATCATTCTCGCCCTCGGAGTCGTGGTCCCAATGGTTCTATATGCAGCGACGGGTGCTCAGCATTATCCTTGGGGCAGCACCCGCCTGCTTGTTGTGGTTCTTCCCTTCCTGTTGATTCAAATGGCCTTGGCCTTATCAGCCCTGCGACAATTCCCGCATGCGCTATGGGGAGGGTTGTGTCTCGTTCTTGCCTCATGGGCGCCGGGCCTCGAGGCAAAATGGAAAGATGCGACACAATTTCCCTGGAGGGATGTACAGTCCTACCTCGCTACTGTGGTGGGGGATCAACAAAGAATCCTTGCCCCGGGTCACGGTCAACTGCACCTGATGCCAGGATTCCGGGAAACCCCATGGAAGTTGATGGCGGTGAACGACTATCTGGCGGAAGCGGAAGCCGCAAAACAAGCTGCCTCTGTCCTTTTTCTGGTGACCACGCAACGGTTGGACGGGAGAACAGAGCCGCACAAGGAATTTGGCGAGGTGTTTATCTATCGCTATGAGGGCGATAGTCGCCGCGAGATTGCTGTCGATATCGTGCGGGATATTCAGCAAACCCTGCATGGTGAAGCCAATCCCAACCGGGTTGCCCTGGCTCAGTCAGCTTTGGACTTGATGATGGCACTTGCCTGGAATCCCGCAGAGACCCTGGAAATGCAACAGCTCTACTTTCACTCCTTACTGCAAAGCAGCCGAGGGCGGTTTATGCCGATTGCCCAGCGAGAAAAATTGTTTCCGTAAGGGTTCGAATACTTGCCGATTCGTCGGAGTCATCACCACGGGCTACGGACTTGAGGTTGGCGATTGCCGGCCCAGCCAGATTGCGAGGGCCATCAGGTTGCGATAGCCGGCCAGGGGGGCAAACGGGGTTTCGGTGGCGGGAACCTTCGGGAACCGGGGCCAGTACCTTTCCAGCACATCCATCTGGAACAGGTCGGCGAGCGCGTCACGGGAAGCCTCCGCCTCTTCTCGAATCGCGGTCCATCCCGGATGGGTCGGAGAAAACAAGCGATGATAGCGGAGGGGTTGACCGGATGCCGCCCTCCGCCTTCGCCACTCCGGCCACAGCCACGCATGCCGAACCGGACGGAAACGATGCACATTGGCATCGTTGGGAATGGTCAACATGCCGGGATGAATGCGCCCGATCAAATCCGTCTGAAGCCGGCGATTACCGATCCATTCAAATGGAATGGATTGGGATAGATAGAGCAGTCGCTGGTCGCACACCGGGGTGATGGGCCAGGCGTGAAAACTCAAGGTCCACAAACTCGCGCCGAGGTGATACCGGGCGCGGTTTTCCAGTTTCCGCCGGAAGGCGGCTTCGTCAAGCGAGAGGCCCTCCAGCGTGAACTGGTTGATAAAGGCACGGGACAAGTGAACAGCCTGGTCGCCCAGACCGGGATCGCGGAACAATTGTTTCAGCACCTCGGCGGAGAATCCCCATCGGTTCATTTTGCGAAAGAACTCGTGGCCGCCGGCATCTGTCTGGTGGGGATCCGGGTTTCGGGCAAAGCCATGGCTGTAACCGCCGACCACATCGTCCATCAGCAAACCCTGCCAGAGGTGGGGGCGCAGTTGGCCCCGACAGGCGGACGGGATCAGTAAGCCGCCAATCGATGCGCCGGAATACAATCCCGCATCCTGCACGAGGAAGCGAAAGGCTTGCGTGAAGTCCAGCACCGCCGGGTCGTCCAGGATTTGATGCTCGGTGAGGTGCAGTTTCCGGCAAACCTGTCGTGCGGCGATGACTTCATAATCACCCGTTTCCCCGAAGGTGAGGGGTCGGACTGCCTGGCCCTGTTCACGGAGGGTGGCGATGAGCATGCGGGAGTCCCGACCGCCGGAAAGCAGACAGTCCACAGGTCGATTGCCGGGGGGCGTGTGAGTCGAGACAGCTTCGCGCCAGAGGGCTTCTGTCCATTCGAGGGCCTCCCGGTAGTCGCGGACAACCGGGGGCGGGGCGGGCGGAGCAGTGCGCATAAGCTGAACACCTCTCGCGTCAACCATGAGCAACGTCGCGGGAGGCAATTGCCTGACACCATCGACCAGGGATTGGTTGAACAACAAGCCGTTGGCGAGGAGCAGGCCGATCATTCCCTGATGATCCAACGTGGGGGTGAAGCCGGGATGACAGGTCAGGAAGCCGGGCGCCGATGCGATCAACACGGTGCCCGAGGAAAGTGTGGTGTAAAAAAGTGGATAGGTACCCAGCGGGTCCACGCCGGTGATCAGGGTGCCATCCTTCCTGATTACGGATCCACAAAAATAGCCGTCCGGTTGATGCGGGATGGGTGATTCGCTGGCCCATGCCTCGGCCAGGGTTTGTGCTGTATGGTGTTTGCGCTTCTGGTTGAGGGCATAGCCGGCAATGAAAGATGTCGTATCATCCGCTTCGTGCATGGACAGTGCTTCTGGAGACGGAACCCCCACCACGGCGGCATAGGGGGGGCGGTTGAATTGATGCACATGGCCCAACCCGAGTGTTCGGGCGCGGCGTGCGGCCGCTTCGACCGCCTGCGTTCGCAACCGTTCCACCGGCTCCAGAATGAGGACAATCAAGGCCATGAGTCAGGACACAAAACCCAGACGGTGTCGGTGTCCGGCGTACGCGGAGAGCGCCTCGCGACTCTCTCCGGCCGCAATCGCCAGCACCTTGCCAAGGTGCGGATCGCGCTCGCTACAGGAAGTCCAACGGTAAGGAAACAGGCGCTGGGCGCGGATTTCGTGCTCCATCGCCCGGAGCAGGCCGGGACGATTGCGGGGAAGAAAGAGGGTGACTGTTTCCAGCAGAACCTGGGCGCCGAGTTTCTTCCGCAGGGCAGGGACATATGCGAGGGCGACGGTCGAGGCATTGAGCCGGGGATTGATGTCGACAATGCGCCCGGACTGGTCTTCCAGGATCAGCACGTCGATGCCTAGCAATCCGGTATAACCCCGGGCAAGGATTCCCATCGCCGTCCCGGTCACCGCCTGAATGATTTCGGGGGATGGTTGGCGGGCAGGATCGAAAATGTTGCCCTTGAATTTCACCTGGTCATGAATGATCTGCTCTGCTGCTCCGAGATAGATGACCTGATGGGGCATGGTTTCGCACAAGGCAAAGTTCATGCAGAAGGAGTAGGGTGATGCATACCATCGTTCAATCACGACCGGGCCGTCGCCGGTCAGGCGGGCAAGGCTTTCGTTGAAGGCATCCGGATGGGAGACCTGCTCCACGCCCATGCCTCCGCCGGTGGGGACGGCCCCGGTTGTTTTCAAGACACAGCGGCCATCCGCCTGCAGGAACGGCTGTGCAGTCTGGCCGGCGTCAGCCCGACTCGCCACCACCCGGTCCGGACACAGGGTCGAGGGAATCCACTGCGCGAGGTCTGCTTTGTTGATCAAACTTCCCGCGATGGCCGGGGCGATCCAATACTTGCCCGCAGGCAACTCCTCCGGCGGGTGCAGGTGATAGAGAACCAATTCTCCATCCGGTGCCTGTTGCAGCAAATTGCGGTACTCATCGGCATCGCGGTAGGTCCACACCCGATCCCGGTCGGCAAAGGGCAATCCCGCACTGCGGATCAGGGCCTCCCCGGCGGGATCCATGGTGACCTCCGGGGCGATCAGGATCACCCCGCCGGTCATGGTCAGCAAACTTCCGCTCCGCGCGGTCCAGACGATTGGATCATCCCCCATGACTCCGAATGGGCGAAAGGAGGGACGATCATTGACCACCCGGGTGTCGCGATACACATCCGCGAGGGTGACGCTGGGGACAATCTCACTTTGCTCGCAGCCCATGATCGGAACAAACTTATGGCTGTTCAAAGATCACACGCTGGCTCTTGTTGTCGATGGTGACAATGAACCGCTCCAGAAGCTGCCGCCCGATCCGCACCGGGCTGTTTGCACCAAGCCCCAGTTCATAAGCGGAAATCACCTGGACATCCCGGAACACAAGATCCCCGATGCTGATCTGCTTGAGCGTCGTGTCCACCGGATCGGCCATGACCACCTCAAAGTCGCCGGCAAAATCGAGGACAATGTCCACCTTTTCCCCGTCGACCCACCCCTCGCAGGTCAAGGCCTTGGCCTCCGGTTTCATGGGCACGGTCAGCAGGATGCCCCGGGGGCCGGGTTGATAATCACGGTCGACCGAGAAGAAGACCTCGCGTCCCCGGCAATCGAGGGTGACATGATTGAAGGCGGCAAGAAGATTGAAACCGATGACACCGCCCAGTCGATCATGCCTCTCCCACCGGTTCAGGGTGTCGATGGGACCCAGGGCATTGCGGGCATAGGCGACAACGTTTTCTACATGAATCTCTCCCAGGCGTACCTTGGGCAGCACCACCGCCCATCCCCCGATCGGATCATAGACATGGCTGGCAAATTGCTCAACCGGGCTGGGGGACACAATCACCACCCCATTCATCTTCTGGCGGGTCTCCTGACTCACCCAGTTGTCCTGGGCGCTGGTATCGATGAGAAAGACAAGATCCTCGCTGCCGCCCTGGGAAACCTTGATCATGGGGGCGGTTGTGTTGCGATCGGAAACGAAATCCAAGGTGGCGGTTTGCCGGGGGTGGGTCCTGTTAGCGCCTGCAAAGACCGGGCCGCGGTCACTGTTGTACAGGGTCAGGTTGTAGGTCTGGGGGGGGCGCCCCCGCTTCAGCAGGGCATCACGATGCTCCTGAGCCAATGGGGTTTCGACGTTCAGGGACGGCGTTGAGCAGCCGACGGAAAGAACCAGTACGGCGAGACCAAACCAAGTTGCACATCGACAAATCATCATCATCCACCTACCTTTTGATGGCAAGCAACCTACTGATTCGGGCTTGCCAAACCCAGCAAAATCGGGTTCACAGACACATCACATTCAACCCATCAACCCATCGAGTGCCATGCTGATACTTTCCCTGCTGTTTTTCTTTTCCGGATTTGCCGCCCTGATCTACCAGGTCTTGTGGTTCCGCTATACCGGGTTCATTTTTGGAAACACCGTCTATGCTGCGGGCACGGTGATCACCGCCTTCATGATCGGCCTGGCCATCGGTGCGAGGGTGTTTGGCCGGTGGGCTCCCAAACTGCGGCGGCCCGTGGCCATGTTCGGGGCGTTGGAGATTGCTATCAGTGCCTACGCTCTCTGTATGCCTTACCTTTTCGGGCAGGTCCAGATTGCCTACCGTTGGTTCTATCAGAATGTCTCGACAGACATGGGGTCTTTGACCTTGGTCCGGTTTGGTCTTGCCATTGGCATCATGCTGGTGCCGACCATCCTGATGGGGGCCACCCTCCCTGTCTTGAGCCAGGGCCTGCTGACCAAGCCCGAGACCTTTGGCAAGCGGCTTGGTTGGCTCTATGGCATCAATACTCTCGGTGCGGTGGGAGGCATTGTTGCCTCCGGGTTTTTTCTCATCCCCCTGGTGGGATTGCTCCACACCGGGTTCATCGCGGTCGGCATCGATTTTGCCGTTGGGGTGATCGGTCTGATCCTCGGCTTGTTCGCCTTCAAGGCGGAACCGGAAGCGGTGGCCGCCGCTGAACCGCATGGTGCTGCGGCCATGCCCCGGGGCTGGCTTGTCGCGCTGTGGGGTACCGGCCTGGCCGGATTTCTCGCCCTCGCCTCGGAAATTCTGTGGTTCCGAGCCCTGACCCTGATCTTTGGCTCCACCACCTACTCCTTCTCCGCCATGCTTGCTGTCTTCCTGTTTGGCATCGGGTTTGGTGCGACCCTGCTGAGCCGGATTCTCGACCGGGTCAAGAGCCCCCTGCTGATCTTTGCTCTATGCCAGGCCGGGATCGGAATTTCCACCCTGCTGGTCATGCGGTTGTTTGACCGGATGCCGGGATTTCTGCTCCAGATGCTGATCGAGTACGGGCTTTCGTGGCCGGTGATGCTCACCGCCCAATGCCTGATTGCCCTGTCTTTTCTGCTCGTGCCCACCTTGCTGATGGGCCTCTCCTTTACCGCTGTCGCCAAAGCGGCACGTGACCTGGTTCCCAACGCCCCCCTGGTAGTCTCGAGGGTCTACGCCGCCAATACCGTGGGGTGCATCGCCGGCTCACTGTTCGGCAGTTTTGTGCTGTTGCAACTGGGGGGCATCCGGCTCTCCCTGATCTGGGTTTCCGCCGCTTCGGTCCTGCTTGCGGTGGTCTATGCTTTCAAGGCCTCGGGGGCAGGACGGGGTGCAAGGGCCGTCCTCGCCATCGCTGGCATCGCGGCCATCCTCTGGGCCTTCGTCATGCCACCCCAGTGGGACCAGCGCTTGATGGCCACCGGGGTACATTTCTCCCCCTGGAATTTTATTCGCGATGGGAAAAGCATTCTGGAAGATCGGATCCAGGGTGAGCGCATTCTCTATTACAAGGAGGGAATAACCACTACCGTTTCGGTTGGCGAAACGTCCGATGAACGCCGTTTCTATTCCAGCGGCGGCAAGGTCGAGGCCGATACCTCTCCCCGTAGTATGATGCTTCAGCGTATGACCGGTCACCTGCCGATGATCTTTCACCCCGATGCCCGTGATGTCGTCAATATCGGTCTCGGGGCCGGGGTGACGCTCGGGGCGCTCAGTACCTATCCTGTCTGGACCCTCGATGTGGTGGAAATCGAGCCTTCCGCCAAGCGGGTGGCGGAATTGTTTGGTGCGGAAAACCATGAAATTATGAACAACCGCCTGATGAACTTCATGGTGGGAGATGGTCGTAACCATTTGTTCTGTACCACGAACTTCTATGATGTGATTTCCTCCGATCCCTTCGAGCCGGTGCATGCCGGAGCCAATCATTTGTACACGGTGGAACACTTTCGGCAGGCCCGCACACGCCTGAAGCCCGGTGGTTTGATGTGCCAGTATGTGCCGCTGTATGAATTGTCCAATGAAGACTACATGGCCATCCTTCGTTCCTTTGCGGAGGTTTTCCCCTCTTCCCTGTTGATGTTCACCGGGGAAGATTCGCTGATCCTCGGGTTTCCGGATGAACCGAAACTGGACTATGCCACCCTGCAGGCGCGCTTTGCCGTTCCTTCCGTCAAGGCCTCGCTGAATGGCCTTGGGATCGACTCGGTGGAGGTCTTGATTGGCATGATTGTCAGCGACTGGCGTAAAACAGATGTCTTCCATCAGCCCGGACCGATGAATGAAGACAATCTTCCTTTTGTCGAATTCTCCGCCCCCAAGAGTGCCTTGAAATATACGACCTTTGAAAATCAGAAGGTGCTGCTGGACAGCTTTACTGATCTTCCCGACGACCTGGTTGCCTCCATGCCGGAAGAAGCCAGGGCCAAGGTGGAGGCTTACCGGGAGAGCCTGAAAAATGTTCTCGAAGCGAATTTGTATCGTGATACCGATCAGGACCGCATGGTCAACCTCTTACAGACCGCGTATCAGCGGACACCGGATCACCCCGCGGTCATCAATGAACTGGTCTCGGTGATCGAACCATCTTCCTCCACCCTGTTCAACCAAGGCAACCTCCAGGCCGCCTCCGATCAGACCCAGTTCCTGCTCGAACTCGACCCGGGCAATTTCTGGGGCCTGCACCGCATGACCACGCTCGCGATGATGGCGGGGAAAGTTGACTATGCCGGAGATATTCTTCTCCACGCCCTGACCCTGTACCCTCAATCCGGCACGATGCGGGCCCTGTTCGGGAAATATCTCGGTACCGTCGGTGATCTGCAGGGGGCGGTGGAAGAATACGAACTAGCCATCCGCTATGCCCCCGATCAGCCCGAGATCTGGCAAGCCTACGCCGAGGTCAGCCGCCTCGCCGGAAACGAGGAGGCTGCCCGCCGGGCCGAAGCTGAAGCCCAGAAGCTCATACAGTAGAACACATTCCTCACCATGCTCTGTACGCCTCGGTGGTGAATTCCGGATTTTGGATAACCGCAGATGGGCGTGGCGTCGGTCCCTGAAACGTAGCGCCGATTTTCATGTTGGCGGCTTACCCGGTTCGCCACAAGAACCACGCCCATTCGGAGATGGGCGCTACGCGGGACAGGGGTTCGGGCGGCCCGCTTGACGAAGGTTTTGAACAGAAGGAAGCGAAGGAAGCAAAGATTGTGACCCTTCTCTATGATCCTCTGTGGTGATGCCCCCCCACCGAAGATTCAGCTCAAGGAGCCACGGCACGGAGCAATGACTCAAGGGTCAGATGGATGCGAACCATGCCTGGTGGAGAATGTTATTTCCGAATCAATCCCAAATCACTAACCCCCAATCAAAAATTTCCAATCCTCAATTCCTCTGTGCTCTGTGGTGAAGAACTCCCCAGGCACCCCCAAAAATACATATAGTGGATCTCTTGTGTGCCGGTAAGAATAATTCTTGGTTCGCTATAGGGTCTTTTCCTATATTACGCCCCGTTCGCCGTCTCGCAGAATTCTAACAATGCATTGTTTGACATGAATGGTGCTTGAGGTGTAATAAAATACGATCGTGCAGCGTACTCGATATATCGCCTCAGCGTTAATGCATATGGCGTCTGTTAAGCGCCCCGATGCGTTTGCATTATTGGCCTTGCTGTCAAGGTCGGAACACCGTGGAGGAACAGTATGAAGCGTTTCTTGTGCATTGTCCTTCTTGTGGCCTGGGGGGTGCCTGTTGTCTGGTCCATTGATGGTTTGTCTTCCACATTGTGTCTGGTCTACCGGGGGACGATCCCTCCTGGCGCCTTGACGATGACCGGTGTGGCCATCGATTCTGCGGAAACAAATGGGATGTTCGTCATTTCCGATATTGACGGAGGCCTGATGCCTATCGGTAGTTCGGCCCTTCTCTGGGATTCGGCCCAACAACAGTATGTTTCGGAGAACAAGCTTCCATTCGGATGGTTACCGGGAACCAATATCATTTATCGAGGCCGGGGATTGTTTCTGAAAGCTCCCACAGGTGTGACCTCAGATGTGCAGTTTGGGTATGGTGGTTTGATCCCGGTTAATTTGGGCTCCACAAGTACAGTATTCAGTCTTGTGACCAATCTCACGATGATCACTTATCCATATCCAGTATCAATTCCATGGACCAATACAACGCTTTCACAAGTTTCTGCAAGCGGTGCTTCCATTTACCTCTGGGATGACGATACGCAAAGTTACGACACGTATGGGAAAACCCGAGGCGGTTGGGGTGCCGCAACGAATCTTGTCCTCGTTCCCGGTGTCGGACTTTATTTCCTCAATAATACGACGAACCCACTGTCCTGGACCGAGGAGCGGCCCTATACCTGGCCCTAAGCGCCTTCATTTTGAAAGGAATTCTCATGAAGCACCTGTTGCGAATCTGGCTGGCCTCGGCGGGGGTGATGGCGTTGACCTTGCCGGTTAGTTCTGCGGATGACGTCGAATTAATCGAGATCGTCATACAAACGAATGCCAATGTGCTGACTCTGGATGTGCCGACAGGCACCTCCAATCAAATCTGGGAAGTTTACTCGACCACTCAGTCCACAGTGTTACCAGCGGGAGGTTCCTGGCAAGACCTGAGCTGGGTGATTGCCGAAACAAACCTTCAGTCCACCAATGCCCTTACAAGCTGGAGCGATCTGCCACAAGCAGGCATCCCGGAGCCCTCCGAAGTTACTTTTCGCTACTATGCTTTCGGCAACGCCCAGATCGATGACGATCAGGACGATCTCTGTAATGCCCGTGAATATCTGGTGACCTATACCGACGCTCAAGACCCGGACACAGATGACGATGGCCTGACAGATGGAGAGGAGTTGCTGTTGCATGGGACAGACCCTCTGGTTGCCGATACGGATCATGACGGGATGCCGGACGGATGGGAGGTCGATTATGGCCTCAACCCCCTGTCCGGTTTTCATGATTCCCTCGTGGGCTGGTGGCCGTTCGATGATGGGACAGGTACTTCTGCAGTCAACTCGGCGATGTCCGGCTATGACGGCGAGTTGATGAATATGTCGACATCAGCCTGGGGCCAGGGAGTCCTTGGTGGAGCTTTATCATTTGATGGAAGCGATGATTACGTGCGTGTTCTCCAGTCTCCTGCGATGTTAACAGGAAGTGAGTTTACGGCGTGTGGATGGGTATATCTCGATCCGTCCTATTCCGCAGATTATCCGACCTTAATCGCGGATATGGGGTCCTGCGGGAGCTACTACGACGGTTTTTGGCTGGGGCACGATGATGACTATGTTCCCGCTGTGGCCGCCTTGCTTGACGATTGTACATCCCCCTTAACCTATCCATATGCAACGGCCTCCATAACCGGAGCCTGGGTGCATCTCGCTGTAACGGTCTCCGGGACATCCTCCATCTTGTATCTCAATGGTGTAGAGGTCGCATCGGCCACTGGTGGCTTCTCACCATCCGAGCAATCTGAAGTCCGGATCGGATGGGGAAACGACCCATCTTATACCTATCACTGGAAGGGCATGATCGACGATGTTCGTCTCTATACCTCGGCCCTCTCCAGCAACGAGATCGCCAACCTGTACGACGCCTTCGCCGATCCTGATGGGGATGGCTACACCAACCTTGAAGAATACCAGGCCGGCGCCAACCCCACCGTATCCAACCCGCCACCTCAGATCGTGATCACCTACCCCGTCAATGGAGGAACCCTGCCGTGAAGAAACAACCTTGGATTGTTGCTGTTTGCGTTACCGCGCTTTTCTGCTCGGTAGCGCCTGATGTTCCGGCTGGCTATCGGAATGTGGATCAAGAACAGGTCATGGTTGAGGGCGGAACCCGATCCGAGCAGGAAGGTCGCCAAATGAGTCAGTCTGCATTCAATCCCCGTGGAGGGGTGTTATCAGTAGAGCTTCTCAGGGAGAATCGCGCGAAAGAGCGGTTGGTGAACCGTTCCGGGAATTTTGCCATTCAAGAGGCGGACGCGCTTGAAACCATGACGCTCCGCTTCCGAAAACCGGAGGTCCCTGAGGGGAAAGCTGTTTTTGTTTATGTCGTCCATGGCGGCCGGGTCAATGGGAAGCTGGCAGATTCGATCATCGCGGATAAAGACGGAGTGTTCGAGATTGCTTTCCAGGCCGGGCCCCACAGTGGGAATTACCCTGTGGTGGTTCGGTATGGAGGGGCGGAAGAGGTTCTCGAGTTTTGGGTTGGAGGCCGTCCGACGGACGGAAAGCGTGAAGTCATGCGCGCAATGGAGGTGGCAAAATGACATTGCGTTCGTTCTGTCTACGGGTGTCCATGGCAATGCTTATTGTGACGAGCATGGGTCGAGTCTGTCGAGCCTCCGATCCGGGAAGCGATCCCAATTGCGGCAATCCGCCCCAGCCCCCTCCACCCCCGCCAAATTGCGGCACGCCATGTCCATGTCCGCCGCCCGATCCATCAAGCGGCGGCGGTTCTCCATCGAACAACGATCCCAATGGGGGGGAGGGGCCGCCTGCTTCTGGCCAGAGTTCAAGCGGCTGCAGCGGATCTGGTTGTAATCCATACCATCCATATTCCGGCAGCGCGGAACGGACGGTTACAGATATGCAACTAGCCTATCAAGTTGGCGATATTGGGTTCCATATGACTCGGTACAATGTCACTCGTTGGCAACCTCCCGCTCACATCTACTTCAACAATGTGTTGGGGGACGGGGGCAACTGGCGACACAACTGGAATTGGACGATTCTGGATGACGGCACCAATGCCTATGGCCCCAGCATTCGGGTTGTGTATCCCAACGGCTTCTATGGCAATTTTGCGTACGATAGCGCTTCCGCGTCAAACATGACTTTTCTCGCAAACACCCATGAGCGCGTCTGGCAGGATGGCACCAACTTCTACCTCACGTTTCTCGATGGGCGGCAATATCACTTCACCCAACAGGCTGAAGGTTCGGGTTACACCTATCAAATGGAGCGGCTGATCGATCCGTATTCCAACGTGTATGATTATGTCTACACCAGCGGCCTGCTCTCTCGTGTGGAGGGTCCCAACACCAACCAGAGTGTTGACTTCACCTACCGGATGCTTCCTTACGCCGAACCGGCGGGTACAATTCAGTTCTCCTACACCGATGGCGTCGCAACCCAGGTGCTCATCGGTGGCACGTTCAATGGCTGGAGTCTTCAGGAAATGACCCTGTCCGGGGGAAGCAACTGGACGTTGACCACATCGTTGACCAACGGATTTCATCAATACAAGTACGTTGCCCGCTACACGACCGGGGAAGTGTGGAAAATCGATCCTGACAATCCCGTCTGGTGTTACGACGACTCTACGAATTACAATGAAAACTCGCTGGCTGTGATTGACCCCTATCGGATCCTCGACTCCGTTGCCCTGAGTGATGGGCGAACCACCACCTACCATTACGGTTGGGTCGAGAACCTTGGGTTCATGAACGTGTTGCTGACCAATGTTCAGTACGGGGGCGGAACCGAGGCCTTTTACAGCTACTATCACCCCTCTAACGACCTGTGGCGTCGTCCGTTGCTGGAAACCGCCGAAGATCCGCATTATGAAGGCCCGGGGCGCGCCATTCGGTATGTTTATCAGACCAACAACATCTATTCCGGGCAACTCTACGAAGAATATTCCCTGGCTACCACCGCGCTACTCAGCCGGTTGACCATTGTCGATGACACCTACTCCCGGATCGTGGTCGATGCCGATGGCAACACCAACTACCTATCCTACACCGAGCAGACCGGCCAGGAAGCCACCGCCACCAATGGGGTGGGCTATGTGTCCAGCAACCAGTACGAGGAGGTCTTCGGGTTTGGTGAAATCGGATTCCTGAAAAAATCATGGGATGAGATGGGGCGGGTCACCGAATATACACGAACCCTCCACTATGGTGCGATTGTGACGGTGTCGAATGCCGCCCGCGGCCTAACCTCGAATACGTTCACGGATGTGAACCGACCGTTTTATCTCAGCAAGACGGTGGATGGATCCGGTGGAACGAATGTGTACACCCGCGATGATCGACATCGGGTCGTTCGCCGGGACTATCCAGATGGCTCCTACGCCACAAACGCGTACAACCTTCACGGCCAGCTCATCGCGCACCGTGATCGGGACGGCCATGTCACCACCTACACCTATGATTCCCGGGGCCGACTTGCCTCAATGACCGATCCACTCGGCAATACCACCACATATGGCTATGACCTCTACGACCGGCTTGCCGCTGAAACCAATGCTGCGGGCGAGGTGACAACCTACGCCTACAATTGGCGGGGCCAGGCGACCAACGTTGTCTATGCAGACGGAACCCAGCGTTCCATCTGGTACAACCTGTACGGTCAACAAACCCAGGTCGTCGACCGTGCCGGAGGCACATCGGTATTTGCCTACGATGCCTACGGGTATCCCGCCACGCGGGTGGATCCCGCCGGAGCAACCCGGACGTATAGCTACAGCGCCCTGGGGCGTTTGCGCTCCTCCACCTCTCCCCTCGGGCTCGTGGCCTCCAATACCTACGACAGCATCGGGCGGTTGGTTCGTACCACGTACAGCAACGATGGAACCTATCGCGAATGGCAGTACGATCCCGATGGTGTCCGCACCCAGGTCAACCGTCTGGGAGAGGTCACGGCCTATCGCTACGATAGTTCGGGCGGGCGACTGGAGGCCATCCGTGACGGAAATGGCCACTGGAAAGGCTATGCCTACGATTTTGCCGGTAATCGCACCCATGTCACCAATGCCCTCTACGAAACCACGACCTTCACCTACGACGCCATGGGTCGGCAGCTCACCTCGGAAAACTGCCAGGGCCACGTCGTCAGCAATGTGTATGATGGCGTGGGCCGGCTGATCGAGCGTATCGATGCCAACGGAATCTCGACCGAATACACCTACGATGCGGTCGGGCGGCGTACCAGCACCCTCCAGGCCGGACTCGTGGTCGAAACCAATGTGTATGATGCCATCGGTCGCTTGATCCTCCACACCGATGCCAACGGGATCACCGTCTCGAACACATTCGATTCCGTAGGGCGCCTGCTCAGCACCCACTATCCCGACGGCTCCTCCACTCTCAACGTCTACTCCAACACCGTCCTCGTCCAGCGTATCGACCGTGCTGGGAGGGCCACGACCTACACACGCGATCCCGTGGGCCGGGTTTTGACCGAGACCGACAACGCCACCAACACCGTCACCTACCAGTACGACGCCGTCGGGAACCTCACCAATCTGATAGACCAGGCCGGAAACGAAACCTGGTTCACCTACGACGTCGAAGGCCGCCAGATCCTCAAGACCTACAACGATGGCACTACCAATGCCTATGGCTACGATGCGGAAGGCCGCCTGACCTCCCGGTCCGATGGCAAGGGGGTGGTCACCCTGTATCGGTACGACGCGGTGGGCAGCCTCACCAACATCGACTACGCGACCGACGCGGATGTCTTCTTCTCCTACGACGAAGTCAACCGCATGCTCACCATGGTCGACGGCATCGGCACCACCGTCTACGCCTATGCCCAGGGGTGCGCCCCCGCCACCTCGGTGGACGGACCCTTCGCAAGCGACACCGTCACCTATGCTTACGACCCCGGGAACCGTCTCATCAACCTTGCCGTCGGCGCCTATGCCGTCACCTATCGGTTCGACGACCTCGACCGGATTGATGAAGTCGTTTACGACGGCCTGACCAATGCCTACAACTACCTGAACCAGGGGCGGCTGGTCACGGCCAAGAACCGGGAAAACGGGACGGTCTCGACCTACGACTACGACGCCCTTGCTCGTCTCACCAACCTCGTCCACGCCACCTCCGCCGCCGACGTGCTGCGACAGTTCGCCTACGAGGTTAACGACGCCGATCTCCGAACCCAGGTGACCCGGGAAGGGGGCTGGCGGATTGACTACGCCTACGATCCCATCGGCCAGCTCGTCGGGGCTCAGGCATACAACGAGGACGGCTCGATCCGCCCCGGGTATGCATTCGGCTACACTTACGACAAGACCGGCAACCCCCTGATCCAAGACCGAAACGGCTTGATTACCAGCAACGGATTCAACAGTCTCAACCAGAACACCACCTCCCGATGGGAAGGTGTCCTCGCCATGATCGGATACGCCAACACCAGCGAAGGGGAGGTCGTTGCCAACGGCGTCACTGGGACCGTGTTTGGGAACGCGACCTTTGCTGTGACCAACCTCCCGGTCGTCGCTGGCTCCAACGCCTACACCGCCGTCTTCACCGATCCCTTCGGCCGTGCCGCCACCTCCACCGTGTCCGCGACGGCCATGGATGCCGGATACGGCTACGACGCCAACGGTAACCTCACCAATGACGGTCAACATGTCTACGCCTGGAACGAGGAAAACCGGCTGATCGAAGTGCGGGACGCCGGTTCCGGCACGGTCCTGATGCAGTCTCGCTACGACGGCCTCGGTCGTCGTCGTGAGCGGATCGAGTGGGTCGAGGGCATCGGCTCCACGAACCGATACGTGTACGACAACTGGAACGTTATGCGGGTGCTCGATGAGTCGGATGCCGTCCTCGAATCCTACGTCCACGGCCCTGACCTCTCCGGGAGTATCGGCGGCGCGGGCGGCATCGGGGGCATTCTGTCCGTAGCCTACACTGGCGATCCCGAGCCCTGGTATATTTATCACGCCGATGGCAATGGGAATGTGGCATTGCTGACCGATGGTGCAGAGCAGGACGTGGCAAGAATTGAGTATGATCCGTTCGGGAAAGTCCTGGTGAACAGCTCGACACTGCCCATCCGGTATCCGTTCAGCTCGAAGGAGTATGATGCATCAGGGGGACTGAATTACTACGGCTACAGATTCTATAGTTCTCAAGTAATGTCATGGTGCTCCATTGATAAGTTGTCGGATCATGCAAGTGTTATCCCGTTTTATCTAGTGCGCGATTATCAGCAACCAGTGATCGGTTCTGCTGTAGAGCAGGTAAAATATCTTCTAAGCACATATAGGTTCTCCTTAAACTCCCCTGCTTCGTATTATGACTTCTTGGGAATGGTTGGTATATCGGGAGGTGGGACTGAAGAAGGAAAGAGAATTTATCGGGAAGTGATGGGCATATCTGATGAAGAAGCGGAAGAAATTGATAAGGAAAATGATGAAATGGTTGATGCATGTTCTGATGCGATGAAAGATATGATGCTCGCCCCTCTTCCCGCCAAAGGAATAGTTCGAAAATGCTGTAAGTGGTTGGCGAAAAAGCTGTGGAAAGAAACAGACCCCGGCGAAGATCTACCCGATGATGAGTGAGAGGAGCTCCTGTGGAGAATATTCAACTTATAGCGCAGGTATCAGTATTACTTGGAAATGTATTTATTATTGCTATTTCTTTAAGGGCTATGCACAGGTTCGGTTATCAGCCTTGTATATTATTAATTGCATGTGCATCCATACTGTTTGGTCTTACTGCTGTATGTAATGTATCGGCAGAGATAGGGTTAGAGTTTGTAAATAAGGTATTTCCTGGAAGAACCTACGGTTGGCTATACATAAGCGTAATATTATTTACCCCTGTCGCTGTAGCGGCGAATGTAGTAGGATACTACATCTTGGTGAATTCCAAAAGAACAGAGTCAGATAATGGAGGTAAGGGGTCAGCCTAACCCGAAGAGTCAAGACGGGGTCAGGCCTTGCAATTGTCAATTGACTTACCTATCTTGACTGCATGGCGCGAAGTTTGCGAATCCAGTATCCAGGCGCGATCTACCATGTGATGGCTCGCGGTCAGGGTCGTGGCGTTATTTTTCATGACGATCTTGACCGGCGCTGTTTCCTCGAGAAGTTGGAGGAGGTTGTGTTGGATGATGGGTTGCGAATTTACGCCTTTGTACTGATGAGCAATCACTACCATCTGCTGGTGTGCACACCTCAGGGGAATCTCAGCAAGGCGATGCAACGGTTACAGAGCAGCTATTCGACCTGGTTTCGGGTTCGGCACGGTGTCAGCGGTCATGTGTTTGGAGGGCGCTACAAGGCTCCGCTGGTCGATGGGGATGCTTACCTGCTGGGTGTATCGCGGTATATCCATTTGAATCCGGTTCGTATTGCGGCCCTGGCGCAGCAGCCTCTCCAGGTGCGAAAATCCGCCCTGCAGACATATCGCTGGAGCAGTTACCCGGGGTATGTGAATAGGAAGAGACGTGTTTCCTGGGTAACCTGTGAGCCCTTGCTTGCCATGATGTCGGTAAACGCAAACGCTCGGTATGCGAGGTACGTGGAAGATGGGTTGAGGCATGCGGACGAAGATCTTGAGGCAGCGATGACGGCTTCCAGCAAGGCCATCGGTTCGGACGCGTTCAGGCAATGGGCAGAACAGGAGCATCGCACATCTCTTGAAGGAATCAGCCATCCCGAAGATGTGGCGATGCGGCGACAGGAGGCAGGACTGGATCCGGAGCAAGTCATGTATCAAGTCCTGGCGGCCTACGGCCTGACCTCTCTGCCGCGAGGTCAATCCGAGGCCCGGGATGTTCTGCTGGTCAGCTTGCGTGCGAAATGCGGCTTGTCGAACCGGGAGATCGGTCGGAGGCTGGGGCACAAGGACGGAGCCACGGTGGGAAAGCGGTGGAAGTTGTTGAGCGCGAATCGAAAAGAACTCAGCCGCCTACAAGAACGTTGTGACTGCATGGTGAGGGGCAATTGACTATTGCAAGGCTTGACCTCGCTCGTTAATGATCCCACTCTTTAAGCCTGCCCCACTTCTACCAGATGGGCTCTTTACAGGAGACTACACTTGACCTCAGATGTATTGGACGAACTAAAACCGTCTGCTCGGAAGAATGGCTTCTGCGTATGCATTCTTCGTGACACACATGATTTCATTAACTTCGTCAACACAAAACCGATTCGTTCGGGGAGCTATATATTTCGAGGTCAGCATGATATGGATGCGCCACTTGCCTCAAGTCTTGCGCGAAGCCTTGAGCGCCTACCCAAGAGCGCACGCGAAATGTTACGCAAAAAGCATCTCAGTAATTTTGTTAAGTACAGTCGTGGTCGAATTCATAGTTCCGTGCAAAATCCCTTGCGCGCCAGTCGCAATCTTCTCAGTCGACGAACCTATGAGTCGTTGGGGAGTGACGAAACGTTTGTGTGGGCTTTAGGTCAACATCACGGCTTGGGAACCCCACTTCTTGATTGGACACGGAAACCTCTCGTTGCCCTCTACTTTGCTTTCGCACACGTCGCTCAAAACAAAATCGGTCAGAGCTACCGCGTTGTTTACTGCCTCAATACAGATGATCTCCAGGTGTTGCCGTGTGAAGACCCCTCAACCGAGCTCACAGACGATCTTTATTTGTACGAGGCTGATGAACTCAATGACCTGCGCATCATTGCGCAGCATGGCCTTTTTACCTTCTCAACAAATGACGAGCCAGTTGAGCGTTGGGCTGTTCATGGTGACGACACGAAGATTCGATTGATAAAGCTGCTGATACCGGAAGGTGAACGCACCGCCTGCCTCGACTACATGGATTATTCAGCAGGTATTAATGTCCACCAGCTCTTTCCCGATGCTGCTGGCGCATCAGCATATTGCAGAGACGCCCTCGGGAGGGACATTGCCGAGGAAGTTAAGCGTGAAAAAGAGCGAAAGCCTGCGGCGCTTAACACGATTGCAAGAGGTGAGCATAGTTCTCTCAACGACCATCCGCGATTGGCTGCATCACAGTACATTGCGACCCTTGGCAACGATTCCCATACCTCAATGACCGTTAAGGTTGACGGTCGGGAGCTCAAATTTTGTCGCCTAGAACGTCACACGGGCGCGAAGGGAGGCCACTCATTTCACGGCACACTTGAGAACTCCAATGACGAGTACTTTATCAAGATTCCCGACATTTCCATCATGGATGTTTATGACGGGACAGTCTACCTGCAGAACGAATCTGAGCTTCTTTCCAGACTTGAAGATTTCGAGGGGGTTCCAGACGGGGTTAAGGCCGGCGAGGTCATCATCCCAGGGGGCCTACACTTCAAGCCTCCGGCGCTAATCAACAAATACGTGGCCGGTGACCGTTTGGATCATCTCATTTCCATGGCCATCGAACAGATAATATCAATTCCTCCTGAGTGGATCATTCAAATCGGGATAACCCTGTGTAAGCTCTTGTCAGAAATTCACAACCGGAACATTGTTCATGCGTTTCTCAGCCCGAGGTATATTGTCTTCCCTGGTTGGAAACAAGAGTCAGGCGAGCTCCCAGACGCTGAGAATCTAAAGGTTATGGGTTTTGGCTATGCCGGCTTCTGGCGCAGTGGAGAGCCCTCGCGACCGCTGCCCGATCAGGACCGCGATTTCTGCTCACCGGAGAGGAAGTCCGGGGACAATCATCTGGGAGGAGCATCTTTTCATTCTGACATCTACTCGGTGGGGGCCCTGATGTTTGCGCTTGCTGCCCCGGGAGAGGCTTTCCCTTCGGGAGACAGCCAGGATATTTTACAAAACAAGGAATACCAAAACCTTCAAAACACAAGTTACCTAGCGGCGATTATCGCCAAGTGCATTAATTCCCGTCCGGAGAGTCGATATTCCGTAATTCCCGACCTGGAAAAAGATTTAGCCTTTGCCGCGACTCTCGTCGGCGGCGCTCATCGTGAGCGGGAATCTGCCGGGGTGCAGTATCTCTCCCTTTACGACATTATTGATGCGGCGAACGTGCGCTTCGCCCCCAACATGCAAAATACAAACAGTGGGTATGAGATCTTTGGGCATCGGGAAAGACTCCTGCAATTCATGTGTTACGTATTCTCGCATCTACCTTCCGGAACCGAGTATCGAACCCTTACACAGGCGCGTTACTGGCTGGGACCAAGTCTTGGCGTGTATGGTCGCTTCTTCGCCCTCAACAAGGATCTCCCCAAGCATAGGTCGTTGAGCGTAAAGCGTTGTTTTCAGGTGTGTGAAGACTACTTGGAGTTGCCTTTCCGGGAGCAACTCGTGCTTCAACGCCACGCAACGTACAGAATCGGCGATAAAGAGGAGGCCCGCGTGCTACGAGTCAAAGAAAATGACTATATGGCCTATGAAAGAAACAGCAAGCCCGTCGCCGTTATTGGTCACGGGGATGAATATGTCGGACTATCGTTCATAACTGATTCAACCGTCCATCGGGTATTCGACAGGAATCGCATTGTCGGCAACATCGTCAAGGTGTGCGTTCGTAAGATGGAGACGGCTGACGCGCAACGGTGGATCGGCAGTTTTGATTCCAAGGAGTGTTGGGGCAGCGCAGTTAAAATATCTACCTTTGTTGGAACGACGGGTAATGGAAAACCCCTGACAATGGCAGACATCTTAGGGTAATGGGTCGGAGCGATATATCTTGGGCAATGATGCGCTACGAGAGGGGGCAGGGTCAGATAGCGTGAAAGACGGTTAGCCCAAGTTCGACAGTTATGAGTTAACGGGGATCTGTGGCCCAGCGATTGGTTTCTCCGCCATGTCTTTGCTGAACGCCGAAACCTATGCGCCCGCCATTGCGCCGAGCAGTTTGGTCATGGCTTCGAAGGTTTCCGGGCGCTCTTCCGGGTTGGAGGCGATCATCCTTCCGACCAGGTGGGCGAGGGGTTCGCTGTTGTCGGGGAGCAGGCGTTCATTGTAGGCCACGCGGAGACCCTGGACGTGTTTGAGGGCGGATGCCTTCTGGTCGCCGGCCTTGATGTAGGACTCGCCTTTCAGCATGAAGAACATCAGCAGGCCGAGGCTGTAGATCACGCTCCGCTCGTCTTCGCCCCGGCCCTGAATGCGTTCGGGGGGAATATACTCCGCAGTTCCCTCGACAAAGGATTGGGCTTTCTCGCGTTCCGCTTCATCGAGGGGGAGGGCGAGCCCGAAGTCGATGAGGCAGGCGTTTCGGCCGGCATCCTGAATCATGATGTTGGAAGGACTGACATCCCGGTAGAGGTATCCGTGATTGCGAATATGAATCAAGGCCTCGAGTACCTGCAGCATCCAGGTCGCGGTGTCGATTTCGGAAATCCGCCCCTGTTCTTCGACGATTTTTTTCACGGTGGTGCCGGGGATGAAGCGAATGGCATAGTATCGCTCCCCTTCAAGTTCGCCGTGCTCGACATAGTCAACAATGTGCGGGTGCGCGGTGACCGAGCGGTGAACTTCCGCCTCGTAGAGAAAGGCCTGAACTTCCGACTCGTCAAACTCCCGGTCGGTGCGGAGGAGTTTGACCGCAAACAGACTTTTCTCTTCTTCCTTGCGAATGGCTTTGTAGATGCTGGAGTAGCCACCGATACCGAGGGGGGCATACAGCAGGAAATCATGGATGTGATAAGGGATAAAGTTGTTGAATCCACACTTGGGGCATTTACGAAACTCCAACGCCGGCAGGGTTGCGAGTGCTTCCTCAAAGCCGCAGGATTCACACTGATACTGGCCTTTTTCGAGAGCGATTTTGAGCCGGTGAAGGTCCTTCGTCGGCTTGCTGAACATCGTTTTAACGCGTTTGAAGACCATGCAGATAAGACCTCTGCGAATATCCTATGCGAAAACCACGGGTC
The DNA here is from genome assembly GCA_024233345.1 of Verrucomicrobiota bacterium. Classification (GTDB taxonomy): domain Bacteria; phylum Verrucomicrobiota; class Kiritimatiellia; order CAIVKH01; family CAIVKH01; genus JACKPT01. The sequence continues at coordinate 42,182 of JACKPT010000018.1, forward strand.
GGCAAATGGAAAACATTTGCCGTTGACCTCTACCGCCCGCTATAGGCCATCCGCCGGCCATTTTCCCGGCTGGAGGCTCGCAGGCAGGGTTGGGGATTGACTTGGACAAACACGCTGTCTTCCCCGAGCAGTTTCTCGAGGTCATGAATCAGGGCCTGAGAGGGGTTGACCTGGTAACCCCGGTCGGCCTGAATGAAGACCTTGTCGCCATTGGCCTGGATGACGCAGATCATCACCGGGGTGGTGCCGGGGTGATGGCGGAGCAGGTTTTTCATGTCATGAAGCGCTTCGCGGGTGGTGGAGGCGGCGGGAATGTGCAGGCTGATTCGCTCGGCAAAGTATTTGCCCGCCTCCTGAAGGGGGTAGACTTCGGAGGCCAGGATTTTCAGCCCCTGATCGGTTTTTTCCACCTTGCCGCACACCAGCAGGGCGGCCTCGTTTCGGATGTAGACCCCGAAGTTCTGGAAGGACTTGGGAAAGACCGTGACTTCGATGGAACCGTTCAGTTGTTCAAGAACAAAGGTACACATGGGTTCCTGGGTCTTCTTGGTGAATCTTTTCACAAAGCCGGAGACCAGCCCCCCAACCCGGGTCATGGTGCCGGGGTCGCATTCCTGCAGTGCGGGAATATCCGCGAGGGTATAGGTTTTGAGGGTATGCTCATAGGCGGCGAGGGGATGGCCGGAAATGTAGAACCCGATCAACTCCTTCTCGAATGACAATTCCTTGTTCGGGGGCCAGGGGGGGAGCTCCGGCAGGTCGTCGGCGGTTTCCTCCGGTTGCTCGGTCATGCCGGGTTGATCGAACAGGGAGAACTGTCCGACCTGGCGATCCTTCTGGATTTCCGCAGCGCGCTTCATGGACAAATCCAGGCCGGCAAACAGGCGGCTGCGGGTTGCTCCGGTAAAGTCAAAGGCACCGCAGCAAATGAGGCTCTCCGTGGTCTTGCGGTTCACCACCCGTGAGTCCATGCGGATGCAGAAGTCCACCAGGCCTTTGAACTGGCCATCGCGGATGCGCTCCTTGACAATTTCCTCGACGGCCGCGGTGCCCACATTCTTGACCCCGGCCATGCCGAACCGGATTCCCTTGTCCACCGGGGTGAACCGGACATCGCTCTCATTGACGCTGGGGGGGAGAATGGGAATGTCCATGGCCTGGCATTCGGTGATCAGTTCGGCAATCCGGTCAGAGTTGTTGATTTCCACGGTGAGGTTCGCGGCCATGAATTCGACCGGGTAATGGGCCTTCAGATAAGCGGTTTGCCAGGAGATCATTGCGTAGGCGGCGCTGTGGGATTTGTTGAAACCATAGCCGGCAAATCGCTGGATATTATCAAAGATCGCCCCGGCCAGGTTGGGAGGGATCTTGTTGACCTTCTGGCAGCCCTCGATGAATTTCTGTCTCTGGGCGACCATTTCCTCGGCTTTCTTTTTACCCATGGCCCGCCGGAGGTTGTCGCCCTCGCCGAGCGAGAACCCGGCCAGCAGGTTGGCGGCTTTCTGGACCTGCTCCTGATAAATCATGATCCCATAGGTCTCCTTGAGGATTTCCTCGAGAAGCGGGTGGTCATACTTGATCTTGGTGCGACCGTGTTTGCGCTCGATAAAGTCGTCGATCAGATGCATGGGGCCCGGCCGGTACAGGGCGATCATCGCACTGAGTTCTTCGAACTTGCTCAGGGCAATCCGCCGAAGCAAGTCGCGCATTCCCTTGCTTTCCACCTGGAACACCGCGACGGTGTCGCCCCGGTTGAGCAATTCATAGGTCAGGTGATCATCCAGGGGCAGGTTTCGGATATCCACATCGATATCCTTGGTTTTTTTGACCAGGTCGACACACTCCTGAAGAATGGTCAGGGTCTTGAGCCCGAGGAAGTCCATCTTGAGCAGGCCAACCTCGCCGATCGGTCCCATTTCATACTGGGTGACCGGCTCCTGTTTGTGTTTGTCGCGTGACAGGGGCAGAATCTCGATCAGGGGTTTTTCCCCAATCACCACCCCGGCGGCATGAATACCCTGGTTGCGAGGCAGCCCTTCGAGGACCGGGGCATACTCCATGATCCGTTTGGCGTTTTCTTCATTCTCGCAGGCGGCCCGGAATTCCGGATTTTCAGCGAGGGCCTTTTCCATGGTCATTTTGGGGTCTTCGGGAATCATCTTGGCGAGGCGGTCGGCCTCGGACAGGGGGATTTCGAGAACCCGGGCGAGGTCGCGGATGACGGTTTTGGCGCCGAGGGTGCCGAAGGTGATGATCTGGGCGACATTTTCCTGTCCGTATTTCCGCTTCACATACTCGATGACTTCTTCGCGCCGATGCATGCAGAAATCGATATCGAAGTCGGGGGCGGAGATGCGTTCCGGATTGAGGAAGCGCTCGAAGATGAGGTCATACTTCAGGGGGTCGATGTCGGTGATGCCGAGGGCGTAGGCGACAATGCATCCCGCCCCCGAGCCTCGTCCGGGACCCACCGGAATATGTTGATCGCGGGCGTATTTGATGAAGTCCCAGACCACGAGGAAGTAATTGATGAACCCGGTCTTTTCAATGATGCTGAGTTCATAGAAAAACCGCTCGGCGATCTGTTTGTCGATATCGGTGGCCGGGTGCTCGAAGTCCTGGATGCCGTAGCGCTGGGTCAGGCCCTCTTTGCCGAGTTTGATCAGGTACTGCTTCTGGGTATAGCCCTCGGGAACCTTGTATTCGGGGAAGTGGAGGTCCTTGCCCAGTCGCAACTCGACATTACACCGCTCGGCGATCTCCAGAGTGTTTCGGATCGCGTCGGGGATTTCCCGAAACAGCTCCGCCATTTCCCGCCCCGACTTCATATAGAACTGGTCGGATCCATACCGCATGCGTTTGGGGTCGCTGAAGACCGTGCCCATTTGCAGGCAGAGCATGACATCGTGGGCGGCGGAGTGTTCGCGCTTGAGGTAGTGCACGTCATTGGTGGCGATGACCTTGAGCCCGGTTTTTTTCGCGATGTCCAGCAGAACCCGGTTGGCCTTGATCTGCTCTTCGAAACCGTGATTCTGGAGCTCGATATAGAAGTTGTCCTTGCCGAAGATGTCCATGCACTGATGGGTGAGGTCGAGGGCCTTTTCGTTGTCCCCGGCGAGGATGGCTTCCGGGATGATTCCCTTGATGCAGGACGAGGTGCCGATCAGGCCCTGGCTGTGTTTGGCGAGGGTGGCGAGATCGATACGGGGCTTGTAATAGAAGCCTTCCAGGTGGGCGAGGGAGATCAGACGAACCAGGTTGCTGTATCCGATGTTGTCCTCGGCGAGCAGCACCTGGTGGTTGGATTGGGATCCGGTGACCTCATTGACCTTTTTCTCGTGCATGCTGCCATAGGCCAGATAGGCCTCGCAGCCGATGATTGGTTTGACCCCCGCTTTTTTGGCTTTTTCGTAGAAGTCTATCGCCCCGTACATGCAGCCATGATCGGTAATGGCCAGGGCCGGCATTTCCAATTCCGCCGCGCGTTTGGTGCACTCCTTGACCTTGGTCGCGCCGTCGAGAAGACTGTACTCGGTATGAAAGTGAAGGTGGACAAACGGGGTGTCTTTCGGGTTGGGCATATCAGCGATTCCAGAGCAAGTTGACGGCCAGGCCCATCAGAACAACGGCAAAAATTCGCCGGAAGAGCAGGGGGTCGATGCCCTCGAGAAATCGTGCGCCGAATTGTGCGCCAATGATTCCGCCCAACCCGAGAAGCAACCCAGCCTTGTAGTCGACATGCGCTAGTTTTTCATGGGCGGCGATGGCGGAAATGGAGATGACCAGAATGGCAACAAAGGATGATCCGGCGGCCTTGGAGGGGGAATATCCGAGATGAAGCAGCAGGGGCATAATCAGGAATCCACCCCCGAGTCCGGTAAAGGATGCTGCGCCGCCGACCAGCAGCCCGTAGCCCATGAAGATGAGCATGTGCGTGTTCATGAGCGATTCCTTTGGAACAATGAAAGATGAAGATGCATGCCCTTACGATTACCGGAAACGCTTCAGGATGGAACGAAAAAAACCCTCGGTGCGGGGGGGGCTCGACGTATCTGCCTGTACCGGTGGAGCATGGGGGAGCAAATTCTTAAACCATGGGCTACTGGCTCGAGGCCACCAGGTCATCCTCAGTGTAGAACTCCCGGTCGGGACCTGCGGATCGGATCTCCAGATCCATGCTGGAGAGGTGGTGGAAAAAAAACGGGGTGCCCCAGGCATCGACCAATGCCCCCTCCGGATTCAACCGGGGATGGGTGGCGGGAAAAAGTTGGCGGCCCCGGGCGTCGGGGCGGGTGAGTTGGTGCATCAGGGCGGGGTTGTCTTCGGCGGTGGGAAAGGTGCCGCTGGCGCGCCGGTAAGCTTGAAACAGCTCGAGCAGAACGGCGGGCTCGCGAGCTGGCGGGGTTGCGTCGGAGCCAAAAGCGAACGCGAGCGGATGGGGTGAGTGCGGTGAGGGTATGACGCGCGGGGGCTGGCTGGTGGGTGGCATGGTGGGGGCATCAGTCGCCGAGGTCTCGGGCCCCGATGTCGGGGTCACCGCCCCGATCCGCCAAAGCACCGCCATGCCCGCGAGGACGCTCAGGAGAATCAGTAGCCGTTTCATGCGAGGTTCATAAAGCCGAGGTCGGGGTGGGCAAAGCGCCCGATGTTGGGCAGTACGATGGGCAGGTCGGTTTCACTGATGCCAAACCAGCGGGCCAAGGTGGCGGCCATCTCGTCGGTGGAGACGGTGGGAATCCAACTGCCCCGGGTACCGGTGTCATTGGGGCCTTGAATTTCCAGTACGGGCACTTCGCCATAGAGTTGTCCGCCCTGGACCGCCCCGCCCAAGATCAGGTGGTGGCTGCCCCAGGCGTGGTCGGAACCTTTGCCGTTGCTGTTGTAGGTGCGGTTGAAATCGGAGGCGGTGAATGTGGTGACCTGGTCTGCGATGCCGAGGATGTCGGTGCCATGATAGAAGTCGGCGAGGGCATTGCTCAATTGACCGAGCAGGGCATCGTGATCTTCCAGTTGGGCGTCATGGGTGTCGAATCCACCGAGTGCGGCGAAGAAGATCTGCCTGCGCATGCCGAGGGTCTGTCGGGCCTCGATGAGGCGGAGGATCATGCGCAATTGCCGGGCCACCGGGTTGAGGCTGCCATCGGGCAGGGTGCTGTTGGCAAACGTATCCAGGTGGTCCGGTACATTTTCCAGTGCGGTTTTGAGGAGGGTGTCGTTGGCCACGGCACGATGGAAGATATTGACATACTCCTGCTCGAAGAGGTGGCCATAGCTGCGTCCCAGCATCTGGTCGAGGGCGTGGTACCCCTCGAGCACCGGGCTCCAGGTGGCGTCATGCTGGCTGAGTCCGATGCTGCCTTCGGGGGTTACATGGTATTGAACAACCTCCTCGCCGACCTGGAAAAAGTTGGAGCCTGCGATGGAGATATTCATCGAGATGTCGGACCCGGCGTTGAGGGATTGGAGCAGGTCGGCCATGCGCCCGCCCCAGCCGACCTTCTTGGGAGAGTCGGGCAGGGAGGTTTGCCACTGCACCTGCTGGTCATTGTGGGAAAAGAGGTGAGGCGGAACCGCCGCGCCCCCCGCCTGGTATTCGGCCTTGGTCAGGGGGGCGACCAGGGTGCCGACATTGCAGATCATGGCCATATTCTGGCTGTTGAAAATCGATTGCAGCGGAGCCATCGCAGGGTGCAGCCCGAATTCCCGTCCGTCATCCGCAGGCAGATTCAGGGGTAACAGGGTGTCCCGGGGAAGGGCCAGAATACCCCGGTCACGGGCGTAGGCGTCGTAGGCGGTGAGGTCGCGGGGCACCAGCATGTTGTTGGCATCGTTCCCGCCATACAGAAACAGGCAGACGAGGATCTTGCTGTCGTCACCGGGCAGGCCCTGGGCGGATGCGGTGGCGTTGAACAGGCGCAGGGTTCCAATGGTGGAGAGCACTCCGGTTAAACTGAAGCCGGCACAGGCGGTCTGGCCAATGAAGCGTCGTCGGGATATGGGGCAAGGGGGTGTTTTCATTGGGTCACAAAAAACTCCGGTGAATTGAGGATCAGATAAAGGGCGGTCTGAACCCGCCTGCGTTGCCGGTCTGCGGTGTAGCCAAACCAGGATGGAAGCTCATCAAAAGCGCCCTGGATATCGGCACGCAGGGTTGAGGTCATGCCGCCGCAGAGCAACAATTGATCGAGATGATTGAGCAGGGCGGCCTGGGCCTCCGCCGGGGTGGAATAGGCGGGGTCATCGAGGAGGGCGGTTTCACGATCCAGGTTGAGCTGCAGCACCACGTGGTCGTTGGTCCCCTCCGGTTCGCCAATCCAGAGCCCCCAGTTGATGATGCTGTAGTGGAGGTTGGCCTGCCCGATGGCGGTGGTTTCCGCGAAGATCTGGAACTCCGGGGAGTACAGGCCGGCCCGTGCGATGGCGCCGGGTTGGCGATAGACCGGTTGGAAGAAGTTGAATACCGAGGGGGCGTTGAGTGGCGCCTGTTCCGGTATTGCGTACTGGAAGTTGAGAAACAGCCGGTCATCGCCGGAGGCGGCAAACGGGGCGTTCGGAGTAAACGCCCGCAGCATGCGCGTGAGCCGCAAGACCGGCTCCATGGGTTTGCCGTTGCTGATGGTGTCCTGATCGGCGGGATGCCGGGCTTCCGGATCGAGGAGCAGCGCGGTCAGGGTGGCCCCGAGGTCACCGCGCACACCCTGACCGTTGTCGTGAAAGGCGGCGGCGACCCGGTGGATGTATCCGGGGCTGGGGTTGCTGGTGACAAACCGCTGGATGAGTTGTCGGGCGAGAAAGGGGCCAAGGTTCGGATGATTGAACAGGGTGTCGAGGGCCTGGCTCAAGCGATCATACCCATTGGTCCCGGCCGGGATCAGGGTGTTGCCGAGGATCACCCGGTCCTCGGTGTCGTGGAAGTTCGGATAGAAGCTCATGGGCCGCATGGCGTCCCAGCCCCACTGAAACCAATCGTCGGGATCGGCGATGCTGCCATTGCTCCAGGTCGGGGGATTGGTGGGGTCGTAGTGCGCACTCCACCCGGTGAAGATGTGGGCCAGCCCAACCGTGTCTTCCTGGGAATAGGTGGGAATGGGCAATCCTTCCTCGTCCAGTCTGAGGGATCCATCCGGGTGCAGCTCGGTCAGTCCAACTGTGAAGAGCTGCATGATTTCGCGGGCATAGTTTTCATCCGGTTCATGCCCGGTAACCGGGTCGGGTTTCCGGTTGCGCATCATGCTGAGGTAGGTGCCCATCATCGGGCTGAGGGTGACCTCCTCGATCAATTCCCGGTAGTTGCCAAAGGCCAGCGCGAGCAGGCGGTCATAGTAAAGGGTGACGCCTTCATGGTCCGAGTCGAGCGCCCCGAACTGGGAGATCACCAGAATTTGGCTGAGGGCGAACGCCATACGTTGTCGAAGTTGGTCGGGTGCGGTGATTGCGTGCTGCCACCATGCTTCATGGCGCGGGCCTTGCCAGCCATCGTTGCCCTCGCGGGCCAGCAGTTCAGCCCGCCGGGCCTGTACAAAGGGCAGGTGCAGGGTCGGTGGCAGGGCGAGTTGGGCATCGATCCACGCTGCGTAGGTGGTGGAGGTCAGGGCGGTGATGTCCTCCATTGTGGGGCCGAAGGTCGCCTGGGCAAGAAATCGTGCGGCCTCGGCCCGGGAGTCGGCGTTGGTGGGGGCGGGCGGTGGGGTTGGCGGCGCGGGCATGACCGTCCAGCCCGGCTGCCGCAGCAGTTGGCCGACCAATTCCCCCCCAGGCTGTCCCTCGCTGCGGATTCGCACCCACAGGGCTTCTGCATCGAGCGCGTTGAGGATGTCTTCACGGGTCAACCCATTGGTGCCGTCAAACGTCCAGGCCAAGGAGGCCACCTGATCGGAGGGAAGGTTCAGAACGGTGGTGCCCATGCTGCCATTGCTGGAGACCAGAAGATCCGAACCGAGCTGATGACTGGTCAGCCCGCCAAAGGAGAGGCTGACCACACTCCCGAGTGCGTTGCCGGTACGCCGTACCGCGGCAATCCCGGACCCGCCGCCAAGCAATGCGGTGACCGGGCGGAGCTGGGCGACATACAGAACATCTTCCGCATCATCCAGGGTCACGGTGGCGCTGGCCGGGGTGCCGAGGCTGTAGTTGGTTCCGGGGAGCAGGGTGACCACCACCGTCTCGGCTGGTTCCAGCACCCCATCGGGTAGGGGCTCGAGGGGAATGTGAACCGCCTTGGTGCCCGCTGGCACATCGACGGTGCCGGTCAGCGGCAGGTAGTCGGAGCCCGGCTGGGCGGTACCGGAGACTGTATAGCTGACCCGGATCGGATCGATTCCTCCGGAGCGATAGACCGTCCATGCCCCGGCTTGTGCTCCCGCTTCGTAGGCCCGGGGGGTGGATGCACCGATGGTCACGGCGCTGCCGCTGCCGAGAATGCGTAGGGCGGCATCGTAATCCGGTTGACGCGGGGTCGTGGTGGCGAGGTTTGCGTTCAGACCCAGCATGGATTCCTCATAATCGGAAACGCCATCCTGATCCGAATCCACTTCCCTGACCGTCAGTCGAAAGGCGAGGGTACCCCCGGCATCCAGTTCGCGCAGGCTCTGGCCGATCGCGGTAAGGTAGGGCCAGCCGATGAGATCCCGGGACTGGGGGGGCGCCGTTGGCCGGGTCCAGGCTACCGACAAGTGATCGCCGCCATAGGACTCACGTTGATAGACGCTAAACGCATACCGCTGACCGGCGGACAGGGCGAGCGGGAGGGACTGCTGTTCTGGATATTTGTCCCATTGCTGATAGGCGGTCCATCCCGGTACCGAGGCGGCAAGGGAAAGGTGGTCATCGAGGCTGTTGGTGGATAACCACAATTCACTTCCGTCATCGCTGGCCAACCAGAAGGTATAGACCCCGGTTTCGGGCGGGATCAACCAGCCACCAATGTAGCGGCCGAATTGCTCTTCATCCGGATTGGTTGGGGGAAAATTCAGTAGGGAGATTTCACGCACGAAGTCGGGTGGCGGTGAACCGGTGGCCACATAGGATTGGATTACGCCGACGCCATAGCCGGTCAGGCCGGTCCAGACGGAAAGCGTGAGCTCGGTGGGGATCGCGGTGTCTTCCAGCGACATCGAGATCTCCTGTTGATGACCGGAACCGGAAACCGTCGGGCTTGCCGGAAACCAATCGCTGAGGTTGGGGGAAAGCTCGACCTGGTACTGGACGCCGGGAATGGTATCGAAGCGGATGAGAATCTGGTTGTCCTGGTGGGTCACAAAAGAGGATCTGGGATAGCTTGTCCCGTCATGGGGATCGGTTCCGGCAATCGCCTCCTCCAGATTGCTGAAGCCATCCCCATCCGAATCGCCTTCTGGAGCCAGTCCCTGCCCGTAGGCGACTTCCCACACATCACTTAAGTGGTTGGTCGCAAGGTCGATGCGCGCCATTGCCTGGGTCGTGGCCAAGTGCAGAAACGCCCCGGTGACCAATAGGATTCGGGTCAATGATAAACCGTTCATCGCTTGGTCAAGATAACCAAAGAAACGAGTCTTGTTCAGTGAAACCGCTGCGGCGTTGCAAGGGAGATGCGGCAAGGGCGGTGAAGGGGAGAAGGAGCAGGACGGGATCGTTGCCGGCAGTTGATGCACGGGGATTGCACTGGCCGGGCAAACCTGCCACGGTTGGCGACATGATGACAGGTATGGACAGGTTGCTGTCGGATGATCCGGTGCTGTTGCACGGCCGACGGGTGGGACTGCTGGCTCATCCCGCCAGTCTCAATGCTGGCGGTCGCCATTCCGCCGAGCTCCTGTGGTCCTTTCCAGATTGCCATTTGGCCGCCTTGTTCAGTCCTGAGCATGGCTACTTTGGTGGGGCTGGCGCGGGCGAGGCGATTCCCGAGATCCGCCATCCGGCCTGGGATATCCCGGTCTATTCCCTTTACGGCGGTCAAGCCCGCCCGACTGCCGCGATGTTGCGGGAACTGGATGTCCTGATCATCGATCTGCAGGACCTCTCCACCCGGTGCTATACCTATGTATCGAGCCTGATGGAGGTCCTGGATGCCTGCGAAGGCGAAGACGTGCCGGTGATTGTCACCGATCGTCCGACCCCCTGGATGCAGTGTGTGGACGGTCCGGATCTTCATCCTGGCTTCACCAGTTTTGTCGGCCAGTTTCCCGGCCCGATGGTGTATGGATTGACCCCCGGGGAGGTGGCGCGTTACCTGTCCGATACCCTCGGATTGCGACTCGACCTGACGGTGATCCCCGCGGTCGTAAAGGATCGGATCTGGGAGGTTCCGGCGTGGCGCTGGAGTGCGCCATCACCCGGCATTCGTCACCTCCATACCGCATGGTGTTATCCGATGACCGTGGGCTTCGAAGCCCTCCCGGCCTTCTCGCATGGCCGGGGTGGCCCGATGCCGTTTGAATGGGTGGGGGGTGAAGGGGTTGATGGGCAGCGATTGGCGGACTGGCTCAATGAACAGAACCTGGCCGGGGTGGCCTTTCATCCCCACTGGCAAATCGAAACGGGACGAGTACTCGGGGGGGTTAGAATTTCCGTCATGGAGTCCGGGATCTGCCAGCCAGTGACCACTGCGGTGGCGCTACTGGACGGATTTCGCGAACAGCTTGGCCCGGAAGGACTCTGGCAAAGCGCGGGGCTGCGTCGGGATTTTTTTGATCAACTGATGGGCACGAACCAGGTCCGCGATGGTCTGGAGGCTGGGATTGCCTGGCAGGACATCGTCGCAGAGTGGGATACCTCCGCTTTCCGGACCCGGCGTGAAAAGGCTTTGCTGTATGGTTAGGCCGACCCGGGCGCTGGTTCTGGCGGCGGGATTCGGGACCCGGCTTCACCCCCTGACCCGACAAATTCCCAAGCCGCTGTTACCCGTCTGGAATCGCCCCCTCCTGCTCCGCACCCTCGCGACCCTTCGCGAATGGGGGGTCCGTGATGTGGTGGTCAACCTCCATCACCGGCCAGGTGAAATTCTTTCTGCAGTGATCGCGCAGCCGCTACCGGGGTTACGGCTTGCCCTTTCCTTCGAACCGGACATTCTCGGTACCGGCGGAGCGGTCCGAAAGGCCGCCTGGTTTTTTGACCGCGAGCCGTTTTGGATGATCAATGGCGATGTGGTTTTCGATCTATCACCCGGGCCCCTTGTCCGGGCCTACCAACCGGAGAATACCATCGCTTCGGCCTGGGTGACGAAAAAGACAGGACCAAGGTCCATCGATGTGGCGGATGGACGTGTCCTGTCTTTTCGCTCTGCCACCCCCGGGGGTCCCGGTACCGCAACGTTTTGCGGTGTGCATCTGGTGAATCCCCGGATTCTCGATGATCTGCCCGACGGCTTTTCCTCGATCATCACGGCCTATGAGCGGGCGATGCAGGCCGGGTGGTCGGTCGCCGCGGTGGAGGTCCGGAAAAGTTACTGGGCGGATATTGGAACCCCCTCTTCCTATCTTCGGACTCACGAGGATCTCGCCCCGGTCCGGCCCGTGCGGGGCGGGGGTGGCCTGCATTCACGCATGGTCTGCAAGGCCCCTACGGCGGTCATTGGCAAGGGCGCTTCGCTGGATCATGTGGTGCTGCTTGACCGGTCGGTGGTCGAGGCGGGGGCCTGTTTGCGGAACTGCATCGTTGCCCCCGGAGCGAGAGCTGCCGGGCGAATCGAGGGAGCGATCGTTCAAACGGCGCGCAGCGCGTTTTCAGAGGGCGAAATACCCTCGGGCTTTCAGTTGGAGCACGCCATGATCCAGGCCTATCCGGTGCGCGGATCCGCCCGCGCCTACACCCGGGTGCGCGACGGAAAACGATCGGTGATGATCATGCAGTACGATCCTGCCCGACAGGAAAATCGTTTGTATGCCGGGCATACGCGGTTTCTGGAGCGGCGGGGGTTGCGCGTGCCCGGCTTGTTGCAGCACGACCGGGCTGCCAGCCGGATCGTCCTGGAGGATGTCGGCGATCGCTCGTTGGAGACGGCATTTCCGGCGATGCCGGAGCGGACCCTGTTGCAATGGTATCGCCGTGCGATCCAGTTCGTGGTGCGGTTCCATGGTCTCCAACCAACCTGCAGTCTGATGCCTCCGCTGGATGCTGCAGGCATGGATGCGGAGCACCAGGTATTCATGACCCATTTTGTCCAATCCTTGCGCGGTGTGAGCGCGTCCCGGAAACAGTCGGCGCTCATGGAACTACAGCGGGCCCGCGACTTGTTGGCCGCGCAACCCCGGGTTTTAATCCATCGCGACTTCCAGTCCAGCAACCTGATGCTGAAGGGGCGGGAATTGGTGGTGATCGACTTTCAGGGAATGCGACTGGGTCCGGCAGCATACGATTTGGCGTCGTTGCTGTGGGATCCGTATGTGTCCCTTTCTGAAGGTCAACGACGGCGATTGCT
>JACKPT010000019.1 GCA_024233345.1 Verrucomicrobiota bacterium
GCACCAGGGTTTACCCTCGTCCCATCGCACCCCGGCCCTGGGTAGAACCAGGGCTTGCGGTTGGTGGTGGGTGAGGACCTGGGCATACACGGAGGCTCCGGATTTCAACCGGGGATCAGTACTTTTAAGGGTGATGGTGACGGTCACCACCTTGGGCCATGGGGCCCGTCCGGGGAGGGATACCGCCAGCTCGCCCACGGATGCCACCGTGCCATCGATTTGCACTTCGGGGAGAGCGGTGGGGGTGATGACCGCCGCCGCGCCGGGAACGATCCCCCCGACCTGGGATTCCGGGACCGCGCACACCGCAATCAAGGTGTCCATATCCGCGATCATGACAAACTTCTGGTTGCGAAGGATTGTGTCACCCTCCCGTACCGTGCGGTAAGCACCATCCATGTGCATGGGAAGATGCGCCACCATGCCTTCGATCGGGCTGGTGAGGGTGGTTTGTGCGGCCTGTTCCTCCACCAGCTCCAACTGTCTGCGGGCCGCCTCAAGCTGGGCCTGGGCCTTCTGGAGACGGGCCGGATGCACGATTTGTTCGAGCAACGCCAGCCGGTTGGTCAATGCAGAGGTGGCGGCTTCCATCCGCTCGAGCCGCACCTGCTGGGATGCCCATTCCGAGGCAGAGACCAGATCCTCCTCGAACAGGGAGGCTGTCCGGTCAACCACCGCCTTCTGTTGGTTGGCCTCGTAGGCGGCTTTCTCGATCTCCTGACGTAAATCGTCCAACTCCAGCGGAAGTTCCGCCTCCTGGAGAACCCGGAGTTCCGCCTCGGCAAGCGAGCGATCCTTTTCGAGTGATGCAAGTTGAAGATCCAGCGGTGAACGGTCGAGTTCGACCACCACCTCCCCAGGTTTGATCCGGGTACCCTCAGGGGCAAGGTAGAGGATGGTTGTGGGTTGGCTCACCGTGGAATACAGCGCCCGCGATTCCACCGCCTCCAGTGATCCATTCACCTGGGTCCACACCGCAAAGTCCCGGAGCTCCACCCGGTAGGTTTGCGGGACTTCCCGGCGACACCCGTAGCCGCAAAAAGACAGGACAAGGACAAGCGCGATGCGCAGACAGCGGTCACGGTCGCAATGCATCAGGTGCCTCCACCAGGGTGCCCAGGGATTTCAATGCCCGATAGCCGGCCAGTGAGGCCTCTGCCCGGGCCGCCAACTCGGCCGACGATGATTCCGCAAAGGCCGTTTCGGCATCCGAGACATGAAAATTATCCACCGACCCCATTTGATACATGACCTCGGCGAGCTCCAGTCGCTTGCGGGCGAGGTCGGTGTTGCGGACGGCAATCTGATGATTTGCCATGGCCCGGTGATAGGCGCGGACCTGTTGCTTGACGTCAATTTCGACCCACCGCTCCAGGTCCGCCACGGCAAGGGATTGGAGGTCACGCTGGGTCAGGGTACTCAGCAGATTGGCCCGCCGCTCATACCGGTCCAGATCGGGGGCAAGGGAAAAGCCGGCGCTCCATCGTTCCTCCTCAAGGGCAAATTCATCCCGGCCTTGCTGACCCCCGATCAGTCGATAGGTTCCAAACGCCCGCAGATCCGGTTGAAGATTCCTTCGAGCGAGGCGCACTTGCCGGTCGGCAGTAGACACTTGTTGCAATGCTTGCGCGATATCGAGGCGGTTGGACAAGGCCACTTGCACGGCCTCGTCGAGGGGGGGCAGTTCCAAGTCCAGCAACGGTGGCGGATGCAGGGTCAATGAAGTCGCTCCAGGCAATCCGAGGAGATTTAGAAAATCGTCCTGTTCAAGCTGGAGAAGCTCGCGGTTGTTTTCAAACCGGGTTTGCGCCTCTCCCTCTTGCAGCTCCATGCGCAGGGTATCGATCCGGGATCCCTCGCCATTCTCTTCACGGGCCCGGGTCAGGATTGTGAGCCTGCCCAGCCGACGCACCGATTCGGTATCCAGCTCGACTTGCCGTTGGTAGCGCAAAACCGACTCGTATCCCCGTACGACTTCCAGCACCACATCTTCGCGGCGCAGGTAGCCATTTCGGCGGGCTTCCGCGACTCGTTCCAGAGCGGCTACCTCCGGTTCCCGTTGAACCAGCGAACCCGCATTCCGAAACAAGGGCTGGGAAAGGCTGAATCGCAGGTAGGCGCCATCATCCCCGTCCCGAAACTCCATGCCGCCTGCTGCATCGGCCTCGGCGCCGCTGACGAACCGTTTGCGCGCCTGGAGACCGGCATATTGAAAGTCGTTCTCCCCGGAGGTCAGGGTGCCAAACTCAGGTCCGAGGCGGGGTGTAAACGCGGCGGCGGCGGAGTCCGCGACAATCAAAGCCTCCTCCACCAGCAGATCGGCCTGGAGGATTCGCCGGTTATGCACCAGGGCCTGGTCGATTGCCTCCGGCAGGGTCAATACTTCCGCGAAACCCGTGGATCCACAAAGGATCAAGGCGAGCAGGGTCCATGAACTGTTGACGGGATGCACAATCACAGGAACAACCATAGCCGGAAGCTTGAGGGAGACAAGCTTGTCTCTTCCCGGTCCGGTTCTTTGACCGGGAGTCCATCCGGTGGTCATGGGCGCCCTTTGACACGCAAAGGGGTCGCTGGCATAGTGCCATCATGGAGAAGCCTCACGATCAGGTTCCGGATCCACTCGATGGCTACGAGTTGCTCGAGAAACTCGGTGAGGGGGGGATGGCGGTGGTGTGGAAGGCCCGTCAGATTTCCCTCGACCGGTTGGTGGCGATCAAGATGCTGTCGCCGTCTTTCACGGAACCGGATGCCCTCGAGCGGTTTCGTCAGGAAACCCGACACACGGCCCGTTTGCGCCACCCCTCCATTGTGCAGGTCTATGATGCCGGCGAACGGGATGGCGTGGTGTACCTGGTCATGGAGTATATCCAAGGTCAATCCCTTGGCGACTGGATTGCCGGAGCCGGAAGGTTGGCGCCCGCGGATCTCTTGCGGGTGGCGGATGGGGTGGCGGCGGCGCTGGATGATGCCTGGGACAAGGAGTGCATGATCCATTGCGATATCAAGCCGGATAACATTCTGATCGAGGCGGATACCGGTGCGGTGAAAGTCGCCGATCTGGGATTGTCGCGGGCGGTGGGGATTCATCGAACCGGGGAGCGGGTTTCGGGGGTGATTGTAGGCACGCCCAACTATGTGTCGCCGGAACAGGCAGAGGGGGTGCCGGATCTCGATTGCCGAACGGATATCTATTCGCTGGGCGCGACCCTCTATCATGCCGCCACGGGTGAACTTCCGTTCCGGGAATTAGGCGGCGATGGCGCCATGGAAGGGCATCGGTCCGGACAACTGGAGGATCCGGTGGATCGGATCGAAGGGTTTCCACTCCCGGTGGCGTGGCTGCTTGAAAAAATGCTGGTGCGCAATCGGGCCTATCGGCCTCAGCTTTGGCGGGATATACGGAAGGATCTGGAACTGGTACGGGCGGGACGATTGCCTGGCGTACTGCCCGAGCCCAACCAAAGCACACTCAAGCGATCGCTCCGGCGAATCAAACCGAAACCGGACAAGGGTCAAGTGCCACCTCTCCAAATCAAAGCATCTGCTCTGCCCTCCCGTCCCACCCTACCACCGTCCCGTCCGCGTCCCTCGGTGACGGCGGCCGAGGCTTCGGGCAGTCTTTTGCTGGCCCTGGTGTTGGCCATCGGCACGGTGGGGTGCGGGGCGTGGTGGGCCTTGCGCTCGCGAGACCAGCGCATTCATGCAGCAGTATCGCTGCCGGTGAAACCGGAAAACCCAATTCCGGAACCGGAGGTGGTGGTTTCCGGTCGGCCGGGGGAAGGTGAGGCTCCGGATGGATTCAACTGGGAGCATCCGGCTTATCTTCGCGCCAGAACCCGGGTCGGTCATGCCGCGGAGGCGCTCGTGGGATGGCAAACGGATCCGCGTTCCGACTTGTTGGCCGAAGCTCGGGCCGCCACCGTGGAAGCGTTGGAACTGCTGGATTTGTGCGGTGACATCGCTCCGCCCGGCGTCGACCTTCAACCCCTTCAGGATCAGGCCCGTCGCCTGGCCCAACAGATTCGTGCCGCCGAGCGGACCCCCCCCGACGACCCTCCGCCGATGGAAGCCGGGGTGCTTTCCCTCGCCACCCGGTGGGCCACGCAGCCCAGGACCATGGACCCGGTTTTGCTGGCCGAGGTAACCAAGCTGTTCCAAGGCCAGGCCGTCCCCTCGGATCAACCCTTTCGCCGCTCGGCCGACACGACTTTTGCATCGGTCACGTTTCTCATGCCCCTGACCGAGGCTCTGGATCGCCTGGGGCAACCCGCATGGATCGAGGACCAGCCCCTGACCTTTTTCCCGTACCCGGACCAAAGTCTGACCTTGCGGCGATATCAGTCTCCCCGGCCCCAGGCTTATGATGAACTGCGGCTGGTCACCGACCTTCAGGATCAGGTGGTGATCATGCAACTGGTCCAGACTCAACCCGCTGCCCCCAAGCTGCCGGCCGACCCATTGCAGGATCGCTGGACGCTGGTGGACCCGGTGACCGGGCGGGTGAGCACCGAGCCTTCGGAGCGGGTGACCCACCGGATTCGCTCGACGCCGCCCCTGTTGCGGATTGATTCTGAACTGCTGGCTCCGGGCGAGGACCCAGCCCGGAGCACCTCCACCTACCGGGTGTCTACCCTGATGCCAACCCGCCTGGTGGGACTGTTGTTGTACCGGCTCGCTGTGGAACCATGAGGTAATGTTCTCGTATCCTCCGCCATGGTTGGGTAGGCTGTTCGCGATGAAACACGCCCTTGCATCCCTGAGGCCTGCGAATCGGGCCCCCGAGGAATCTGCGTGATGAAGCGGCGCATGAATCGCTGGTCTCGCGTTGCCGGTCACCTCCTCGTCTGGAGTCTGGTTTCCCTGATCAATGCAGGCCTTTACCGGGTGGTGGAGAATGCGATCCTGGACGAAGTCCGGGCCCAGGCCATGGGGGTGGCGGTGGCGGCGGCGGCGGGAATCGACCCCGTGGATTTGGCGGGAATCGACTCGATCGAGGCCATGCAAACCCCGGCGTTTCAACGTGTCCAGTCCCACCTTGCCCGGATCGCCCGGGCCAATCCCGATATCCGATACATGTATACCATGACCCAGACGGATGATCCGGATTACTATGTCTACCTGGTTGATAAACCTGCAACCGACGATAATCGGAATGGCGTGATCGACGAGGATGAAGTCTCCGAAGCACCGGGCACACGATACGATATCCGTTCGATTCCCCAGATGAAGGTCGCCTGGGATCAGCCCGCCGCGGATGAGCAGGTCTCGCCCGATCCACCGTATCCGGACCTGCTTTCCGGCTATGCCCCGATTCGAGCGGACAACGGGGAGACCGTGGCCATTCTCGGGGCGGATGTCACCGCCCGCACCATCCATTCCAAGCTCACCGCCGTCATCGGAGCCCTGGTTACGGCCTGGCTGGTTATTGGCGGGTTGCTGTCCACGGTGATCGAGATGTACCTGCGCACCCGGTTGGCATCGCTGCGGATTCATGACCTCAGTGAGGAACTGAAGGAGCGCAACAGCCTGCTAAAGAAAACCAACCTGATGCTGGCGGAAAGAAACGAACAAATAGAGCGGGAGATGGCGTTGGCCCAGCATGTGCAGTTGGGGTTTCTCCCCAAGGTCTTTCCCCACGAGGACAAGATCGCCTTCGGCAACATGTATGTGACCTGTGCAATGTTGGGGGGGGATCTGTTTGATGTCTTCAGCCTGGATGACCACAGGATCGGACTCTATATGGCGGATGTCGCGGGACACGGCGTCAGCGCTGCCCTGATTGCCAGCTTGCTCAAAATGGCAGTAGAAAGTGTTAAAAGCGGCAACTCCGCGGGGATGCACGACCTGTTGCAACATCCGGCGGCGTTCATGACCCATTTGAACCGGGTGGTGATCAAGGAACTCACGGAAGAGGATTTCATCACCATGATTTATGCCGTGCTGGATATCGATACCCGCACCGTGATTTTTGCCAACGCCGGACACACGCCGCCGGTCTGCTATGGCGAGGAGCAGGGGCGGGCGGAAATGATTGAACTCCACGGCGGTCCCGCCCTCGGCATGATGGAGAAAGCCAATTACATCGAGAAGGATTTTACCCTCGGCAGTGGTGATAAACTGATCCTGTATACCGATGGCCTGACTGAAGCCATGAACCCCGAGGGTGATGAGTTTGGCGAGGAACGGCTCCAGGCCCTGGTCCAGCTCAAGGGGTCCTGCGAGGTGAAGGAACTCGTGCGACAAATCCATGATGCCGTTGAAGAACACCGGGCGGGCCGGGAAGTCGGAGACGATTTCTCACTCCTCGCCCTGGATTTGCGGGCCTGAATCCGGCACCCGGCCCGCGCCGCCGCCGGATTACTTCCGATCTGCCCTGTCCTGAGAGTTTGGCTTGCTGATTCCTGCATTCGTCCGCACACTTTCCTGCCATGAAATTCCAACCTATATTTCTCGCGCTATGGCTGGTGACGCCGTCGACACTGTTCGCCGATGATCCGGAAGTCATTCCGGAATCGCTGCCTTCCGGGGTCATTGCCCGGGTCGGGGATTTTGAAGTGCCGTACGAGTGGTTTCTGAATGAATTCCGCTCCACCTTTTTTCGACATGCCCAGTCGTCCAATGTACGGCAGGAGGTGTTTGATCCGTTTCTGGAAAAAATGACCCTGTATGAACTTGCCCGGACGTCCGGGGTTGGGGAGGACGCAGCGTTTCAGCAGGAATTACAGCAAAAGATCGACGGTATGAAGGCGTTCATGGACTACCAGCTTGCCATGGCCAGGATTGGCCTCTACAACCAGGCCTATATCAAGGCCGAGGGTATCGATCCGGCCAAGGTCACGGTGACCGATGAGGAGCTGCAATCCTTTCTTGCCGAGGAAGGCAATGCCTTTCCCGGCGCCCTTCCCGACAGTTTGGGAGAGCTTCAACCGCATGTAAAAGAAATGCTGAGCCAGCGCCTGGCCTCTCTCAAGGTCGCCGAAGCGGTGAAAAACCTGGTTCGGAAAAAGCGTGAAGACCTCAAGATCGAGGTTCAGCAGTCATTGATTGATTCGGTCCCGCTGCCGGAAATGAAAGGCACTCCGCCTCCCGGTATGAAAGGGTTGCCCGCCGGATCACTGTTTAAAAGCCCCTGAGTCTTTCCCTCCAGAAAGGAAACCGTTATCGTGTCATTTGAAAGTGGATCGATCAGTTGTCGTATCAGTACCTTTCCCCACCCGATCCCGGATGATGCGGTGGAAAAGTTTGCCGGTCATGCCGCGCCCCCCCTGAATACCCTGGGTAGCGGGGAGATTCATGGGTGGGTCACCGGGCGGCATTTGCTGGACCGGGATCTGCGGGAGGACACCGCGAGCTATGCCGGATATCTGCGGTTAACCCTGATGCAGGCGGAGCGGAAGATTCCCGAGCCGCTGCTGCGGGCGGAATGCAAGATGGAAGAAATTGCCGAACTGGAAGCCTCGGGGCGCGAGCGGTTAAGTGCAAAGATCCGGAGCGAAATTCGAAAACGCGTCACCGAGCGGTTGCTGCCGGATATGCCCCCGAATCTCAAGGGCATTCACTTTGTGTATCACAAGGATACACGGTTTCTTTATACTTCAGGGATGTCTGACAAGCAGGTGGATGCGCTCAGCCACTCGTTTCAACAGTCGCTTGGCATGATGCCGATCCTGGTAACCCCGGACTCTGCGGCAATCCTTCGGAACGCGGGCAATCCCCGGGACTGGTCGGCGTCCAGCTTTTCTCCAGAGGTTGATGACGACGAGGCCACGGTGACCCCGGGGGAGGATTTTCTGACCTGGCTGTGGTTTGTCTCGGAAGCACGCGGGGGAACCATGGTACTGGATCAACTCGGTACCGTCGCGATCATGATCGACGGCCCCCTGACCTTTTTTAATGAGGCTGGCGGGGCCCAGGAAGCCGTGGTGCGCAAGGGCGAACCACGCCTGAGTGCCGAGGCCAAAACCGCCCTGATGAGCGGGAAAAAACTGCGGCGGGCCAAGCTGACCCTCGCCCTCGACGAGGAGCGCACCTGGTCGACCACCATCGACTCCACCTTTGCCTTCCGGGGACTCAAACTTCCGGAAGGTGAAAAGCTGGACGCGGTATCGAAATTCCAGGAGCGGCAAATCTATCTCGATCAGTTCTGCGGAGCCTTCCTTGATCTGTATGAAATCTTCTGCCGGGAGCGGAACAATCCCACGGCGTGGTCGGCCACGGTTCAGGATCTGCGGGAATGGGTCCGTTCCCGCAAAACCCGGAATTGAGCCTCAACGTAATCCGGGAGGCGACGATGGCGCCGAGGAGTGGTCAATCGTCGGATGGTGCGATATCAAAGAGACCCAACGCTTCCTCCAGCAGGGCATCCGGTGTGTCCTTGGTGAGCCCGGATAAGGGAATGTCCGGGATCACCCCGCCGGTTCCAATTCTTCGACCGTCCGGATCGAGATAATATCCCGAGCTGAGGAAAAGCCACATCCCATTTTCCAGGGCAACCCGACTCAGGCGTACCGCTTTTCCCGCCGAGGTATTCCCGGCCAGGATTACCCCATCCAACCGACTCAGGGCCTCCGCGATCAATTCCGGCGTGCCCGAAGTTTGATGATCGATCAAGACCACCATGGTTTGCGGTACCCATTCCGGACCGGAACGGGTGCGCAGAGCGGGTTCCTGCCCTTCACGGGTTCGTACGGACCAGAGTTCGGTACGCGAGGGCATGAGCAAACTGAGAATATCCCGGGCCAAATGCTCTTTCAGGGAGGCACACCCCCGCAGGTCCAAGAGCAACGTTAGATCATCCGCCTTGGCGAGGGCTTGAAGTTTGGTCTTGAGGAGCCACAAGGTGTCGGAGCTGAGCCAGCGCAGGCGAATGACCGTGACTCCGGGGAGGGCGGATGGAACGGCCTCCAGAGGCTCCATGCCGACCCGATCGGGGATGACCTTCCGACGGGTAAACAGATCCCCCTGACCCACCACCAGAGACACCGGCCCGGTGGTGGCCATCTGTACTGGTCCCCGGGGGGAATAGATCATGGATGCGGTGACCGGGGTTTCGTCTATGAAGGCAATTTCCATTCCGGCCTGGATCCCTGCCCGGGAAAATGCGCCTCCGGGAAAAGCACTGAGGATCCTGACCTTGCCCCGGTCCGGTCCGAGAATCGCCCCCCATGCCGGAATCGGGAGCCATAACTCCTCCGGGCTGCGCTTGGCCTCCGCTCCGGTCAGCACGGTTGACACGTCATCCAGTTCGCCAACCATACCTTCCACCGCCAAACGAATCAGCAGCTTCTGCCCGGTGACCTGATCATCCACATAGTGCTGTTCCACGGTCTGCACGGCTTCGGCCAGAACCGACAGGGATTGCCCTTGCATTTCGGTTTGCGCCGGGTCCGGGGTTGCCGGGCGGCAGGCGGTGAGCAGGCCGATCACCGGGAGCCCCCATCTGGAAGTCAACAGAAAGGAACAGGCCATGGGGAGACTCGTCACTCCCTGATTGGGTCGGTGATGCGCATCGCGAGGTCGTCTATCCATACCACTGCGGGCGTGGGTTTCGGGTCGAGAGCCCAGAAAACCACCGAAATCTTCATACAGGCGGCCGCCGGGGGGCTTCTGGTCGAGGTGACGATCGGAAGCCAGGCGGATTTTGGATTGGGGTTCGAGACGGTCAGCGGGGTTCGAAACGTGGCGTGGGTAGGAATCGGGCGTTCAGCCTGAGTGTCCCGGAAGAATTCCACCCGGAGTTCCAGGTGCAGACGCGAGGACAGGTTCGAATCCAGAAGCAGGCTGGGGTGGGCATAGTATCCCACCTGCATGCGTTTTCCGGGAATGCAGGGAATCACCTGGGAAACGGAAGCCCAGGCCACCGACCCGGTGGTGCCATCGCCCTGAATCATCATCTGGGTGGCATAGTCACCCGAATGGGTATGCCCTCCGAGATCCCGCTGAACCACATGGATCGAGGCCGTGGATCCAAGCTCACGCGAACAGTCGAATTTCCACGAAGCGGATTCCGCCTCAAAACCGGGGTTTTGAATGACACACGGCTGCGCCCATGCCACACCAAGGGGCAGGGCACATATCCCTATGCATAGGCGCTTGAGCATGGGTCTTAGTATAGAGAAATATAGAGAGGGGGTATATTCTGAAATTGGGTGTAAGGATCATTGACCCCCTGTCGTCTCTACCCTGGAATCAAACCGGAGGATGATCATGAAGCTATTGGAATGGGTGGCTCGCCTTGCCGCCGCCGTCATTTTGTTGCAAACCCTGTTCTTCAAATTCAGCGGGGCGCCTGAATCTGTTTACATCTTTCAAACCCTCGGAGCTGAGCCTTGGGGCCGCTATGGTTCCGGTGCGGCCGAACTGGTGGCGGCTGTGCTTCTGTTGATTCCCCGTACTGGACTCTATGGCGGGCTGCTCTCCGCCGCAGTGATGATCGGGGCGATTGGTGCTCACCTCACCAGGCTCGGTATTGAGGTTCAGGGCGATGGAGGAACCCTGTTTGGCCTGGCGGTTGTGGTCTTGGTTTCAGCTTTGACCGTGGTCTGGCTTCGGCGCAAGGATTGCCGGTTTTTTCGCCCGGCATGATGATGGACGGTATCAGCCGTATTCCTGAAGCTTTTTCAGCAGGGCCTGTGCCTCTTCATTGCGTGCGGCATAGGCTTGGATATCGCCTCCGCGCTGCGCTTCCATGGCCTCTTTCATCTTGGCTTCATAAGCCTTTTGGGCCGCCTTTTTCTTGTCTCCGCCAAACCATCCCATGAGGTGTTCTCCTTTGCTCCCTCTTCGCGATCGCGGTGAATTCCTTACCGGGAAGAGGGTGGGAACTCTTGGTGGCCAAGAGCTTGACGCCCCTCGATCCAAATGAAAAGCGCGGGCCGTAACCCGCGCTTTTCATCCTTTGTATCCTGACCTGACTCAGGCCTTGGCGGCGGCGTACAGTTCGCCGACTTTCTCCCAGTTCACCACATTCCAGAATGCGGCGATGTAGTCGGGGCGCCGATTTTGATAGTGGAGATAATAGGCATGCTCCCAGACATCGAGCCCGAGGATCGGGGTTCCGGGACATTCCGCGACACCCTTCATCAAGGGACTGTCCTGATTCGGGGTGGAGCAGACGCAGAGGCTGCCGTCCGCCTTCACACACAACCAGGCCCAGCCGGAGCCAAACCGGTTGGCGGCCGCATCGGCAAACGCCTGCTTGAACGCATCGAGTCCGCCGAGTTCAGCATCAATCGCCGTGGCCAGATCGCCGGACGGTCCCGCGCTGCCCACCTTGAGAAGGGTCCAGAAAAGAGAATGGTTGGCATGGCCTCCGCCATTGTTGCGCACCGCGCCGCGAATGGCCTCGGGGACCTTGCTGAGGTCACCAATCAGCTCTTCAATGCTCAAACCTTGCAGTTCCGGGGCCTTTTCGAGGGCGGCATTCAGCTTGGCGACATAGGCGGCATGGTGCTTGTCATGATGAATTTCCATGGTTTTGGCATCGATATGCGGTTCCAGCGCATCGAATCCATAACCGAGATCGGGTACTGTGTGGGACATAATCTTTCCTCCTTAACGTCGTTGATTTCCACGTAATGTGCATTCTAGTATACAGCCGTGACGATGGGTGTCCAGTATCCGGCGAAAAATCCGATCGGGTAAAGTGGGAAACCGGGGCAATGCAGTGGGGAGCTTAATGATGGAGGTAGGAAGATGAAGCGATGGGTTCTAGGTGTTCTGGCCGTATTGGCCCTGGTGTGCACGGGTTGTTCCTCGCTTGACATGCCGTCCGGTGACTTGTCCGGCCCGGTGAGCGACCGCGAACTGGAGAGCCTGGTGATGGGGCGGATTCAGTCCGACCCCGCGCTGGTGCAACAATCGATTTCCGTGAGTGCCCGGGAGGGCGTCATCACCTTGTACGGATCCGCGCCCAACCAGGAAGCGGCGGCGAGAATTAAGTCGCAGATCCGCTCCACGCCCGGGGTCAGGGGTGTCATTGACCAGCTCAGCGTATTTTAATCGATGACAGAATGGACCTTTGCCGGGTGATGCGCCCTGTCCCATTGGCTGTCCTGGCCGGTCTCGTACTCCTGGCGGGACTCTTCAGCGGCTGCGCCACCTCGTCGAAGCCGGCGCGTGACTTCATCCGCAGTATCGAGGAGCAACCTCTCGGAGAGGTGGCCTACATTCCCAACGTCGACGATTTTGATTACCGGGATCGCCAATATGGTTATGCGCCCCTGGATGTGATTTTCCGGTTTTGGGGTATTCGGATTCCCCGTCGAGAGCTGGCCCAATTACTGGCCAACACCGGCATGGAACTGGCCACCAGCCAGGAGCAGATGATGAACTTCTCCGATCATCAGGGCCTGTGGGCCTTTTCCCAGTATGGCAGCATGAAGGAAGTGGAGACCCGGGTGGCCGCCGGGATGCCGGTGATCGTGCTGTTCCAGGAGGGAACCCGCGATGCGTTTGTCCGGCGATACGCGGTGGTGGTCGGGTTCAATCGGGTTAACAAAACGATCCTCTGTCATGAAGGGGCGGATGGACCGGTGGTGTATTCGTATTCCCGGTTCAGGCTCTTGTGCCGCCCACTTCGGTACTGGATGTTGACGGTCTGCCCCCCGGAGATCATTTCCTGGCCGATGAGCTATCTGGAAATTGCCGCCCGGGCCAAGTTCTATGAGAAGCGGGGACGGTATGAAGAAGCGATTGCGGATTGGGAGCGGGCCCTGGCCCAGCAGCCGGAAAATGTCGACCTCCTGCTCGCGGTCGGTAATACCTACCGCCATGCCGGCATGATGCCCCAGGCCGAGCAACTGTATCGCCGGGCGATCGGGATCAACAACATGCATGCCCGGGCCTGCAATAACCTCGCCTTCCTACTGGTGGAGCAACATCGCAACCTCGACGAGGCATTGCTGCTGGCCCGGCGGGCGACGCTGCTCGAACCCAACAATCCGGCGGCCCTGGATACCCTGGGCATGATCCTGATCCAACAGGGCAACTATGCCGATGCTGCTAATGTGCTCGAAAAGGCACGACGGCGAAGCCGCAACCTGTCGGATCAGGCCCAGACTGCGATCAGCCTACGCCTTGCTGAGGCCTACCACCTCCACGGCCAGGATCACCTGGTCCTGCAAGTGTTGCGAGACCTCCTTGAGCGATTTCCCGAGACCGCGTTACCGGATGAGTACCGGGAACTGTTGCCCCTATTGCTCGCTCCCTGAGGCGGGGGGTTCCGCGCCGGAGACAACCTGGTGGATCGTGAAACCCCGGGCCTGTAGCTCGTCAAGCAGGCTGTTGTCCCCCACCAAATGGGCTGACTTCACAAAAACCAGCGGGTGGTCGGCAAACAGGATCTGGTTTTCAATTTCTTCCGCCCATTCCCGGTTTTGCCGCATCAGCAGTTCCTCGCGAATCTCCGGGAAGCCTTCAAAGGAGTCATCGACCAGTGCCTTCATCGCCACAAGGTCCGACCGCCGCCAGGCCTCATAGGTGCGCTGCAGCATCGAGGGCAGGTTCTGAAAATCATCGAGCGTCTTCATCAACAGGGCGCTCTGCATGTTCAGGTCGAGCCCGGTAAACCACGCGGCCTGACCCTCTGCGGATTCGAGAAAACCGAGGTCCTTGCCCGCCGCTTCCGCATGTTTGAAGTACTGCTGATCCATGCCTTTGGCGAGCAGGGCCCCCGCCCGCACCAGTTCGAGCTGGGTCAGGTTGGCGGCGATCATCCACGGCCTCAGCCGAATCAATTGCTGATAATTGACCTGCTGTTTGCGGCAATAGGCCTTGAGCGCCTGCCCCGCTTCCGGGGTCAGATCAGATTCCACGGTTTCGCCATCCGGATACAGCGCTCTCGCCATCAATTGCTTTCGCGATTCCTTCATCCGCTCCCGGGACAAATCGGTTTCAAAGATCACCAGGTCCGCCTCCTGAAAAACCGAATCCATTTCGCCGGGCAGGGGATAGAAGTCATCGGTCAAAACATGAACGGTTCCGAGGAGGTGGACGATGTGTCCATCCTTTTCGGCCTGCCACAGAAAGAACCCCTGTGCGGGCAGGGTGGCCAGGGTGATCAGCAGGAGCATGGAGATTCGAATTGGGCGCATCAATGTCCTTCCTGTCTTGGTATTTTCCATCAGTTACAATCGGATCGGATTGGTTAAACCATAAACCAATTCATGGGCGTTGACCATGCCGCACTCTGCGGAACCGGGGCTGGGCTGAATTGCCGGTTCCTAGGTCTTGTTCCCAGGTTGCCGCCACTGCGGGATCCAGTTCGCCGGGAAGATCGGTGACGGCGGCGGCGGAGCCGCAGGCGATACCCCAGCGCACCGCCTGATCCAGATTACGGGTGCGGGCAAAGGCGAGGGCCAGCCCGGCCGTGAAGGCATCTCCGCAACCGGTGGTATTGCGGGCCGTCAGGTTTGGAGGGCGGCATTCCCGCGTTTGTCCATGCTCCGTCCAGACGATCTTGTTCGGCCCGTCGGTGATGACGCACCGCATTGGTGGTTCCCGGATCAGGGGAGCCGTCCGCTCCCATTCCTCCCGGTTCATTTTCAGCAGGGTCACCCCGGCTCGGATGGCCTCCGCCGCCGCCGGGCCGGAGGCGTCCACAACGGTAATCAGGTCTTCCCGGCGGCAAGCCTCAATGATGTCCGCATACGTGGTGGCAGGCACCCCGGGGGGGAGATTTCCTGCCAACACAAGAATGGGCGCCGGCCCGGCAAGCTCGACCACCTTCGCCTGCCACTGGCGCCGCTCGTGCTCGACCGGACAGGCGGCCTCTTCGACCAGTTCGGTGATTACCGCCCCGGTTTGCTCGAACACCGTGGCACAGGTTCTCATCGGATCCGAGACTGCGACCGGGACAACCTCGATACCGCCCTCCAGGTGGAGGTGGCGGAGCCAGGCCGCTCCGGCTTCGCCGCCCACCGGACAACAGACAGTCGGGGTGGCCTTGAGAGCCCGGGCGGCCCGGGCGGTATTGACGGGTTTTCCGGATGCGGTGATTTCCACCCTGCCGATCCGGTTCACCTTTCCGGCATGGAGGGCCGGGAGGGTCCAAGTGCGCTGAAGAGCGGGCGAAAGCCCGGCGCAGACAAAAAGACAGGACATGGCGTGGGTTGGCTACCGATGGCATGGCCGATCAGCCATGCACGGATGCCGGGATCAGCGAAGTTGGGTTTGTGCCGTATCTCGGCTCGATGCCTGCTGGGGTGTGGGGTGAGGCTGGGTGCCTCCGTGGGTCTGCTGGGCCGCTTGCTGCTGGCCCTGCCGGGAAAGCTGAAAGTTGTGCTGTCTGCTGATCTGTGTCATTCGCTGCTGCATAATGCGATTCATCGTCTGCCCCCGCCTTTCGATGATGTCCACGTCCAAACCTTGCAATAGGGGTAGAGTACCCCTCACCGACTGTCAACAGCATTGTAACCCCTTGCTCATGATCGTGCTGCCGTGCCGGGGCGGGCGAGCGGTCCGGGCCTGTTCTGAGCACTTAATAAGAGATTGGTTCGGAGCGAGTTGTGCGCTTGTACTGAACACCCCCACCACCAAATGCACACGAACAGGCTTTTCTGTCTCCCGGGCTCGCAATGTCCGCACCCGGGTCCCGCGTAGCGCCCATCTCCGAATGGGCGTTGGTGGTTGTGGCGGGCGGGGTAAGCCGCCGATAGGGAAATCGGCGCTACACTCCGGGCAACCAGCAAGCATTCTGAACAATCGCGGGTTAGAGACCCACGCTACATTTATGGTCGCGCGTACCTTCGCGTGCGCTGGCAGGTTGTGCCGCAACGCGGTGACTCACATGCTGGTGGGCATGTCAGTCACCCTCTCAGGGTGAGCGATGCGAGCCTGGGGAGCTGTCCGGATTAATATGTGGATTGATCGCGGGTGGGGAGCGTTGTACAACCGGGTGAATACCAACGACTGACATGAATCGCCGCACCCTACTCTTTACCATCGACAAGCTGTCCATGGATGGGGAGCACCCCTCCAGCATCGTGCTCAACCTGCTCGATGGCATTCATCCCATCCGCGAGGAGGGGTTTGATGTGGTGGTGGTGGATCTGCGGCCGGAAGAAAAGGCCGGGCAAGTCCTGGTGGACGCGGGCATTCCGGTCCGTTATCTCGGCAAGGGCATCTTCAGTCCGTCCATCCTTCCCGCCCTGATGCGGGTGGTACGTCAGGAAAATGCGGATCTGCTTCACTGTCACGGCTACAATGCGGCCAACTTCGGCCGGTTGGCCGGCTATCTCACCGGCAAACCGGTGGTGATTCATGAACACGCGGTGCTCGCTGTGAAGCCCCACCAGTTTCTCGCGGACAAACTGCTCTCCCGCTTGACCACCTGTGGGGTGGCGATCTCCGAGGCGGTGCGGGAGTTCATGATCCGAGGCCGGTCGGTTCCCGAAGACCGGATTACCATTGTCCACAATGGGATTCAGCTCGACCGGTACCGCCGTCGGCCTGAACCGGACATTCGGGCGGGTCGGGAAAAGCTGGGGATCGACCCCGGGGCACTGGTCATCGGTACCCTGACGCGGCTGCGCGAAGAGAAGGGAAACCGGACCCTGATTGCCGCCATGCCCGCCATTCTTGCCCGCCATCCCGGGGCGATGCTGGTGATTGGGGGAGACGGACCCGAGCGGGCGGCTCTGGAACAGCAGGTGCGAGAGCTGGGCATTGCCAACCGGGTTTTGTTTGCCGGGTTTGTCAAGGCGGGGGCCGACCTGTTGACCTTGTTTGACCTCATGGCCATCCCCAGCCTAAGTGAAGGGCTCAGCTACGCCGGAGCCGAGGCCATGGCCTGTGGGGTTCCGGTGGTGGCGTCCGATGTCGGCGGTTTGCCCGAATTGCTCGATCGGGGAACCTGCGGGGTTCTTGTTCCTCCCGGGGATGCGGGTGCTCTCGCGGCGGCAATTGCGGACCTGCTTTCGGATCCCGCCCGCATCGAAACCCTCCGGGCCGCAGGCCTGAAGCGGGCCGAGGCATTTTCCATCGAAACCTACGCCAAGCACCTTTGCTCCGTTTACCGCCGGGCCCTCGCTTCATGAACAAGTCGCTTTTCAAAACCCTGATCAAGCTCGCGGTGGTGGCCTTGTGTCTGACCGTGGTGATTCGTTCGATCGAGCTGGACTCGGTGACCTCGGTTCTCGCCAACCTGGACTGGCGGTATCTCATTCCCCCGATTTTGATGATCTGGCTGGAGCCCTATCTGAGCGCAAAAAAGTGGCATGTGTTGATGGCTCACCATGGTCACATTCCCCCGGTGGGCCAATTGACCCGTGTGCTCTATACCAGCAATTTTTTATCCCTGCTCAGCCCCACCGCCATTGGTGCGGATGCCCTTCGGGTTTGGATGCTGCGCCAGCGCGGTTACCGGGTTTTTCATACGGTCAGTTCCATGCTCATGGACCGGGTGATGGCCCTCTGTGTGCTGCTCGGTCTGGTGTTGGCTGGGTGGGTGTCCGCCCGGGCCGTCCTGCCGGAAGGTGTCATCCGGTGGGTGATCCCGCTGGTTTGCCTGGGAGTCCTCTTCGGGGTGGTGTTGTTTTACCTGCCGCCGGTGGTCAAACGTTACCGATGCATCAAGACTGCCCTCGCCATGTGGTACCGCCGCGACGACCATGCCCTGCGTCGCTGGCCGCGCCTCCATGCCCTCGGCCTGAAGACCGGGATGACCCTCGATGCCCTGTTCGATGCCTTTCAGGATTACCGGGACCGGCCCGCCGCCCTGCTTCAGGTAATCTTTTGGAACCTTTGCCTGCAGGGTATCCGCATCCTGCAAATCCATTTTCTGTTTCTGGCCCTCCGGCATCCGGTTCCCCTGATCCAGGAGATCGCGTTCGTACCGCTGGTCATCATCCTCGTCATGCTGCCGATCTCCTACTTCGGCATTGGCATCAAGGAGGGAGCTTTCGTCTTTTTGTTCACCCGGGTCGGCGTACCCTCCGAAACCTGTCTTGCCGTCTCCATCCTGACCTATCCGGTGATTCTCACCGGCCTGATTCCCGGACTCTTTTTCTTTTTGAGCGACCGGGACACCTTGTCGGTCAAAGCGATCAGGAAAACCATGAACCCCGACGCCTCAGAGGCGGCGGTCGAGAGGCCATCGTCATGATAGCGAATCACCTAGTCCGCCGCCTTCGTCCCGGTCTGGGCGGTCTCCTGCTTTTGCTCGGTGTTTCGGGCTGCACCAGACCTACGCCCCCTCCCGTCGAACCGCGCTTCTGGCCTTCTGCTCCCTATGAGTTCTCGATCGGTATCCTCACCGGGGATGCACCCTTTTCCGCAACCGCATCGCTGAATAACCTTCCGAATCCGGTGCTCACCGCAGCGGATGTGCCCTGGGTGGGGGCGGGATTTGTCGCCGACCCGTTCCTGTTTCCCGATCCCGGTGGGGGCTGGCTGCTGTTTTTTGAAATCATGGATGAGCCGAATCACAAGGGCGTGGTCGGCCTGGCACGAAGCCCCGATGGTCTCGACTGGACCTATGACCGGGTGGTTCTCGATGTTCCCCACCACCTGTCCTATCCCCAGGTGTTTGCGTGGCAAGGAGACCATTACATGCTGCCCGAAGGCTATCACAGCGGGGCGATCCGGCTGTACCGGGCCGAGGCCTTTCCCTATGGATGGACGGAGGTTGCGGTGTTGGTGGAAACCGACTTGGTCGACAATACGATCTTTCATCGTGATGGCCGCTGGTGGCTGTTTGGATCTACACGGGATAACCGGACCCTGCACCTGTTTTCCTCCGATCAACTCACCTCCGGTTGGAAGGAACACCCCGAATCCCCGATCATTCAGAACAATCTTGAAAGCGCCCGGATGGGGGGGCCGGTCTTTGAGGCGGCCGGCAAATTGTGGCGGGTCTCTCAGGATTGTGTGGAGCGCTATGGCAGTAAATCCCGGGTCTATGAAATTCTCGAGCTGACCCCCGAGCACTATCGCGAACAGGAATATGCCGGGAGCCCGCTGCTGGAGGCCGGGGATGCCCCGTGGGCGACCTGGGGAATGCATCAGTTTGATCCCCGGCCCCTGGATGCCGCGTCCAATCATTGGTTGGTGGTGGTGGATGGCTACGGGCCAGCCCAGCCGGATCATGGCCTCGATCTTGTCTTTGCCAATGGCGGCCAGCTCGGCGGCTGCACCCTGCGCCCCCACGACGCAGTACCCGGTGGCAAGATCCTCATGCGATTCTATTGGGATGTTCCGGTTGCCTCGCCGCCGAAAATGTTTGTCCATGCGGTCTATCGCGGAAAAACCATTTTTCAGATCGACCATGGCATGACCGGAGGTGACCGCCAGGCGTATGATATACATGGCGCCATCCCCGAAGACGCCCCGCCCGGAGACTTTGAGATCTGGGTGGGTCTGTTTGATCCGGCGACCGGGAAACGGGTTCCGGTTACCTCCCGGTACACCGTGCGGGATCACGCGGTGAAGTTGCCGCTGACCCTGACGGTTCACCCTGCGGAGAACCAACGATGATTCCCGAAGGCACCCGGGTGCTCGTCACCGGCGGAACCGGGCTCACCGGATCCTACGTGCTCCGGGAATTGTGCCGCCACAAGCTGGATGTCCACGCGATTGTCCGCGACCCGAAAAAGACAGGACCATTTGACCAACTGCCCATCACCTGGCATGTCGGTCAGGTCTACGATCAGGCGGTGGTGCGCGACGCGATGGAAGGAACCCGGGTCGTGCTGCATATTGCCGCCGCCTATCGCGAGCCGGGAATCAAGGATCAGCAATATTATGATGTG
Source organism: Verrucomicrobiota bacterium (assembly GCA_024233345.1). Taxonomy (GTDB): domain Bacteria; phylum Verrucomicrobiota; class Kiritimatiellia; order CAIVKH01; family CAIVKH01; genus JACKPT01. The sequence goes on from JACKPT010000019.1 coordinate 19,752, forward strand.
CATGTACTGAGCACCCAGCTCCTCGCCGAGGCGGCCCTCGCACAACCTGGATTCCAGCGGTTTGTTCATGTCTCCACGGTCGGGGTTCATGGGCATATCGAGCATCCGCCCGCCGACGAGTCCGCGCCCTTCGCCCCCGGCGATGTCTATCAGCGCACCAAGGCCGAAGCGGAAATCTGGATTCGCGCCCTGGCCCGGGACCGGGGCCTGCCCTGTGCGGTCATCCGGCCCGCCGGCATCTATGGTCCAGGCGACAAGCGGCTGCTCAAGGTTTTCAAGCTCGCCGCCAAGCCCGTCTTTCCGATTCTCGGTCACGGAAAATGTCTGTATCACCTCATTCATGCCGAGGATCTCGCCCGGGCCATCATTACCGCCGGCAATCATCCCGAGGCGCTCGGAGAGGTGTTCATCTGTGGCGACCCGGAACCAGTTTCGCTGGAATGGATGGGGCGGATCATCGCCGACGAATTGAAGCATCCCCTGCGAGTGGTGCGTCTTCCGGTCGGACCCTTTATGGTGGCCGCCCATGTGTGCGAGGCGGTATGCAAACCCCTGGGTATCGCCCCGCCGCTGTACCCCCGCCGGGTCGCCTTCTTCACCAAAGACCGGGCGTTCAACACCGCCAAACTGCGCGAGCGGCTCGGGTTTACCTATCTGCACACCACCGAACAAGGCCTGCGCGAAACCACCCGCTGGTACCGGGAACAGGGGTGGCTTTGACCAGGTGCGCGGAATGAACTGGCTGACCGATACCCCGCATGACGCTCAACCCTTTCTACCCCCCGGAGCCCAATGGGGGGGGGCGGCGGCGCCACCGGAATCTACCGGCGATGCCTGGTTGTCCCTCGGCCATCGCGGCCCCGCCTGGCAATTCGCATCCGCTCCGGCCTCCGAGGCGTATCCGCACCGTACGCACATCATCATCAAGGATGCGGAAACCTCCCAGTTTTCCGCCCTCAATGAAGCGCTGAAGCAGGGGCTGTCCCTGCCCGACGGTTTGGTTGCCATCGCCCTGGCCGGCCAGGGATTTCGCGGCCAGCGGTCCAGACGTTGGCAAGCACTGCGGGGAAATCTTCACCTGACCGCCTATTACCGGATCGACCGCCCGGTGGCGGAACTTCAAGCCGGATTGACCATGGCCCCCGCAGTGGCCACGGTGCAGGCCATCCAGACTCTGGCCCCCTCACTCCGGCCTGCGATCAAATGGGTCAATGATGTACTGCTGCAAGGGCAAAAAGTATCCGGGGTGCTTACCGCCACCCAAATCCATGAACGAACGGTGCGCCATGCGGTATTCGGGATCGGTCTGAATGTCGATGCTGTCCCCGACCTGCCCGCCACCGCGTTTGTGCCCGCCGCCACCTGCCTCGCCGCTCATGAGCCCGCTCTGAACGGCAAGCTGCCGCAGGTGTTGCAAACCCTGATCGACAAATTGGACGCGACGGTATCACTTCTCAAGCAGGGTTCCATTGGCCCGCTGTTTGAGGCGTATCGGAAAGGCGCCGACTTCCTGGGCCGCGAGGTCGTCCTCTGGCCCGAGGATACCGATACCTGTCAGGAAGGTGTGGTGCCATTGGCCCAGGGCCGGGTCCAGGCTCTCAATCCCGACCTGTCCCTGACCCTGGAGGGCCACGACCGCCCCCTGACATCCGGCCGCATGGCTTACCGATAAGGGTAACATCTGATCGAATTTGGCGTTGAAAAAGAATGAATCAGGCTTAGCCCGTCTACTGTTAGCCCGAATTCTTCATGTACGCTGAGTTATATATACATATTACGTTGTAAGAGATATCACCACACCCCCCTAAGAAATTTTCTGACCCCGCTCCCTTATCGGGGAATCCAGTAAATAGATGCTCTCATTGTAATCTCACTTAACATGATGATGGCATGGTCCTATGGTTGCCTTCATGATCTTGGAGGAGATGCGATGAGGATAGCGGTGCGAGGCTTCGTGTTGTTTGCCTATGGCTTCATGGTGACGGCGGTATCCGCGTCCACCAATCAACCATCGGAAACCTGGTATCCTCCGGTCGAGCATGTCGAAGCATCGATTCATCCGGTCACTCTGGATGAGGTCATTGTCCGGCAAGAAGTCACCAATGCGTTTACCCGCCGCGTGGATGAGGTGACTTATCGTGAAGTGGGTTCCGGTATCTTTTACCGCGATGCTGGGTTGCATTCTGTGCGTAAAGCAAATCCGGACAGTGCGACTGAAGAAGCGGGATCGATTCGGTTCACTCAGCTCTCCTCGACCTTGACGCTGGCCCGAGACTTGAACCGTCCGGTGGTTGTGGAACGAGCCGGTCATGACCGACCTCCAGCCCGCTCCGCGCTTGCCGGATTGAGCTACTACGACCGGGAAAGCGGCAAAAGCCATGTCTTTGCCTGGGTTCAACCTTCCGAATCGATAATCGAAGGAAATGATGTCTACTACCTGGATGCCTTTGTCGGTGCTGATGCCGATGTCCGCTACAGGATTCTACCGGACCGTTTTGAGCAGGATGTGCTACTCTATGGGGTGCCTTCTCCGGAACTCTTTGGAATGAATCCCGAATCGACCTGGCTTGCGGTTTTGACGGAACTGATGGATAACAACCCGGTTGAATTGAGTATTCAAAGAGCTGAAGGGATCGCCCCGACTGATGTTAACCCTGTGGCCATGCAGGTGTTTAAGCAGTCGGGGCATGGCTGGGAACGTTTGTATAACTTTCAGCATGGCTATGCGTACCGAGATGGGGATGCACTTTCGGTGGGCGGGATGAGCCGAGATGCGAGATATACGGTCAGTAAACGGATCTTCCAGGCGGCGGGCCGTATGTTTCTCTCTGAGGAAATCCCCTTCCGCATTCTGGCTGACGAACATCCGGCCATCATCCTGAGGGCAGAGCAGAAAACGCCTGAAACCCTGACCCTGCGGTCGATTCCCCCAAGCCGCCCGGCGGCTTTCGATGAAGCCATTCAGATCTCCGGAACAACCCGACCACAAAACCATGCCTTTGTCATTGACTATATCGACTACTACGGCACCACCACGCTTCCGGTGACCTTCAAGAGTAATGTCACGTATGTTGTCTCCTCCTCGCTGGTGATGGACGGTGAAGATGCCATTGTCACGATCGAACCGGGAGCCATCATTAAATTTGCCACCAACGCAAGCATTCGCTTACAGAATGGCGCTTCGGTCGTCAGCAAGGCCCACCTGCTTTGTCCCGCCATCTTTACCACGGTCTACGACACCAATGTTGGAGAGGTCATCAATGGCTATATCGGAGACCCCGCAACCAATTTGGTGGAAACCCAATGGCTTTATGAAGGTGGACAGGGAACCTTGAAGGGAATCGACTTTCGTTATGCTGCTGTGGGTGTCGCCTACAATACGCCCTCCGGCCCTCAATTGGACCTCCAGCATAGTACTTTTCGTCAATGCGTTCGCGGGGTCGAGGTGAATGCCGGAACCGGTATGGTGTATCTGCGCAATCTACTCTTTCAGGGAGTGGAGCAGGGGATCACTGCTTCAACCAATCGCATTGGTGTTGCCAATTGCACGTTTGATCAAATCAGTGACTATGTGATCGCCACGAACTCTGGAGTGGCATCGGTCTCTCTGACCCTGAATCTGTTTGCCTCTGCGACCAATCGGATATTCCTCTCCTCCCCCCTCCCGGTTGGTAATGTCAGCCTGAACAATAATGTACTCTACAACAGTCACAACCCCGGCTACTACTCGCTGGTATTGACCAATTCTCCCTTTCTTTCCGGCCCGTGGGGAGATCATTATGTCGATCAGAGCACACTCCTGGTGGATCTGGGACCCTATTCGGCTGCGGCGATGGCGCTCTATTTCTATTCCACCGCCACCAGTGAGGTTAGGGAAACCAATTCGCTTGTGGATGTGGGATTCCACTATCCAGTGGCTGCGGATACCGATTCGGACGGCTTGTACGACTACCTCGAAGACTCCAACGGAAACGGCTCGGTGGACGCGTCGGACTTGTCCGACTTTACCGATGCGGACTCGGATGACGATGGGCTGCTGGATGGCAGCGAATACTGGCAATACCATACCGCTTTGGATGACCCCGACACCGACGATGACGGGCTCAATGACGATCAGGAAGTCATAACCTACGGAACCGACCCCACTCGAATCGATACCGACGGCGATGGTCTGGCCGACGCATGGGAAGTGGCCAACGGCCTGAACCCCTTAGCTGGGGGAACGGAAAACCTCGTGGGCTGGTGGAAACTCGACGAGACCTCTGGAGTCTCGGCAGCGGATGCCTCCACAAATACCAACGCCGGAACCCTGAACAATTTTCCGGCCTCCCCATGGAGTAGCGGCCTGTTCGAGGGCGCTCTGAATTTCGATGGGACCAACGATTCTGTCCAGATTGCTGATGATACCTCCATGAAACCACCTCAAATATCGGTTTCGGCTTGGATTCGCCCCTATCGCAACCTGACCAACGGTTCGGCGATCATTGTCAGCAAAGAACAGCCCGGATCTGCCGGGGGCTACACCTTGCGCTATGTCGAAGGGGGCATTGACTTCATGGTCGGGTCCACCGCTTACCAATACAATGAACTTCGCCGGGCCACCAATCTACTCGCCGATACCTGGTATCACCTTGCCGGTTCCTATGACGGCTCCAATCAGTGTCTGTACCTGAATGGGATCTTGGTCGCCCAAAGCAACAAGACCTTTGTGATCAGGCACACCACCATATCGCCCCGCATTGGATCCACTACGGATTATACACCGGTCAACCATTTTCCCGGCCTCTTGGATGATGTCCGGGTGTTCGAGTCGGGGTTGTCTTCCAATGAAGTCTTTGCCATCTACGAGCATGGCATGGATGCAGATGGAGATGGATTGACTACCTGGGAGGAGTATGACTACGGAACGGATCCCCATCTAACCGATACCGATGACGACGGGCTGACCGATGGAGACGAGGTCCTGATGCACCAGACCGATCCCCTCGATCCCGATACGGATGAGGACGGAATGCCTGACGGGTGGGAGATCCAGTACGGTTTGAACCCGTTATCCGGTATCGACGAGTCCTTGGTCGCCTGGTGGAAACTCGACGAAACCAACGGGCTCGTCGTTGCCGACAGTTCGGGCCATGGCCATCATGGCACATATACCGGATTCGCCTCCATCGTCTCGTCACCCGGCAAAATGGGTCGCGCCGTTTCCTTCGACGGGGTCGACGACTATGTCGCCATCCCCGATGCCGATGATCTCGACAATACCGATCGCCTCACCCTCTCTCTGTGGTTTCGCGCTGAGGAACTCACCGGCGACGGACAAGCCCTGATCGGCAAGCGTGTCAACTATACCACCGCCTATAGCTACTCAATGTTCCTCTGGACAAGCAACAAGCTGTTTACCTGTATCGACTCCGGCGACAACATTCCTTCGCCAAGCCCGTTTGAAGAGGACACCTGGTATCACGTCGCCATGGTCTATGACGGAACCGCCCCGACCAATCAGCGAGTCGCAGTGTATGTGGATGGCTCTTTCGCCTATACCGTTCCCGAGTCGAGCGCCAGCATCCCGAACAACCCCTCGGACCTGTTCCTCGGCGTACTCCGAGGTGCAACCGGCTCCACATACTGGCATGGCGACCTCGACGATGTCCGCATCTACCGCTCCGCCCTCTCCAGCAACGACATCGCCACCTTCTACGATGCCCTCGCCGATGTAGATGGCGACGGGCTCGCGAATCTAGGTGAATACGAAGCAGGAACCGACCCATACGATGTGGATTCCGATGCCGACGGGCTGACCGACGGAGATGAGGTCCTTGTGCACCAGACCGATCCCCTCGATCCCGATACGGATGAGGACGGCATGCCCGACGGGTGGGAGATCCAGTACGGTTTGAACCCGCGCTCGGGCGTAGATGACTCGCTGGTCGCCTGGTGGAAACTCGACGAAACCAACGGAACAACCATCGCCGATAGTTCCGGCTACGATCACCATGGCATCGGCACAGGCTTTTCTGCAATTGTTTCCGTTGAGGGAAAAATGGGTTCCGCGATCTCCTTGGACGGGATTGATGACTATATCCGTGTGCTGGACGCGGATGACCTGGATAATACAGATAAACTTACGGTCTCAATGTGGTTTCGGGCCGTAGACTTAGCCGGTACCGCCCGCACCCTGATTAGCAAGCGCGTGAACCACCTTACCGCCTACAGCTACTCAATGTTCTTGTGGACGGGGAACAAACTCCACACTTGCATCGACTCTAACGACAATCAACCCTCACCGGATGACTTTGAAGACAACACCTGGTATCACGTCGCCATGGTCTATGACGGAACCGCCCCAACCAATCAACGAGTTGCTGTTTATGTGGATGGATCGTTAGCTTATACCGTCCCGGAATCAAGCGCCAGCATTCCAAACAAGGCTTCGGATTTATTCCTGGGCGTACTCCTGGGTTCGAGCGGACCCACGTATTGGAAAGGCGACCTCGACGATGTCCGCATCTACCGCACCGCCCTCTCCAGCAACGACGTTGCCACCCTCTACGATGCATTCCTTGACGAGGATGGCGATGGTAACACCAACCTCGGGGAATACTTGGCTGGAAGCGATCCAACGGATGTCGATACCGACGGAGATGGCTTGGTCGATGGTGGTGATGGACTTGTCTCCACCCAAGACTATTTACAGGGTGTTGATATTGATATGGATGGCTTTGTAGATGGCGAAGCCGACTATGGATGCGACCCCTTGTTGGTGGATTCGGATGGGGATGGGTTAATCGATACGACGGATGGAAGAATTTCAACAAACGACTACGCCTTCGGGGTGGACGCGGACTCGGATGGATATGTCGACGGGGAAATGGATTACGGCACGGAGGCTGACCGTGTGGATACGGACCAAGACGGTGTTCACGATGGGTTAGAGGTGATCGTTGGTTGGAACCCCACCAATGCTCTTCCATCTTCCGGGCTCAATCGGAACTGGATGTATTTTGCCAATGCCGAGAATGCCCAACCGACGTGGGAAACCATTCCCGGGATGTGGCAACGATTCCACATGATCGACTACGAAACCGGCACCAACACGATCTTCTTTCTGATGCCTCAAGATCTGGTGATGGATGATGGCGGAACCAGTGAATTCGAGGTGCGCCTGTGGTGGGATCGCTCTCCGCCGCATACGAATGGCCTCGAGCAATGGTTGGCTGCGACCTGGTACACCAGCACCGTGATCAATGCCTCGAGGCCCTTTCATGGATTGCCTACTCTGGGGGCTGCGACCGTTGATGTCTACCGCTTGGACTACGCTCAACCCGCAGAAACCAATCGCACCGCGATCTGGTATGCGCCACTTGTCAAAGCGCTCACAAACGGTGTGCAGACCGACTATTCGTATCTTATCTCATCACTGAATGAAGAAGATGAGGGGCAACCGGGTTACGGAGCAAACAACTGGATAGCCTTTCCGCAAGCCTACGGACCAACGTTTTTTGGTCGCGACCATTCGATCAACCACTCGCCTACTCGGTTGATCAATGGTGGTTTCGAAGATGGGGGGCTGAGTTGGGACTTTCTGGTGATTGAAACTCAAGTGAGTACGAATTTCACCTTTACGGGGGAGTTTGCTCTTCTCATGAAAACCTGGGATACTTTGGCCTATCAAAATATAGCTGTGTACGCTGGCGAAGAATTGAAATTCAGTAGCTATGTCTTGACACCGGCATCAACAAATTCAATCGACACCAATACGCTGTCGAACTCTCGTGATGTTGTCCTTGCTCTCGAATACTACGATCACAACTCGATGATCGTTGGCTATGACGAAGTCGTACTTGATGGTGGCTTTACGCCAGACACATGGCATGCCATGTCGGTTACGAGCTTGGTACCCAGACAAGCCTTAAGCGCGAATGCTATTGTCAAGATTCGATCATCGCTGCCGTGGACGGAAGATTGGATGAGCGTTTATGTCGATGATATCACGCTGATTTCGCAGTTTGATCATGACCGGGATGCGATGCCGGATCGATGGGAGGCTCTCTGGCCATCGGCCCTGAATACGAATGTGCCGCAGGATTCGATCGAGGATGCAGATGGCGATGGGCTTACGAATCTGGAGGAGTATCGTCTCGATACGAGTCCTGTATTGGCGGATACCGATGGGGATGGCCTCGACGATGAATGGGAGGTTAGGTTCGGCCTCAATCCTAGAAACGAAGTCGATGCTTCTGTTGATCTCGATGGCGATGGACTCTCCGCCACTCAGGAGTATGCCTATGGAACGCATCCCTATCTCGTGGATACGGATGGGGATGGGCTGGACGATGCTACGGAGGCGTTGGACTACTCTACGGACCCGGCAATATCGGATTTCGAAGGCTTTTCACTGGTGGAGAGTATTCCTGCGACGAATGTATATCGGCTTGGGTTTGGAGCCTGGCAGGAAGAGGGTAGCGCACTGTGCTCGTTAGAAACTCGCGGCTCGGTCGTGTATAGCGTCTCCTTTACGAATGATGGAGTCTATTGGATCGAAGTTGAAGGTGGCGACTGCGACACCTGGAAGTCGCTTGATGACTATGAGATACGCTTCAGCCTCAATGGCGTATACCTCGACCGTGAAGTGCTTATAACGGATGACTCGGGTAGTGGAACATGCGGAACTTTTACTCCGTGGCTACCCGCCGCTTCCTACAAGATTGCCGTTGAGTGGGATAATGCATCGGAATCCAAGCGGTTAAAGTTGAATGAACTTCGCGTGATGCAGTTGGAGGGGGTGGATGATGACGCAAACGGTCGCGATGATTGGGTGGATTCCCGGTTAAGCCGATTGAGCGGGGTTTTCACAACCCACTGGCAAAGTGCGGTATCGCCGGCGTGTATAGAGGGCTTTGACCCCTGGGTCGAGTGGATGGATGCACCTTATGGAATTCCCCTGTCCAAGGGAATATCAGGCCAGTGGTACGCGAATGTTCCCTTGAGTGAAACCGGCCCTGTTCAGCCAGCATTTTCCTTCCAGAACGGCGGCGTATCGATGACGTGTCTCGTGGAATGGACGTCCACGGAACTGTTTGACGTCGATGAGCCAATAGACATTCGCCTCAATGACTCGCTCAGGTTCAATGGTTTCCCGGCGGCCGACACGTCGGGAACAACCCACGTCTTTATCCCGCCAATAACGGCCTACTCGGCCACCAACGGTGAAGCGATCGTCCATCAATTTACCCAGCCAGGCTCAATTACCGTAACCGGCTATCATGACTCGGCGGTGGGGTCGTTACAAGCGTTTGCTGTAACGGTAAGCGTCGTGAATGCTGAATTCCACGAAAGTCCCGCATGCTGGGTGTTGTCTCCGAGAACCTGGACCAGCCCGGATTGGGATTCTCGCGTGGAGCTGCAAACCGGACCGGACCTCCTGATTCAACACATGACCAACTTGCCCGAGCGCACCTATTCTCTCAACGCCATGCTGCCGGAGGAATTGGGTATTGTTCTGCGCTTGGGAAGCGACGGCCCGATCCTTGACTCCGAGCAAGCGCGGGGGTTCCGCTTTGCCGCTGGATTGCAAACCGGCGTGAGTTACCTGGGGGAGTGTAGTGACGGGATGGATGTCTACGAGAACCCCTTTGTCTTGAGTCCTGTATACACGGATCTCGTTGTCCATGCGCAGACGATTCTCGGAGGCGTCTATTTCGTCGATGAAGGGGTCGAGTTGACATTGACTTCTACTGACCTATCCGATGCCGGAGTCTATCCTACACGTTTTTTGAAGGACAACTCGACTCTTGGATCCTTCTGCTATGTCGTTGATGTTTATCAGGGGACAAACCTGATTCGGAGGTTCAGCATGCCATGAAAACCATGATCCTTACATTCTGTTTGTCCCTTAGCGTCCAGGTGCGCGCTACCTATGCTCAGTACAATCAACGTGTACCGGGAACCCGTGAGGATCCTGCCCCCATGATGGCGTATATTGCCTCCACCGAACCTCCCTTGGGGCAATCGGTAGCGGAGTGGCATCGCCGGAAAAACCACTATTTGGGTCAGCTGACCACATCTTCAGCCGACATTCAGGGAACCGTTGAGCAACTCCTGCAGATCGTGGAAGGCTCGGAGACCGATGCCATCACACGAGATTACATTCTCCAGCATCTCCAGCTTCACGCCATGCAGCGCTTGAGTAGCGTCATGAGAGACCGTGTGAATCAGGTTTTGTGGAGGATGACCGATGGTCCCGGAAAAACGACCGCCGGAACGGCACTGCTTGCCTTAAAAAGGGAAGCAACCGAGCGGCCTGATATCTCACGGGAATCGGTTGCCTTCAAAGCGCGCGAGGTCTCCCTAAAACCTTCCGCACCCGGGGCATCTGCGGGTACTGCTTTGGAGGTATTGCATGTGCTGGACCCGGATGCGGGCATCCAAACGGCTCGAAGCATCCAGCAACGTGGGACATCGGATCAAACTTCTATAGTTTCTGCAAACCGTATCCTCTCGACCATCGATCCTGAGTTTCAAAACTGCAAGGAGTGTCCCTGATGACATTGCGGACGATAACTTTACGAATACCCCTGCGAAGCCTTGTGGGCATGCTTATTCTTTCGTGCAGTGCGGCTTGTTGGCTTCAGGCGAATGGACAAGCGGCCAACGAGGGAAACAACGGTGGCGAAAAAAACACCGGCAAGGTGTACGGCTACATCCGATTTAAGGACCTGACCTTTCATGAGGACATGCAGGTCTTCGGAGCCCCGATTGATCTGCACTATTCAAGCAAGCGAACGCCCGGCTATGAACCGTCTCGTCAGGTCAAAGTTTGGTATGCAAGCCCGTCGGACTTAGACCGGCTGGATTCCGTCAAAATCACGTTGAGCTTTGCCGGACGCACCGTTCATCATCACGCATCAAAGACGGACCTTACCAATCAACTATGGGTGTATACCTGGGATGGCAAGAATGGTGAGGGACAAGTTGTCGATGGTGTCATTCCCGTTACCGTTGACATCACCCACACCTTTAAGGAGCAGGTTCCCATTGAAACCCCCGACTTTGGTGGCAGTATTGATGCCGCCGTACAATCGTCCGGTGCGAACTGGAAACCGCCGCCCAAGGGTACTGCGCCTACACCAGGGCTTCAGCTCTTGAGCGGCCGTTCGGGAATGCCCGCATCGCAATATTACGCAAGCCCTATTGGCGGTACCCTGACCATCTCCTCTGAAGTGCAGATGCAAACGATCTATCGGGAATCGAAAAAGCGTACAATGGCATACATGGGAACAATGCCGGTAACGTCTCTGGGTATGGGCGGTTGGACGTTAACCCACCACCACGTCTATGACACACAAAGTGGGATTCTTTATTACGGATCTGGAGATCGCGATAAGGTGGAACCCGTGTCCTACGAGGGATGCTCCTTCGCCGACTTCGCCGCGCCTACCAATTCCTTCTACGTGGTTGCCCGAAATGGGCGGGAGGCTTACTTCCTCGATGAGGAGGGCCGCCACCTGTCTACTATCGACACCTTTTCCGGTACGACGATCTTCTCCTTCTCCTACGATGGTTCCGGTCGCCTGACCAATATTGTGGACCGACATAGTCGGACCACGCGACTTGTCCGAACAGCGGGTGACCTGGTGGAAACCATCGTGGGCCCCGATGGCGCGGAAACCGAGATCACCTACGATTCAAACGGGTGGCTGGAGGCCCTGGTTAACCCCGCCGACGAGACCAATCGTTTCCTCTATACCGCGAGTGGCCTGCTCACCAACGTATGCAATCGACGGGGCAAACTCTACACGATCACGTATGACGCGGAAGGTTACGCCACCCGAGCTGAAGATCCCGCCGGAGGATTTGATGAGGTTGCCAAGGAGTATCTGTATGGCCGGGATGAAGTCACAAATGTGCAGGCCGGGGGACGTACCAATCGCATTACCATGGTGTGGGGAAGTTCCGCCGATTCCGAACATATCTTCGTAACCCATGACGGTAGAACCAATCGAACCGTCCGATCTCAAACCGGCAGCACAAGCACACGAACGCTCCCCGACCAAACCGAAGTTCGTTTCTCGTTTGATGATAGCGTGAGGTTCGGGGATGACGTGTCTACGGTCACCCAGCGGGTCATCCATACTCCCTCCGGCCTCTCCCAGACTCAACGTATCGACTACGCCGTCACCCTGTCGGACCCGGATGACCCGATGAGTACCTTGCTCGGCTTCACCAACACAGTTCAAACCGGATTGCGTCGCACTGAGGTGCAATTTAGCCGATCCGATCGAACGGTCCTCTATATTGACTCAAGTGATCGGACCAACAAGGTCGTCTATAATTCCGAATGGACGCCGTCCCTGTGGGCTCCATCCGGCCTCACTCCCTACGAGTTATTCTACGATGAAGAAGGCAGACTGGAGCGAGTCACCCGGTCGGATCGCACCACCTGGCTCAGTTATGACGAACAGGGGTACCTGCATGCCCTGACCAATGCGCTTGGCGAGCGGATACTTCTTCGCAACGACGCCATCGGGCGAGTCACCAACATCGTGCGTCGCGACGATGAGGAAATCGGGATCTCCTGGCAGCCTTCGACCCCGCCCATCGGCGTCACCCCGCCAGGGAAACCGGAACACTCCCTGGGGTATTCCGATGTCGGCTTCCTGAATCGCTACTCGTCACCTGATGTCGGGGAACCCACCAACATGCTCCTCACCTGGGACACCGCCCGTCGCCTGACCGGCATCACCTGGCCCAATGGTCGATCCCTGACCAACGAGTACAACGATAAAGGTCAGCTCCGCCGCACCACCTGGCCCGAAGGTTCGGTCACCAACGCCTACGACCCGATGTCAGGACGGCTTGCCGGTACCTATGCCGAGAACGGCACGGAAATACAGTTCGGCTATGACGGCTTCTTGCTGACCGATGTGACCGTAGGCGGTGCGTTCACCGGTGCAATTCATGCCACCTACAACAACGATTTCGACCTTCGGGAGTTGTCTTTTAATGGAGATTCGGTCATCTTCGATTACTGTACCGGTGGAGCCCTGACCAATGTCGGAGCCATGGCCCTTGGTTGGAGCAGTCATCATGGTCTGCTGGAAGCTGCCCGGCTTGGGAATCTGGTGATGACGCAATCCTACAATGGATACGGAGAATGGCAGGAGCGTGAGACGACCTACGCCACCACCTCCCTGTATGCCGTCGCTCACGCCTACGATGACCTCGGCCGTATCACCCAGCGCATCGAAACCGTGCAGGGGGATACCGTTACCTGGGGCTACGCCTACGACACCGCAGGTCGATTGTACGAAGTGGCCACCAACGGAACCCTCCGTTCCCGATACCAGTACGACGCCAACGGAAACCGCACCAACACGCTGATCGAGGGAGCCTCGACCTCGGCCGCTTACGACGACCAGGACCGGCTTCGGACCAGCGGTTCGGCAATCTATCAGTATAACGCCCACGGAACGCTTACTAACAAAATCGACGGCGGAGCCACCACTGCCTACGACTACGATGCTCGAGGCACGCTCCAGTCGGTTCGGACCGGCACCAACGACATCAATTACCTCCTCGATCCCTATGGCCGACGGATCGGAAAGACCGTCAACGGAACGACCACCCGCAAGTGGGTCTATCAGGACTTCCTCAAACCCATCGCCGAACTGGATGGCGACGGGACCCTCATCAGTCGCTTCGTTTACGCCACCCGGGTGAATGTCCCCGACTACATGGTCCGTTCCGGGCAGACGTACCGTATCATTACCGATCACCTCGGCAGCGTCCGCCTCGTGATCAATACGGCCGATGGCTCCGTGACCCAGCGCATGGACTATGACGAATGGGGGCACGTACTCAATGACACTAATCCGGGTTTTCAACCGTTTGGGTATGCGGGCGGCCTCTATGACCCGGATTCGGGGCTGGTCAGATTCGGGTATCGAGACTACGATGCTGCCACTGGAAGATGGCTTGCCAAAGACCCCATCCTGTTTGGGGGAGGCCAAGCCAATCTGTATCTTTACTGCTTCGCGGATCCAATCGATCTCGTAGATCGATTCGGACTAGGAACGACGTTCATCGGGCTTTTCGGAAATCTGGTTGTAGGTGGCGGCCCTGTTATTGGTATCGGAATTGCCTTTAACGGAGATGGTACGATTCAGTTTTACGGGTACATTGGGGGTGGAGTAGGGTTTGACATCGGCGCTGGTCTTGAGGTCATGCATGGCGATAACGGAATAATGTCGGGGCAATCTTGGACTGCGTCGGGCTCACCAGGCGGGGCCGCTGGACAGGTGTCGTGGGACGGGAATGGAAATCTTGCCGGTGGCGCCGCGGGGCCGTCATCGCCCGGTGGATCCCTAACAACGAGTTATGGCGCTATGTCGCCCGCGATCGGAATCAATCATACGGATGCGAACGCATCATATCAGAATCCTCACGATCCTGGAAACAGCCCGCCATCGCAAGTGTCGGGACCCTCTGGAGAGCGGCAGACTGACCGAGGCGAGCCGTCATTTGTGGCTCCCGGGTTTCACTGAGATCGAGATGCCTGGGTCAGTTGTTTGTGATGTTGTGCATTTGTATGCATTGTTTAAAGGAAAGGAACAGTAAGTGGACGCTGAGCACATTATTCTTGCAGCATGTATAGCCCTTATACCATTGCTCGGATTGCTCATTGGGTGGTTGTTGCTCAACGCAGTCAAGGCACTAGTTGAATCTGCAGTCGATGGCAGCACAGCTTTTTCTTCTTCTTTCAGTTATCTGTTGTGGCCGTATCGAATACAAAGAGTGCGACAGAAGTTGCGTGATGCAGGATGTGAGGATGAACAGATCGAGATGTTCCTGCGACGAGTAAATGTCTGCCGAGCTATAGGCAGTGTCGCTATAGTACTCGTCTTCGTTTTGTGGGCGATGTCCAGAGCATAAAGAAAGGACAGAGTGGGCGGGGTCAAGAAAAGGGGCGGGGTCAGGCCTTGCAATTGTCAATCCGGCGACTGAATAGACAGCACCTCTCGTTGAAGTCTGGCGTCTTTCCGCCCCCAATGGTCTCGCTCGTTGACTCGCTCGGGAGGGAGGCGGGGTCAGGGAGGCGGGGTCAGGCCTTGCAATTGTCAATTGATTCACCTACACTGACTACATGGCGAGACATTTGCGAATCCAGTATCCCGGTGCGATCTACCATGTGATGGCTCGCGGTCAGGGGCGCGGTGACATTTTTCATGACGATCATGACCGGCGCTGTTTCCTGGAGAAGTTGGAGGAGGTTGTTTCGGATGATGGTTTGAGGCTTTACGCTTATGTCCTGATGAGCAACCACTACCATCTGCTGGTCTGCACACCTCGGGGAAATCTCAGCAAGGCGATGCAGCGATTGCAGAGCAGCTATTCGACCTGGTTTCGGGTTCGGCACCATGTCAGCGGTCATGTGTTTGGAGGCCGCTTCAAGGCTCCATTGGTCGACGGGGATGCTTACTTGCTGGGGGTGTCTCGGTATATTCATTTGAATCCGGTTTGCATTGCGGCCTTGGCGAAGCAGCCCCTCCGGGAACGCAGATCTGCCCTCCGGGCGTATCGCTGGAGCAGTTATCCGGGGTATGTTAATGTGACGCGACGTGTTTCCTGGGTAATCTATGAGCCATTGCTTGCCATGCTTCCGGGAAGCGCTACAGCTCGGTATGCGCGGTATGCGGAAGACGGGTTGATGCATCCGGACGAAGAGCTTGATGCAGCGATGACGGCTTCCAGCAAAGCGATCGGCTCTGAAGGATTCAGGCAGTGGGCAGAGCAAGAGCACCGCACCTATCTGGAAGGAATAAGCCATCCCGAAGACGTGGCGATGCGGCGACAGGAGACAGGACTGGATCCAGAGCGAGTGATGACTCAAGTCCTGGCGGCCTATGACCTGACCCTTCTACCGCGAGGTCAATCCGAAGCCCGGGATGTCTTGCTGGTCAGTTTGCGTACAAGGTGCGGGTTGACGAACCGGGATATCGGTCGGAGGCTTGGACACAAGGACGGCGCCACAGTCGGTAAGCGGTGGAAGATACTGAGATCGAATCGAAACGAACTGAAGCGCCTGCAGGCATGTTGTGACCGCATGGTAACGGGACAATGACAATTGCAAGGCCTGACCCCACTCCTCTCACGAACCCATTATCTCGGATTTACCCCAGAGCAGGTGGCTGAGTTCATCTCAAAGGAAAAGCCTTTCGACCAGAAACTTCGGTATCCCACAGATAAGAAGCTGGACCCATGGTGGCGCAATGAAGGATTCGACCCGATAGCCTGTCACGAGCAGTTTGAAATATATAGGAACGAAATGGCTGCTGTAGGTAAACTAATTCATGAAAGCAGCTAATGGGTGATAGGGGGCGTCCCTCGCTAAGTCCATATGGCTGAATGGTATAACTTCGCTTTGGCGGAGGTAAATCCCGGTTAGAACTGCTATTTTAGTCCATTTCTCTCTTCTAAGATTTTCCTGTCTGGTGTAGAAGGGACCATGCCCAAAGCGCTGAGGTACTTCGTTAAAGGTCACCATTTCCACCTGACGCACCGGTGCCACAATCGAAGTCTTCTGTTTCGATTCGCGAAAGACCGGGATGCCTACCGCGCACTGTTGAGGGATCGTCTGAGACGATTCCACACGCCTCTACTGGCCTACTGTATTCCATCCAACCACGTACACCTGCTGGTCACAGCGCGGAGCCACGACCGCCCCCTGACATCCGGCCGTATGGCTTATCAGTAAGGTTACTGCTGACCTGACCTATCAGGGAAACCCTGAAATTAAAGGGGAGGCTGGTATTTCCCTTTTGATTTTGGGGCAACCAGCTATGCTGTCACCCTTCGTGGAACCATCATGCCCACTCATGAAGCCAGTTTATGGATGATATGCCTGCAGGCCTTTGCCGCGGTGCTGCTTGTCCTGTCTTTTCTGGCCGCCCTGATGCGGCTGTTGATCATGGCCTTCCCTGAAGCGAAGAAAAAAACCGGCCCCGATGCCGCGATCGCGGCCGCCATCTCCCAAGCCGTCCAGGCAACCTGCCCCGGCGCCGTTGTTACCCGTATTGAGGAAATCCGATAGAGGTCACCCACTATGCTCCATATCGACAACAAGAAAACCATTCGTGTTATGATGACCGCCTTTCGCGACGGTCTGCAAAGTGTCTTTGGCGGCAAGGTCCGCACCGACGATATTCTTCCCGCGATGCAGGCGGCCTCGGCGGCGGGGCTGCGCCACATTGAGTTTGGCGGCGGCGCCCGCTACCAGGCTCCCTATTTTTACGCTGGCGAAGACCCGTTTGAATGCATGGACAAAATGCGTGCGGCGGTCGGGCCGGAGGTCGACCTGCAAATTCTCACCCGTTCAGTGTCCGGCGTCACCCTGACCACCCAGAAGCTCAAGGCCCTCGGGTTACAGGCCAGGCTAATGAAGAAGCATGGCACCACCATCGACCGCAACTTCGACTTCATGAATGATGTCGACAACCTCGTGAAGACCGGCAAGCCGATCGTTGACGCAGGTATGCACCACCAGGTGTGCGTGGCAATGATGGGATTGCCCTACCAGTCGGACAAAGTTCATACGCCCGAGTTTTATATCAATGTGGTCAAGAAGCTGCTGGCCAGTGGCCTCCACTTTGATTCGGTGTGCATGAAGGATGCCTCCGGCACCACCGACCCGCGGACCTGCTATGAAACGGCGGTGGGAATCAAAAAGATTCTTCCTCCTGAAGTGCTGCTGTATCAGCACACCCACGACACCGCCTCCATGGCGGTGGCCTGCTACATGGCGGGGATCGAAGGCGGGGTCGATGGTATCGACTTGTCAGTCCGCCCCATGGCCTCGGGCACGGTACAGCCGGATGTCCGGGCGATGTGGCATGCCCTCAAAGGCACCGGTTACGAGCTGGATGTCGACCACAGCAAGATGGATGAACTCGAAGCGCTGCTCACCGAGGGTCTGAAAGACTATGACTTCAACCCCATCACCCTGGCTGCGGACGCCCGGGTGGTGAACTTCCCGATGCCGGGGGGGGCGATCGGACCCAATGTTCACATGATGGCAGAAGCGGGCATTCTCAACCGCTACAGCGATGTCCTCGCAGAATTCCCGGTGGTGGTGAAAGCGGGCGGCGCCTGGACCAGCGTGACCCCCGGGAGCCAGCAGTACTGGCTCCAGGCCTTCAATAATGTTCTCCACGGCCGATGGAAAAAAATTGATGCCGGATATGGACGCTCGGTCCTCGGCTACTTCGGGCGCCCCCCGGAAGCCCCGGATGCCGAAGTGATCAAAATCGCATCTGAACAGCTCAGTCTGCCTCCGTTCACCGGTGACCCGCTGGAGAAAGCGCCGGACACTGTGGAACTCGCCGAGCAGGCGCTCAAAGAACGCAAGATCCCCCTCACCGATGAGAATGTATTTCTCGTCGCGGCGGCGATCGTGCCCGGCAAGAATATGGAACTCAATGCAGGGATCCGCTTCCTGACCGGGGCGGCCCGGATTAGTCTGCCCCTCAAGAAAACGGAAGCGCCGTCGACTCCGGCCACCCCGGCTCCTGCCGTGGCCGCACCGGCCCCGTTGACCGGACCCACCACCACCACCTGCACCGTGGTCGAAGGCAGTGTGACCCGAACCTTCAAGATTACCCTTCAACCCGCGGCCGTTTCCGTCGCCGCCCCGGCCGCCACACCCGCCGCCACTACAGCGGCTCCTGCCCTGGCGGCTCCGGCCGGCGCCACCGAGCCGATCCCGGTCTTTTCCCCCTTTGAAGGAAAAGTGGAACTGGTCGAGATCAATGCCAAGGTCGGCGATCATGTCCGCGAGGGCCAGGTGGTGGCCGCCGTGGAGGCGATGAAGGCCAAGCATGATGTGCGTGCCCCCATCTCCGGAAAAGTGGTCGAAATCTGTGCCGCCCTCGGAGCGGAAGTCACCTCGGGCAGCCCGCTCATGCTGATCCAGGGATAATCCAATGGGCGCCTGGCAAAGTCTGCTCCATGATTCCGGCTTCGTCCATCTGACCTGGCAAAATCTGGTCATGTTTGTGGTCGCGGGAACCCTGATCTATCTCGCGGTCAAAAAGAACTATGAGCCCTTGCTGCTCATCCCCATCGGATTTGGGGCCATGCTGGCGAACCTCCCCCTTGCCCTGCTCAGTTCGTCCAGCATGTATGTACCGGATCCCGATGCTCACATGATGCCGCTGCTCCAGTTGATCTATAATCACGGGATCAAGACCGAGTTGCTGCCGCCAATTATTTTCCTCGGGGTAGGGGCCTTGACCGACTTTCGGCCCCTGCTGAGCCGTCCGCTGACCCTGTTGCTGGGGGCGGCCGCCCAGATCGGCATCTTTATCGCTGCCCTGGGCGCCTTCTATCTGTTCGGATTTGATATCAAGGAAGCCGCATCGATTGGCATTATCGGTGGCGCCGATGGTCCGACGTCGATCTTTCTGACCGCGATTCTTGCTCCCCACCTGCTCGGTGCGGTGGCGGTGGCTGCCTACAGTTACATGGCCCTGGTTCCAGTGATCCAGCCTCCGATTATTCGTCTGCTCACCACCGATAAAGAGCGCCGGATCAATATGCCTCAAGCCCGCCCTGTGTCCCATACCGCCGTCATTATCTTCCCGATTCTCATCGCCGTGGTCGCCTCCCTCGCGATCCCGACCTGTGCGCCATTGGTGGGCCTGCTGATGTTCGGGAACCTGCTCAAGGAGTCCGGGGTGACGGATCGCCTCAGCAAAACCGCGGGCAGTCATATGATCAACATTGTCACCATCTTTCTCGGCCTGGTAGTCGGCTCCACCATGAGCGGCGATAGCTTCCTCCGCTCCGAGACCCTGTTCATCCTTGTCCTTGGCGCGATCGCCTTCGGTTTCAGTACCGCTGGCGGAATCCTGTTCGCCAAACTGATCAACCTGTTCCTGCCTCACGACAAGAAAATCAATCCCTGCATTGGCGCCGCCGGGGTCTCCGCAGTTCCCATGTCCGCCCGGGTGGTGCAGAAATTTGTCTCCGAATATACCGACGGAAAAGTCAACCCCCTGATGGCGGCCATGGGCCCCAATGTTGCCGGGGTCATCGGCTCCGCCGTCGCCGCCGGGGTGTTCCTCGCTCTGGTCGGACACTAGACTATTCCATCAACCTCGTTGTCAAACCTAGAGGAAATAGCGTCATGATTCAGCGAATCCTTAACCACCGAGGATGATTTTGTATTCTATGCCAATCGTGCAGTCGCAATAACCAAGATCCGGTCGATTGAACTTGAAGATGCATTGCCGTCCTTGACCGAACGCCTGGGTAAGGCCATGGCGAGTGCGCTGCCCTGAGTGAGGCCCCCTGATCTTCGCTCCAGCCCTGATCGGGCTAGAGACGTTTAAGTAATGTCGTAGCCGTACAGCGGTTCGCCGGGACGTCGAACCCTACCTGAATGATTAGAACCTGTGGTGGTAGGGGCCGACCTCCCTGGCCGGGCAGGACGGGCGGCCCGTGACAAAACGACCGGCCACAGTTTATCTTAAACGGCTCTAGTGTTCCATCAGCATCGAGCAACCGCCAACGCCCAGGCCAAAGAGAAGGCCCACCAGAAGCATGGCCAGCCACAGGAGGATGACTGCGGGTATCGAGGCGAGGCTCCATTTGAGAATGATCATCACCATTCGTCCAAACGGAATCTGGATGTCGGTCAGGATCATCGGCTGCGGTACCGGCTCCGGCCCTCTGTCTTGCCCTGAGGCCAATTGATCGAGATAAGCCTGATCCGAATCACTCAGGTCCGCACGTTTCATGCGAATCGTTTCCCCGTCGTCACGGATGAGCGTTACCTCATTCTCAGTGTGTTCCGCCAAGGTGGCCAGGGTATAGTTCCCGGTCGTGCGATGCGTCCAGCGTCGAAGATCCTGTTTCATAAAAAAGACTCCAAGGTATCCAACCCGGCATCCACTGCCGAGCAGCTAGCAGCCATCGTACAGCACCACTGTAAACAGTACACCGAAGAAATGCAGGAGGCTGCCCCCCAGCACGAACAGATGCCAGATCGCGTGGGCATAAGGGGTATTTTTCATCGCGTAAAAGATCACCCCCATCGTGTAACAGAGTCCGCCTCCGGCGAGCCAGAGCACCCCCCCGAGTCCAACTGTGTCCCAGAGCGGTTTGACCGCAATCACCACCAACCAGCCCATCAGAATGTAGGTCAGGGTGGAAAGGATGCGAAACCGATGGATGGCCACGGTCTGAAACAAGACGCCGATCATCGCCAGCGCCCAGATCACCCCGAACAAACTCCACCCCCAGCCACCATTCTCGCGTAGCGGCCCCAGCGTAAACGGGGTGTAGGTTCCGGCAATCAATACATAAATCGATGCATGGTCGATGATGTTGAGCACATGCTTGGCCCGTGGATTGCGTATCCCGTGGTACAGGGTTGAAGCCAGGTAGAGCAGGCAGAGGGTCGCTCCATAAATACTGACGCTGGTGATCGTCCAGGCATCACGGTACAGGGCCGCGAAGGTCACCCCGACAACAAGACACGCCACCGCCAGGACAAACCCCACCCCATGGGTCAGAGCATTGGCCAGTTCCTCACCAGGACTTTGTTCTCGGACGGTTTTCATGAATCCGGAAGCATACGCACGGGGAGACAGGGGAGGAAGAAAAAGTAGTTCGGAGCGGTGTGCGATGGGAAAGCTCTCCGCTGCGCTGAGGTGTATCGAGATGAGACTGGCATGCCAAGCCGTAGTCTCGTAGCGCTTCGGTCCGCCTACGCCCCGCGTGCGGGGACTCCGGCGTGACAGCCTTCGCTCTCCGCTGCGCTACGAGCGAAGGCTGGTGGCGAGGGTGAGATTTGAACTCACGACCAAGGGCTTATGAGTCCCCTGCTCTACCACTGAGCTACCCCGCCGCCGAGTGAGGGGATACCATAAGAAGGGGGGCGTAGGCTGTCAATCCCTTCATCCCAGTTCATTGGCGAGGCGGCACCATTGGATGACAGGGATGGATTCCGGCCGCTGGGTTGGGGTCAGGCCGGTGGCGGCGAAGATTCCGGGGAGGCGCTCTGGTGGGGCAAACTTCTGCAGGGTGGTCTGGATCTGTTTCCGGCGGGCGGAGAAGGCGGCCTTCACCAGCCGGTTGAACAGGTCGGGGTCGCGCACGTCCAGTGTTCGCGCCTTCTTCACCATCAGGACGATCGCGGAGCGGATTTGCGGGGGCGGATAGAAACAGGCGGGGGAAATCACTTTGTGGAGGCTGACGGTATAGTCGAGCTGAGCCCAGATGCTCAACAGTCCGTAGTCACTGGTGTTGACCCCGGCCGCGAGCCGGTCCGCCACTTCTTTTTGCACGGTGACGACAATCCGCTCTGGCGGGGTTTGTGCTTGAAAGCAATCGACGAGTATCCGGCTGCCCACACTGTAGGGCAGGTTGGCCACCAGCTTGTTCAGCCGCTGCTCCCGCAGGAGTTGATCTAGATCCACATCGGTGGCATCCCGGTGGATTAAATCGAGCCCCGGGGTTTGCCCGAGGGTGCGCTCGACATGGGCGGCGAGCCGGGAATCCTTCTCGATGGCAACGACGTGTCCTGTCTTTTCCAGCAGGGCTTCGGTGACCACCCCGAGGCCGGGTCCAATTTCGAGAACCCGGTCATGGGGGGAGAGATCAGCGGCTTCGAGCAGGATGTTCAGGATATTGCCATCGATCAGAAAGTTTTGTCCGAGGAGTTTGCTCGGTTTGAATTGCAGCCGGTCGAGCAGGGCGCGGACTTCGGATGGGCGGGTGAGCTTCATGGGTGTGAGCACGGTTCGCCGGGCCTGCCCGGCCAGGGACCCGTCTTCGCTATGCTGCGACGAGGCATGCGTCGAATCCTACTTGTCCAAAGGAATTGGCCTTGCTCATTCAGAACAGACTGCGGTTCGCCGGGACGTCGAACCCTACCCGTCCGAAGGTTTGTCACGATTCTCATTCAGATCCAGGGGTTTGTGCGGCGGCCGATCGCGGCGGCGTGTCGAATGGCCTCGATCATGCTGGATGGATTGGCGCAATTTTTACCGGCGATCGCGAAGGCGGTGCCATGATCGGGGGAGGTGCGGACGATGGGGAGTCCGAGGGTGACGTTGACCCCTTCGTCAAAGGCCATAAGTTTGAGGGGAGCGAGGCCCTGGTCGTGATACATGGCAACCACGGCGGCAAATTCACCACGAGCCGCAGCGTGGAAAACGGTGTCGGCGGGGTAGGGGCCTTCAACGGGAAGCCCTTCCTTTTGCGCGGCCCGGATGGCGGGGGTGATGACCTGGATTTCCTCTTTCCCGATGGTTCCCCCTTCACCGGCGTGGGGGTTGAGCCCGCACACGGCGATCCGCCCGCGTCCGGCACCGAGCCAGGGGAGGCTCTGGGCGGTCAGGCGAAGGTGTTTGAGCACCAGCGACCGGGTGAGCAGGCGTGGGACTTCACACAAGGGATCATGCCGGGTGACGAGCACAACCCGCAGCGTTCCCCCGAACAGCATCATGGCGAAAGTCCTGGTCCCGGTCAGGTGGGCAAGAAATTCCGTATGGCCTGGAAAATCAATCCTTGCCCTTGCGAATCCTTCCTTGCAGATGGGCGCGGTGACCAGGGCATGGAGTTGCCCGGCGAGGCAGCCCTTGACTGCGGCCCGTATCGCCTCTGCCGCGATGGCGGAAGCGGCGGGGTCGATCCTGCCGGGCGTCCATCCCGGATTCAGGTCCGGGCAGGGGTCGTAGAACACCACCCGGTCGCGAAGCTCGAGACTCTCCTCAACCGACGCGGCGGTTCTGGGGGCGGGGAGATGAAGTTGATCGGCGACCGCTTGAAGACCCTGGGAATTGCCGACCAGCAGGGTGCGCACGCCAGAGAGTTTCTGAATCGCCTTGAGGGTGACCTCCGGCCCGATTCCATTATGGTCGCCAAGGGTGATCGCGATGCGCGGCCGGGTCTTCATGGGGTGGCATAGGGGTTGGGAACCCCGTCATAGACATGGACATAATGTTTGCGGCGCAGCCGTTCAATCCACTGATCGCGAAGTTTCTGGGCTTCCTTCTGCCGAATGGCGCCCTCAATCTCGTCCCGTACTTCTTCAAAGGATTTGGTGGTTTCTTCCCGCCGGTCTTCGACATGGAGAATATACCAGGCGGCTTCGGTTTCGATGACTCCGGAGGTCTCCCCCGGTTGCAGGGGTTCGACGGCTTCGCGGATGGTTTGCAGGTAATCGCGCGGTTGGCGCCAGCCCCACAGGCCGCCCTCTTTGGCAAAGGAATCGTCCGAGTAGGTCTTGGCCAGCTCGGAAAACGGTTGATCCCCGGCCGCCATCGCCTCCTGCAACGCAGCCAGTTTGGCCTCCGCGCCAGCCTGGGGGTCGCCGGTGATGGGATCGACCCGGCGAATGGTAATCACCCGAAGCAACAGGGCGGCCGGTTCGATATACCGGTCCTTCTCCTGCTCATACAACTCGCGCACCGCCTTGGGGGATACGGCAATTTTCGAAAACACTTCCAATTGTTGAAGCTGCCGCACAATCAATTGATCCCGGAGGGTGGTCCGGTAATCCTCCATCGACATTTCCTCTCCGGACAATGCCTCTAAAAAGGTGGCCCGGTTGTTGTTGAATCGCTCGCGGATCACCCGGTCGACTTCCTGATCGACCAGATATTCGGGAAACTGGGCCTCCTCCATGGTGCTGAACTCTTCAAGGATCAGGGCGTCCTCGATCCGGGCCTGGAGCGCGCGCTTGAAAATGTCGAGGTACCGTTCGTTGATATCATCGGTGATCGCCGAAGTTTGCAACCGCTCCAACTCAGGCCCGGCCAGCACCATGACATCGCCAATGGTGATGATGCGGCCATTCACGGTGGCGGCAAAGCCCTCGACCGGGATGGGCGGAAGGTCCGGTTGCCGGTATTGAGCCCAGGCCAGGGGGCCAACCAACAGCAGGTTCGAGATGAGCAGAAGCAGGTATTTCATAGTCGTGCCGGACATGATGTCATGGGGCTGAGGCTGGTGCAATGATCATATTGCCATGCATGATGGCGACCCACGCCGATTCGGAGATATCGGACCTTCATCCCCTGGCGGGATAGACGTGGACCGATCGGGCCTTGAGCAGGAGGTGGAGGGTTTGTCCGGTCGCGAGCTTCAGCTCGTTGGCCGCCTCCCGGGTGACTTCGGCCCGCAGTGGTACTCCGGCCTGCAGGGTGATCAGAGCGGCATGCGGGGTGTTGTCGATGGTTTCCAGGGTTGCGGGAAAGGAATTGCGGGCGCTGTTGGCGGGCGGGGGATCGCGGAAGAGCAGGAGATCATGGGCGGCGAGGGACACCATGGCGGGTTGGCCGGGGGAGACCTGGTGGCCAATCCCGTGAAGCACGGGTCCGTGATCGAGTTGGACACTGGCCATGCCGGAGGGCGACTGGTGGACAACTGTGCCGGGGAGATAGTTCATCAGGGGCTCGGTCCCGTGCTCGGTTTGGAGCAGAGCCGAGGGTGAGGGCAACAGCCTGGCCTGGCCGTCCCGGATCTCCGCTACCGCTTCCGCGAGGGCGAGCAGTTCGCTGCGGTCATGGGAGACCAGAATCATCCGGAGATCGAGCGCCTTCACGGCGGCATTCAGCATGGCGAGGGTGGCGGCCTTGAGGTGTGGGTCGAGCCCGGTGCAGGGTTCGTCGAGCAGCAGCAGTGAGGGCGAGCGCAGCAGGGTGCGGCCGAGGGCAATCCGTTTTTGTTCACCGCCGGAGCAATGGCGGATCGGCTGATGGAGAAATGGAGCGAGCTGGAGGAGGTCGATGATCCTGTCCGGACGGACCCGTCGCTGCTCCGGCGGGGTGCGGCGGTAGCCAAAGAGCAGGTTTTCCTTTGCCGACAGGTGGGGAAACAGCCGATGGTCCTGGAACACCAGGCCGATGGGGCGGCGATGGGGCGGGCATCGGGTGCCCGGAGCCTCGAGGGCTTCGCCGAGAAGAGTCAGGGAGCCGGACCGCATGGGGCTGAGCCCGGCGATGGTCTGGAGCAGGGTGGTCTTGCCGCTGCCGGATGGGCCCCAGATTCCAAGGACCCGGACCGCGGTTTCGATGGAGACCGCCAACTGAAATGAGCCGGTCCCGATGATCCCCTCCATGCGGATCATGACTGCCTCCGTTTCCAGGCGCGGGTCAGATGATCGCCGGTGAACAGAAGAATGCCTGAGAGAAAAACCGAGAGCAGAACCAGGCCGGCGACCGCTCCGAGGTCGCTGCCCGGGACCTCGAACTGGTGAAAGATTTCGAGCGCGAGGGTGCGTTCCCCCGGCAAGTTGGTGGCGACCATCCGGGTGGCGCCGAATTCCCCAAGGGCGCGGGCAAAGCCGAGCAGGATACCCGAGACCAGACCCGGCCAGGCGAGGGGGAGGGTGACATCGGTCCACGCGCGCAGCCGGTTGCATCCCAGGGTACGGGCGGCTTGTTCCAGGTGGGGGTCGGTCTGTTCAAGGGCGGCCCGCATGGAGCGAAAAATCAATGGAAAGGCGACGATGGCGGAAGCGAGGATCATGCCGGCGGGGGCAAACAGGATGGGGATGCCGATACCATGGAGCCATGTGCCGAGGCTGGTATTGCGCCCGAACAGGATGAGAAGCCCGTATCCGATCACAACCGGGGGCACGACCAGGGGCATCATCAAGAGTGTTTCGAGCAGAGCCTTGCCGGGGAAGGTGTGCCGGGCAAAGAGCTGGCCGGCGAGCAGGGCGGGCAGTATGGCGAGGACGGTTGCGCTTCCCGCGATCAGCAGGGAATAGCCCATCACACTCCATTCATATCCGGTGAGATTCACGGGTCGGCGGCCGGAAGTTGAAAGCCCGCCGAGCGAAAGGGCGCCGCTCCCGGCTCGGTGGCCAGGTAGGAGAGCCATTGGAGGGCGAGGTCCGGGTGGGCTGCATCAATAACTAATGCAGCGGGGTAAACAATAGGCTGGTGGGTTTCCGGGGCAAAGGTATGGATGATGTGTACCCTGGATTCGGTCAGGCCATCCGACCGGTAGACAATGCCCGCGTCCACTTCATTCCGGGCCACCAGGGCGAGCGCGGCCCGAACATTCATGGCGGGGAGGATTCTGGGGGAGAGGGCGTCATCAAGCCCGAGGTGTCTGAGTGCTTCCACTGCGTATTGCCCTGCCGGGACCGAGGCGGGGTCGCCGATCGCGATCCGGCCGACCTCGGTGATGTGATCGAAGGTGAGGGTGGAATCCGCCGGAACAATCACCACCAGGGCATTGCCAAACAGGTTCCGCCTGGATTCCGGGACAATGTGTCCTGTCTTTTCGAGGGCATCCATCCATTCGGGGTTGGCGGAGATGAACAGGTCAACCGGGAGGCCTTGCTGGATCTGGCGGGACAGGGAGCCGGAGGCGCCGAACGAGGTGACCACCCGAATGCCGGTCTCCGCTTCAAAGGCTTTGCCGGCCTCGGTCAGGGGCACGGTCAGGCTGGCCGCCGCAGCAACCCGGAGCTGGGCGGGGGAGGGCAGGGTGAAAACCGCCAGCCACACCAGGATCAGGAGCTTGTTCATGATGTCCGGCATCATCCTCTCCCGGCCTG
>JACKPT010000020.1 GCA_024233345.1 Verrucomicrobiota bacterium
CAAAGTGGAAGGATAACCCCCAGAGTATGCATATGAAAGATATGCCGTGATGCCTCGAACTTGAACATATCGCGTTTGGGTAACCTCATACTTGTCACAATAGAAGGCATCAGTATAGACCTCGTGCTGAGGCAGTTCATTGGTGCTTCCCTCTGCTGCGGGAAAGACATTGGTGCTGTTGCCCATCACAAAAGACCCGGCGGGAATGAAAACCATTCCAGTGGGAGGCATCTCCGCCACGACCCGGTAAAACATCGGGACCGCAACCGTGACGGTTCCGGTGCCGGTTGCGGGAATGGCATCCATCCACTGTCCGGTATCGCCGGCAAAGTTGGTCCAGCCTTCGGTTACATCATGAGTCCACTCGATTCTGTATGTGATCGCGTCGGGGATCTCCTCGAAGGATAAGTATCCCGAACGGTCATAGGCATCCACGGCATAATCACCTGCGATAGCAGTACCCATAGTCAGCATAAGGCAGAGAGGATAAGCTGTTCTTCTTGTGCTCATGGAGTTGATCTCCTTCTCGTAAATCGAGTTCAAATTACTCTGGATTGATGACCATCGCAGGATCTCCAAAAAGATGCATGTAGTCAGCATCCCACTCTATTCCTGGATAGAGCATTTTGCCCTGATAAAATGCATCGCCAAGCAGGGATAGTTTATCTACGTAGATTGCGCTTTCAACGGCATATGCGAACTTGGGTATGTCCATTGTGCCCAGGTCGTAGACGCCCGAAATGACTGCCGCAGCAGTTCCTTCATGCTTGATAATGGTCTCGGTAATAGAGTCCCTGCCGGGCCGACTATAATTTGCTGTTCGGCAGCCAACCGACAAAAATATAGATGGTTTATGCGAAGCGGGAAGGGTTGCGAAGTCATCTTGATGGAGGTAAATAGTCGCCTCTCCCCATGCCAGCTCAGAGCCATGTCCATAATAAACGATAGTGCTCTCCCCGGTACTGATGGAAGAAAGGATTTCGGTGTGGTCGCAGGAACGTAACACATGTACATCATTGCTAATTAGCTGGGCAAGGCCGTTCCCTTGCCCGTAGTAAGAGCATCCTTGCTCTGCGATCAGCATGTTGGTGCGCCAAGCTCCTCCCAATTCATATTCGATCATCGTTTCGATATATTTGTGTAGTGTATTGGTTTCACTAAATGGGAGCCGGCCGACAATAAAATCGAGTACATGATCATCACTCCAATCTGCAATGGCAACATCTGCCGCGATCATAAGGTCTGTGGCATCCGATACTATTATGGGTTCTGTTGGGATGAGTGAATCGTTGGCACCCAAGTAATTCTTGTAATCCAGCGATCCATCACCGACCAGCAATACATAACGAGGTGCATGAGCCCACACCTGGTCAATGTACCCCATCCAAAACTGAAGAGCCTTTCCGCTCATTCGCCCGTGGTTAAGTAGGTCATACACCGTTTCCATCGGCATGTTCACCACGGCAAGGCCGTTGGAGGAGCGATGCGCAGCCAAGGCTGCCGCCTGTACCTCAAGGCCCTTTCCAACAATCATCAGATAGTCAGCCTGATTGGTCGAGGATAGTAGCCCGTTTGATGCCATGGGGGTGACCGATACCGGGGCGTGTTCCTGTCCGTCGAAACAGAATAGTAACCGTTCCGCAGCGTTGCTGAAGCGGATGTCCGCTTCAGCATTGGTTGTGTGTAGGTAGCCATCTAGTAGGATGGGGTTGCGGTCATTTGTTACATCCCAAGAACTGACTGCATTCGTCCCAATGTTGGTGATGGCAATGCTCTCGGCGTCAACCGACATCAGGGTTTGGGTTGGGGTGAGAGCAAAGAACCGTGGGTAGGTTATGGTCGCTCGGTCGAAGGCGATGTATCCAAACCCAGATGACACATTTCTGACGGTTATCGTATTTACTCCTAGTCCCCATGCTGACGCAGGAACTGAGAACGAAAATGTTTCAGTGCCATATGCAGGTCCCCAAGATGCAGCCCCGAGTAGATGGCTGTTCAGGCGAAGTTCTGCAACTCGGTTTGTTTCTTTATATATTCCCATCACTGTAATTGAGATTGTGCCTGTTGCTGCACAATTTATGTCGTTCAGGTGTGGATATTTATGATATGAAGTGTTTCTTGGAATGTTCAATTCGACCCACGGGTCAATCGTGTTTGTCCCAACATACGAAGAATGACACAAATTATTCGACTCCACTACCACGACATCATAGTAGGTGGTCGCAGCCGCTTGGGTGGAGGCTTGTACGACTTGAACGGTGGGGGCGAAGGCGGGGCCTTCGGAGAGGATGTAGGCATTGTGTTCGGTATAGAGGTCTTCGTATTTTTCTCCGTAGAACAGGATGTCACCCTGGTCGCGGAGGGTGGGGACTGCGGTTCCCTGAATGCGTAGGCTGAAAGTGGTATTGGTAACCTCATTGACCGTCATACCCAGAGCGGTGGCAGCCTGTTCTTTGGCGATACGGTAGAGACCGGAGGCATGGATCAGAACCTTGGCTCGGGGAGCGTCAAGGTCTTGGAGGCCGAAGGGAGCGGTGCCCTGGCTGTACTCATCAGCATTGCTCAGGCCGTCGCCGTCCCCATCCGCAGTCGCATCTGCGGATTCGACCGGGTTGAGCTGGTATTTCAGTTCCCACCAGTCCGGCATTCCGTCACCATCAGAATCAGGGTCAAGCAGATTGAAATCGGCCCCGGTAATACGATTGCTGATAGGGATAGCCTGGGTGCTGTACAGCCCGACGGCTTCCCCGAAGGTCGGTGAGCTATTGCCGTCGGTATCGATATAGGCCCGAAGCCAGCAGTCGGTTGCAGGCAGGCCAACGAGGGCAAAATCTGTCGGGAAGGTCAGGTAAATCACTCCGCCGGTGGTGCTGACCAGGCCCTGTTCCCAGGGAATGACTGTTTCACCGATGGCATCCCATCCGTTGGATTGGGTGACGGCAACGACATGCAGGTCTCCGGTTTGGGGGCCGGAATAGGAAAGGGTTCCCCAGATCGACGAGACATCCCGCAGGGTGATGTCGATTCCGGTAAGGTCGCCGGTGACCAGCAAGGAGGCGTCATCATAGACACCCCACGGCTCCCATTCGGTCCGTATGCCGTCGCTCTCGACATCACGGAATGCCTTAAACCAATAAGAGGCGCCTCCGCCGACTTCACTGTTGGTATAGAAGCCCTCGGCAGGGAGGTTGATCGATCTGGCCAGTGACCAACTGTCTGCGTCGTCGACGACAAGGACGTAAATCCTTCCGGTTTCGGTACCGCCATAGGTGACTTCGCCGGAAACCACGATCGGGTGCGCGTTGGAATCGGTCTCGTCGGTCCGGTAAACCAGCATTTCGCGGGCATCCGCATAGCCGTCTCCATCGCTATCGAGATCCGCATTGCCCGCAGTGTAGTGACGGATGGCCGGATTCCCATAAAGCCAGCCATTGGTATCAATCCAGGTCAGGGGATTTGTCCCTACGGTGTCCAGCTCCCGTGCGGCCAGTGTCCAGGTCTCGGGAAGCAGATCACTGCACGTGAAGACATCGAGACGATTGGTGAACCAGACAGGGTAGGCGATGGTTACCACCGGGTCACCAATGGTCTCCATGGCGGTGCAGA
This sequence comes from Verrucomicrobiota bacterium, assembly GCA_024233345.1. Taxonomy (GTDB): domain Bacteria; phylum Verrucomicrobiota; class Kiritimatiellia; order CAIVKH01; family CAIVKH01; genus JACKPT01. The sequence continues at coordinate 3,607 of JACKPT010000020.1, forward strand.
CGATATTGCTTTCGGAATCCCCCTCCATCATTAACATCATGCCCCCCTCATCGCTTTCCATGAGCGCGAGGGCCGTTTTTGCTTCAAGGATACTCTGTCGAGTATGGAGATAAAATTCGACATTCTCGAGTGCGATGAGTTTGGTTTTGAGGAGGATACGGGAGGGGTCGTATAACGCCCGAAGGGTTCGGATTGCATCGGAAGAGGCGGTGGCCAAACTCAGGCGGGGATAAAGGCTGTTCAGATAGGCATACGGATTGTAGTCCACTGGTGAGGGGATGGAATAGATCACCTGCCCGGCGGCATTGAAGAACTCGATGGAACGGGTGATCGGGTTTTCAGCCACAGTCAGGGGATAGACCGCGACACTGTTTTCATAGGATGCATTCAGGTTTCGGACGAAGTCTACAGGAAAGGCATTGGGATCGAATGGCGTTATATCGACACTCCGAGGCTGTTGCAGTACAAAACCTTCCACAGGCGGAGTGATGGGCAGATAGGTGTCCTGGTGAGCCAAAAACACCACTTCGAGATCCTGAATGGAGGCAACCTGCTGGGCCATCACCAGAGCAAACTCTCCGGCATCAATTGGCGAGGCGGCCACCGCAACTTCGGCTGTGCCAGCCCATCGCGGGATACTGCTCACGAAAGCTATGACGATGATCCAGTATCGGCGAGACCACTTAGACTGATGAATCATAAGATGCGCTCCGGGTTGCGACTTGCAGACGATCAGACGATCACTCCTGCTGTCGTCATTCTGCGGTGGTTTTCGTGAGATCACAAGATCGCATTAGGGTAGAACAATAAAACAGGGAAACCCCGATGCTGTGGCACACCGAAAGAGGGGGAGAGGTCGACCTTTTCCACCGCTTCCTGATATGCGGTGCAATGGTCCTCTGAAGGATCACGCCCTCGGTTTGGTTCCGGTCATCAGGAAGATGGTGAAGGTCTTGAGATCGCCGGAGCGGCTTGGCTTGGTTACTTCTGTGGCCGGGCAGTCGGTGACCGAGGTGAATCCGGCCTGCAGGAACTGTTGCTTCAAGGTGTCCCGGTCGAACCCATGGTGAAAGACCCCGGTGTGGTCCGGGTGGAATTCACCCTGTTCTGTGTCGAGGTCTGCGATACACAGGTAGCCCGGCGCTTTGAGCAGTTGGAAACATTCCGAAAGCTGGCGATCAATGTGCTGGATGTGGTGAAAGGTCATGCTGCTGACGATGACATCGTAGCGCCCGGTCAAGCCACCTTCCGGTTGGATACGCATGGTGCGGACATGGGTCAGATTCTGCCTGTTGGCTTTCGCGGTCAACACATCGAGCATGCCCGATGAGGTGTCGGCGCCGGTGATGGACCGAACCAGCGGGGCCAGCGCCAGGGTGACCAACCCGGTGCCGCAACCGATGTCGAGCACATCCATGTCCGGCGTAAAGGCAATCTGCTGCTTCATGACTTCCGCAATTTCCCCGGCCAGTTTCACCCGAACCGGGTTGTCGTCCCAGGTTGCGGCCTCTTGATCAAAATTTCGGGTTGGCTCATTCATGGATTCACTCGCTTGGGTTGAGGGAGGCGACAGTCTCCTTTGCCTTCGCCATTCGATCGAGTACCCGGTCCCGGCCGAGCACTTCAAGCAGTTCGAAAAGGCTCGGCCCCCCGGCCTGACCGGTGACGGCAACGCGGACGGGATGGATGAAGTCGGCGGGCTTGGCTCCCTGTTGTTCGGCGAGGTTCCGCAGGGCTTCGTCCAGCGCGGTTGCGGTAAAATCGGGCAGGGCCGCGAATGCTTCCCGCAGTGCGAGCAGGTTCTCCAGCGCACCCTCCCGTTGAAGGCGTTTGCGAACCGCCTTTTCGTCGAAGGAAAAATGGTCGGAGAAAAAGTAGTGCGCCTGCTCGGCGGTGTCGGGCCACTTCTTGATCCGTTCTTTCAGGAGCGGGATCACCCGGTCAAGGTAGGCGTCATCATCGGGAATAAGTCCGGCTTCGGCGAGGCATGCCGTGAACTGTGTCTTATAGTCGGAGTCCGGCAGCGCCCGCATGTACTGGCCGTTGAGGTTTTCAAATTTCACCAGATCAAACTGGGCGGGATTGGAGCCCACCCGGTCGAGATCGAACAGCGCCACCAATTCCTCCCGCGATAAAAACTCCCGGTCATCACCCGGCGACCACCCGAGCAGCACCAGGAAGTTGAACAGGGCTTCGGGCAGATAGCCTTTGGCCTGAAAGTCGCCGACATAGGCGTCGCCATCGCGCTTGGAATAGGGTTTGCCTTGATGGTTGACGATCATGGGAAGGTGAGCAAACGAGGGCAGGGGAGCCCCGAGGGCCTGATAGAGCGCGAGGTGGCGGTAGGTGTTTTCGACATGATCATCCCCGCGGATCACCAGGTTGATGTTCATGGCAATGTCATCGGCCACGTTGGAGAGGTGGAAGACCGGGTTGCCGTCCGAGCGCACAATGACAAAATCCTTGAGGTCGGCCGCGGCCTTGCGGAGAGGCCCCTTGACCAGATCGTCGAATCCCATGTCCTCCCCGGGCATCCGGAAAATCACCGCCTCCCCCCGCCCGGTGTTGCCCTTGTCTTCCTTATAGGCATGGCCGGAGGCGAGAAGCTGTTCCGCCATCGCGAGGTGGGCTTCCCGGCGGGTGGATTGATAGACCGGCTCTTCGTCGATGGTCAGCCCAAGCCAGTCCATCGCGTTGAGCACCCCCTGCACCGCCTCCGGGGTCGAGCGTTCGCGGTCGGTGTCTTCGATCCGGAGCAGAAATTTTCCCCCGTGATGCCGGGCGACCAGCCAGTTATAGATCGCGGTGCGGATGTTGCCGATGTGCACATTCCCGGTTGGGCTGGGAGCAAACCGGCAACGAACGGAGGAGGTAAGCGCTGTGTTCATGGGCGCAGAGAGTAGCCGACTGCGGGCCGAAGGGCAACGCCACAGGCGTGACCCACGAATGCACAGCAATCAACCCGAGTGAGGGCAAGCAATTCGCTTGTTTTCGTCGTGTATGTTGGTGTCCCGGTGTGGTTTTTGCTACACCTTCACCCATGAAGAAGCGTTGGATGATGGGTTTGATGGGGTTGGTGGTCGGAAGTGGGCTGGCTGCGGAGCTGGACTGGGCGCGTTTGGAGCAGGCGGCTTCGCGAATGACCGTGGATCGTTTTGCCGAATTGCTGTCCGAGGTTTATTCGCCGGATGGCGGGATCATTGACTATCTTCAATACGATGGCCCACGGGTTCGGGTTTATTCCTCCACGTCTCATACCGGCGTTCCGCTCGCGGTTCTGGTGTTTGGGGAGCAAAATGATGAACCGCCTCCATTGCCGGTCTCCGACGATCCGGCGTTGCCCCTGAAGGGATGGAAGATTGCTCTCGATCCCGGCCATATCGGCGGAGCGTGGGCCCGGTTGGAGGAGCGGTTCTTCTACGTGGATCGCTCGGATTGGGTGGTGCAGGAGGGGACGATGAATCTGTATGTTGCCCGCCTGCTGAAGCCGGAGCTGGAGACAATGGGAGCGGAGGTGGTTCTGGTCCGTGACAGTCTTGAGCCGGTGACCGATCAACGGGTCGAGAACTTTCTTCAGCAGGCGCGAGATGAAGTTGGGGCGATCGGAGATTCCCGCTTTCCGGACATGCCGGAACTATTTCGGGATGCGGTCACTGAGGATGCGGTGCGCAAGCGAGCGGCGATGCGGTTTTATCGAACGGCGGAGATTGCTGCCCGGGCAGACAAACTCAACCACGAGATCAAGCCGGATCTGACCCTGTGTATCCATTTCAATGCCACCGGGTATGGCGACGAGCGCGACCTGTATGACGAAAACGGCCTCGCGATCTTTATTTACGGGAATGTGATGAAGGGTGAAGTCGCCAGCGATGAGCAGAAGTATTTCATGCTCTCGAAGTTGTTTGAGCAGACCCATGAGACGGAAGTTCGCGTTGCCAAGGGCATGCAGAAGGGGTGGCAGGCGGTGGCCGGACTTGAACCGGCATACCGGGTGAAGGGCGGAAATATGGTCCCGGTCGATGAAGATGCCTATATCTACGCCCGAAATCTCGCCGCGAACCGGCAGTATCAGGGTCCGGTGGTGTTTCTTGAGCCCTATTTCATGAACAACCGCACCATCTACCAGCGGATTCAGGCCGGGGACTATGAAGGGGAAAAGAAATTTGATCACCAGTGGTTGCCAAGTATCTTCCGGGAATATGTCACCGCCGTGAAGGCGGGGCTTCTGGCTTACTGGAAGGCTTCGGTCGCCCCTCATCGCCCGAATCCCGGCGTGCCCTGAGTACCCGGCGACCGGGATCTTCCCATCGCTTGATTGCAAACCCGGGCCGATGGAGGTGCGTGTGAGCCATACACGATTCACCTACTGGAAGACTGCGGAAAGCTAGCCGGAGAGGACTTAAGGTCAGGCTGGGGTGCCCAGGTGGCGGAACTTCAGGGTTGCCGCGAGGCTGAGAAGGATCGCCACCACCACGATGACTGTCTGGGCGGCCTCGGTGGCGTGAAAGACCGCGATGCCGAGGGCGCCGGAGAGGGGGCCGGCGAGAAAGCCGAAACCGATCAGGGATTCATGCATGCCGCCGCCGGCGCCTTTGTCGGGGCCGTAGTCGAGGGCATAGTAGATCGACATGTAATAGCTAAGCCCGATCACCACCCCGAACAGGATGCAGCAGGCAAGTACGATGCCAACTGAAGGGGCAAAGAACATGCCGGCCAAAAAGACAGGACCGGCCCACAGGGCGATCAGACTCCACGATGCCCGGTAGTGCCAGCCTTCCCATTTCCAGAAGAAAACAAAGGACAGGCTGCGGGCAAACAGTTGGGCGCTGGCCAGCCAGATCGCGAGGGATTCGGTCAGTCCCAATCGCTCTCCGAGGTGGGGGGCGAGGGTGGAGAATGCCCCGGTCATGAAAAAGGCGAGGCTGTTGGCCATCAGGCCGCCCCACAGAAAACGCTTTTTGCGGTGGGTCTGCTCCGGGCTGGGGGGCAGCGAAGGGGGCGGTGCGCCGGGCTCCGGTCCGGAACCGCGGCGGAGGGCAATCCAGGCAAGCTCGGCAATGAAAATCAATCCGGCCCCCCAGATGACAGCGTCGGGATTCCACCGGAAGATTGCCCCGCTGGCAAAAAAGCCGATAGCGCCGGTGCTGGACCAGATGACGTTATAGATGCCCAGCCGCCGGGGAATGGTCAGCTTTCCGGGAACCCGGATGACGGCGGCCTGCAGCGCTGGCCAGGTAAAGCCCATGCTGGTGATGAAGAAGGCCATCATGACATAAGGTCCCCAGGGATCGGGAAGCATCCAGCCCGGCAGGGTCGCGAGGGCCATGCCGGTTATGCCGAGACCAAAGCACCGGTCATGTCCGATCCGATCGCTGAAGCTGCCGCCCCAGCGCGCGGCAAAGACATAAATGGCCCCCTGCACAACCCCGAGGAGAAGATTCTGTCCATCCGTGAACCCAAACCGGGTTCGGGTCCAGAAGAACAGGCTCAGAATGAACAGGGTGCAGGCAAAGGAATTCAGACCTGCGATGACCAGGTAGTCGGACAGGGTCTGGGTGGGACGGTGGTTCCTCATCCCGGTCAGTAGGCGTTTTTGCGGGTGAAAAAGGTTCGGGCGATGATCTTGAAGTCGAACGCGACGGACCAGTTTTCGAGGTAGTAGAGATCAAATTTGATCCGGTCGCGGATGCTGGTGTTGCCGCGGAGTCCGTTGACCTGGGCCCACCCGGTCATGCCGGGTTTGTGGGCATGGCGCCACATATAGCGGCTGATGTCTTCCTTGAACTGCTCGACAAAATGAGGCCGTTCGGGGCGGGGGCCGACCAGACTCATGTCCCCCTTGAGGACATTCCAGAATTGCGGAAGTTCATCGATGTTGTAGGACCGGAGGGTGGCTCCAATGGGGGTCCGGCGCGGGTCGTTTTCGGAGGCCCAGACCGGGCCGCTGGCCTGCTCGGCGTCGGCGACCATGGTGCGGAGTTTGTAGATGGTAAAGGTCTGCCCTTTCTCACCGCAGCGCTCCTGCCGGAAAAAGACAGGACCGGGCGAGCTGCGCCGGATCGCGATCGCGGCACAGAGAATGACCGGGGCGGAGATGATCAGGCCGACAATGCTGCCGACGATATCTTCGGTTCGTTTCCAGACCCGGTTCCAGAAAAAGTCCAGCGGCCATTTTTGTGTGCCCAATACCGGGATGCCGTCGATGGACTGGATGTCCATGGAAATGGTGAGGATCCGGAACAGGTCGGGGACAAAGTGGAAGGCGATCATGGCCCGCTCGCAGTCGAGGATGATCCGGGTCATGCAGTCCTCGGAGAGGTTGGTCGAGGCGGCGAGGATGACATGATCCATTTCCCTGCGCTCGATACAGCCGGGAAGGGCGTCGACCGGGCCACGAATAAGCGCGGGGTCGAGCCCGGGATCCATCTCTTCGCCCTCGGTTTGCAGGAACCCGACCACCCGGGTGCGGAGCCGGGGTTCATGCTCGAGCGCCCGCTTGAGATGGGCGGCAACCGAATCGACCCCGACGATCATCACCCGGTTGGAGGCTTCCTTGCGGCTGGCCATCCGGATTTCCAGAAAGAACAGGGCGAGTCTTTCAAACAGGACCAGGGTGGAGATGGTGCCGAGGGACATGAACACGGTGATACGGGACAGGGGGGGATCGGTGCGGATGATGAAGGCGAGGGCGGTGGAAAGCAGAATGCCCAGTCCGATCGCCCGGACCAGCCGGGGGATGCGCTCGCTGAAAGTGCCAACCTGGGGGCGGGTGTAGAGATGCAGGGTCTGAAAGATGAACAGCATGAGCAGGGTCAGCACCAGCCCGGTGGCATGGTAAAGCTCACGGGGGGGGAGCTGTTCGTGGCGCAGGGGAATCCATCCGCTGTCAAACCGGATCCACACGGCGAGCAGAAACCCTGCATAAACCGCGATCGCATCGGCGATGACCGCGAGCAGGCCACACAATACATCAAAGGAGTCTCGATTTCGCATCTGACCCCCAAGTATGCCCGAGACCGCGAAGGGAAACAAGCCGGAGTCAGGGTGTTCAAGCCCGGCGGTTTCCGGAAGGCGGCTATGCGGTCGCGGTGCGGCGGATGAATTCCTCCCGGATGCGCCGCCGGGCAAAGCGGAGGTCGAGGATGCCCACCGCTTCCGGGGATCCGTCGCCCAGAATGACCGGCAGGGCCTCGATTTGGGCCCGGTTCATGTCGTCCAGGGCATCGGCCAGTCTGGTCATCGTGGTGGCCTTTTCCTGGATCGGCTCCATGACATCGCCCGCGACCAGCCATTGCCAACTATGGGCATCGACCAGCAGCTCCTTGAGGGAATCGAAGGTGATGACCCCGACGATGGCTCCACCCCGGGAGACGACCGGGTAGACCAGGGTGTCATTCCGGGCAAACTGATCGAGCACCACGGAGAGGGGTTGCCCTTCCGGGATGGGTTGCACATCCGGGTTCATGGCATCGGCCACCGTGAGTTCGGCAATGACGTCCTCTTCGGTGATGTTGCGTCCGATTTCCCCGGCCAGCCGAACTGCGATCTTGGTACAGGGTGGCCCGATGAGCTGGACCACCAGGGTGGTGGCGGTCACTGTGAAGATGATCATGTCTCCGAGGGACATGGCATCGGTCACCTGGATGCCTTGGAGATGTTGGGAGGCCATGATCGACAGCCCGACTGCCACCCCGCCCTGGGCAAACAGCGACAGCCCCATGTAGCGGCACACCGGAGCCTCCGCATTGGACAGCCGTCCGCCCCAGTAGGAGCCGGCCCACTTTCCGAGACTGCGCATGATGACATAGACCGCAACCAGGCCCCAGATCCAAAGCGGCATGTCGCGCACGCCCAATCTCGCACCCACCAGCACAAAGAACAGGATGTAGATCGGCGAGGAGAACGACCGGATGACTTCAAAAAGCTCCTTGCTGCGGCGCGGGGCGAGGTTGGTCAGCAGAATGCCGATGGACATGGTGGCGAGAATGACATCCATGTCGAACACCACTGCGACACTGATGGTGAGCAAAATCACGCCAAGGGCAAGTCCGAGGCGGCGTTCCTTCTGGGGCAGGAAGCGCAGGATCAGGTTCAGTCCGAATCCTGCGGCCAGGCCGAGGAAGATCGACCCGAAGAGTTCGATCCCGACCCCGATCAGTTCCTGGGTCAGGTCGGCATCCCCGGCGGTGAGCATTTGCGCGGCGCTGGTGCCGAGGGCATACAGGGTCATGGCAAGGGCATCGTCGAGGGCGACGATCGCGATGATCGCGGTGGACAGGACCCCGGCGGTGCGATACTCCCAGAGAACATCGATGGTGGAGGCGGGGTCGGTGGCGGAGGCGATGGCGCCAAACACCACCCCCGCGGCCAGCGCGACCGGAAAGCTGTGGCAGATCAGGTAGACAATGAGGGTCGATGGAACACCGACCAGCACAAACGCGGCCAGACCCTCACCCAGCAGGATCGCGGTGAATTGCTTGCCGTATTTTTTGAAGATGCTGCCGTGGAGTTCGCCCCCGACCAGAAAGCCGATCAGGCCGAGAGCAAACAGGTTGAAGGGGCGGAGGGTCAGAATATCCGCCTGCTCCACCATCCGCAGTCCGCTTTCCCCGATCAACACACCGATAACGATGTAGCCGACGACTTGCGGCACATGCAATTTTTGAAACAGCCATGCTCCGAGGCTTCCCCCGAGAACACAGAGACCAATAATCGCCAGCAATCCCATGGCTATACCTCCTCACCGACAAAGAGGCGATAGGCGGCTTCAGCGTGAGGCGCGGCGATCAGCGCCTGACGCACCGATGCTTCTTTCAGCCGGGTGCTGATTGCGGAGAGGGCCCGTATGTACTGTGGGTGCTGACTGTTTTTTGCCGCCACCATACAGACAATCTGCACCGGGACCGCGTCAAGTGATTCATAGTCGGTGAGTGGCTCGCGGGCGATCCCCAACGCCATGACCAGATCCCGAACACTCGCCAGGCGCACATGGGGAACCCCAACCCCGAAGCCAATCCCCGTGCTCATCAATTCTTCGCGGCGGAACATGGCCTCCTCGAGTTCGTGCTCATCATGAATCAAGGAGGAGGTCGCCAGAACCGCACACAGGGTCTGAATGGCTCCCTTCTTGTCGGTTTGGTCCAGAAACACCACCCGGTCCGGGGACAAAATCCTCTTCAGGGAATCGGTCGTCGTCTGGGATGCCGGGGCCGGCGGGGTGGCGCCGAGGCGACTGCTGACCCAGTGCTCAATGTCAGTTCGCTTGAACCGCCATGTCGTGCCCAATTTGCCTCCCGGCAATTGACCCTTTTGTGCCCAGTCGTAAACTGTTCTTTCCGATACCCTTAGGTATTCGGCAACTTCTTCGATGGTCATGATCTCGTGCGGCATGGACTGTTCCTTCCTGCGTTTAAATGTCACCCTATGCGAAATCTGCAATCAAAGTCAAGTAAATGTATACAAAATCCATCCATATGTACCTGGTGCAGCCCGTAGTGGCTGTCTGCGGTATATCGATACCCGGGTTCGGAACCTTAATCCTGAGCGACACTTCGGCGTCGCATAGCTCCGCCCTCCACAACCATTTGGGGCGAGCTATGCGAGGCGGTGATACGATGGATTCAGCTTTCACCCATGCGGTGAAGGTAAAACGAGGTCGCTAGGGATCAGGGTTCGGCAAGGTGGCGGTGTTATGTGGTTTCCAGATGGGGTAAGGAGGCTCTATGATCAGGGTCTCTATGACGGCTTCGTCTGAATCGGATCCCCGCGCGGGTTTTCTTGGCTGCCTGCGGGAAAGCATCGGTCAATCCGCGCTGACAAAACTTGTCCTCGGAAAGTACCGGGGCGGCGACCCGGGTCTCAAGCGGATGGTGGTTCGGCCCTTGGTTGTGAAGGGCTCCCTGTGCCTGTCGTTTACCTCGGTGTATGAGACCCGGGAGACGGTGCTCAATGTTCCGGTGACGCAGGGCGTGGAACGGGTCGACCAATTGCTTGGGGATACCTTTCGCAGTGCCCACCTGTTTTCCCGCACCGAGGATGTACAAATCGAATTCAGCAAACGGGGCAAGGCGCGGTGGAGCCGCCGCGGGGCGACCCCTCGTGCGCCGGCCTCCCTGCTCCACAACCGGGAGAAAGAACGGTTTCTCGATCTCGACCAACCGTTCCTGCAGGCGCTGGGCATCACCGATACCGAGCACAGGCTGATCCCGTCGATGTCCCGCAAATGGAAACAGATCAACAAGTTTCTCGAGATATTCGATGCCGCCTACCGAGCTTCCTGCCTGTCCGGGCGTCGTGCGGTCCGGGTGGTCGACTTTGGTTCCGGCAAGGGCTACCTGACCTTTGCCGTGCACCATTACTTAAAACACACCCTGCAGGTGGAACCGCAAGTGACCGGGATCGAATTGCGGTCTGAATTGGTCCGGTTTTGTTCCGGGGCGGCCTCCCGGCTGGCGCTTACCGGCTTGGAGTTCCAGACCGGCGATGTCCGCACACATGAACCGGAGCGGCTGGATGTGCTGATTGCCCTCCATGCCTGCGACACCGCGACCGACCTCGCGCTGCACCTGGGCCTTCGCGGCGGGGCGGAAATTCTTCTCTGTGCCCCCTGCTGCCACAAGGAGATCCGACCCCAAATGCAACGCCCCGAAGTGCTCGACCCGGTGCTTCGCTTCGGGGTGCACCTCGGACAGGAAGCGGAAATGGTCACGGATTCCCTCCGTGCGCTCTTGCTCGAAGCCAATGGCTACACGGTACAGGTGCAGGAATTTGTCTCCCTCGAACATACCAGCAAGAACAAGATGCTTCTCGCGGTCAGGCACGACCGGACCGTGGACCGCGCCGCGATCGAAACCCGCATTGCCGACCTCAAGGCGTTTTACGGGATTCGCGAGCAGCAGTTGGAGCGGTTGCTGAAATCGGGGAATCCATGACGCTGCAATCGGGGAGAGCACCAGCGGATTATCATTGCCAGGCAGGCCTTCCCGGGTGTCCTGTTAGGGAATGATGAAAGAACCGATGATTGAAGAAGAGGTGCTGGCCCGTTCAGTCCAGCGCGCCAAAGCCCAGGGCGTGGTCCTGCCCACCATCGCCCAGCAGATGAATCCGTCCGAACGCGTACCGCAAGCCATACAGGACAAACTGAAGTCGATTGGCCTGTGGGATATCAATCCCCTCAACCTGTTCCGGATCACCTGGAAAAATGAAGCGGTGGCTTCCGGGGGGGGCTTTGGCGATGGCAATTGGCTGGAGTTTCCGCCGGAATTAACCGGGGTTCCCGCCCGCATCATCGGAATTGTCGGCAAGTATTTCCCCACCGGTGCCCATAAAGTCGGGGCGGCCTACGGGTGCCTGGTGCCGCGTCTGGTCTCCGGGCAGTTTGACCCCACCCGCCAAAAGGCGGTATGGCCCTCCACCGGCAACTATTGCCGCGGCGGGGCCTATGACTGCGCCCTGCTGGGATGCCCGGCGGTGGCCATCCTCCCTGAGGGCATGAGCCGCGAGCGTTTTGAGTGGCTGCAGGAAATTGGCACCGACGAAATCATCGCCACCCCCGGCAGCGAATCCAATGTGAAGGAGATTTACGACAAGTGCTGGGAGCTTCGGCGCGAACGGGGCGACGGGATTGTCATCTTCAACCAGTTTGAGGAATTCGGCAACGCGATCTGGCACTATCATGTCACCGGTGGTTTTATTCAGGACCTGTACGAGAAATATATCCGGACCCCGACGTCCCGGTTTGCCGCCTACATCAGCGCCACCGGATCGGCTGGCACCATCGCTGCCGGCGACTTCCTGCGCAAACATCATCCCCAGCTCAAGGTGATCGCCACCGAGGCGCTTCAGTGTCCGACCCTCTATCAGTTCGGCTTCGGAGCCCACCGGATCGAAGGCATCGGCGACAAGCATGTGCCGTGGATTCACAATGTTCGCAATACGGACGGGGTCGCCGCGATCGATGACGAGGCGGTGATGCAGCTCATGCGGCTGTTCAACGAACCGGCCGGCAAGGAATTTCTTGCCCAGTCCGGGGTGGGTGGGGACGTGCTTGGCAAGCTGGACCTGCCCGGAATTTCCTGTATCTGCAACCTGATCGCCTGCATCAAGACCGCCAAATACTACGACCTCACCGCTGAGGATGTCTTGTTCATGCCGATGACCGACTCCATGGAGCTGTACTCCTCACGGCTGGCCGAGATGACCGAGGCCGAGGGTGCCTACACCCGCGAGCATGCGATTGCTCACAAGGCCCGTTACCTCGACGGCGTGGGCATCGATTACTTCCGCGAGCTCAGCTTCAGCGACCGCAAGGCCCTGCACCAGTTCAAATACTTCACCTGGGTGGAGCAACAGGGCAAGGATGTCGAGGAACTGCGCGAATTGTGGCAGGAGGATTTCTGGCTCGATGTCTTCTCCACCGACCGCATCGCGGAGTGGGACCGACGCATCGAAGCCTTCAATGCCGCCGCCGGTGTGAGCCTCGACGGTTAACATTTTCCAACGATTGGAAAATGCCATGAAAAATCTTCCAACAATTGGAAAAACAGATCAAAAAAGTTCCAAGGTTTGGAAAGGATGCGCCGTTCCCCGGGTAGGGTTCGGCGTCCCGCTGAACCGGGCAGTCGGGACGACTGCCCCTACCCAGAAATAAGGACATTCACCATGAACCAATACCTCACCGCAGCCAAAGCCATCGAACCGAAACTTGTCCAATTCATGCAGGATTTGATCCGCATCAAATCGCTGAGCAGCGAGGAGGGCAAGGTCGCGAAGCGCATCGCCGCTGAAATGAAGAAGCTCAAATACGACGAGGTCACCATTGACCCCCAGGGCAATGTGATCGGACGGATCGGCAAGGGCAAAAAAGTCATCGCCATCGATGGACACATCGACACCGTGGATGTCGGGGATCTTTCCGCCTGGAAAACCGACCCGTTTGATCCGGTGATCAAGAAGGGGGTCATGTATGGACGGGGATGCAGCGACATGAAGGGCGGGGTGGCCTCTGCGGTCTATGCCGGTGCGCTGTTGAAGAAAACCAGCTTTGCCAAACATGGCACCCTCTATGTCACGGCCACCGTACAGGAAGAGGATTGTGATGGCCTGTGCTGGCAGTACATCGCCCGCGAAGACAAGATTCGCCCCGATGTTGTCGTCATCACAGAACCCACCAGCCTGCGGATTTATCGCGGTCACCGTGGACGGATGGAATTGGAGATCGAGACCACCGGCATTTCCTGCCACGGCTCCGCCCCCGAGCGGGGCGTGAATGCGATCTACAAGATGGGGCCGATCATCGCCGACATCGAGAAGCTCAACGAAAACCTCAAGCCCCGCAAACCGCTGGGCAAGGGGACGGTCACCATCAGTCACATCCGGTCCCGCTCGCCCAGCTTGTGCGCGGTTGCCGATGGATGCGTGATTCATCTCGATCGCCGACTCACCATCGGGGAAACCGAAGCGGTGGTCGTGAAGCAGCTCAAGTCACTCCCCTCGGTCAAGAAGGCCAAAGCCAAAGTGCGGGTCCTGAATTACGATACCCCGAGCTACACCGGGCTGGTTTATCCGACCAAGAAATACTATCCGACCTGGAGCGCCCCCGAGTCCTCCAACGAAGTCAAAGTCGCGGTGAAGGCCTATCAGGAGGCCTTCGGCGCAAACCCGGAAGTCGGCCACTGGACCTTCAGCACCAATGGCGTCGCCACCGCCGGCATGGAGGGCATCCCCACCGTGGGCTTCGGCCCCGGCCACGAGCACTTCGCCCACGCCCCCAACGAATGCGTGGAAATCGAACACCTCGTCAAAGCCACCGCCTTCTATGCCAGCTACGCCACCGAGTTCGCCGGCGGGTGACCGAGGGCTTCATTCCTCCGCAGTCCGGCTTCGCAAGGTTCACTCCGCACGCAACCGTCACGCCACGGCGCGACATCCTGACATGCCGGTTGCTGTACGCTCCGTTCACGGGATGAGGTAGAAACATGCCCGCAAGCGCCGGAAAGGAAGTGGGGCGCTTGCGCATATGTTTCGGTTTCCATTTGGGGCGGTCCTGACCGGTTTCCGCTGGCTTGCGTGGACACACTTTGCTACGTTGTCACGCGTTTGCAACCCATGTGCTGGGCGATCCCGGCGCAAAAGGACGAGTTGAAATGACCATGCAACACGAGCGGTGGCTGTCGGTTGATGAAATCGCCGCGAATCTGGGCATGTACCCAGACACGGTCTACAAGTGGATAGAACGCAAGAAGCTTCCTGCCCACAAGGTCGGTCGCCTATGGAAGTTCAAAGCGACTGAGGTAGACGATTGTGTGAGAGAAAGCGAAGCTGCGGAGACGCAAAACGGATGACAAATGGTTCTCATACGAGACCGCCTTCGTCGGACCTGACGTTCATTACGAACGAGGCGGGCCAGTCGCTGCGCGATCGTTTTGCCACGCTGCTCCACAAAGACACGCGCTTTTTTGACTGCCTTGTCGGTTACTTCTTCATCAGCGGCTTCTACAGGATTTACCATGCTTTGGAGAACGTTGAGAAGATTCGGATCCTCGTAGGACTTCAGACCGACCGAACCGCTTACGACCTTCTTCAGCGGGCCAAGGAGCAGGGAGAACTCGACCTCCAGTCGCACGCCACATCCAAGGAGCAAGTCGCCAAGGATGTACTCAACGAGTTGGAGAAGTCTGCTGACAGCGTTGAGATTGAAACCGGCGTTCACAAGTTCGTTGAGTGGATTCGGTCGGGAAAGCTGGAAATCAAAGCGCACCCGAGCGAGAACCTTCATGCCAAGGTTTACATCATGACCTTCTCGGAGGGCGACCGGGACAAAGGGCGCGTCATCACCGGTTCAAGCAACCTTACTCAAGCCGGACTTCAGGACAATCTTGAGTTCAACGTTGAGTTGAAGAATCGCGCTGACTACGACTTCGCCCTCGCGAAGTTTGATCATCTCTGGCGCACTGCCGTTGACGTGTCGGAACCATACGCCGATGCGGTGGTTAATAGGTCACCCTTCGCCATGTTCACACCGTATGAACTGTACCTGAAATTTCTGTACGAGTACTTCAGAACGGAGCTCAATCGACCCTCCGAACTCGAAGACATGTATGTCCCCGTCGGGTTCAAGAAGCTCAAGTATCAGGAAGAAGCGGTCCTCAACGCCCGAAAGGTACTTGATGAGTATGGCGGCGCTTTTCTTTCCGATGTCGTTGGACTCGGCAAGACCTATATGGCCGCTCTCCTTGCCCAGCAACTCGACGGTCGCCACCTCGTAATTGCCCCGCCTCACTTGCTCGACCGGGACAAGCGGGGATCATGGCCGAATGTCTTCAGCGATTTTCAGGTTCGACAGACGGATTTTGAATCCATTGGCAAACTGGACGATCTTCTCCAGCGCGATATCTCTAAATACACGAACGTCTTCATTGACGAATCGCATCGCTTCCGCACCGAGACAACGCAGAGCTATGAAACGCTTGCGCAAATCTGCCGGGGTAAGCGCGTAATTCTTGTTTCCGCCACACCACTGAACAACGCGCCGCGAGACATCCTGAGTCAGGTGAAGCTGTTTCAGGCAGGCAAGGCGAGCAATATCCCCAATCTCCGCAACCTTGAAGCGTTCTTCCTAAACCTGGAAGCGCGCCTGAAAGGATTGGACCGCCAAGCCGACCGCGAAGACTACTTCCGAACCGTGCAGGGCAACGCCAGGGAAACCCGGGAGAAGGTGCTCAAGTTCCTGATGGTGCGCCGCACACGCACAGAGATCGAGCGGTACTACGGGCAAGACATGAAGGCGCAGGGCCTCATGTTTCCCGCAGTCGAAGATCCTACGCCACTCTTCTACAAGCTCAGCAAGCAGGAAAACGAAATCTTCAAT
Source organism: Verrucomicrobiota bacterium (assembly GCA_024233345.1). GTDB lineage: Bacteria > Verrucomicrobiota > Kiritimatiellia > CAIVKH01 > CAIVKH01 > JACKPT01. Next base: position 19,475 of record JACKPT010000020.1, read on the forward strand.
GAAACCCTGAGACTCTTGACGTCAGAGTTTAGTTACGCCCGCTACACGCCTTTTCTCTACTACGAAGGCAAGATGGACGAGCGCGAAAGGCAAGGGCAACGCAACCTTGCCAAGTTCATGAAGATTCTGATGGTTAAGCGGCTTGAGAGCAGTTTCCACGCGTTTCGCCTGACGCTGGATCGGTTCACACACTCCTACGCCCGTGTCATCACGGAGTTCAAGAAGGGCAACGTCTACATAAGCAAGAAGCACATCTCCAAGGTATTCGACCTTCTTGAGGTGGACGATCAGGAGGGTATCGAGAGGCTTCTTGAACAGGACAAGGCCGAGCGCCTCAGTGCTTCCGATTTCTCCGACGAATTCATCGGCCACCTGAAGGCCGACTACCGCACGCTGCGGCGCGTGCAGAACATGTGGGACAACATTCGCCGTGATCCGAAATGGATATCCTTCCGGGAAGTGCTGCAAACCGGACGGCATCTCAAGAAGGGTAAACTCATCATATTCACCGAGTCCCAAGAGACTGCCGAGTACCTCGCCGGGCGTATTCGGGAGGAAGTGGACCCGAAAACACTGCTGTTCTCCGGCAAGTCAAGCGAGGCCGACCACCGGGAGGTCATCGCCAATTTTGACGCCAACGCCTTCAACCCAGCGGATAAGTACCGCATCCTTGTCACCACAGAGGTCTTGTCCGAAGGTGTGAACCTGCACAGGTCAAACGTGGTGATCAACTACGACATCCCTTGGAATCCCACCCGCCTCATCCAGCGCGTCGGACGCGTCAACCGGGTGGACACCAAATTCGATGTCATCCATACCTTTAACTTCTTCCCGTCCGAAGAGGGAAACGATGCCATCAAGCTGCGGGAGGCTGCCGAAGCCAAGATCCACGCATTTATCGAAATGCTTGGTTCGGATGCGCGCCTTCTGACCGAAGGAGAGGAGGTCAAATCGTTCGACCTGTTCGCCAAGCTCAACAGCAAGAAGACCATCACGGGAGAAGACGAAGAGGAAGAGAGCGAACTGGAATACCTGACAGAAATCCGAAACATCCGCGACAAACAGCCCGACCTGTTCGCACGCATCAAACGGCTGCCAAAGAAGGCACGCTCAACGCGGACTTTGGCCGAAACGGATCAAGTGCCCGTTCAGCAGCCTTCCGCGCTTCTGACCTATTTCCGGCAAGGCCGCCTCGACAAGTTCTATCTGGCGGGCGAGGGTCCCGCTTCTCCGGTCGAACTCGACTTCCTCACCACGGTCAAGGTGCTCAGGCCCAGTAATTCCGATGAGCAACGCAAGGCCATTCCGCCGGAGTTCTATGCCTTGCTTGATCGTAACAAGGCAGCGTTTGCAGAAGCCACCAGCCCGGAGAATGACGACGCCATCCCGCATCACAAGGGCGGGGCAAACGACGCCTACGTTCTCAAACGTCTGAAGGCTAAAGAGTTTCGCCGATACCACGGGTTCACCGACGAGGACGAGGATTACATTCGGAACGTGATCCAACGACTGATGGACGGTGCGCTCCCAAAACCCACGACGAAGAAGGTCGCGGCGGCGCTCAAGAAGGAAGTCGAACCGTTGAAAGTTCTCGGGATACTGAAACGCGACATATCCCCCCTGTTCTTCCAGGCAACGCGCGCACAGATGACACACTACGCTCTGAGCCCCCGCGAGGTCATCCTGTCTTCATGGGTCGTCTCCAGTGACAGGCCGCCAAAGGAGGTGCCGGAATGATCAGCATCTTTGTCAGTTCGGTGCAGAAGGAGCTTGGCGAGGAACGGCGAGCGGTGAAGGAATTTATCCTTGGCGATCCCCTGCTTCGACGTTTCATCGATGATGTATTCCTGTTCGAGGACATACCGGCAAGCGACCAGCAGCCCGACAATATCTATCTGGCCGAAGTCGAGCAGCGGGATATCTATCTGGCCTTGTTCGGGAACGCATACGGATGGAAGAACGCCGAAGACAAATCTCCAACAGAGCTGGAATTCGACCATGCCACGAAGACGAAACGTGAGCGGCTGGTGTTCGTCAAAGGCGATGACGACAAGGCCCGCGACCCGGATATCGCCAAGCTGATCCGCAAGGCGGGCGCGCAACTGACACGCCGCCGGTTTGCCGACACACCCGCGCTGATTCGGGAAGTCTACGCCGCTCTGGTGGACTATCTGGAACGCCGGGAGCTACTGCACACGCTTCCGTTCGATGACAGCCCTTGTTCCGGGGCGACGCTCAAGGATATCGACAGCGCGGCCATTGAGGATTTTGTCGAAAGCGCCGAAGCCAGGGGCCGTCTCACCCTCAAAGGCTCACGCGCGCCCAAGGCTGTCTTGCAGAATTTCAAGCTCATGCGGGACGGCAAGCTGACCAATGCGGCCATCCTGCTCTTCGGCAGGGATCCGCGCCGGTTCTTCAACAACATCCAGGTCCATTGCCTGCATTTCTTCGGAACGGAGAAACGCAAACCTATCGCCTCTCAGCAACCCTACGAAGGCCGCATATTCGAAGTCATCGACCAGGCCGTCGAATTCGTGCTGGGCAAACTGGATCGTCCGGTCGGCACTCGGGCGCACAGCACCCAGGCGCCCGGCGACTTTGAAGTGCCCCGATCGGTCATTACCGAAGCCGTGGTCAACGCCGTGGCCCATCGCGACTATCGCAACACCGGCTTCGTGCAGGTGATTGTCTATGCCGACCGGATCGAGGTCTGGAACCCCGGAGAACTGCCGCACGGACTGACGCCCGAGAAGCTGCGCGAACCCCATGCCCCAATGCCCCGGAACCCGTTACTGGCGGAACCCCTCTATCGCGTCAAATTCGTCGAGAAGGCCGGCACCGGCACCACCGACATGATTGCCGATTGCCTCGCCGCCGGTTTGCCGGAACCGACCTTCGAACAGAACGGCGCGCATTTCGTCACCACCATCTGGCGGGACTGGCTGACCGATGCCGTAATGGACGAACTGGGGCTGAATGAGCGCCAGCGCTACATGGTCCAGTTCACGAAAGCCAATGGACGCATTACCAATGCTGACTGCCAGCGTGAATTGAAGGTCTTTCGAAACACCGCAAGTAGGGACTTGGAGACTCTATGCCGTCAAGGATTGCTTCTGAAGAAGGGGACAACCGGTAAGGGTACCCACTATATCTTGGCTCGCAAACGCACCACAAACGCACCAAACGCATCATGATTTCAAACGCACCACAAACGCACCAAACGCACCATAAAGGCCTCAAAGGGCCTATCCAAGAATGGGGACGCAATGGAGACATAAACCAGCCTTCCTTGCCTTTTTTGCGTACATGTTCTTATGCATCATTCTTATTATCAAAAGGATACGTTTTGTTGTCGCCTCAGTTCTCTCTTAGGGGAAATGGGACACATATAGGACATATGAGCCATCGAACCCGTCATCACCCCGCCATCAAACAGGACATAAACAGGACATCCGAACGGGCAACAAACAGGCATAAGGGGCAAAGAAACGGCTCACAAACGGCTCAAAGGGCTCATGCAAACGCCTCATCAGAAGGGCCGGATAGGCTCCAAAGGGGCCATGATCGTGCCAAAAGCGTGCCAAACGTGTCACGAACAACCGGAACAGGACGGACCGCATGAACAAGACGCAGGCCATGGACATGATCAAGGCGACCCTGACCCAGGCCTTCGACAGGGACCGGTTCCGCCTGTTCGTCCTGAATCTGGTCAACCAGATGGACGAGTCCAAGGCCTTTTCGCGCAACAAGCAGTACGTCAAGGACGCTTTCAAACCGCACGTTCAGAAATTCGAGCGGCTGGGCACCTATTCCAGCCCGGATGACGAAACCGTCGATGTTCTGATTGTACACCTGACTGACGCGGCCAAACTCGAACGTGCCCGGACCGCGATCCGCAACTTTGTCGCCGACCATCTCCGCGAGCGCGACGAGAAGGACGCCGCGCTCGTCGCCTTCGTCTCGCCGACGGAGAAGCAATGGCGGTTCTCGTATGTGAAGATGGAATACGCCACGGTCGAGAAGGAGTCCGGCAAGGTCGGAGTCGAGGCCCGGCTTACACCCGCGCGCCGCTTCTCCTACCTTGTGGGCGAAGGCGAGAGCTGTCACACGGCGCAGACGCGGTTTCTTCCGCTCCTTCAAGACACGAGCACGGACCCATCATTGGCCGATATCGAGGACGCGTTCAGTGTTGAGGCCGTCACCAAGGAGTTCTTTGCCCGTTATGCGTCGCTGTTCGGCGATATCAACGCGGCGCTGGACAAGCTCGTATCCAAGGACAAGACGCTTCGGGACGAATTCAAGGTCAAACACGTCAGCACAGTCGATTTCTCAAAGAAACTCATGGGACAGATAGTCTTCTTGTACTTCCTTCAGAAGAAGGGCTGGCTCGGCGTACGCAAGGGCGAAGACTGGGGTACTGGTCCCCACGATTTCCTGCGGCGCATGGCGGGAGGCGAGCACGGTCGTTACGAGAATTTCTTCAACGATGTTCTTGAACCCCTGTTCTATGACACCCTTGCCACCGACCGGGGGCATGAAGCCTGGTGCAACCGTTTCATGTGCAGGATTCCTTTCCTGAATGGCGGTCTGTTCGAGCCGCTGGCTGATTACGACTGGCGCAAGACCGATATCAAGCTGCCGAACGAGCTCTTCCGAAACGATGACTACGTGGAGGAAGGGATCACCGGCACCGGGGTCCTCGACGTGTTTGACCGATACAATTTTACCGTCAACGAGGCGGAACCGTTGGAAAAGGAAGTCGCCATTGATCCCGAGATGCTAGGCAAGGTTTTCGAGAACCTCATCGAGGAGAACCGCCGTAAAGGTCTCGGTGCTTTCTACACGCCGCGCGAGATCGTCCACTACATGTGTCAGGAAAGCCTGATCAACTATCTTGATACGGCAGTGAACAGCGACAAGGAAGCCGTCCCCCGGAGCGATATCGAGACCTTCGTTCGACTCGGCGAGCAGATTTCCCACTACGAAGCGGTCGAGGCGAAGTACGCATTCAAGATGCCGAAGAGCATCGAGAAGAACGCAAAGGACCTGGACAACGCGCTCAAGACCATTGCCGTGTGTGACCCTGCGGTCGGGTCCGGCGCGTTCCCCGTCGGCATGATGACAGAGATCGTCCGTGCACGGGCCGCGCTCACGCCGTACTTCAACGATGTGGAAGAACGGACACCCTACCACTTCAAGCGCCACGCCATTCAGAATTGTCTCTACGGCGTGGACATCGACGCCGGAGCCGTGGAGATCGCAAAACTCCGTCTGTGGCTTTCCCTCGTCGTGGACGAGGAAGATGTGAAGCAGGTGAAACCCCTGCCGAATCTTGACTACAAGATTGTTGACGGCAACAGCCTGCTCGGCGTTGAGAAGGATCTGTTCAACAATGAGGAGTTCAAGCAGTTGGAAGCCTTGAAGCCAAACTTCTTCAACGAAACGGACCGCGACAAGAAGGCAGCTCTCCGGAATCAGATCGATTCCGTGATACACGGGCTGACGCATGGCAACGAGACGTTCGACTATGAAATCTACTTCTCCGAAGTCTTCCACGCAAATCAAGGATTTGATGTGGTGTTTGCGAATCCACCCTATATCGATTCGGAGACCATGACTAAGACTACTCCCGAGTTGCGTCGGCTCGTCCAGGCGTCATACTCGCTAACTCGCGGGAACTGGGACATTTATATCGCGTTCTATGAGAGGGGTTTCGACCTTCTGAACAGTGCCGGTGTCATTACGTTCATTACCCCGGACAAGTGGATCTCCAAACCGTTCGGCGACGCACTGCGCCTGGCGAAGACGGACAACATTCACTCCATCCTCAAGGCTGGTCGTGATGTGTTCGAGAATGTCAACGTCGATGCAATTGTGTCGGTCTTCACTGCGCCTTCTCAGCCCCTGCTGCATGTTTATGAGTGGGGTCTTACCGAGCCAATTTCAAAGGCCGTAGTGGGAAAAGAGACACTCTCCCCTCCGTATGCCTATGACTGGTTGTTTTCCAACTGCTGTGAGGTCTTGGCAAAGATCGACGCACACCGGGAGACATTATCCAAGTATGCTGCTTGTGAGAATGCATGCGCAACCTCGGATGCCTACAAGTTGCAGGAGTTCATTCAAGAGCGGCCCTCTGGCGCGAAGGAAGCCGATTACCTCCGAATCATAAACACGGGAACAATAGGGAAGTATGTCTCGAAGTGGGGGCAACGCGAGATGGTCTACCTAGGGCAGAAGTATCTCGAGCCCGTGATCAACAGAGAGCGCTTTCTCGCAGCGTTCCGCAAGTCCTATGGAAAGAAGGCGGTCAAGCCAAAGTTGATTCTCAAAGGACTTAATCTATTGGATGCATGCATTGATGTTGCGGGAACGGTCGTTCCTGGCAAAACAACGCTCGTGATTGCCTGTGAGGATGTTGGCATTCTAAAGCTACTTCTCGCGATTGTGAACAGTTCGGTCGCGATCTTCTATCTTAAGGAAAAGTATCCGGCGTCCAGTTACAACAAGGGGACCACTTTCACAAAGGCCATGCTGAACAATCTCCCAGTTCCCAGGATCGGCGACGAAGACCGAAGAGGCTTGGTAATGCTTGTTGACCAGATCCTCGCACACAAACTGCGGGATAGCGAAGCGAATACGGCGGATCTTGAGAGCACACTGGACGATATGGTGCTTAGTCTTTACGGTCTCACTCGCAAAGAGATTTGCGGCGAGGGGGCCGTAACATAATGTGCCAACCGGGATGCACATACACCCAGAAGCTGGAGGCATTGGATGAGTCAGGCACACGATCCGTTTAGGCAAATCAACTACCTTCAGCAGTGCCTATCAAACGACAAGAAGCCGCTGGGCCTTTTCCTTGGGGCAGGCTGTCCTGTCTCTGTGCGGGACGGCACTGGGAAGCCGCTGATCCCTGATATTGCAGGCATCACCGAAGATGTCCGGGATCTGCTCGGTAAATGCAAGGATTGCGGTCCTCTTCTGAAACTCATTGAAGGCCACTTTGCTGCCGACGAACGAGCGGACGCGAACGTGGAAGATATGCTCAGTCATATCCGCGCCCTTCGCATCGTGGTGCCCCCGACAATCAGGGCGGCGGCTTTTTGCGGTGGGGTTCCCTTTGGCTATGCCAATGTGTAAACCATGTGCCCGGTATGAACTGTTAACGATGTCCCCGGAATATACCCAAACTGGCGGAGAGGGAGCCCGTCCCGCGGTGCGGGACGAGGTCTGTGAGGATTTCGAACCCTTTGTAAACCTCGGCGAACAGGCGGGCGGTGCGCTTTTGACGCACACACGCTTTCCCCGCCCCGCCTCAGCGGGGCGAGGCGAGCTTCACTGAAGCACCCCAAGTGTTTTCTTAAGCCATCGTCTGCCTGCAGAGGATTTCAGATAGCGTTCTCGTCTCCGCGCCTCAAGCATGGTCGGGTGATCTTCGGTCATGACGATGATCCATGGTCGTCCGGAGTGGGTTGCCGTGACGCGACCCTGATTGTGCTGGGCGAGTCGTTTGGGGACATCCTCGGTGCAGCCCACGTATGTCTTATTCTGGGTGACGCTGAACAGGATGTAGGTGTGGGCCATTTACCCAAAATGGCGGAGAGGGAGGGATTCGAACCCTCGGTGCGCTTTTGACGCACACACGCTTTCCAAGCGAGCGCAATCGACCACTCTGCCACCTCTCCGCTACATATTAAACTGTCTCTACTTGAACGCTTTCCCCGCCCCGCACCCGTGGGGCGAGGCGAGCGATGGGTATACATATCGGGTTGGCGTGGATTTGTCCATGTTCTTTCATGGATCGGGGAATTCCCGGTAGCCCTGGGTCTGGCGGCGGTGGAGTTCCCAGAGTTTGGCGTATTTGAGGAACGCGCTGTAGGCGTTGCTGCAGGCGATGATGAAGCCGGGCATGCCGTCGAGAAAGCCGCGACGCAGCAGATAGCCCTTGATGAACCGGAAGGCGGGACGGAACAGGAGGTCGGTAATCCGAAACGGGGTGTCGGCGACAAATTTTTGCTGGGCGGTGATGGATGAAAAGCGGTTCAGGGTTTCGGCCTGATCGCGCAAGTCGTCATAGGTGTAGTGCCACACCGGGCTCTTCAGACGTTTGACCGGGCCCCGCACCACGACCTTGTCGTGCGGTTCAATGCCCTCGGTCCGTCCGTAGTCCCGGTGAAACAGGCGCAGCTTTACATCGGGATACCACTCGCCATGCCGGATCCATCGACCGAGGAAATACACCAGCCGGGGAAACTCATAGCCGATGTGTACGCCATCCCAGTGTTTCATTTCCCGCTCCAGCTCCCGCCGGAGGTCCGGGGAAACCTCTTCGTCGGAATCGAGATACAGGATCCATGGGTGGGTGGCCTGGTCCCGGATCATGTTGCGCTGCCCCACATAACCCAGCCATTCATGCTGGATCACCCGGTCGGTATACTGCCGGGCAATCTCCACGGTGTGGTCGGTGCTGAAGCTGTCGACCACAATGATTTCGTCGCACCAGGACAGGCTCTTGAGACACCGCCCGATCTTCTGTTCTTCGTTCAAGACGATGACGCAGGCGGACACTTTCTGGGGGCCAGGAGTGGTCATGGCATGTCGAGGGTCTTCGCCAGGGCGGGGGGGACGGTGCGGCTGGCTAATACCTGGTTGCCCTCCCGCAGTTCGATCCGTGCCCCGAAGTAGCGTAGCAGCTTGCCCTGTCTTTTGGGCTCCTCCAGATACCCGGCCGGGGCGAGGTAGGTGATGGTGGCGGTGAGGAGTCCGTTCCGGGCTCCCCAGTGGAGTTCGGTTTCCGCTTCCGGAGTCGCCGCACTGGGAAGGAGTTGGTTGCTGGCCCGGTCCTGTTCATAGAAGGTTGCCCGAACCCGGAGGGTATCGAGGTTGAGGGTAATCGCGGGGTTGTATTCGAAGGTGATGGTGAGCATGCGCATATCGTCGTAACGGTCGGATGCCTGAAACCGTGCGGTGTCGATCTGGGTGATCCGAAAGTCCGCCTTGCGTTGGTCGGAAACTGGGCGCGAGGCGGGTGGGGCCATGCCGATTGCGGCAATGCTCTCGCGGAGGGACTGGACATCATCCCGCAGTTTGATGATCTCCTCGACCGCCTGGCTGGGCATCTCCGACGGGGTGGGGGCGTCGATTTCGCGCCAGGGCACCGGGGGTTCGAGCAGGGGGGGCTCCACGGTTGCCGGCGGGGGCACGGGGGCCGGTTCGGCGGACACCGGTTCGGCGACCACAACATCCTCCTGCGTTTTGCTCGGCCTCGACTGCAAAAACCAGGCGATGGCCAACAGAAGAGCGGCCCCGGTGATGACTTTGGGCGCGACCCGTCGTCGAAGGCCTCCGGCGGAGGGATGGTCTTCCTCCTCGCCGTTGACCTCGGCCTGCACCACGGCCTGAACCAGAAAGCGGGTATGCCCGAGCTCCACCACATCCCCATGCTTCAGCCGGGACTGGGACACTTCGTGATGATTGACAATCATCCGGTTCATGGTGCCGAGGTCGCGAATGAACAAGCCGGCCTCGGTCTGCTCCACCTGCGCATGGCGCCGGGCAATTTCCTCATCGTCGAGCAGCACATCGCAGTCCGGATCGCGCCCGATCAGCAGGGGCTCGGGGTGAATGGTGATGCGCTCGCCTTTCCGCGGGCCGGTGATGATGATCAGTCGATACAACATAGCCTTGGCCCCCATGTTGATGGGTGCGCGGTGCCGACACAAGAATGGATTTTTCCTCTCGATTGCCATGAGGCGGGTGCTTACAGTGTGCAGGCGATGAATGGAGACCAATGAAATGTCCGCACAACCAGCACCGATCACCTTAAACGAGATATCCTGGCCCGATTATCAGGGGTTGGACAGCTTTGCCAAGGCCGGGTTATTTCAACACAAGGGCCGGCCGTACCACGCCCTGTTGCCCCAGCAGTTTGACCGCCCGATGCTGGACCGGATTGAAGCCCTGGCCACCATGATCCGGAAAATTGCCAAGACCCGGGGCGGCATGAACTACCTGCAGTCTCTGCTTTCAGAAAAGCGGGCCATGCTCTATTTTGCCCAACCCTCGACCCGGACCTTCCTGTCCTTCTATGCCGCCTGCCAGATTACCGGGCTGCACTGTGCCGAAGTGCGGGACGCCCACACCTCGAGCGAAATCAAGGGGGAGTCGCAGGAAGACTCGGTGCGGACCTTCAGTTCCTATTTCGATTTGATCATCATGCGCCATCCCGCCGGCGGATTTGCCGAGCGGATTGCCTGGATGCTCTCCCACACCGACCGCCCGGTTCCGGTGATCAATGCGGGATCCGGCAAGGACCAGCACCCCACCCAGGCGCTGCTCGATGTCTATACCCTCCAGCGCAGTCTTGAAAAGCGCGGCGGGGTCGCGGGCAAAAAAATCGCATTTGTCGGGGACCTCGCCCGCGGCCGGACCGTGCGCTCGCTGGCCTGGCTGCTCACCCTCTACGAGGATGTCTTCATGTATTTCGTGGCGCCGGAGACCCTCCAGCTCGGCGAGGATGTCCAGGCCTTGCTGCAGAGCCGCAAGGTTTCCTTCACCCTGACCGATGATTTTGAGGCGGTGATCCCCGAGGTGGATGCGATTTACATGACCCGCATTCAAGATGAATGGGATACCGCCCACGAGAGCAATCTGATCGATACAAGCAAATTTCATTTTGAGGAGCGGCATCTGAAGATGCTCCGCCCGGATGCCATCCTCATGCACCCCCTGCCGCGGCGCAAGGAGATCGCCCCCGAAGTCGATGCCGACCCCCGCGCGAAATACTGGCGGCAGGTCCGCAATGGGATGTGGGTCCGGACCGCCCTGATCCTGATGATGTTTGACCGCGACACCGAGATCGACCGGTATTATCATGACCTGACCCGAGACTGATAAAGAAGGAAACCCCATGCGACACCTGATTACGCTTGAAGATTGGAAACCGGAGGCGATTCACGAGATGCTGGTGCTGGCGGCCAGGATCAAGGATCACCCGAAGGACTATGCGGATGCGATGCGCCGCATGACCCTGTTGATGATTTTTGAGAAGCCGAGTCTGCGCACCCGGGTATCGTTTGAAACCGGGGCCACCCAGATGGGAGGGCACGCGATTTTTTATGACCTCGCCAACTCCCCCCTGAGTTCGGGCAAGGAGAACATTCAGGATCTGATCCGGGTGGTCTGCCGTTACGCCGACATCATCATGGGACGGCTGTTTGAACAGGAGCACATCGAAGAGATGGCCCGCCTGTCCTCGGTGCCGGTGATCAATGCCCTGACCAACTACGAACACCCCTGCCAGATCCTTGCCGACCTGCAAACCATCCGGGAAAAGAAGGGGGCGCTCGAGGGGCTGAAGCTGGCCTATCTCGGCGATGGCAATAACAACGTGACCCACTCGCTGATGTTTGGTTGCGCCAAAACCGGCATGTCGATTTCGGTGGGGTGCCCACCCGGAGCGGAGTATATGCCTCAGGAGGCGGTTCTTGCCTCCAGCCAGGCCATTGCGGCCGAGCAGGGCGGCTCCATCGAGATCACCTCGGATGCCGCCGTCGCAGTTCGGGATGCCGATGTGGTCTATACCGATTCCTGGATGAGTTATCACATTCCCCAGCACAAGTCCGAAGCCCGGGTCAAGGTCTTTACCCCGTACCAGGTCAATGCCGCACTGATGCAGCAGGCCAAACCGGATGCGGTGTTCATGAACTGTCTGCCCGCAGTGCGGGGGTATGAACAGACCGCCGAGGTGATCGACGGCCCGCAGTCGGTGGTCTTTGATCAGGCTGAAAATCGCCTGCACATCCAGAAGGCGATCATGCTCACCCTGCTTGGGGTGACCGGGGGGTGACGCCGATGGTTCACGGTGCTCGCCGGGGCCAGCCTTCGCATGGTTACGGCGAAGCGAGCGGCGCACCCTGTTTGAACCGGTAACGCGTCATGATCGGGGAAATCAATCGTCTGCTTGTGATCAAGCCCAGCTCGCTGGGCGATTTGTTCCATGCCCTGCCAACCGTCCACCTGATCAAGCAGCATACCGGGGCCTCGGTCGATTGGGTGGCCAACCGCCCCTATGCCTCGCTGGTCGCGTGTTTTGATCCGGTGGATCGTGTCCTGTCTTTTCCCCGGCATGATTTCTGGCAGAATCGCCGGGCCTTTTTGTCCGAGCTGCGCCAGGAATCGTATGACCTGGTGCTGGATATGCAGGGGTTGATGAAGAGTGCGGTGATGGCCCGTGCCGCGCGCGCACCCAGGATCCTTGGGCCTTCGTTTCATCGGGAGGGATCGCATTGGCTTTATCATGAAGTGGCTGGTGCAAGAAACAAACACCGGCATGCGGTTGAAGAAAACCTGGACATGCTGGACGCGCTCGGGATCCCTCGGGGCGATGTGGTCTTTCCGGCAACGTTTCCGTCCCCGGAACTACCGGTCGACAACCGCCCCCGTATCGGGGTCATTCCCCGCTCGCGATGGGAGACCAAAAATTGGCCGGTGTCGCATTTTGCCGCGGTCTGCGAGCGCCTGATCACCGACCGGGGTGCTTCCATTCATCTGTTTGGAGCCCGGGAGGATGGTGCTGCCTGTCATGAGCTCGAACAAGCCCTGTCCGGGGGGGCGATGAATCATTGCGGAAACACCGCGCTGCCCGAGTTGGGGGGATGGCTCAGGGCGATGGACCTTGTGCTGTGTGTGGATACCGGCCCGATGCACATGGCGGCGGCGGTGGGAACACCGGTTCTTGCGGTCTTCGGCGCCACCGAGGCCCAGCGCACCGGCCCATATGGTCTTCAGCACCGGGTGATGGTTCGCGAGGATCTGCCCTGCCGGCCCTGTCTTTCCCGAACCTGCAAGCTGCGGGAGAGGGATATCCGTTGCCTCACCGGATTGGACCCAGACCGGGTGGGGGACGCCGCGCTCGCCATGCTGGGCTAGACCCCACCAATCCCTGGGTTGCAAAGCCGGGGATCGCGCTTACTGTTCTGGCATGTCTCCATCGAATGATCGCGTTGAACCTGTTCTCGAAGCCCATGATCTCGTTAAGGCCTATGCCCGGCGAACCGTGTTGGACCGCGTGAGCTTTCGGTTGTTGCCGGGAGAGCGGGTGGCTTTGATGGGACCGTCGGGGTCGGGGAAGAGTACCCTGCTGAATTGCCTGGCCGGCATTGACCGCCCCGATGCAGGAACGGTTCATCTGGATGGAAAACTTCTGGGCTCTCTGACCGGCGATGAGGCCGCGCGTTTGCGGCGCGAAAAACTTGGCACGGTGTTTCAGTTTTTTCATCTGCTGCCTACGCTGACCGCCGCAGAGAACATCGAGTTGCCCCTGCAGTTGACCGGGGTATCGCGCCCGGAACGACTTGCCCGGGTCGAAGACTTGCTTGACGCGGTGGGGATCACCCATCGTCGCGAAGCCTTTCCCGAAGAAATGAGCGGGGGCGAACAGCAGCGGGTTGCCATTGCCCGCGCACTGGTTCATCGTCCGGCCCTGATTCTCGCCGACGAACCGACTGGCAACCTTGACTCAAAGACCGGCGAGGCGATTCTGAACTTGTTGGAAAGCCTGGCGGATCGTTACGGAATCGCCATGATTCTGGTTACCCACAGCATCGAGGCGCTGCGGATCTGTCACCGCACCCTCCACTTTGCGGATGGCCGGTTTGTCGAGAGGCGCATCCCGGCCTGAGCGCTATGCGTATGAGCGCCCTACGATATCTGACTTTCTCCTGGCGTCGGTTGACCCTGCGTCATTGGCGCCGCGCACCCTGGACACATGTTGTCATGGTGTTGATTGTTGCGCTCGGGGTGGGCTCTTTCTTTTCGGTCCGGTTGGCCGGTCGCGCCGCTGCGTCCGGGTTTGATTTGTTCGCGGAGGCGGTCACCGGGGGCAGTGACTTGGTTGTGGAAACCCGTGTAGGGGAGTTCCCGACCGCATGGCTTCCCGATTTTCGGGAAGCCCTTGGTTCTCTTCCTGTCAAGGCGGTGCCGGTACTTGAAACGACCGTGGGGCTGGTGCTGCCGGGATCCCCGGGGTCCGCCATGGATGTGCCAACCCTCCGCATGATTGGGGTTGATCTGCTCGCGGTACGGAATGTGGCAACCTACCGAGGTGATGGGAAAACCCCGGCGGCGTCCTTTGCGAATCCGGGTGAATCGATCAGTCTGGGCAATCTGGACCAGGTCTACCTTTCGTCCCGGGTCTCCCGTGACCATCACCTTCACCGGGGAGGCGAACTGACGGTGATTGTCAATGACACCCCACGGCACCTTTCGGTGGCCGCGGTATTACCCGAGGATGGCTCTGGTGGGTCCGGTTCGTTTCTGGTCATGGACCTGCCTGCCCTTCAGCGGTTGACCGGGCGTGAAGACCGGCTGGATCATATTGAACTGGTGTTCCCGGAGAGCCTGCGCGGTGGTCCATTAACCGAAGAGGTGATCCGGGTGCTGATGGCTGCATCCGAGGGGCGTTGGGTCGTCCGCACCCCTGATGCGGAGCGGGCCTCCGCCCAATCCATGACCATGGCTTTCCGGTTCAATCTTTCCATTCTGTCCAGCCTGGCGTTGCTGGTGGGGCTGTTTTTGATTTTGCAGGCACTCGAAGCGAATGTGCTTCGCCGCCGTTCCGAAATCGGGGTGTTGCGCATGCTCGGCGCGGAGCGGAGGTGGTTACTCGGGTCCTGGATGGCGGAGGCGCTCACGCTGGGGGTGGTGGGTTCCGGGCTCGGACTCCTGCTCGGGTTTGCGGGGGCCCAGGTCATGGTGCGGGGGGTGGCCGGTACAATCAGTTCGTTCTACCACCAAACCACGGTCTCTGCGGCCGGGTGGCACGGGGGGGAGGCCCTGCTTGCGGGATGGATCGGCGTGGTGGCAAGCCTGGCCGCCGGCTGGCTACCGGCACGCGATGCCGCGAACACACCACCCGCCCACGCATTCCTTCGCCAGCCGTCGCGCACCGGCATCCGCCTGCTGGATCACCCCATGCTCGGCGCGGGGTTGTTGCTCGCAGGCTGGGGATTAACCCGGTTACCCCCGGTTTCGTTCGGGTATATCGCGACGTTACCCGTGGCTGGATATCTGGCGGCGGTGGCCTTTCTCACCGGTACCGGGATTCTGTTTTCCGCGCTTCTGCCGGTGGCGGCGAGGCTGCTTCGGGGGTGGGGGGGCAAGTCGCCTTCAGCCCGGTATGCGTTGAGTCACTTTCGCATGCCTTCGGGACGTCACAAGCTCACGGTGGCGGGGCTGGTGCTTGCGGTGGGGATGGCGGCAGGCATGGTCCTGTTGATTCACAGTTTTCAGGTCACGCTGTGGGGGTGGATCGACCGCACCTTGACGGCGGATGTCTTCATGATTCCCAAGGGCCAGCAAACCGCCTCCGGCAAGCAGCGCATTCTTGAAAAGACCTGGCGTACCATTGCCTCCGACCCTGCGGTTGCCTCCGCCGAGCTTCGGCACGGCTTTCCCATCGAATACGCAGATACGCCGACTTTTCTGACTGCCCGCACGCAGTTGCCGGTGTCCACGCCGTTCAGGCATATCTGGGTAGAGCCTCCGAGGAGCGAGGTGAATCTCCAGTCGCCGACCGAGAGCGGACAATGGCAGGCGTTTGCGAGCGAAAGTTTCTGCCGACGGTTTGGGAAAGGGCTGGGGGATGAGGTCACGATTCTATCCCCGGCGGGAGAAAAGACCCTGCGCATCGTGGGGATGTTTGCCGACTACGGAAATGAGCGGGGTAGTGTCGAGGTGGGGGCCGATCCCCTTGCCGCGTGGTTTGGAGACCGCTCGGCGATAACGGTCAGCCTGGTCCTTCGAGACGGGGTTCCGGTGGAAGCATTTCGAACCCGTCTGCAGTCGGAATACCCGGGGTTGAACATTCGTTCCCAGGCATTGCTTCGTGAGGAGATCCACCGACTGTTCCGGGACACGTTTTCCATTACGCTTGCCCTTCAGGCCATCGGGGTGACGGTGGCGGTGGCGGGCTTGGGATTGGCCATGATCAGTCTGATGCTGGAGCGCCGCCGGGAGCTGGCGGTGTTGCGGGAGCTGGGAATGACCCGCCGGGGAATTGCCGGGTCGGCCGCTCTGGAGGGCGGTCTCACTGCCGGCCTCGGTTTGCTGGGCGGACTGGTCCTGAGTTTTATACTGGGCTGGGTGTTGATCTTCGTCATTAACCGTCAGTCCTTTGGATGGACCCTGAGCTATGCCGTTCCGTGGGGACGATTGGCGCTGTTGGGGGCTGGCATTCTTGTCACGGGGACTCTGGTCAGTGGGTGGGTCGGGCACTGGGGAGCCAGCCTGAAGGGAGAACGCGAGGGATGAAACGAGGGATCATGTTCCTGGTGATCATGGGAGTGGGCCTGTCTGCCTCCCTGCGGGCGGGGGTGACTGCCGATGGATTCGCGTACGCGACGCCAAACCCGTCATTTCAGTTCCCCCGCGATCACGGAAGCCACCCCGAATTTCGAATTGAGTGGTGGTATTATACCGGCCATTTGTTCGCGGCATCAGGCCGCCGGTTCGGGTTTGAGGCGACGTTTTTCCGCTATGCCCTCCACCCGGGTGGTGATCATGCGGAGAGCGCATTTGGAACCAATCAACTCTACATGGCCCATATGGCTCTCACCGATGTCGAAGGGCAGACCTTTCTCTACGAGGAGCGACTGCACCGGGATGGGTGGGAAGCCTGGGCGAAGGAGGGCGAGCTTGATCTTCGCAATGGCAATTGGTCGGTTACCATGAGCGAGGATGAAACCATGACCCTGAAGGGCAGCATTCGAGGCGAGGTCCGGTTGGATGTCCGTCTGGCGCCACAACAGGACAAGGTACTATTTGGAGATCAGGGTTACTCCCGGAAGGGCGATGCCGTGGAGGCGGCGAGTTGGTATATCACCTTTCCCCGGCTGGAGGTGGCCGGCGAACTGACCTTTCGGGGCGAAGTCATTCCGGTCACCGGTCAGGCATGGATGGATCATGAGATCAGCAGCAGTCAACTCGACCCGGACCAGGTTGGGTGGGATTGGGCCAGCATTCAACTCGATGACGGCCGGTCGGTCATGGTGTATCTCCTCCGCCAAAAAGACAGCACCCCCGATGTGCATTCGCGCCTGACCTGGATCGGGGCGGAAGGGATTCTCGGGGCGTGGGGTCCATCCGATTTTTCATGGACCGCCCGGGAGACCTGGACCAGTCCTGAGACCGGCGGGGTTTACCCGGTGGATATCGATCTGGTGTTGCCGGATCCCGATGGGGGTGCGGCAAGGCGATTGCGATTGAAGCCGGTGATGGCGGCCCAGGAATTGACCGGTCAGCTCAGTGGTGTTCCCTATTGGGAGGGGGCCTGTGATGTGTTGGATGAGGCGGGGACACGGATCGGTTATGCTTACGTGGAGCTGACCGGATACGCGGGGGACCTGGGCGAGGCAATGCGGTAGGCAACGGATTTAACCCGCTTGCTTTTCCTCGACTTTGACCTGGGACCAGACCGCTTCAAGTTCGTCGAGGGTGCAGTCGCTCAAGCTGCGGTTTCCTGCATGGACCAGATCTTCGAGCCGTTGAAACCGGCGGGAAAACTTGTCGATGGTCTGTTCCAGAA
>JACKPT010000021.1 GCA_024233345.1 Verrucomicrobiota bacterium
CGATACCTCGTTCTGGGACCGCGGCCCCCATATCTTGCCCGCAACCGGCACCCACCAGCTCACGGTCTATTCGCCAGATCAGAGCACCGGCGCGGTCGGATTTGTTCTTCGCAGCTACGACCCCGGCCCGGCGGTGACCCTCACCTCCGACGTGCTGACGGTGGGGACGATCGCAGTCACCGGGGAGATCGACCGGTTTTCGGTGACCATCACGAACCTGTCCGCGCTTGCCCTGTCATTTTCCAGCGGGAACGGCTCCCTGTTCTGGCGGCTGGCCACCAGCAACGAAAACGAGGCGGGGCAGGGGTTCTGGTATGACGACGGGTTTGTGTATGCGAACCAGCCCGGGACCTACTGGTTTGATGTCTGGGATTACCCGGAAAACACCGGCGACTACAGTTTCACCCTGTCCGTCACCGATCTCGGCGCGCCGTCGAATCTTGTGCTCGGGGTGGCGGCGTCCAACAGCTTCAGCACCGTTCCCGGAGCCCACGCTTACGCGGCGGTCCTGACCAATGGCACCGTCCTGTATGCGAACCTGCTCAGCAATGACGACTTCAGCTACTACTGGCGGCTGGTCAGCCCCTCCGGCAGCAACCTTTTCGAGGACTTTGTCGCGGACGAGAGCCCGATCTTCATCCGGGAAACCGGGACGCATACGCTGTATGTCGAATCGCAGTCCGAGCCGGGGGGGGTATGCGTTTGTCCTCGAGGAGGTGACCCCGGTCCCTGAACCGGTGACCCTCGGCACCGCTACCACCGGGACGTTTGCCGCAGGACAGGCCCGGCTCTTCGAATGGACCGCGACCACAAACCAGTTCCTCTACATCAACCGGATCAGCATGTCCGGACAATACGAATGGGAACTGCTGTCGCCCACCGGCCGGGTGATCTACGAGACCTTTTTCTTCTCCAACGGTCCCTACACCTTCGGGACCACCGGGACCTATTCGCTCGCCCTGTATGCCGAGGACGGCAGCTCGGGGTCGGTGACCTTCTCGATCGACGAACTGCTGGTCCAGCCGGAAACCCCGCCGGTGGCGATCGAGCTGAACACCAACATCACCGCCACCGTGACCAACGCCTTCTGGTCCAATCGCTACACCTTTGTGCTGTCGACCCCCAACACCCTGATCTTCGACCGACCTCCGGTTCGTCGTCCCAGTTCGGGTGGCGGCTGCTCGATCCGTCGTCCAACGAGGTGTTCGACAGCTCGATGTTTGACCGGTCGCCGGAATTCTTCGCCGCCACCGGCACCTACGAGCTGGCCGTGTACAGCCGCAACGCCTCCGTGCCCGCGAGTTACGGGTTCGAGATCATTGCCCTAAGCCCGCCGCCCCGGTGGAAACGATCTTCCTGACACCACTGTCACCAGCACCATCGCCGAACCGTTCCAGTTCCGGCGCTACGACATCGACCTCACCGAAGGCCAGCGGGTAAAGCCCGACCATTGTCGGCCTGCGGTTCGATTCACCTGGACCTTCTACGACCCGGCCACGAATTTCCGTTCGGGGGCAGCTTTGAAGATGAAAGTGTTCCTTGCGCCCACCAGCGGAATCTACCGTCTCGAGGTGTCCGGGACGGCAGCTATACCGGTATGCTGGAGTTCATCTTCCTCGAAGTACCCCTGATCCTGCCCCCGAGCCGCTTCTCCTCGACCAGGTGTACAGCCCGATGATGTACCCGGAACTAACCTATACCTACACCCTCGCGTGACCAACCGGTAACCATCTTCTTCGATGAGCTGAAGCATCGAATGGGACCGTTTATGCCAGCCCACCTGCCGATCCCAGTCCAACGCGGTGTTTGGCCCGATGTCCGCCAATGATCGGGGACCGTATACCGGCTGACCACGTCGGCCTATACCCTCCGCATCACCGGGTCGATGACTCGGGGAGCTTACCAACTACTTCTTCAAGGTTTGGAATGTTCCGGAAAACGAACCATCGCCACTGGCCTTTGGCGATACCGCGCGTGCCGTCCTGGCAATTCCCGGTGAGGGAGATTTTGCCTTCACCTTTGAAGGCGAAGCGGGGAGGCGATCTATCTTGAAAGTCTGTTCGATGGATCACTTCACGATCCGGGTTGTGGATCCGTCCGGGTCAGTGCTTGGTCTGGTGGCCGCCAATGCTGATCTCGACGCAGTGACCCTGGTTACCGGCGGTGTCCATCGGATCGAGATGTTCTACGATGGCTTTGCTTCCGATCCTATTCGACGGCACCAACAGCTTCCGGCTATGGAAGGTGGTGGAGAGCGAGCCACGGACGATCGCGGTCGGTGATGTGGTCAATGCGAGTCTGCCCAGTCGCCGCGGCACCGCGGTGTTCACCTTTGATGCCACTGCGGGATGGAGCTGTTCTTCGACCGCCAGACCGCTCCCAGCTCGAACAACGGATTCACCTGGGAGCTGAGCTCGTCGGCTTCGGCCACAGTGTTCAGCGGCGATTACACGGATACCGCCGGGGTCGCCATAGCGGAAACCGGAGCCTACACCTCAAGGTGACCGGCGGCTTTCATGCCAACACCCGCTTCTTTCAGTTCAAGATTTGGACATGGCAGCCCCTGACCCGCACCATTACTTATGGTGACGCGGTGTCGGACTACCTGTCCGCGCCGGGACTGACCAACCGGTACCTGTTCGATGCTAGTGCGGGCGATTCCATCGTGCTGGATGCGGTGGCAGGCAGTGGGGTGCAATGGAGGTTGATCGATCCTGTGGCGACCCAACTCATCAGCTCCAGCGGGGGCAATCTCAGTGCGACCGGTACCCTGACCGGAACGTATGAAATCCATGTGGTACAAAGTTTTCCCGGCGCCAATCACGAGCAGTATCGCTATGCTTTCCAACTCGACAATGGGACCCTGCCCCTGGCCTTGCCGCCGGTGGCCGATCTGGCCGCGACCGGGGTTATCGCACCTCCGGTGGTGATCAGCACCGCCGCGTTGATCGAGGTGACGTGGACCGTGACCAACACCGCGACCAACGCCACTGCGGCGTCCGGGTGGACCGACCGGATCTACCTGTCCTGCGGCGAGACCGTGTTCGGGCGGGGCGACGAGTGGTACATTGATGTGCCCCACGCCGGGGGACTGGC
The DNA here is from genome assembly GCA_024233345.1 of Verrucomicrobiota bacterium. Taxonomy (GTDB): domain Bacteria; phylum Verrucomicrobiota; class Kiritimatiellia; order CAIVKH01; family CAIVKH01; genus JACKPT01. The sequence goes on from JACKPT010000021.1 coordinate 3,097, forward strand.
CGCAAACGCCGCCTACACCGCGACCCAGGCGGTGGCCCTGCCGCCCGGATTCGAGGGCGAGTTCCGGGTGCATGTCGTGGCCGATTACACCAACGCCGAGTTCGAGTCCGACGAAGCCGATAACCTGAGCGACGGATTCCTGGTCAGCGTCTATCCCGAGGCCCGCAACCTCGAGGACTCCCCCGCGATCGACGTCAATCTCACTGACGGAGCCCGGTTCCCCGAGGGAGAGACGATCGTACTCAATGGAACCGCCAAAGCAGTGGCGGCATCGGAAAATCTGTTTGTGGTGTTCGATGTGTCGGGGAGCGCTTTCGCGGTCACCGGGTTCGATGTGAACCGCGACGGGATTGCCGACGACCGCGACAACCTGAACAACGACGAGTATGTTGGCAGCAGCTTTGATGTACAGATCGCGGCGCTGTTGCGTCTGTTGGAGGTGCTGGAGGCCACCGGCACCGACCTGCGCGTGATCCCTGTCCTGTGGGGCTCGGTGGCCTTTCCCGCCGATAGCTCTCCGGCGGCATTCGTGCAGAATCACTTCCGCCCGGGGGGCGACCAAAACCACAATGGCCGTTCCGATCTGGAGGAAGCCATACTCTCGGTGGATTACTTCTTCCTGTCGATCTTCCTGCAGATGGTCTATGTGAACGGATTCACCTATTACGACATCACCCCGGGCAACAACCTCCAGCAGATGGTGGACAGCCTGATCACCCGGATCGACCAAGCCCCGCCGGTCGGACGCAACCGGGTGTTCTTCTTTGTCGATGCCGGCCCCGCCACCAACGGTGATGCCGACACCAACACCGTACTCAGTCTCGCGAGCCGCGGCATCAGTTTCGAGGCGTTCCAATTTATCGATCCCGCCCCGGTGGCTCCGGAAACCCAGCGGCTGGCGGATCTGATCGACAGCGACCCGGCATCCAGCGGCCGGGCCACCGTACTCGAACAGACCGAGGATCTCGTCCGCCGGGTCACCGAGTCCCTCGCGGTGGCGGGGGTCACGGTCAACGGAGTGGGGGCGGAGTCGGTTGACAGCTCGGGCCGGTTCTTCTCCCGCTACACCGTCCAGCCCGGTACTCAAACCGTGACCGTGGCGGCCTACGATACCCGCGGAGTGTCGGTGTCGCGCACCTACACGATTGTCGGGTACGACCCGAACAACACCAACGACGTCACCCTCACCGATCTTGGGGACACGCTTGAGCTGACGTATCCTGGTCTGACCTGGCGCGATAGCGATGACACCCTGGTTGCGGATGCGGCAGTAGTGAACCGCGGTGTCTTCCCCCAGCGGTCGCCCTTCGAGGCGCGGATCCTCGGGGTTGAACCCGCGGGGGCGTCGATCATGTCCCCCGACCGCACCGAGCCCGACGGCACCCCGGTCCTCGCGTTTGATCCTTATGGCCTCGACCTCGCACCCGGGGCGACCGGCATGATCCGGCAGGCGGAAATTGCCAACCCGGTGCACGGGCGGGTGAGCCTCACCGCCGCAGTGTTCGGACGTCCCAATGCGGTCCCGCGCTTCACCACTGTTCCCCCCGCCTCGGTTTCGGTCAGTAACCTCTGGGCCTTCACTGCCGAGGTGGTCGACGACGATGGCGACCCGGTGACCCTCACCGTGTTGGAGCGGCCAGAGGGGATGACCGTGGTCTCGAATGCCCTGAGCTGGATGCCCAATGCGGGTGAGGCCGGGTACCACAATGTGCGGCTCCGTGCCGAAGATGACCGCGGCGGCCGGTCCGAACAGGCGTTCCGGATCCTCGTTGAGGAAAACGCGGGCAACCGTCCCCCGGTGTTCTACTCTGTCCCCCAGACCGAGCTGGCGTCGGGACAGGATTACCTCTATGTCCCCGACGTCCGGGATGCCGATGGCGATGTCCTGTCTTTTGTCCTCAACAGTCCGCCCCCCGGATTCTTAGTGGATGCGACCAACGGCACGGTGAGCTACGTGGCCATTCCCGATGGCACCTATTCCCTTGAGCTGGAGGTCGGCGACGGTAACGGCGGCATCGCAGTCCAGCGGTTTGACCTGTCGGTAGGGATTGCTTCCACCAATCCCTCGGCCCCGGTGATCCTGACCACCCCGCCCACGATCGCGGTGGTGGGGGAGACCTACCTGTACTTCCCCTCCGCCTACGATCCCGACGGCGACCCTCTGACCTTCAGCCTGCCCACCGCGCCCGCAGGAATGACCATCGGTACCAACACCGGCCACATCGCGTGGATTCCATCCACCAACCAGATCGGGTCGCATGCGGTGCTGCTGCGGGCCGAGGATGACGGCGGGCTGTTTGCGTCGCAGTTCTTCACCGTCACCGTGGCGACCTCGGCGGTGAACCGTCTGCCCGTGATCACCGCCACCCCGGCCGGATTCGCCACCGAGGGCGAACCCTACACCGCGTTCGTAGCCGCCGAGGATCCCGAGGCCCTGCCGGTGACCTTCACCCTCGAGCTCGCTCCAACGGGTCTGACCCTCAACACCAATTCTGGCGCGATTACGTGGACCCCCGCTCCTGGCTCGGCGGGCATCGCCACCGCGCGGGTTGCTGCCACCGACGCCGAAGGCGCATCGGCCTACCTGACCTGGTTTATCGATGTCCGCGCCTCCAACACTCCGCCGGTGTTCATCCGCATCCCCGCCACCTCGGTGGTTGCGGGTGCGACCTACCGGACCACCGTGGCCGCAGAGGATGCCGAGGACGCGGTCCGGTACAATCTGACCGATGGCCCGGCTGGATTGGCCGTCGATCCGGTGAGCGGGCTGCTGACCTGGGACACTGAACCCGGTGATGCTGGAGATTATCCCGTGGTGCTCGCCGCAGTCGATGATCGCGATCTCGTGGAGACCCTTTCCTACACCCTCATGGTGACCCCGGATGTCAGCGCACCGGAGGTATTTCTGTCTGCCGCGCCGGTGTACCTCAATGCGGGCGAAACCTCGGCCGTCTCCGTCACTGCGATCGACGATGTCGGGGTAGTCTCGATCGCGGTACTTTTCGGCGGCACCAACGCGGTGCCGCTGACCGGCGGGGTGGGGGACGTAATCCCGCCCGCCCCGGGACTGTGGACGGTGCAAGGCATCGCGGTTGATGCCGCCGGCAATACCGGGACCTTCGCGACGGTGATCCGGGTGTTCGATCCTGCTGATACCAATGAGCCGGTCATTGTCATCACCGCCCCGTCCAACCAGGCCGTGGTGGCCACCACCATCGCCATCGAAGGTACGATCACCGATCCCGGGGACAACCTCGACTACTACACCCTCGAGATCGCGAAGGCCTCCGACCTCGAGCGCATTCAACAGCCGGGCGGTGGGTTCGCCCTCGCCCTCGATTGCGATGGATGCTTCACCGAGCTGGTGCGGGTGTCCACATCATCGGTCAACGGGGTGCTGGGAATGATCGACACCACCGTGTACCCCAACGACGACTACGCGGTCCGGGTCACCGCGTTCGATGTCAACGGCCAGGGACGCACCGAAGGGGTGGTGATCTCGATCCAAGGTCAGGTCAAGCCGGGCCAGTTTACTCTCGAGATCACCGACATCAGCATCCCCACCCGGAGCCTGCCGATCGAGATTGTGCGGCGGTACGACTCACTGAAACGGGATGACCTGAACGCATTCGGGTTCGGGTGGGCTTTGCTCGCCGCGAATCCCGACCTTCGGGAATCGGTGCGGGACGAAACCCTGCCCTACTCGCCGTTCAGCCTCTATCCGTTGTATGTGGGAGCTCGGGTGTACCTGAACGATCCCGATGGCTACCGGGTTGGTTTCACCTTTGATGCGGAGTTGGAACGGGCCACGTTCCTCGAGGACCTGTACTTCCCCCGGTTCGAAGAGGATGTCGGAGTCTTTGACGGGTTGGAGGATAACCGAACCGATATCAGGGTCACCCTGACCGACGGCGAGGCATTCAATCCTCTGGTGAAGCTCCCCTACAACCCGCGCGAGTACCGCCTGACCCGCCGTGATGGGTCGGTATACATCTACGACCAGGTACTCGGGCTCCGGCAGATCATGGATCGGTTCAGCAACACCGTGACCTATAGCGAAAACGCCATCACGCACTCCGACGGCACCCTCATCACTCTCCAGCGTGACGATCTGGGGCGCGTGGCTACCGTCTCCTCCACCTCCGGGGTTCTTGCCGCTTATACCTATGACGAGGCAGGCAATCTTGCCAGTGTCACGGATGCGGAGAATCTTACCACGAGCTACCTGTACTTCGACGATCCTGCCCATGCCCTGCGGGCGATTATCGGTCCGGATGGTCGCATTCTACACCAGGCGGAATTTGACGAAGCGGGTCGGATGGTCCGCCAGTCCGGCGGCGGTGACGCGGGGATCGAGCGTACATTTGATCCCGGCAGCTTCACCGGCATCAACCGTGACGAGTTCGGGCGGGAAACCCTGGTAACCTATGACACCAATGCCCTGGTCACCCGCCTGGATTCCTTTGATGGCACGGTGGTGGACTATACCTACGACGATCGAGGACGGTTGGCCGCGAGGACGGTGGACGGGGTCACGGCAACCTTTGCCTATGACGACGGCGATCAATTGCTGCGCTACAGCAATGCCCTCGGGGAAGTCTGGTCCTACACCTATGGAGCCAATGGCATCGATAGTCTGACCGACCCCATGGGGCGAACCGTCACCACCACGGTTTCCAATCAGGATCGGATCACCTCCCTGCAACTGCCGGGCGGCGGATTGCGGCTGCTGCAATACGACGATCAGGGCCGGTTGACCAACCGGGTGGATGAACTCGGGCGGGCCATCGCCATGACCTATGACTCCCTCACCGTGCCCGATGAAATCCGGTGGGACGACGGCTCCCGCAAGCAGTTTACCTGGGGGGCAGCCGGTCGGCTTGAAACCATGACCGACGAGGAAGGCTTCCTGACTTTCTTCGAGATGAACCAGGCCGGAGCAATCACCCAGGTGGTCGATCATGCCGGACATGTCACCACGATGTCGTTTGATGGCCGGTCCCGGTTGGTGAAAACCTGGACCGATGCCGATGGGGAAACCTTTACCCGGGAAGATCTCCTCGATGCGGATGGCATCCAGACCGGTATCCGTTACCTGTTCCCGAATGGCGAAACCGTCACCGTGGATGTGGTCGCGGGCATCCCCGAGTCCATTACCAATGTTGTGGGGCAGGGGGTGTCGAACATCTGGGCGATTGGCCAGGCCGGGAGCACCACCTCGGTGGCCGATGCCGAAGGGAATGTGAGCGAATTTGTCATTCGCAATGAGCTGATCCGGTCCTACACCGATCGACTCGGCCGGGAGCGCATCTACCGTTATGATCTCGCGGACCGGCTTACCCAGGTGGTGTGGAAGGTTGGCGGACAAATCACCAATGATATCCGGCTTGTCTACAATGACGCTGGCTATCCGGTGGAAGTGTCGGATGCATTTGCCCGGTACACCTACACCCGTGACTCCAACCAGTGGCTGACCTCGAGTACCCTGTTCGCATCGAATGGCCTCCCCGGGTTCAGTATTACCTATGAGTATGACGACATCGGTAATTTGCTTCGATCAACTGACAGCCTCGGGGTCGTGGTCACCTCTCGCTATGATATACGCGATCAGTTGATCGGCCGCGAATGGGAGTGGCCCGGCCAGTTCAGTGCCCGCGCCGGGGTGGACCGCGACTTGCGCGGCCTGCCGGTTCGGGTTGACCGTTATGCCTCCAGCACTGCGGCCGTGCCATCGGTGGTGACCCGGATGGACTGGAACTATGCCCGCGATCTGACGGATCTGGCGCACGAGCAGGGCGGGTCCAATCTTCTGGCTTCCTATGCCTATGCCTTCACTCCCGCACGGTGGGTCACCCAGGAAGTGCGTCAGGCGGAAACCCTCACCTTCGAGCACGATCCGATCGGGCAGGTCCTCTCCACCGAGCGCACGGCTGGCCCGGATGAATCCTTCGCGTGGAATGCCGGAAATCCTGTGGGTTCGAATGTGGTGGTGGGAATGGAAAACCGCCTGCTCCGGTCCGGCGACCAGGTCATGACCTATGACCTTGAGGGCAACATGACCGGCCGAAGTAATCTCCAGACCGGGGTGGCCTTCACCTTCACCTACGATGTTGGAAACCGGTTGGTTCGAATCGAGGAACGGAATGGCTTGGGTACGCTGGTCAACTCCGTGGACTATGTCTATGACGCTCTGGGCCGCCGTCTTGCCCGCACCGTCAATGGGGTTGCTTCCTATACCCTGTATGACTTCAGCCTTGCACACGCCGACCTCGATGCCTCCAGCAATGTGGTCGCGGTGTATCTCAACAGCGATATCGCGGATCAGCGCTATGGCCGGTACCGTCCCGGGGAGGGGCTGCACTGGTACCTCACCGACCGGATGCAGAACGTGCGACAACTTGCGGATGAAGCGGGCGCGGTGGCGTGTGAACTGGATTATGAAACCTTTGGGCAAACACGATCCAATAGCGCCCCCGCGATTGCGGACCGGTTCCTGTGGGCGGGCCGTGAGCATGAGGAGGTCGGCGACCTCTATAACTTCTACTTCCGTCACTATGATCCGATTCTCGGCCGTTTCACCGCGCCGGACCCGGTGCGCTATACCTTCGGCGAGTACAATGTCTATCGCTATGCCTTCAATAACCCGTTGGACGAAGTGGATCTGCTAGGTCTCGGGCCGGCCATTGAATACCCCTGGCCGTTGGTCATCCAGTCATTCTTTGTCGGGTGCATTATCAGTGTCGGTGAATCACTCGCCTGCGATGGCGCCAAAGCGTTGGCCTCGGGCATCGCTTCCGCTGCGGGGGGGGGCGGAGGTGGAGGTGGCAAGCCGCCACTCAAGGAGAAGAAGGAATACGAGAAGGGGGGCAATAAAGCCACCAGCTACCTGTATGACTGTGCGATTGGCGGTGCCATCAGTGCCGCCTCCGGCGGTGCCGCCGGAGGTGCGGCGGGCCGCGGTTTCAAGGGCATGGCCAGCAACTTCTCCACCTATGGACAACAGCTCGCGGTGAATCGCGGGGTCCGCCGGTTCAATCAGAAGGCGATCAAGGACGCACTCTCCCCCGGCGGGCTCGGATATTCCGCGGGCAAATGCGCCATCGGGGCGGGCATGGACGGCATCCTCGGCAACAACAAGCCCCCGAACTGGTTCACCAAACCACTGGAAGCTTTGCTGGAAAATGGTTTGCTGAAGTAACGCGGTAGCGGTTGGAACTCTTGCTCCTGCGGGACAAGCCCGCAGGGGGCGGGGGTGCAGTGCGGGTGAGGTAGCCGGATCAACGTGCGCTCCCGCCGCACAAGGCGGCGGGGGGCGTGGACCGAGGGTTTTCTCGACCCGTCCCGGAGTTTGACCCATAGTTATCCGCATGACGGTCACGGTAATCCATAATTGGGATGACGGGGTGGTGGAGGATGTCCGGCTCTGTGCGTTACTGCGAAAACACAGGGCACGCGCGGCGTTTAATTTGAATCCGGGACTGTATACAAACCAGCGGACATTCGGCTGGATGGATGGGGACCGGGAGGTCATTCGGCTGGGGCTGGATGAGCTGCGCGAGGTTTATGCAGGCTTCGAAATTGCCGCCCATTCCCTGACCCATCCCTGGCTGACCCGAATCGATGAACCGAGATTGCAATCCGAGGTCCGGGACTCCAAAGCCTGGCTGGAGGACTTCTTTCAGCAACCGGTCACCGGGTTCTGTTACCCTTTCAACGACTATGACGGCCGGGTGCTGGACGAAGTGCGGGCCGCAGGATTTCAGTATGCACGGGGAACCGGTCCTGCGGAAACCCTCTATCCGCCCGATGACCCTTTGCTCTTTCATCCCTCTTGCCATTTTCTGGATCCTGCCTTTGCCGAACGATATGAACGGGCCAAGGCGCGGGGCGGGGTCTTCTTTTTCTGGGGCCACAGCTATGAGTTGCGGTCGGAGGCCATGTGGGAGTCTCTCGAACAGACCCTCGCCGCAATCACTGCCGACCCGGATGCGGTGTGGAAATCGCCGGGGGAGCTATTCCCGGTTGGTTGAGCAGAGCGTCTCGCTTATTCTTGCTCCCCGGACAGATTCAGGGCCCGCATGCCCAGCAGGATGTCTACCGCCCGCTGCAGGACCTGGTCGCCCCGGGTTCGCTGGCGGAGACTGCGATCTTCCCATTCCTCGGTCAGTACTGCCCGGCGGCCCATCACTGGTTCCGGATCGTAATCGGACAGGATCGCGGGCTCACTGGGAATGTGAATATCCGGAATCACGCCTGCGGTTCCATCATAAGTCGTGCCGCTCACTGTCACCAGTTTGCGGGTGGCGATCCGCAAGGTTTGTCCGGCGGGAAGGGTGACGAATTCCCGCAGCCCCAAATCTCCGGAGGTGGTTTCCCCCAGCAGTAGGACACCGCTGGACGCATCTTTCAAGGCGCCAGCCAGGGCTTCGGCGAGCCCATGGGTGTAGCGGTCGATCAGCAGAATGGCGGGAATCCTCAGGGGCGAGGTCTGATCGCATCGCTGGACAAGCAGGTCCTGATCGTTTCGGTCGCGTACCGTGTAGACCAGGGAACCTCCCGGACAAAAGAGGGCCGCGATCGACATGGCGGCATCCGGATCTGCACCTCCGGCGCCCCGCAGATCGAGGATTAGTCCGGCGGATCCAGTCTCCGACCATTCACGCAGACGCATGACGGTATCTTTCCCGGCATCGGTATACATGCCATTCATCAGCACATAGCCGATGCCTCCGGGTAGAGCTTCCGCAGTTTCGAGACTGTAGTGAGGAACCGGGCTTCGAGCGAGGGTTACCGTCTGGGTTTGCAGGCCTGCTTCGGTGGTGGTTCGGTAGACCAGGTCCACTTCCTGCGTTGATGCCTGTCGCAGCAACCTGGTCACCACCGGCAGAGGCAGGTCGGTCAAGGGGGTTCCGTCCAGGGACATCAACTGATCACCCACAGCCAATCCCCGGGCTTCGGCCGGGCTGTTTGCGGAGATGAGATGGATCACTGGGGTCCCATTGGTGATCGAAACCCGGAGGCCAAATCCGGGAGAGGTGCCGGATTCACGCAGTTGCTCCTCTTTGATTTCCTCCGTCCCCACCAGGCGGCTTTGTGGGTCAATGCTGCGGGCAATCGCCTCGATAAACGCATCCGATGCGGAGGCCGGATCGACTTCCAATCCCTTCTCCTCCAGCGCCCCCAGAATCGTCTCCCATGTGGTGACCATGCCCAAGTGGGCGTCCTGGGCACTACCCCGGGGTGAGGCAAGCAGAAGGCCGCACATGCCGACCACAATGACGGACGTGATTCTCATGTGCCGATGGCTCTCCAACCAATATCGCGCCGGACATAGGCGCCATCAAACTGCACCAGGTCCACGGCGGTATAAGCCGTGGTCAGGGCCTGCTTCAAGGTCTCTCCCCGGGCGGTGATGCCGAGAACGCGTCCCCCTGATGTGACGATATCATCGCCATCATAACCTGTTCCGGCATGGAACACCTCGGTGTCTGGCAGTTGACCGGCTTCTTCAAGACCACGAATGACTGCCCCCTTGGGGTATTCTCCGGGGTAGCCTGGCGCAGTCATCACCACACAGACGGAAGGCTGGGGCTTCCATCGGACCAGATCCGGCCGCAGGTCTCCCTGTGCGCAGGCTTCAAGGGCGGGAAGCAGGTCGCCCTCCCATCGGATCAGGATCGCCTGACATTCCGGATCGCCAAAGCGACAATTGAACTCCAGGACCTTGGGCTTCCCGTCATGGATCATCAGGCCCGCGTAGAGGACGCCACGAAAATCGATTCCCCGCCTGCGCAATTCGCTCACGGTGGCATCGATGATATCCTTCTGGATGATGGGCCACAGGTCCGCAGTGACAACCGGGGCCGGGGAGTAGGCCCCCATGCCGCCGGTGTTCAGGCCGGTATCGCCTTCGCCGACCCGCTTGTGATCCTGGGAGGAATCCAGCAGCACGGAGCGGGAGCCATCCACAAGCGCGAGGATTGAGGCCTCCTCGCCCACGAGAAACTCTTCAATCACGACCTGACGGCCCGCTTCGCCAAAGGTGCCCTGATCCAGCATGTCGAACACGGCAGCTTCCGCTTCTGGTGTCGACTGGCAAATGACCACTCCCTTTCCAGCGGCTAAGCCATCGGCCTTGACCACCAGAGGCGGGGGTTGGCTGCGAACATAAGTCAGGGCCGGTTCGAGAGCGGAAAAGGTTGCCGAAGCAGCGGTTGGAACTCCGGCGGCAATCATGACTTCCTTGGCGAAGTGTTTACTGCCCTCGAGCCGGGCGGCTGCTTGCCCCGGCCCAAACACCAATAGGCCATGGGCCTGGAGCCGGTCCGCCAGTCCCCCGCACAAGGGGGCTTCCGGTCCGATCACGGTGAGTTCAGGCCGGTGTTCCACCGCCCACGCTTCGAGGGCGTCCAGGTCCTCCGCACCGATGGCTAGATTCATGCCCAGTTGCGCGGTCCCGGCATTTCCCGGGGCGATAAACAGCTCCGGGCGTGAAGAATCATGAGCCAGCTTCCAGCACAGGGCATGTTCGCGGCCTCCGCTCCCGACAATCAAAATGCGTTTGGTACTCGTCATTCTCGTATGTCACCTGAATTTGTGGGTGGTGGCAAGTCCGAGGATCAAGTGGAGCAGGTCATCGGGTAAATGCCGATCATAAAATCAGGGGGACCCCCGATATACAACTCCGGTTGACAGTGTCTTACTCTCAATAGAGGTGGGCGATGCCCTTTTCCTCGATCCCGCCTCAGTCGCGATGACGTATGGAGACATGCCATGAAAAAAGTTCACATGATCCTGATCTCACTCCTCCTGCCCCTGACGCTGTTTGCCGCTCCTTATCCGTTTCAGGAAGATTTCGAGAGCGGACTGGCGCAATGGGTTACCAATGGCACCTGGGGTCTGACCACAGTGTCGCCGAGATCGCCCACCCATGCCGCGACCGACAGTCCGGGGGCGTTTTACACCAACCAGACCGATGCTTCGATCACCATGGCTTCGGGCATGGATTTATCGAATGCGCTGCGGCCGGCTGCCGGTTTTTTCCTCCGCTACGCATTGGAGCAGGACTATGACTTTGCGGTGCTGGAGGCTTCCAGTGATGGCGGCACAACGTGGACGAACCTGGGGTCGGTGACCGGCGGGCAGTATGGATGGAGGCATTTGCAAGTCGAACTGGATGATTGGGTGGGGCAACCGGATGTCCGTCTTCGGTTTCGATTGATCACCGATCTTTCGGTGGTCATGGACGGGATCTACCTCGACGATGTGTATATTGGGGAGGCACCGGTTGGCGTACCGATTGTCGCCGCCGCCGCCACTCAGACCGCGGTTCGGTTGGAATGGGAGGCCTCAACCGATCCCGACTTTGCTGCCTACCGGATTGCCCGTGCTCTTGGAACGAATGCCGAAGAGTCAGCGTTTACCCAGATTGCGGAAATTTCCGATCTTTCCACCACGAGTTGGACGGATATCGCGGTCTCCCCAAAGTCGATCTATACCTATGCGCTATCGGTGGTGAATACCCATGACCTGGAAAGTCCGGTCTTTGATATGCCGGTCATAACCCCGGCCGGTATGGACTACCCCTTCCTGGACAATGCCGAAGGGGGAGGTGGCTTGTGGGTCGCCGATGCTCCGTGGGGAATCAGCACCAGCCACTCCTTTTCAGCGGACAGTGCCTGGAGCGATTCTCCGGATGGAAACTACACCAACCAGGTCAATGCCTCCCTGACGCTGGTCACCCAAACGAGTCTCCACCAGGCGCGGCATCCTGTCCTCTGTTATGCGCATCGCTACGAATTGCTCGCCGGCGATGTGGGTCTGGTTGAGCTTTCCACGAATAATGGCGCCGCATGGATCAGTCTTGCCTCCTATACCGCAGGCACGACAGGGTGGCTGCGGGTCCGGCATGATCTGACCGCCTATACCAATGCATCCCAGGTACTGGTCCGGTTCCGACTCACCACCGATGCCAACGGTACCGCTGATGGCTGGTGGGTGGATGACATCACCCTGTCCGAAGCGCCGGATGCCGTGGATGCCCTGCTTCCGGTCGATATTACCTCGGACGCGATGCGGATTCCCTGGACTGCCAACACCAATAATCTTTTCATGGGTTACCTGGTGGTCCGGTCAACCAACACGGGCGTCGGGTTGAATTCCCCGGCGATCGCATCGATCGAGGATCAGGGGACGACCAGCTATCCCGACTCCGGTCTGTCTCTGGATACAGAATATTATTACCGGGTCTATGCGGTATCCCGGTATCAGGCGTATTCGCTGGATGGCCAGGAATCCACCGCCCGCACCTTGAACAACCCGGTGCCATTCTCCGAAGGATTTGAAGGCGGGCTCTCGCGCTGGAACCTGACCGGATCGTGGGGTGTGGTGACCAATGATCCCCATGGCGGTGCGGCCTACCTGACCGACTCCCCCGGGAACGCGTACGGAAACAATACGGATACCTGGGCCCAAACCTCTCTGGATTTGCGGGGATCGACCTGGCCGGTGTTGACTTTCTGGGACCGGTTCCAGCTTGTGAACAATGACTTCGTGGTGGTGGAAGTCTCTCCTGATGGCTCGACCTGGACCCGTTTGTATTCCGCGATGCCCTCCAGTCAGACCAACTGGATCCGGCGGGAACTTGATTTGTCGCCCTGGAAGAATGCCCCGAATCTGCGCATGCGATTCCGGCTTTGGAGCGATGCGGCCTCAGTGGCCGATGGCTGGAGTGTGGATGATATTTCGGTGGGGGAATACAGCCCGGCCGCACCTTCCACCGACCTGCATGAAGACTTCGAGGCCGGGCTGACCAACTGGATCAATGGGCAGTGGGCGGTGGTCACCGATGCCGTGGTCTCGGGCTCGGCTGCCCTCGGGGATGGTCTACCCACTGATGTCCTCGCCCGTAACAGTATGCAACTGGTCCTCAACCGGGTGTTGGACTTGTCCGGGTCGGTGGATCCTCAGATCACCTACTGGATGAAAGGATATCTCTCCTACTACGGAGGATGGCCCTATCCTCGGGCCGACTTTTATGTGCAGATGTCCAAGGATGATGGCGTTACCTGGGCCAATTTACTCGGACAGAGTGCGAACTGGAATTCGGGCTGGATCGTCAAGCAGGCCACCATTCCCGCCGAATACCGGGTGTCCAATCTGCGGTTGCGACTGAATGCTTATGCGTCCTCCAGTTCCGATGGCAGTCAGCCGGGTGTCGATCTTTGGATCGACCGGCTTTCGATTACCGAGCGGCCCCCCGGAGTGGCGTTTCAATCCCCGGTGGAGGGGTTGAAATCGATGGGCTTGAGTTGGACCCAATCAACCCTCGGCAGTGCCTTCAAGCGCTATGAGGTGTACCGGTCTGCAGATGGCACCGTGGATCTCAATGACCTGCTGATCGGTTCCTTTACCAACATCACCGATACCTCGATGAATGATGACGGGCTGGAAATTGGCACCACCTATTACTACGGCATTTTCGTCATCAACGAGGACGATACCTATTCATCGGTAGCCACCACCAGCGCCCAGACCCAACCGCTGACTGCGTTGAATGACCCGATGGAAACGCTGGATAACTGGGTCAGCACCGGCAACTGGGGGGGGGATACCCAGTGCTATTACAACGGTTCCGCGAGCCTGACCGAGTCCCCGGTGGGCGGATACGGAGACAACGAGAGCTCCTATATCCTCACCTCGGTGGATCTGGAAGGTTTAGGCATGGATTGGCCTGTCCTGTCTTTTGTTGACCGGTTTGCCCTCGCGGCCAGCGACCACGGGGTGCTGGAGGTATCGCCCAATGGGACAACCTGGACCCGGCTGTATTGTGCGATGCCGGACAGTTCAACCAACTGGCGATTGCGCACAATCGATCTCTCGACCTGGAAAGCTTCCGACAACCTGCGGATTCGGTTTAGTTTCTTCAGCGATGGCAGCTTGAATGCCGAGGGGTGGAATATCGACGATGTGGCGATCACCGAATGGGTGCCGCCGTCCGCCCTGACCCAACTTCGCGAGGGCTTCGAGTCCGGGCTGACCAACTGGATCAACGGACAGTGGGCCACCGTAACCGATGATGTGCTTTCCGGAAGCGCGGCTTTGGGTGATGACCTGCCCACCGATGCGCTGGCCCGCAATGATATGCAATTGGTCCTGAATCGACCGATGGACCTGACCGGGCTGACAGACCCTCAAATCACCTTCTGGATGAAAGGGGATCTGTCATATTATGGGGGTTATCCCTATCCGCGCGCGGATTTTTATGTCCAGATGTCCAAGGATGATGGGGTGAGTTGGGCGAATCTGGCAGGGCAGAGCGCAAACTGGAGTTCAGACTGGACACGCAAACAGGCCTCAATCCCTGCCGACTACCGGGTCGCGGGGTTCCGGTTGCGGTTACGTGCCTATGCCTCCTCCAGTACCGAATTCAGCCTGCCGGGGCTGAATCTATGGATCGATAAACTGACCATTGCTGACCGCCCGGCCGGGGTGCTGTTTGAATCCCCCGTCGAAGGACTCAAATCCATGGGGCTGAGTTGGACCGAGTCGACCCTTGGTGCGTCCTTTCAACGCTATGAAGTGTACCGGTCCCCGGATGCAACCGTGGATCTCAATGACATGCTGATCGGATCGTTTACCAACATCACCGATACCGCCATGACCGATACCGGCCTGGAAATTGGCACCACCTACCACTATGGCATCTTCGTGGTGAGTGATGATGATGCCTATGCCACCGTCGCCACCACGAGTGGACAGACCCAGCCGCTCACCGCTCTGGATGATCCCATGGAAAACCTTGATAACTGGGTCAGTACAGGAAATTGGGGTGTCGATACCCAGCGGTTTTATTCCGGTTCCGCCAGCCTGACCGAGTCTCCGATCGGGGGGTACAGCGCAAATGAAAGCAGCTACATCCTGACCTCGGTGAATCTGCAGGTGCAGGATATGGACTGGCCGATCCTGTCGTTTTTTGACCGGTATGTTCTTGCGAACAATGACCATGGGGTGGTGGAGGTATCGCCCAACGGAAGCAATTGGACCCGGCTGTATGGGGCAATGCCGGAGAGTTCAACCAACTGGCGGTTGCGTCAACTGGATCTGTCACCGTGGAAAAACGAACCGAACCTGCGGATTAAGTTCGGCTTCTTCAGTGACGGAAGTTCGAATGCCGAGGGCTGGAATATCGATAACGTGGCGGTGACCGACTGGGGCCAGAAACCGGCTGAAACCACGCTGCATGAGGCATTTGATGACGGCTTGACCAACTGGATCAATGCCCAGTGGGCGGTGTTGTCCGATGATGTGATCTCTGGCAGTGCTGCGCTGGGGGATGGCCTCCCCACCGATCAGATTGCCCGCAACGCCATGCAACTCATCTTGAGCCACCCGCTGGATTTATCCGGATCGGAGGATCCGCAAATCACCTTTTGGATGAAGGGAAACCTTTCCTACTACGGCGGGTATCCTTACCCGCGGGCGGATTTTTATGTGCAAATGTCCAGGGACGATGGGGTGAATTGGGTGAACCTGGTCGGGCAGGGGGCGAACTGGAGCTCGGACTGGATCCTGAAGCAGGCCACGATTCCCGCTGACTACCGGGTGGCCAATCTGCGGTTGCGTCTGAATGCCTATGGCGGCTCGAGTAGCGAGTTCAGCACCCCGAATATGAACCTCTGGATCGACAAGCTGACCATCAATGAGCGGCCCGCCGGGGTGGCCTTTATACCCCCGGTCCCAGCCTTGAAGTCGATCGACCTTGGTTGGACCCAGTCCACCCTCGGAGGGGCATTTCAGCGGTATGAGGTCTACCGGTCTCTCGATACCACCGTGGACATGAACGACGAAAAGATCGGCATGATCAGCAACCTGGCCACCACCGCCATGACCGATACCGGTTTGGAGATTGGCCGCACCTACTACTATGGCATTTACGTGGTGGACGCGAATGACACCTATTCGATCATCGCCACCACCGCTTCAACCACGGTGCCGTTGTCCGCCCTGAATGACCCAATGGAAAGCCTGGCCAACTGGGTCTCAACCGGTGGCACCTGGGGGGTGGACACCCAGTTTGTCCATAACGGCTCGGGAAGTCTTGCAGATACCCCCTTCAGCGCATATCCCAATGGTTCTGATACCTATATCCTGACTTCGGTCAATCTCCGCGATCAGGGCATGCTGTGGCCGGTTCTGCATTTTCATGACCGGTATGACTTCGCCGCCGGGGATTCGGGAACCCTGGAAGTCTCCCCCGACGGCACAAGCTGGACCCGCCTGTATTGCGCGATGCCTTCGACCCAGACCAATTGGATCGAGCGTCTGATCGATCTTTCCCCGTGGCGGACGCAAGCCAATCTACGGATTAAATTCAGGGTTAAAACCGATGCCAATCTGAATGCCTATGGTTGGAATCTGGATGATGTGGTCATCGAGGATCATGTGCCATCCACTTCCCGCTCCGGTTTCTATGACGGATTTAACCAGGGTCTCGACCATTGGATTCAAGCCCAGTGGGCCACCGTTACCGATCACGTCGTGGAGGGGACTGCTGCCCTGGACGATGGACTGCCCGGAGATCAAGTCAACAACGCGAGTGTGACGATGGTCCTCGATGGACCACTGGATCTCTCCGAAGCGGTGGATCCTAAACTGGTCTTCTGGATGAAAGGGAACCTGGACCGGTCGAGTTCCAGTCCCTATCCGAACACAGACTTCCGGGTACAGTTGTCGAGAGATCAGGGGCTGACCTGGTATGACCTGTTCTTGCAGGGTGCTACCTGGAGTGCCGATTGGACCCTGCGTGAAGCATCGGTCCCGATCCTGTATCGCACCAACAACGTGCGGCTCCGGGTGGTCTACAATGGTACCTCCAGTGGTTGGGTGGCATGGGAAGGCATCAACCTGTGGGTGGATAGTTTGGGGATTGGCGACCCCACCCCGGGTGCGCCCTCTCTCTTGTCTCCCGGGTTATTCGAGTCGGTGGGGATCTTGCGCCCGGTGTTGACCGTTGGCAATGCCTCCGACTACCAGAGTGATCCATTGACCTACCGGTTCGAGGTCTATGGCGATGAAGGATTGAGCAATCTGGTCGCGCAAGTGCCCTCGATCTCCGGGGGGGTGACCTCCACCGCGTGGCAGGTGGATGTGAACCTCACCGACAATGCCCAGTACTGGTGGCGGGTGCGGGCCAATGACGGATCCAATGACGGGCCATGGATGGCGACCTCGACCTTTTATGTCAACGAAACCAATGCTCCGCCAGCGATGGTGGTCATTGCCGGTCCGCCCAAGGGAGCAACCCTGCGGACTGCCGATGGCAATCTATCCTGGTACCCAACCACCGATCCGGATGTCGGGGATGATGTGGTGAGCTATCAGCTCCAGGTGGATGAAGATACCGGTTTCGGCTCCCCGGAAATCGATACCACCTTCGATGCCCCGGTGCTTCCCGCGACCAGTGCCTACCTGACCCTGTCGCGACCGCTCAGCAGCTTCTCCGGCTGGGAGAATCTTGGGATCATCACCAACTACTTCTGGCGGATTCGCGCTCAGGATTCACGGTTTGCCTGGTCTCCCTGGACCTCGGATGGCGAATGGTTTATTTATGGAGTCACCCCGCCGAATACCGGACACATGACCCTGAATGCCAATGGCTCCATCACGATGCAGTGGGTGGTCGGCACCGAGGACTGGTATATCCATTGGGCTCCCAGCCTGACTGGTGCCTGGCAAACTGTGGCCGGACCTCTCGGAATCAATTCCTGGACCTTCACCCCGTCCGGCGGCATGACTCAGGGCTTCTACCGGGTGTCGGGGGATTAGTTCGGATGATTCATCAATCATCAGGGTTAGAACAGTCTGGGAACCCATAGCCGACAACCCGGTAACTCGAGACCCTAATCGGGGCCACGGCCAAGCTGGCCGTGCCACGTTTCATCAAGTTCTCGCTGGTGTTCAGGTGTCACCCATCCGTGCAGATCGGTGTGATTCGTGGGCACCTTCATCTTTAAAAATCCTGCTCGAACTCCTAATCAGGGCCACGGCCAAGCTGGCCGTGCCACGTTTTGCCAGGCCCCTGCTGGTGTTCAGGTGTCCCACTCACTCAGTTGAGAGGTTTTGCGATGGCTTTTTCCATCCGGTGTAATCCCTCAAGCAGGGTGGTTTCCGGGCATCCGAAGTTGAGGCGGAGCCACCCGGGGGCGCCGAAATCTATTCCGTTGGAGAGCCCGACGCCTGCGTCTTCGAAAAAGCTGACCGGGGCGGGCAAATCCAGGGCCCGCACATCCAGCCAGGCCAGGTAGGTGGCGGCCATGGGATGCATGGTGATGCCGGGGAGGCGGTCCCGGACAAAGTCAAACACGAGGTCACGATTCTGTCGTAGCGTTTTCAACAAGGCCTGCCGCCAGGGTTCCCCATATCGATATGCCGCCGCGCATCCCGCATAGCCCAGCGCATTGACTTCGGTAATGATTCCCCGGGCTGCCGTCTGAAATGCTTTTCGGAGTGCCGGGTTGGGGATCACCGCGTACGAGCAGGCGAGTCCCGGTAGATTATAGGTCTTGCTGGGAGCGTGGAGGGTTACGGTCCGCTCGCGTGCCCGCTCCCCGAGAGACAGGGTGGGGACATGGGGCACATCATCGAGAATCAAGTCACAATGGATCTCATCCGAGACCAGGACCAGATCGTGACGTTCACAGAAGTCCAGCAGTCTTTCAAGTTCGTCCCGGTTCCACACCCGGCCCACCGGATTGTGGGGATGGCACAGAATAAATAGCTTGGTATCCGAAGTGACCGAAGCCTCCATCGCCTCCCAGTCAAAGTCCCATGTGCCTTCGCGAAGGCGAAGGGGTACCGTGATCCGCTTACGGTTGGAGAAGTGGGGAGCACTCAAAAAGGGCGGGTAGACCGGCGTGCTGGTCATCACCGCAGAAGCGGGATCACCCACCATTCGACAGCAAAGATTCAGCGCCGGTACCAGGCCCGGGACCCAAACCAGCCAGTCCGCCTCTGCTTCCAGGCCATGCTGTCGCTTCAGATAAGCAAGCACCTCTTCCACGACTTCCTGATAAGGAAGCGTATAACCGAAGACCCCATGATCGACCCGGTTTTGTAGTGCAGCCAGTACATCGGGAGGAGAGACAAAATCCATGTCCGCCACCCACATGGGCAGAACATCGCGCCCCTGATACTTGTCCCACTTCAAGCTCCCGGTGCCAGTGCGGTCGATACTGGAGGTAAAGTCAAACATGGGGATGAACAATGGGGGGGCGGCTTCCAGCCTGTCAAACGGGAAATCTCCTTCACCATTCCATGGTCACAGAGTCGCCACGACCATCACGACATCGGGTTAGACTTGAACCAGCAGTAAAATCAGGTAGGGTCTAGCGGCTTTGCTCCGGGTGGCAGTCCGACATACTTATGAAAAAACCTTCCCTTGCTGTTATTTTTATCACGATCCTTCTGGATCTGATTGGCTTCGGAATTGTTCTGCCGCTGCTGCCGATCTTCAGCCAGAACTACGGGGCGGCGGGATGGATGATCGGCGGGATCATGGCGTCTTACTCGCTCATGCAATTCATCTTTTCCCCGGTCTGGGGGAGGCTTTCGGACCGGGTTGGGCGCCGCCCGATCATGCTGGCCAGCACCTCGATGGCGATTGTCTCGTATGTGGTGTTTGCTCTCGGTACCGGCTTGGAGGGCGGTTCCGCGCTGCTGGTCTTTCTCTTGTCCCGATCACTGGCCGGGATCTGCGGGGCAAACATCACCGTGGGGCAGGCCTATGTCGCCGATATCACCCCGCCCGAAAAGCGATCCCGCAGCATGGGGTTGATCGGGGTGGCTTTCGGGCTCGGTTTCATCATCGGTCCCGCTCTCGGCGCCTTCAGCCTGTCGCGGTTCGGGGTGGCGGGCCCCGGGTGGGTGGCGGCGGCAATGTGCCTGCTCAATTTTTGCCTCGCCCTGGTGTTTCTGAAGGAAAGTTGGACACCCCGGGCGGAGCACATTCAGCAACGACCTCACTGGGCGCAATGGAAGCATACCCTGAGTCAACCGACCTTGGCCACCCTGACCGGGGTTTACTTCCTCGCTACCTTTTGTTTCACGATTTTTGAAACGACCCTGGGGTTGGTCGTGGCGGATAATTTCAGCCTCGACCTGCATCAGCGGGGTGATGCCCATGTGATTGGATACCTGTTTGCCTTCTGCGGTATCATTGGTGCGGTAGTGCAGGGAGGGTTGATCGGTCGGCTAGTGGCTGCCTTTGGCGAACCCCGGATCATTGCCGCGAGCATGATCCTGGTGGCTGTTTCCCTTGCGCCCATACCCTACCTGGCGAGCTGGGTACCGCTGATCGGTTTCCTCGCCATTCTTTCGGTTGGTTCCAGTTTAACCCGTGCCCCGATCTTTGGCATGTTGTCGATTCTGACGCCGCAGGAGGATCAGGGCGCAACCCTCGGGGTGGCACAAAGCGCAGGCAGCTCCGCGCGCATTCTCGGTCCGCTTTTTGCCGGTTCCCTGTTCCAGTTTCACCCGGCGATTCCATTCGTGATGGGCAGCCTCCTGGCCCTGGCCACAGCGGTTCTGGCCGCCCGAAATCTGATTGTAAAGCATCCGCGCCAGCCCCGACCGGGAACGGGCACGGCATGACGGTTTGGGTCAGGTGCAGGCAGCGGAAGAGGCCGGGTTGAACCGGTCTCCATCGTGCGCACCGAGCTGTCGGAATAAATCGATGTAGATCCGCGCGGTGGTGGTCCAGTTCCAGGTCGCTGCGGCATAGGCCGAACGGGCTATCCGGTCAGATTCCTGCACCGGTAACTGGTGCCGTTGTTCACGCAATGCATCCCGTAACGCTTCCAGGTTTCGTTTCACCACGACAAACTGCTCCGGATCGCGATGATAGCCGCTGAAGCACTCCTCGGAGATCAAACACCGGGTCCCGCAGATCATGGCTTGGGGGATCACTGCAGGCCAACCTTCGCCATAGGAAGGCATGAGAAAAAGGTCGTGTGCGCCATACAACTCCCGTAAATCTTCGCTGGTCACAAAATCGATCACCCGGACATTGTTCAGCCCCCACGCTCCGGGTTGGATCGGCCCGCCGCCCACCAGTGTAAACTTCATTTGGGGCTCGACCTCGGCCAGTTCACGGATCAACTGCAGGCCCTTCTTGTCATAAAACCGCCCCACAAAAAGCAGGTTCAGGGTGAGGTCATTCAACTGCCATTTTGCCCGCAGGACTTTGCGTTCTTCCGCAGTTACAAATGAATAGGTGGTCTGGTTGATACCTGCCGGTGTCATGGCGATCTGTTCGGGCTTCACCCCGGCTTCGGCCATAAACCAGTCACGGACCGCCTGTCCGACAAAGGTCAATCGTGCCCCGCCGCGCACCGCCTTTCGGGCCATGGCGCAGATCACCGCCTTTTGCAGCAGGCTGAGGAATGCCAGCTTCAGAGGGATCACCGCGACATGCTGGGTGACCACCAGGGGTTTCTTGCGACGAAGCGCCTCCTTCATCAGCATGACGGTGAGCCCGGGAGCGAGGCTGTGCGTGTTGACGGCATCGTGGCCGACCACGAGGTCCCGGATCTGCGCCCGTTGGCCGGGCCAGGGAATGGGGGTGTTGATTTGAAACGAATCTTCCAGCCCATTCCAACAGCGAATCCGGACATTGGCGGGAGTGCTGGGCCTCGCCCCTTCCGGCAGATCCGACGTCACCCAGGTGACCTCATGGCCATCCGCTTCCCAGCAGTCCTTCAATGCTTCCGCGGCAAATTCAATCCCCCCCATGTGGGGTGGTTGATAATTGCTGACCAGAAGAATTTTCACGGCTCCGGCTCTCGAAAGGTACGGCTTTTTCCGATGGCAAATACCTGGGACCCGGCAAACGACACATTCAGGAAATAGGCAAGGTATACCAGCTTGGCCACCAGCTTGCGGGTGGTGCTGTACTGACCTGCCGACATGGTTTTAGATCCCCAGTCACCCTCCGCATAGGCGGCCCTCTGCTGGAGGTCATACAGCGGAAAACCCCATCGGTAGAAATGCACCGTTTCATACCCGCAGCGCTCAAGCTTATCCGGAAGGTCCCGGCCTGGGTAATTGCGGAAGTGGCCGTACCGTTTGTCCACTTTGTCCGCCGGTCCCCCGGGCACTGAAATCACCACATGACGGGTGGAAGGGGCGATGGCCCTTAATACAAATTCGTCATCCTCAATATGCTCCAGCACTTCGGACAGGACGATCGCGTCATAGTGCGTATCGGGCGAGCCCTGCATGAGGTCGAGCTGATAGAATCGGACGCCGGGGACATTCTTGCGCGCAATCTCCAGTGCGCTTTCCGAAATGTCCGACCCCTCAAAGGTTCCGGTCAGAGCTTGCCGGCACTCCGCGATCAAGCTCCCGTCGCCACAGCCCAGGTCGAGCACCCGGTGGTGTGGGATCGAACCCAGCATCTTGATCACATTGCGCCGCCGGTGTCGGCAGGCTGGGCCATAAATCGTTGTGTCATTCCAATAGCCCTGCCAGAAGGCCTCGTAGTCCACCCGGTCCTGTGTTTTTTCCGCAGTCATGGCCATGCTTGTACCGAGCCTGCTGAGGGATGGACAGAAAAAACCATTGTCCGGTCCGTTCACTGGCCTATAGTCGGCCCATTGCTGGAGGAATTGCTCATGCCGTGGAAAGACATGCTGGAACGTTATCGCCTTGCCTTGCTGGGCATCATCCTGGTGACCGGGGCTTTGCTGCGCCTCGCGTTTCTGGGCGAAATTTCCCTGCGCGCCGACACATTGCTCTTCTGGAATCTTTGTCAGAGTGCTTCCATCACGGCCGGCGATCTCCTGACCCGGTGGACCCAGTTCAATACGGACCAACCTCCCTTGCCCCTGGTCCTGACCAAGTGGATGATTGATGGGCTCGGACTACCGGTGACGTTCTTCACAATTCGGTTACCCAGTGCGCTTTTGGGCATTGCCTGTATTCCGGTTCTGTATTGGGCGGGCCGGAAATCGGAAGGAACCGGGATGGGGCTGTTGCTCGCAGCCCTGATTGCCCTCGCTCCGTTTCATATCCAAATGTCCATGGAGGCCTACTATTACTCCGGCCTGATTTTTGGTTCGGTTCTGTTGTTTGCGGCATTTCTCGATGCCGCGACCTGGAATCGCCAGGGCCGCAGGCCCGGAGCATGGTTCTATGTTTTTTATACTGCAGGCTTTGCCTTCATGGTCCATTCCCAGTTCACGGGGTGGCCGCTTGCCTTCCTGCTCTCGGGCTCGATCATTCTGCTCGCGATGGTTGAGTGGAAGAAAAAGAAGCTCTCCACCGATCACCTATATGCCATCGCGGCCATCCTCGTCGCCCAGGGAGTGCTATTGCTCCTGGTGCCGTGGGGCCCTCGTTACATCCTCGCGAAAACCTCCAGTCCCCAGAAAGAGATTGGCCAACAGGTGGCGGAAATGACCGGGGAAACCGAGTGGTCGATGTTGCACCGGGTCTTTGCTTCGTTTGGTTTTGGCGGTACGGGTTTGCGGGCGATCCTGACCCTCGGGATCCTGGCCATCGGGGTGGTGGTTCTGATCCGCCAGCGCGACCGTTGGATGCGCAATGGGCTGATCGGCTTGATGATTGCCGGCAGTTTTGTCGCCTTCTTTGTCACTCGCCAGTCGATCGGGGCCATGTATGAAAGTCGCTATGTCGCTGGCTTGCTCCCGGTGGTCCTCCTGATTCTGGCCTACGGGCTGCTGCCGGGAGGCGGAAGCCTGTCCCGCAAATGGTCGCTGGCCGCTGCGCCGGTGGCGTTGCTGCTGTTGTCCTATCCCGCCTGGCTGAGTGCCACGCTCAGCGGTCAGCCCACCCCGTATCTGAAGGTGACTCACTACATGGATGAACACCTTGCCCCGGGAACCCCGGTGCTGGTGGATCGCTGGTTTGAGCCGTGGAATGAATTGGCCGCGCATCCCTCCAGCAATGCGGTCTATACCTTTACCTATCCCAATGAACCGGTGGACCAGTTTCGACAGATCAACTGGCGGAAAACCGCCATCGATTTCTTGACCCGGAATCCTGACGCCGGCTATCTCGAAGTGGCCAAAAGCTATTGGGAAGTGGCGGATATCGGTTCATGGGAATGGCCGCGGGAGTTCTTCCGCCATCAGATTGCGTTTACCAATGATGCGGGGTTGAAATTGCGTAACCTTCAATTGGCGGCCCGGGGCGATTTTTATGCCGATAATACCAACCGTCTGGTGGTGGAGTTTTTCTATAATACGCGCGACGATGTATTGGCTCAGTGGCGTGAGCAGGGGCGGGAGTTTGGCCTCTGGTATGGAGAGGGATGGCGGTTTGAAAAGTCCGGACCGATGGGGACCCGGGTGCAGACTCGCGATTTCCGGATTGGCGCATGGATGTCCTCGCAAGCCACCTTGAGGTGGTAACCCACCCGCGAGCCGGTGCAGGCCCTCCTGCGGGTGCAGGCCTCGCCCTGAACGGTGACAAGCAGTTGGTCGGGCCAGCCGGTTTTCCAAGGGTTCAAAAATGGTGAGCTGACTGTCTGGCAGATGGGGCCGATCACCTGGCCCCGGAAGCCACAACCCCGGTGAATCTGCGGGATGCCGGCCAGACAGGTGCCGCAGTCTTACTGGTGGATGCTGTGGACGTGGTACGGGCACCCTGATCCAGTTTCCTGTCTTCGGGCTCGCGTAGCTCGCTCCTTGTTCCGGTGGGCGGATCAGCGATCCGCGAGATACCGTTCCATTCGCGCGATGCCTTCGGGGTGCCCATATCGAGGAGGGAGGGGGACCGGATGGCACGGATGCTGCCGGTGGCGCAAAGGGCGGGAAACAGATCTTGTTCGAGCGAGCAGGGATCGTGGTCGGGATGGCTTCCAGGACCGCGGCCCGGGCGAGATAGATGCCCCCGTTCACCCACCCGCCATCCCGGTCGGATTTTTCTCGAAAGGCGGTGATGCGGTTCTGGTCATCCAGTTCTACTGTTCCGTAATGTCCCCGTTCCGCCATCTCTACCGTAGACATCCACAGACCGGTGGTCTCCTCCCCGGTGGCGGCTTTGACAAAGTCGGCCAGTCGCACCTCCGGCAGCAGGCTGTCGCCGTTCAAGACAAAGGTCACGGGGTCGGACCATTGAGCCTGTGCTACCGCGTACCGCAGCCCCCCCCCGGTACCGAGCGGTTCCGGTTCCACCGAGGCGGTCAGGGTCATGCCCGCAACGGGATGGTCCTCAATCCAGGCTTGAAGCTGTTCGCCGCGGTAGCCGGCTGCCAGGTGCAGTCGCTCGATTCCTTGGGCGCGCAGCCGTTCGATCTGGTGGGCCAGGAAGGGTTTGCCACACACCGGAACCAGGGCCTTGGGGCGATCCCGATAGAGGGAGCGAAGCCGGGTGCCCAGTCCGCCAACCAATACGATTGCGCCGGGAGTTGTCATGATGCGTTCTCTTGGGAAAGGCCCGCGAGGGCGAGCAGCGGTTCCACGGTTTGGGAGGTGACCGCCTCCATACTGAAGTGGACCAGCGAATCCGCGTGGGCCGCACTTCCGAGCCGGGTGCGCAGGGCTGCATCTTCAGCCAGTTCGATCAGCCGCCGGTCAAACTCATCGGTGCAAACAGGATCGAACAGAAACCCATTGCGATCATCGTGCACCACCTCGCTGACCCCCCCGAGTCGGGCCGCCAGAATCGGGAGGCCGCAGGCCATGCTGTGGACAAGCGCGCCAGTCATGTGGAAATCATCAGATTGATGGCCCACCCGCATAACCAGCCCGATATCCCCTGCATTGAGCGCCCGATTGACATCGGCCCGCCCGGGGAGCCATCCGGTCAGTTGCACGATGGATTCCAGAGCGAGCTCCCGGACCATCTCCTTGAGTCTGGGCATGTCCGGGCCATCGCCCACCAGCAGGTAGCGCAGATGGGGCAGGCGCTCCCGGTTCCTGGCCAGCGCGGAAAGAATACGATCATTCCCCTTGTTGGGGTGCAGAATGCCATGATGCACCAGCACCACGTCGTCCTCCCCATACCCAAACGCCTTTTTGCATGCAGCCTTGTCCAATGGATGAAACACTTCATGATCGCAGGGGTCGTATACCGGGCGAATGTGGTCCGCGGGGATACCCTGGCTGGCCAGGTAGGCGCGGGTGGCTTTGGCCCGGGTGAAGATCAAGGGAAGTTTGCCCCATGCTTCGAGATCCTTTCGCCGGATCCAGCGGGCCAGCGGGCGCAACAGCCGGTGGGGCATGAGGTAAATATCCACAAAAAAATCGGCCACTGTGATCGCCACGTTGGGACCGAAATACCTGAGCGCAATGGAAGCGGTAAGGGGGATGGTTTCGTCGATGTAGACCGCCTTGACCCCGAGGTCGCGGCAGGTGCGGGCGACCTTGGGCAGGGCGATCAGCCAGCGCAGGGTTTTCCAGTGCTTGTCCTGGTTGTGGGTCCGGTCAACTTTTCCCACCACGGTATGGATGATCGCGTTTCGGCGGATCGTTTCCGGCACCGGGGTGTCGCTGGTCATGCCGAAGTAATGCACTTCGGCATGTTGGGCGAGGGCCTCGACAATTTCGGGCATGGCGTGAAACAGTTCGGTGTGCTCGGCGGGACCGTAACGAAACCACAGGGCAATGCGGGGTAGGTCCGCCATCGGGATTACTCCGGATCCTGGAAGATGATCCGGCTGCCCACCGGGCAACAGCGGAAATCGACTTCCTGCAGACCTTCGAGCCCTTTGCGTATGGCGCTGTGTCGGTCCGGGTGGGCCCATACGAGGAGAAAGCCCCGTCCGCCCGCACCGAGAAGCTTGCCGCCAAGGGCCCCGTGCTTGATGGCGGTATCGTAATGGGTATCGATGGCGGCATTGGAGATGCCACTGGACAGGGACCGTTTGAGCATCCAGGACTCGTGAAGGAGGGCCCCAAACTCATCGAGGTCGCCGGTGCCGACGAGTATCTGCTCCGCCCGTTCCGCCATCTCCTTCATGGTGAGCAGGGTTGCATGGTTGCGGGCGGTGTTCTTTTTCTGCTCGGTCAGCACTTCTTCGGCCGAGGACTCCACCCCGGTGAAGAACATCATGGTGTTGTCTTCCAGGGTCTGGATGCGTGAACTGGAAAGGGGGAGGCGGGTCACGGTAATGCCGGGGCCGGGACCGAAAGCGACCCGGACAAAGCCTCCATAGGCTGCGGCATACTGGTCTTGATGTCCGCCGGCATCTCCGACCCTTTCGCGCTCGATGTGAATGGCCTGCCGTGCAAGATCCTCCTCGGTGACCCGGTCCCCGGCCAGGGCATGAAGGGCATGCAGCAGCCCCACGGTAAACGAGGACGAAGACCCGAGTCCGGTGCGGCCGGGAAGGTCCGACACATGGGAGATTTCCAGTCCGCAGTCCGGGCTTCGATAACCGAGACATTCGCGAATCAGGGGATGCTGAAATTCAGAGGGTTCGAGTACCGATTCAGTGCGGGAGTAACTTGCCCGGTACCGGTGCTTGAAAAAGCGGCTCAACCGGTGCAGGGAAATGTAGCAGTACTTGTCGATTGCGGTGAGCAGGGTGACCCCGCCGTGTTCCTGATAAAAATCAGGAAAGTCGGTGCCGCCGCCAAAAAAACTGACCCGAAAGGGCGTGCGTGAAATAATCATCCCACCATCTCCTTGCCATCCTGTACTGCCCGGACAAAGGCGTGAACGGT
>JACKPT010000022.1 GCA_024233345.1 Verrucomicrobiota bacterium
AAGCGAGCGTGGGGGTGAGGCAGACGCCGCCGCCTCCCTTCGCGGCCCGAGGGCGGTCCCGCGGTTCGCGGGACCTTAACAGGGGAACCCCCCAAGCCCGGTTCCCCTCTGCCGGGGCACCGTGCCGAAATCGGCACCGTGTCCCGGCATTCACCCTTTCCCCCATAGCCGTCACGTCGGCTGCGGAGCACCCGCCGCGCCGGCCCCTGCGCTCGCGGCAGGTCGCGTGCCAGCCGAGCTTGCACGCGGTCTGCGGGTCGCTCGCGAATGCGGTCCCCGCGTTCGCGGGTTCAAGGTTCCCGCTTCGCTCCTCAAGGCCCGAAGGAAGTGGGGGCCTTGAAAAGCGAAGCGTATCTGATACGGTGCCGGTCATGGAACCGAGCGAGATCGAACGATACATCGAACTGCGCAACCAACTCGCGGCGATCGAAGCCGAACTCGAAGATCTCAAACCCCGGATCGCCGAGCACGTCCACCAACTCGGCGACAAGCTGCGGTTCGGCGACTACCAGTTTCGTGCGATGGTCAATCGAAGCTGGACCTACAGTTCCGAGGTCGAGGAGCTGCAAAAGCAGCTCACCGAAAAGCGGCGCGAGGAAGTCGCCCAGGGCATCGCCCAGATCAAGAAGGAAACCCGTTTCGTCATGATGGCGTCGCTCAAACAGCCCCTCGAGCCGCCCCACGACAGCCAGACCGACGACGACATCCCGTACTGATCCGGTTCGGGGACGACGTTACTTCGTCGGCCCGCCCAGCACGTTGTCGAGCATCTCGCTGACAAATGTCTGCTTGGCCCGAGGCAACTTCCGGACCGCCTCAATCTGTCGCTCCAGCTTCGACGGCGGGCCGGGCTTGCGGCGGTCGCTTGAGATGCCTAGAAGTTCATCGACCCGGACCTTCAGGATGCGGCTCAGCGCCGTAATCTGCTCCGGGTACAGGGAGGCATGACGGCGTTCCCAATGGGCGATCGCCCGTTGGGAAACCCCCATCTTCTCGCCCACCTCGGCCTGCGACAGCCCGGCTCGTTGCCGAGCCTCGGCCAGCCGCTTGCCGAACGCCGAGCGCGGCGTCGTTGATGGTCGTCCTCCTGGCATGGTGCTCATCTTATCAGTCCTTCTCCGAAGCAGCCCGAATCCACACTTGCAAGATAGACAAGAGTGGTCTAACATGGCAACGAGATAAAGAAGCCCGTCTTCCGGCTTGACGGGTTTTGAAATCGGAAACAAACGGCCGGCCGCCCTGCGATTGGACACCGTGAGCGACCGGCCTACAACTCAGGACCGAAGTCCCGTTGCGTTGGGCATTTTACCACGAGGCCGGTTCCGCGACAACGTGGCGGCCTCATCCGGCGGGCTCCGGTTCCCAGGAAGGAATCGGGCCATGAAGCGACACGCCTTGTTCAAGGACAAACCCACCGGCGTCTACTTCGCGAAGATCCAGGAGGACGGCATTCGAAAGAAGTTCTGGTTCACCAGGAACCGCCGCAAGTCGCTCAGCGCCTTGCGCCAGATCGAAGACGACCTCGAAAGCGGCGAGAAATCCTTCCAGGCCCTCGCCAACCCGCGTATCGACCGCACCACGCGCGGCGACCTCCGAATCGCCGAACTGGTCGGACTCTACCTTGAATGGCTCGACGCCAACCGCGCCCCATCCACCCACGAGAACGCCCGCTATCTGCTGACTCCTTTCGTCAAGTTCTTCGGCGACTGCATGGTGTCGGACCTGAACACCATTACGTTGACCCGTTACTACGCTCATGTGAAGAAGCACCACGGTCGGGGTGAGAACGCCGGGAACCATCACATGCGCCTGGTCAAGACCCTGTTCCGGTGGGGCGAAGAGAACGAAATCTGCACCTGTCCGGTGCGCCGCTTTCCAGCCATTCGCGAAGCTCCGGCCGAAACCAAGACGTTCAGCGATGCCGACCTCCTGCAACTCATGGGCCGCCTTCCCGGAGACTTCCGGGACGTCATCCTGTTCGGGCTGCTCACCGGGTTGCGTCCGCCCGAGTTGCGGAACCTGACTCCCAAGCACATCGTTCAAGTCGGCGACCGCTGGGCGGTTGTCCTCGAACGACACAAGACCAGCAAGTCCGTGGAAATCGCTCAGCCACGCTGCGTGCCTCTTTCCGAGGTCGCGGTTGATATCTATCGACGGCAGATGGCCGCGCATCCTGAATCGTCCCATGTCTTCCTCAACGGTCACGGGAAGCCCTACAAGGCCGGAGGTCTTCGTCAGCGTCTCAAGCGTTGCTGCAAGCGCGCCGGGTTGGAACAGAAAACGCCGTATGCTCTTCGTCATTACTTCGGGACGAAGCGGGCCGCGTCCGGCGACAATCAAACGCTGCTCGCACAACTGATGGGACACACCAAGCTTCACACCACCTCGCGCTACATCGCAGCGGTTCCCGACTACTACCAACGCGCGATGGACGACATGGGCGCCGCACTCACCGACCTGGCCAGGAAGGCCGCCGAAGACAAAACCGCGACGGAAGTGGGTCAAAAGTGGTCCGCGCTGAAAGTCGTGAAGTGAGGCGCTGAACGCGGCGTCCGGCTAATTCATACGTATTCAGCGGCTTAAACTGGTGGGCGATACAGAACTCGAATCTGTGACCTCTTGCATGTCAAGCAAGCGCTCTAACCAACTGAGCTAATCGCCCGTAGATGCTTTCGCATTGAGGAATGGGGAAAGTAGGGTTCTTGGGGGGGCTGTGTCAAGTCTGAGGGTGAATTTGGTGTCTGGGTCTTTTCCCATCGACGGGCTTTGACCGCCGGTTTATCGTCGCGCTGAGTGGTTGATGGGGGCAGATTGGCATGGTGGGCAGGCGAAGAGATTGTTTCAGAATGCTGGAGGCGGCGGCGATCACGGATATCGGGATTTGCCGGGTCAAGAATCAGGATGCCTATGTGGTCATGCCGGGGGCGGGTGTTTATTGTGTCGCGGACGGGATCGGGGGGGGGTGGAAAGGGGAGCGGGCCAGTGCGACGGCAGTGCAGGCCCTGATGGAGGCCTTCGTGGACGAGCAGCGGGCTCCACATGATTTTACCGAGC
Organism: Verrucomicrobiota bacterium; assembly: GCA_024233345.1. Classification (GTDB taxonomy): domain Bacteria; phylum Verrucomicrobiota; class Kiritimatiellia; order CAIVKH01; family CAIVKH01; genus JACKPT01. Next base: position 3,055 of record JACKPT010000022.1, read on the forward strand.
GCATTCATCACGTTGAGGAGGCTTTCCGGGAGGCCAGCCGGGCGATCAGGGCCTACACCCGGGAGGACGGTCAGCGGGCCAGTGGAACCACCGCGGTGGCGATGGTGTTTAACCCTGCCTCTCCCCGGCAGGCCTGTATTCTGCATGCTGGTGACAGCCGGGCTTACCGGTTCCGTGGGCAAACCCTCACCACCCTGACCCGCGACCACACCATGCTGGCCGATGCGGGGTTTGACGATGAGGAGACGTTTCACATGCCTTTGCGCAATGTCGTGACCCGCGCGGTGGGGATCGCCGACAACCTTACCCTGGATGAGACTGAGATTGATGTGGAGGATGGGGATGTCTATCTGCTCTGCTCGGATGGGTTGAGTTCAATGCTGACCCACATGGATATCGAGCAAACGCTGCGGGACGCCCGGGGCCGGGATTTGGAGACGACGGTCAGCGCTTTGGTAGAGAAGGCGCTGTGGGCGGGGGGGCTCGATAACATTACCATCATCCTGATCCGGGTGGATCATGCCTGTGGTATCGTGGCCAGAATCCGTCGTTGGTGGCGCACCCGGCACCACCGCCGCATGGCTGAGGGGTGGGTCCAGGTCAGTGATGATGCCGATGCTGTCGCTTGAGCCGCCGGTTCCCGCTTGCTTCGGGTCGGCGCCGTTGATAGTTGGCGACATGGGGCCGCAACGCGGGGGGAAGGTCCGGGTGCCCGGCCTGCCCATAGTCGGCATAAAGAGCTTCCGCCACATCGGATGGGGTTTGCCCCGCCGCTTCGGTCAACCAGGTAAAGAGTTCCGTGGCGAGGCGATCAAGCGGGATGGCGTGCGTGCGGTTCAGCCGTTGGTATAACCATCTGGTCCAGGCGCGAAAGGCTTCAAAGGCCGACGGGCGGGCGGCCAACAATCGCGACGAGGTGCGGATGAAGTTCCCGCTATTCACGACCAGATCCCAATAACGGGCAAACCGGGTCATTTCGGCAATCACCTCCTGATTCATCTGCTGGTTGCGGCGGATCTCGTAGGGCGGTCGGTGATTGAATTCCATACACCAGGGTTTGATGTGTTGGGTCAATGGGGTTCCCCGCAGATGCTTCAACAGGTTGATCTGAATTTCATGGGGCCTGATATCGACGAGGCGATCAAGACCTTGGGCAAACGATTCAAGGGTCTCGCCCGGCAACCCCACAATGAGGTCGACATGGAGGTGGGCTCCGGTTTCTGAGAGCAGCCAGCGAAGGTTGTTTTCGGTCCGGTCATAGTCCTGGATCCGGTGGATGCGGCGGGCGACTTCGGGGTTCCAGGTCTGCACACCCACCTCGAGCTGAAGGCTGCCGTCAGGGAATTGCTGCAGCAAATTTTTCAGCCCGTCGGGAAGCCGGTCCGGGACCATTTCGGTATGGACAAACAACCCTGGGGTCGGATGGTTGAGAAAAAAGTCCAGCAGGGTGGTGGTGTAGTCGAGGTTCAGGTTGAAGGTGCGGTCCACAAACTTAAACTCCCGAACCCCGCGCTGGATCAGCCGGTCGAGTTCCGGCCGCAGCCGGTCGAGCGGAAAGCGGTTGAGGTGTTTGTCTTTGGCGGAAAGGCAGAAATCACAGGTAAAGGGGCACCCCCGGGAGGCTTCCACATAGACGACACGGTTTGCGATATCGCGATCAGAATAGAGGTCATAGGGCAGAGCAAGTTCTGCAGGATCTGGAGGTTCTGCGAATTGAATTTTTTCGGTCGGCGGCAATCCGTTCAGCACGTTCCGACATAGTTCGGCAAACCGTAAATCCGCTTCGCCACACAAGACGACATCCGCGACAAGGACCAGTGGATCATCCTCCTGAGGAGCGGTCAGTTCAGGTCCACCGAGAATGATGCATACCTCGGGAAGGGCCGCTCGAAGTTTGGGGAGAAGGTTTTCCAGAATTTCCCGGTTCCAGATGTAGACCCCGAAGGCGGCGATCCGTGGCCGGTGGCTGGCGATGTCCTGCAGGACCTGCTCCGGATCGGACTTGAGATCCCGTTCGATGAACAGCGCATCCTCCCGCAGTTCGCCCAGATTGGCCATCAGGTACAATGACCCGAATGAGACGTGGCTGTATCGGGCATTGATGGCGGTGAGAACGATGGAGGGCATGAAAGGTTTCTGGTGTCGGGTTTCAGGGGAACAGGGTAGGCGCGTTAAGCGCTCATCGTGAATGACTGACTCATGCGGGGTGATCGTGCGGAATCTGCTGAGGATCAATGAGCCTGAAACCTGACGCCTGCCTGCCCGGCCAGGGACACCAGAAACCCGTTACTTCGGACACCTCCTGTTGTTTACTCATCAAGGTCGGCTTGGCTTCCCTGGCGGTCCGGGGCCAGCATTTGTTCCCGGGCTCTTTGCGCAAGGGAGGATTCGAGCGCCCGGCCGGTATCGGTGCGCCGGGCCTCCTTGAACAGTGGGCTCTGGAGAACCTGGTAGATTGTGGCGGGGTCGGTGTGGGATTCGGCCTGTTGAAGAAACACAAGGGCTTTTTCCGGATCTCCCGTCCGCGCGGTCATCATCGCCACATCCAGATAGGGGACGTGCCAGTCCGGCTTGAGTTGAATGGCGGCCTCCAGTAGAGCGATCGCGTTGGTTGGGTGGTCCAGATTCCACTCGATCCTGGCCATTTCCCGCAGCGGGCGGGGATCCTCGGGAGCGAGCTTCCGGTAGGTGCTGAAATACTCAAAGGCTTCCGGCTCCCGGTTGAGGTATAAATTGGCAACCCCGGCATTAAACGCGGCCTGGCTGAAGGAGGGATAGGCCTCCAGAATTTGTTTGAAACGGGCAAGGGCTTCCTCCGGGTGCTGGGTTTGCAGGTGGGCGGTCCCGAGGTTGTTCAACAGTTCCGGTGTGACCACACCTGCGGCCAGAGCAAGGTTCAGCTTGTCGATGGCTTCGGAATAATTCTCGGTCAGCAGGTATAATCGGCCTGCCGCTGCAAGGGTCTCGGCATTATTGGGATCGATCAGGAGTGCCTCCTGATACCGTTCCAATGCCCGCGGATAGTCACCATCTGCTTCAAACATTTCTGCACGTCGGATGAGAAAGGCCAGCTTGTTGGTGACATCGGAGGCGATCACCGTAAGCGGAGACGGATCGAGGTCCGCGGTTGGGGGAGGGGCGGGCGAAATCCGGGTGAGGATGGGCTCCGGCTTGGCCAGGGGAGGCTTGGGATTCATCCGTTGGTCCGTTCGTGACCAGTAAAATTTCAGGGCTTGAATGCTGACCTGGGTGGCGCCTGCCATCAGAAGAATGAAGACAAAGGCGCGCAGAAGAATCTTCTTCCACACCATGACCGGTTTCACATCCGGATTGTGCCGCGGCCTGGGCGGAGCGGTGGGACGCCCGCTCCGGGTGGGGTATCGGCTGGTTCGATTGGGATTTTGATACACCATTGGGATGATCGATACGGGGTGGCCAATCCGCTATGTAGGAATCAGCCGGTTTCAGTTTCCTCAGAACGAACAGTACAGGAGTCGGCGGGATTTGGATAGGTGTAAAAGGTCAGGAGGCAGCATCAGATATGCTGCGGTGAATGCGGCTCAACCACCAGATCAGGCCAACCCCGAGGGTGGCACCGAGCAGGTCTATGCCCCAATCGAGCAGGCGGGGGGTCCGAGTGATGGAGATGCCTTGAAGCAGTTCGGTGATCCCGGCAAACAGGATTAGGGCTGCGAGGCAGGTCCGGGTTGACAGGGTGGGTGCTTTGCGGCAGGCCACGGCAGCCGACAGGCCGAGGGCGAGAAACAGAATGAAATGGGTTTGCTTGTGCGTTTCCGGCTTGAGGAGGCTGGCCGCTGGGGTGAGGGCCTGGGTGGGTGGGGGGATTTCGCCCGGGGCGGAGGGGGCGGGGGCCGCGTGCTCCATGGAATGCGGCTGTGGTTCAGGGCGGTCCAGCCGATGGAGCCCCCATTCAATCCAGGGTTGGGGCACCAGGGTTCCCATGACAATGATCATGGCGAGCAGCAGGGTGACCCTCCCTGCGACGTGCCCCTTTAAGGTGCCGGTGTGAACAATCCACCCACCAAGAGCGAGGGCAAGTCCCAGCAGTCCCGCCACAATCCAGGGGTGGGAGGCACGGATGCGGTATTGGGTCAGTGATAGGGACCGGAGTGAAAAGACGCCCGAGTCTCCACTGTTTTGCGCAAGTAAATGAAGCCGGGTTGTCGCTTCAGGAATCAGCAGGGTCGCACGTATATGATTCCAGGGCTTTGTGCCTTCGACCACCGCCGCGTAGTGGGGAACCCGGTAGTTTTCTCGTCCCTGATCATCCCGAAATCCGATGGCAATCCGCCCGGCTTTCCAGGACACATCTCCCCGATGAATGCTGTCCGCTTGGATATCCGCTTCGACATGTACCGCCCTTGCCCCGGGCGCACGCTCAATCAGGGTGTGAATTCGTTGACCGGGTCTGAGATGCAGGCCTCCATCCTCTCCAATCCATGAGGCTGCCTCGGGAAAGGTTTCGGTCAAACTGCCATCCGACAGGCTCGTCCGCAGGGATTCTCCATGAGCGATCGGGGTAAAGCACAGGCCGACAAGATGATACCAAGCCAGCGCACCGGCCAGCAGGAGCGAGAAAATCCAGGGCATCTGTGTCGGACGAGGCGGCACCATCAATATTGACTACCATCACAGACCGGGATCAGGCAATGCTCTTTGCCAGGGCGGGAAAAATCCGGCTCCCGCCCGATTTGTCGATTGACTTCGGGGGCGTCATGGCTAGACTTCACCCTCTTTTTGCAGGACCTTTCCCTGGCCGGATGGCAGGGGAAGGCATGTCAATCGATGAAGAAAAGGTAGAGATAGTATGGCTCATACAAAAAGTGCAATCAAACGGATCCGTCAGTCGGAAGATTCAACCCTGCGCAACCGGGTTCGCAAGTCGAAGATCAAATCCGCCGAGCGGAAATTGGCGGATGCCTTGGCCGAGAAGAATGCCGAAAGCTCCAAATCCGCATACAGCGAGCTGTGCTCCAGCCTCGACAAGGCCGCCAAGGCGGGAACGATCAAGAAGGAAACCGCGATTCGCCGCAAGAACCGTGCGGCCAAGCGGGTCAAGGTCACCCTGGCCTGAGCAAACCGGTCCGGATTCTTGCCGGCCCCCAAACCCCGGGATCTCCGCCATGGAGCACCGGGGTTTTTTGTTACCAGTATTCGACGACCCGCTGCACCAGGCGGCGGGCGAGGTCATCGGAAGCGTCGGGCAGGGCGAGCAGTTTGGATGAGCTGAGGTCGCCCACCACATCAAAAACATAATCCCCCCGGATCAGCGGCGATTCCACCACCACCGACTGGTCGGTGGTGCGGCGCATCACCATGGAGGCGTCAATGATCATCCGGTATTCCTGAGCGGCGGACCGGATATCCGAACGGAAGGCCACCGGGTCAAGGGTGAAGCCTTTGAGGACTACATGAAGAACCGCATCAGCTTCCGCTTCTGTGCGGACCACCTTGAGCGAGCCGTCCCGTTGCAATTCCCGGATCATCGCCTGGGTGGTGTCGACTTCGAGCAAGGGTTCTGCAGTTTGGTTGACAAAGGTGGGGACAAATACCGTTTTGATGTCGCCCGGCAGCATCGTGCCGAGGCGGTATCCCGCACATCCGGTGAAGAGCAGCAGCGCGCCCAGGGTCATGGCCCATGCGCCCAAAGTCTGGTTAATCCTGTGTTTGTTCATCATCCGTAGTCTCCACCTGTTCACGTGACAATTCTTCCAGTCGCTGCCTGGCCTGTTCGGCCTGCGCGGACCGGGGAAAGGCACGAATCAATTTTTCATAGCTGGCCATTGCCGCCTTGGGCCGTTTGGCGATCTGATCATAATATTCGGCGACACTATAGGCAGTCTCGACCCGGCGATCAAACAAGTTATCCCGGTAGTCGCGGACCTGGTCGGCATCGTCGCTGTCTGGGTAGGCGTTGAGAAACAGGATGGCCGCGGCGTAGGCTTCTTCAAGGGAGGCCTCATCATTGGGCTGCTCCCGGGTGATTTTGTACAGGGTGCGGGCGCGTCCGAGCGCGGCTTTTTCGGCATAGTCGCTGGCGGGGTAGCGCTGCTGGGTGGTCATGTAGGCCACCATGGCCAACTCATAATCGAGGCTGGTCTCATAGGATTGCCCGATCAGGAACTGGGCTTCCGGGGCAATGGGGGTCCGGGGACCATTGCTGATAATTTTCTCGAAGAGTTCCACCGCTTTTTCCGGGGCCTTGTAACCGGGCAGCAACAGGAATTTGCCGCGCTTGCGGTTCATTTCCTGCTTGGCGATTGCGAACTGACGTTGGAGTACTTCCTCGTAGGCAAAGGCCCCGGGGTAGCGGTCCATCAAGGTTTGGTAGGCGTCAAACGCATCTTTCCACTTTTTCTGTTGTTCCAGAATCCGGCCCATCATGTATTGGGCCGTGGCTGCCTCATCGGATCCCGGCCAGGTCAAGGCGAGGGTGCGGTAAGCCTTGAACGCCTTGGTGAATCGCTGATGACTCCACAGCTCGGCTGCATAGGCAAGCTGTCCAGCCGGATCCGGGGCATGGGGCTTGGAGAAGCTGAACCAGGCATGGTCCTTGCCGGTGCTGACATACGGCTCTGCAGGTTTGGCATGGACCACCCCGGTCGACAACACGACTGCTGCGGCCAGCCACCCCCCCACCAGTAACATTCGGTTTGAGAACATCGCCCAGACCATACGGGGGAGCGCCCACAAGGGCAAGATCAGATCATGAATCCTCAACCGTGACTTGATTCCGGGGGTGGGTGGGTTTAGGGTGCCTGCCTTTGACGGTTTTCACAAACGGAGAGAACATGAAGAAAGTTTTAGTGCCGACGAAGTTAAACCGGGTGGTCAAAGACACCCTCGAAGCCCAGGGCTCCTACCGGGTCGTCCAGGACGATGCCACCGAGCTCCGGGAGCTGGTCACCCAGCATCCCGATACCTATGCCCTGATTGTGCGGAGCGAAAAGGTCACCCCCGAGATCATTGATGGACTTCCCCATCTCAAGGTGATCATCCGGGCCGGTTCGGGGTACAACACGATTGATGCCAAATACGCCCGCCGAAAGGGCATTGATGTGATGACCACCCCGGGGGCGAATGCCAACGCGGTGGCCGAAGAGGTCATCGCCATGATACTGGCGGACGCAAGGCATCTGGTTGCCGCCGACCCCTCCTGCCGGGCCGGCAAGTGGGAGAAGAAAAGTTTCATGGGCCGCGAGCTCGCGGGCAAGACCGTGGGCATTGTGGGGCTGGGGGCGATTGGCCAGTTGGTGGCCAAACGGTTGAGCGGATTCGATGTCACCCTGATCGGGTTTGACCCGGTCATTTCCTCGGAGCGCGCGGCCTCGATGGAGGTGGAGCTGGTCTCCCTGACCGATCTGTTCGAGCGGAGCGATTACATCACCCTCCATATTCCTGAAAATGAACATACCCGGGGGCTGGTGAATGCTTCCCTCCTCAGTGTGATCAAGGAAGGTGCGACCATCGTCAATTGTGCCCGGGCCGGAATTATCAACGAAGATGACCTCCGGGCGATCAAGGCGGAAAAGAAGCTGCGCTTTCTGAACGATGTCTATCCCAAGGATGCCGAAGGCCCGAAGTCGGTGGCGGACCTTGCCGACCTGATGCTGCCGCATCTCGGAGCCAGCACCGCCGAAGCCAATTTCAAGGCCGCCCTCCACGCTGCGGAGGAGTTGATCGAGTTTGATGAAAAGGGCATTTCCTCCTACATTGTCAACCGCGATATTCCCCCGGGGCTCGACGAAGCGTTTGGCGAGTTGGCCTTTGTGCTGGCCCGGCTGGCCCGTCACTTGATTGGCAAAGACAGCAAGCTCAAGCTGATCGAAACCAGCTTCTATGGCAGTCTCAAGCCCTATGGTAAATGGTTGCTGCCGCCCATGGTGGCCGCACTCAGCGAGGAGTTTGACCGGTCCATGGACTTTGCCGCCGCGGTCAATTATCTCAAGGATATGGGAGTCGACTTCGAGGATCGGGAGACCGATGAGCGCAAGGGCTTTGAAAGTTCCATCACCCTCGACCTGACTGCCACGGTTGGCAATGATCTGCTCCGCCGGACCAGTGTGCGGGGAACCGTGACCGAAGGCGTCCTGATGATCTCACGGATCAGCGATTTCCACAGCCTGTACTTTGAGCCGAATGGCCACTCGGTGGTGTTGATCTACAAGGACCGTCCGGGAGTGCTCGGCCGCATCGGGGCCGCGCTCGCGGACGCCGGTATCAACATCGATGATGTCCGGAATCCCCACGACTCGAAGTGCGAAAAATCCATTGCCATCCTCAAGGTCAACCAGGCGGTCCCCCCGGACCTGCTCGATACCATTGCTGCCGACATCGAGGCGGAAACCTGGTTCGCAATGCACTACAGCTCCGGAGTGGACAAGGCGTAGGAGGGTTTCAGGTTACAGGTTTGTGATCCTGGCGCCTGAACCCCCTGACACCCGAAACCTTGGTTAAGGCCTCCGCTCCCACGGTGGCGGGCTGACTTCCACATCCTGATCATCCAGGGTGTACTCGCGCGGCTGGGCCTGGGTGAAGGGGGGCTGCCCGGCGCTCCAGTAGGCCCAGGGCGGGGGGCGCCGCGGTGCTTCCTCCATCTCCACGCCCCGCAGTTCCATTTTGGCGAACCAGTAGACCGCAATGGCGATCAGGATGAGCATGAAGTGGCCATAGAACAGGCCGTAAAAACCCAGGGCAAACGAGAGCCAGCGCCCGAGCCGGACTGCGCTGCGGGTCGCTTCGAGCCGGCCCACCCGCTTCATCATCCACGCCCGGTAGACCCGTCCGCCATCCATGGGAAAGCACGGCAGCAGATTAAACAGGAACAGGGAAAGGTTGACCGCTCCGAGAATCAGGCAGGCGAGTTCTCCCGATCGCCAGCCGATCCAGCCCATGACCGTCATGCCTCCGAGGCCCAGCAAGGCCGCGAGCGTTGCACTGACCAGCGGTCCCGCGACGGCAATCCAGAATTCGTCGTCCGCTTTCCGGGGAGATTGTTTCAGCAAGGCCACTCCGCCAATCGGGGTCAGGATAATGTCGCGTACGCCATAGCCCCGCCGGATCGAAACCCAGGCGTGTCCCAACTCATGAAGGGCGACACTGGCAAACAGTCCGATCGCGCAGGCCAGCCCGCCAATCCAGGGAATCCCCATGGACTGAGACATGCGCATCGCAAACAGCGGGAGAACGAGAAACAGGGTAAAATGGGCCCGGATGGGAATTCCGAAGACCCGGCATAGGATCACCGAACCCATCAGGCGACCGCGGGGTTACTGGAGTGCTGTCTTGATCTCATAAAACGAATTTTGTAGGTTCCAAGCGGTTCAACTAACGGAGGAACGCATGACTAGAGTAGCATGGATTATCGCGGGTGCAATGTTAACTGTCGGGGCAACCGGTTGCCAGACCATGGCGCAGTTTGGCCTGTTTAAGGGCGAGACCCCCACCGAGCGGGCCAATGCCGACATGGGGTTGGGGGAGTACAAGGGCCTCAAGCACGCGGTAGGGGTGAAGGATTTCGATAACGAAGCCGGCTGGCGCGGCCAGTGGGAGCTCGGTGACAACCTTGCCACCATGCTTGAATCCGCCCTCTATGACACCGGGCGATTTGTCCTGGTTGAACGGGGTAAACTCGATGCGGTCATTGCCGAGCAGGACCTCGCCGCCAGTGGCCGCACCGCCAAGGCCAAGAAAGTGGCCCAGACCGGTAAGATTCGCTCCGCCCGCTATCTCGCTACCGGGGCGATCACCACCGTGGCCGAGGGTTCTTCCGGCGGAGGCGGGGGCATCAACGTCGGCGGGTTCAACGTTGGCCTCAAGGGCAAAAAATCCCAGGTCACGATTATCGCCAAGCTGATCGATACCACCACGGGTGAAATTGTCGCCAAGGAGCGGATCACCGGTAAGCCCGGCGGTATCGGCATCTCCCTCGGTTATTCCGGCAGCGGATTCGGCGGCAATCTCGGCGGATTTACGGAGACCCCATTGGGCGAAGCCGCTCAGGATGCGATCAACCAGGCCGCCAAGTGGTTCGCGGAACAGATGGAAGAATTTCCCTTTGAAGGCAGCGTGATCAAAGTCAGCGGCAAGGGCAAGGTGATCATCAACCGTGGTTCGGAATTCGGGGTTGAAGTGGGTCAGGAAATGGTCATGACCGAAGAAGGTGAAGAACTGATCGACCCCGACACCGGAGCAGTGCTGGATGTCGAAGAAGGCGAAGAAATCGGAAGGCTGAAAATCTCCAAGGTCAGCGAGAAGGTCAGCTATGCCGATGTGATCGAGGGCGAAGAGGATCCCGCCCCCGGTACCGCAGTGACCCTGCGCTGATTGCCCCACCCATCTTGAATGCACAGGGCCGTTCCGAGTGATCTTCGGAGCGGCCTTTTGTTGGTTGGATGCCGATTGGCTGAATGCAATTCGAACCCCGAAACCTTTTCCCATTCATTCATATCAACAGGCCACCTTCATCTCGCGGCAACGCTGGCTCGGTCTGACCCTTCTCTCCCTCTCCCCGTTGCTCGGACTCGGGGTGCGATTTGGGGGGGTGGTTGACGGTTCCGATGCGTGGCGCAATGGAGCTGGCGGCTTTTTCTGGACCCTGGCTCTGTATGGGCTGACCCTGATTCTGACGCCCCGGCAACCCATGAGAACTCGGGCGCTTGTCGTGGCCCTGGCTGCGGCGGCGGTCGAGTTGAGCCAGTTGTGGCACCCAGTCTGGTTGGAAGCCATGCGCGCACACCCAACCATCCTCCTGCTGATCGGCCAAACCTTCGATCCCTATGACTGGGTGTCCTGCGGGCTGGGGCTGGTCATGGGGATGGCGATTGAGAGAAAATTCCAATGACGCGGATTCTAAAATCAAGTGCAATGAAAGTGGAAGTCCCAAGGACTTGTCCGGTTCGATACAGTCGAACCATGAACATAAAGGAGACAAGCCTTGGGATATCATCATCTTAGCGTACACGAGCGAGAAGTCATCATGATAGAGCTAAAACAGGGATCGACGCTGAGTCAGATTGCCGTTCAGCTGGGCCGCGCGGTGTCGACGATCAGCCGGGAGATCAGAAGGAACGGGGGTGTGCGCGTTTATCGGGCTCATCAAGCGGAGCGGCTGGCGCAGGCTGCCCGGCATAAGCCGCGACGGAGGAACAAGATGGCCGACCAGAAGCTTCGAGCGTATGTGGATAAGAAGCTTCGTTGTTACTGGTCGCCCGAACAGATCGCCGGACGTCTTGGCTACGAGAAGCGGCCGGACTCAATGCGGGTGTGTCACGAGACGATCTATCGTTTCATTCTGTCGGCAGCCCGCGACGGGGTTGATTACGGTCCGTATTTACGTCAGGGACATCGCCGCCATACATACGGATGGCGGGGAAACAAGCGTTTCAAGCGCATTCGGAACTTCAAAACCATCGATCAACGTCCTACGATCGTCGACCAGCGCCAACGGATCGGTGACTGGGAAAGCGACACCGTGCGCGGACCACAGAGGGGACAGGCGGGGATTGCCACGCATGTGGAGCGCCAGACCCGGTATCTGGTGGCCTGCAAACTGGGGGCGCGCACGGCCTCGGCGTATAACGAGGCGACCATTCAGGCGTTTAAAAACACCCCTCTGCCGGTGCATACCATGACCGTCGATAACGGAATGGAGTTTAGTCAGTTTAGCGAGCTGGAAGAGGCGCTGGGCACGGAGGTGTACTTTGCTCATCCGTATCATTCATGGGAGCGAGGATTGAATGAAAATACCAACGGGCTGCTGCGGCAGTACTTTCCTCGAGGGCGCGATCTCACGGGGGTGCACCCCCGTGAGATCCAACAGGCCGTCCTCGCTCTCAACCAACGTCCTAGGAAGTGCCTGGGTTATCGAACCCCGACCGAGTCCTTGAAGCTCAACCTTGTTGCACTTGGAGATTGAATTCGTG
>JACKPT010000023.1 GCA_024233345.1 Verrucomicrobiota bacterium
TTGGATCTCCCGACCCGCCAAATAACAGAAGATACATCATGACCCAGAACATTGTGACCTCCCCATCATCGGCCTTGCTGTTGCTCCCAATCCTCCTGAATCACCGACAGCAGGGTTGACTCGCGAGCGGTCAGGGCCACCCACTCCTCTTCGGTTGTCAACCTCACCGCCTCCGTGCGGGCGGCCACGAGCCGGTCCTGCAAAAGCTGCCTGTGTCGATCAACCTCGGCGAGGGCCTGCTCCAGGTCTTCCCGTGAGGTGTCGAAGTTCCGATTCAGGGTGTCGACCCGCTCCACAAGGGTTTTCAGCGTCTCCGCATCCGCGCGAAGATCCTGAAACAGGTTATTCCCGATGTCGTGCAATCTCCCGGCCCGTTCCTCGTCCCTGACGATCTCCGGGATTGTCCGGGTGTAGGAGTCGAGGGAGGCGCGGTAGCGGTCCTCCACGGTTGGGGGGGTGGAACACCCGGCCATCCCGAAGAGAAGAAGACCCAGAAACAAGCCCACCCGGCACAGCGCCGCACTTCGCCCGCAACCCGACTGGCTCTCTCTGGCCGTTGTCATGGAATCGCCCCCCGGATGGATTGCCCCGGGTTGGCGCGCCCGCCTTTCTGAAACCGCTCCATCATGTCCGGGGTGATGCGATCAGGAAAATCAGCGGGGATGCCCCACAGCCGCGGGTGGCCTGCGTTGATCAGTCCCCGGGCTTCCGGGTCAAGTCCCCAGGCGGCGAGGATGATATCGGTACTGGCCCAGGGATGGTTGAACCAGTACCGGTGGCCGGTGATATCAAACCCGCGTTCCTCGGTGCCCCGGGACACATCCACCACCTCGAGCCGGTTCGCCGCCTCCGCGATCGCCCGATCCCCGGGGGCAATGTCCTTGGTCAACTGTCCGATCCGCGGGCCTCCCCCCATGAACAACCGGGCGCTGAGCAGAGCGTCATCCTTGCTGGAGGTCGTGACCACCACCCGCTCTGCCATCGCGTTGAGCGCGGGCAGCGCATCGAGAAAGTCCTTGCGGGGCACATCCGCAGCAGCAAAGTAAACCGTCCCGAGCCGGAACCGCGCCATGAGTTCGTCTTCGCTCAAGTCCGGGTGGCGTTCCCGCAGATCCTTGACCGCTCCGGCCACCACGCGCCCCCCCGCACTCCAGCAGATGAGATGGATGCGTTTGGCCTCGGTGTAGTCCGACAGAATTTCCAGCAGGATGGACAAAGACCGGGCGGATCGCTCGCCCCTCCGCCGGTCATTGCCCAAGGCATAGGCCGAGATCCGCTGGCGGGTCGGCCAGGAAAAGGCCAGTGGAACCAGATCCCGGCCCATGAAATGGCTCAGTTGGGCCGTGAAGGCGCAGGCATTATAGAAATTCACCTTCGCCCCATGCACATAGATCAGCACCTCCCCGCTGCGGGAATCTTCGAGGACCCGGTTGATGTCCGCCATCAGCCAGGCGGTTGATTCCTCCACCCGTGGCGGGTCCACTGAAAAATCGAGCCCTCCAAGTTCCATCAGGCCGGAAATGGAGAGGAGCCATTCACCATCTCGATCGACCACTTTCGAGGCCTCGTTCAACTCCGACCACCCCACCTCCGGTCCGCCAAAGTTGATCAGGGCCATGCCGAGAGACAGGGCGTCCGACTCCTCATTCCCATAATCGATTCGTTTCTTATCCTGAACCCGCTCGCGGGTGGTGGCGTAGTACACCCGCAGCGACTTCCACCGCTCCTCCGGGGCCACCACATCCATCGGCCCCACTCCCAGCTTGCTGTACAGCAACGGGGTTGGCATCAGCGGTTCCATCCTGGGACCTGCGCATCCGGTGAACAGAGACTGGGCACCGAGAAAAGCAGCCAGGGCCAAACGGCAACGTGAGGAGGTCGTTGACATGACTGAAGTCTTACCCCAACTCCGGAAGAATCGCACCTTCTTTTCCATGGCCGGGCAAGCGACCGGATTAAGTGGCGTTATGCCCGAGGAATGGGTCAGGAATCTGCCGGTGGCTTTTTGACCAGGGAGTCAAGCTGCTCGAACGGACTGGCAAATTTCGATGCCGTCGGCTTGCTGGATACCGTGCCAAAGTTACCTTGCCGGGCATCCATCAGCTTTTCATGTTCGTGGTCGTGGCAATAGATGCACAGCAATTCCCAGTTGCTTCCGTCCGGCGGGTTGTTGTGGTGGTTGTGGTCCTTGTGATGAACGGTCAGCTCCTTGAGCCGGGGACCGGAAAACTCCCGGGCACAGGAGGCGCACACATGAGGGAACAGGGCCAGGGCCCGCTCGCGGTAGCCGGTGTTCCGGCGGGCCACATCCCCGCGGAGCTCCGCCAGCACTTTGGCCTTCTCAGCTTCGGTCATTGGTTTCCGGTTTGGTTTCACGACTGACTCCCTTCACGGCTGGTCCAGAAATTGTCCAGCTTGCCGATCATGACTTATCTAAGGACCCAGATGGTCATAACCAACCCAGTCCATCAAGTGGGTGGTCCTGTCTTTTTCGCGCAACTCGATGCGGTCCGGATCACGGGTCAGGGTGCCGATCCGGGTGGTAGTGACCAGGCCTTCTCCGGCCCAGGCCTTCTCGAAGGCTTCAGCCCGAGCGCCGGGGATGGTGAAGAGGAGTTCGTAGTCCTCGCCATCGGTGATGGCATGTTCCAGGGGGGACTTGCCATCGTTCATGCTTCGGGCGGCGGCGGAAACCGGAATCGCCTCTGCGTCCAGGATCGCCCCCACCCCGCTCTGGGCCAGCACGTGCCGGAGGTCGGTGGCGAGACCATCGCTGAGGTCGATCATTGAAGTGGCCCAGCCCTGTTCGGCCAGCCAGCGGCCTTCGGGAATGCGCGGCTCGAAGTCGAGATGACGCCCGAGAATACTGCCGCCCAAGGATCCGGTCACATAGAGCCAATCCCCTGCCTTCGCCCCCGCCCGGGTCACCGGATTTGCCGCCAGGGTTCCCAGGGCAAACACATGCAATGCGGAGGGGGTGCCCTTGCTGACATCGCCGCCCGCGATCACCGCCCCGAACCGAGTCACCAGATCATTGGCCCCCCGGTACACCTCTTCCCACCAGGACGGCGGATGACTCGGATCGGCGATGAGGTTGATCAGCAATGCCTCGGGCACCGCCCCCATCGCAGCACAGTCACTCAATACCCGACCCACCGCCTTGTGGCCGATCCGGGCCGGTTCTGCCCCGGGCAAAAAATGCGCGCCTTCGATCACCGCATCACTGGTCAGCACCAGGTCGCGCCCGGGGCACTTCCACACCGCCGTGTCATCCCCAATGCCCACCAGCAAACGCCGGTCGCCATCGCCCGACAAGCGCGAAGCCAGTCTGCGGATGAAGTCCGCTTCGTGCGTGTGGGCCAGACGCTTCATGAAAAACCGCCCATGACCAGCGCAGTCATCGGGATGGCATTGAACAGGGCGTGCATCACAATGGACACGCCAAGGTTTCGGGTTTGGATCATGGCGCAGGACAAGGCCATCGACAGCATGAACAGAACCGCAAAGGAAAGCAGGTTCGCGTGAAACAGGGCAAACAGCAGCGAGGTTCCGACCATGGCCAATAACGGATGCACCACGCTGGCCAGGGCAGGCAGGAGGATTCCCCGGAATAACATTTCCTCCACGATGGGCGCAATCACCACCCCGAGCAACACAAAGTACCCTTTCGCAACCCAGTGATCGGTGGCGGCGATTACCCGGGTCACGTCCTGGGCCTCAATCGGGATACCGGCAAGCACCAGGGCGATAAAAAAGACGACATGGGAGAGGATCACCACGGGCATGGCCCCGGTCAGAAAACCCAGGCCCTTCACCAGTGATTCACGGGTGCGGTGGCGGGGCAGGGAGAACGCGGCATGCAAATCAAAACCCCGCTGTTGCGCCCACAGTATCATGAGCAGAAAGCCCATCCAGTGAAAGGCGATGGACTGGATCACCAGCCAGGCCTGTTCCGACCAGTCACGCCAGTGGAAGAGAGGTTGCAAGACACTGTAGCCGAGGGACAGCGTGAGGTTGATGCCGAGCAGTACCGCGAGAATACCGAGGGCATCGAGGGGCGACCACGCACGGGTTTTCAGCCAGAGCATCCGCTCGGGATGGACGAGGCCCCGAAGGCCCTCGGCGGCGACAAAACGGAAGAACAGGGGCAGCCCGGCAAAAAAAAGCAGGCCATACAGGGAAACAACCCAGACCACGACCGGCATGAGGGACTCCGGGGGTGGGCTGGGCATGGCGGGCAGGGTAACGGCGGTGAACCCCACCCCGATCACGCGGAGGGCTCCGGGGATGTCGCCTCCTCGCGAATGATGTAGATCGGCTTTTTCTGGGACTCGTGATAGGTCCTGATCTGCATTTCCGCGAGCAACCCCATGCTGACAAACTGAAGACTGAAAAAGATCAGCATGAAGGAGGACATGACCCAGAACGGTCGCTTGATCAAGTCGGCCCCGACCTGGGTGCCAAACAAGAGAAAGGACAGGTGGAACAACACCATCGCCCCCAGCATGAGGAAGCCCGGCACCGCAAACAGCCCCCCGATCTTGCCGAAGATATGGATCGGGCGGGTGCTGTAATGGAGAAGCACCTTGACCGTAAGCAGGTCAAGCACGACCCGGAAGGTTCGGGAGATTCCATACTTGGAGGTGCCAAACTGCCGGGCGTGATGGCGAACCACCACCTCATCGATGGACCCGCCAACCCAGCTCGCGAGGGCGGGAATGAACCGGTGCATCTCACCATAGAGGTGGACATTCTTGATCACATCCCTCCGGTAGGCCTTGAGGGTGCAGCCATAGTCATGCAGGCCAACCCCGGTAATTTTGCTGATCAGGCCATTGGCAATCATCGAGGGCAGCTTGCGGTTGATGAAAGCGTCCTTGCGGTCCCGGCGCCACCCGCTGACCACATCGAACCCCTGTTCCATCCGCTCCAGCAAGAGCGGAATATCCCCGGGATCGTTCTGCAAATCCGCATCCAGGGTGACGACAATATCGCCTTTCGCAGCATGAAACCCCGCGCTCATGGCTGCGGTCTGGCCAAAGTTGCGGCGGAACCGGATCAGGTGAAAACCGGGATAGGCACGGCTCATCGCCACCATCTTCTCCCAGGTCCGGTCCTTACTCCCGTCATCGACCAGAATGATTTCATAGGGTTTGCCGAGAGAGGACAGCGACTCGTGCAGCCTGGTGCACAGGGTCTCGACACTTTCTTCCTCGTTGTAGACCGGGATGACAATGGATACGTAGGGTTCACTCATAGCGGGGACATGATGCGAAGACCGGAGCCTCATGGCAATGTCATTGTGCAGGCGGGGGCAAAGGCGGCGTCTCGCCGAACCGGTATAGTTCCAGTGTGGGCGACAGATAACTGCCGTCCCCATATTCGATATGAACCAGCTCCCCTTCGGTCATCACCCTCCGGTAGAAGTCCCGACGCTGCTCGAGGTCACGGAACTGGCCAAAACCACCTTTGAGGTCCGGGTTGGCATACCGCTCCCGGTAACTGGGCAGGATCGCCACCAACCGGTAACCCTGCGCCACCAGGGTGTCATACATCGACTCGCCAAAACCCGGCTCCCACTGGAGGATCCGCGTGATCGGGACGGTCACCGGGGCGCCATCGATGGATCGCTGGGGGTTATGGCAATCGGGAATGCCGGAATAGATGTCCGCCATGACCTGGCCTTCGGTCCAGGCATGATCGCGAATATATCGCGCCATCTGCATCCGGGTATCCGGCCCGTCAAATGCATTCACCGCATCGGTCCAGGCCGGGGCGCGAACTGAAATGATCCCGCAGATCAGGGCCAACCCGGCAAGCCCGGCTCCGTTCCCCTTCCGGAACAGAAGCGTGAGGCTCCATCCCAGCCCCACGCCAATCATCCACCAGGCAATCAAATGCACCGGTAATGCATACCGCTCGACCTGCCGTTGAATCAAAAACAGGCACAGAAAGTAGACCCAGCCGGACAAGACGATGATCTTTTCCGCCCGGACATCCCGACTGCCCGGGACAAACCACCGGCATAACCCTACCAGCAGGAAAACCGCGCCGAACCACCCCAGATCCTCACCGACCTGCCGCCACGCCGGCAGTCCTCCAGTCTGGTTGTTGAATTGGTGGTCCAGCTCCCAGGCGATGCGGGAGGCGGCGGTTCCGGAATCGATCACCAGTTGGTAGTTGATCAGCCCGAACAC
>JACKPT010000024.1 GCA_024233345.1 Verrucomicrobiota bacterium
CCCGATGCCCTGGATGCGGCGCTGGCGCAGTGTCGCGTGGGGAACCGTACTGATCTTTGGCTTGAATCTCCTGCGGATCGTCAGCTTGTTTTACGTGATGATGTACTGGCCGGCATTCATGGATCTGGCCCATGGTTTGATCTGGCAGAGCATCATGGTGCTGAGTGCCTGCCTGTTTGTCTTGTTTCAAATGAATGCCCCGGCAGCGCGGTCGCAACCCGAGCCATTGCGCCCATGAAACTTGGGGTTCAAGCCGGTCTGTTCGCCCGCATGATCCTGGCTTTTGCCGGGGTGTCGGTGGTGCTTTACCAATATCCCCAGGGGATGTTGGTCATACTGAGGCCTTTCGTCCAGGTGGTCACCGCATGGAGTTGCCCCTATCTGGATCAGATAGAGATGGCCATGGACGGCAGGATGATTGAGGTAACCGGCATGATCCAGGTGGCGATGACCATGAGCGATGGCTCGATGGTTCCCGAAGTTTCCGGCTCCTGGGAAAAGCAGGTGGACACCACGCTGCACCTGATGGTGATCGCCTTCACAGTGTTTGTCGCTCCCGCCCTGACTTGGCGGAGGCGTTTGCGGGCTCTTCCGATCACCGTTTTGGCGGTCCTGCTCGTTTGCTCGTTTCAACTGGCGATGGAGATTCAGGCGACCGCCCTGAAGGTGATCGGTGAATCCTGGCTACAGACCCTGTCACTGGCCATGAACGAGGCCAACCAGGCATACTTTCAGTCCATGGAGTCCTGGTATCACGGGGTGCTGTGGATCCAATCGTTACTGAATGGTGGCGGGGCACTTTTCCTGGCGGTTCTGGCCGGATTCATTGGACCCATTGTACAGGGTTCGACTTATCTTCCGGACCCATCCAATCCGGATGATGCGAGGCTTGGGGGCCTGGAGAAGCCCGCAGCGAACAGGTAGCCAGATGGAGCAATCAGCCCACCTGCCATTTTCTGAAGGTTGCCGACAGGCCTGTGGCAGTTGGTGGGAGAGGTCGGTTCGCCACCCGTTTGTCCGGGCGCTTGCGCAGGGGGCGCTCCACCCGGATCAGGTGGCCGTGTATCTTGAGCAGGACCGGTTGTATTTGATCGACTATGTGCAGATCTGTCTTCGGTTGGCGGAGTTCAGTACGCAGGCCTCCGATCGGAATTTATTTATCGAGTCCGCCCGCTTGTCCGAGGAAGCGGAGGGTTCCATGCAGGGGGTGTTCCGGGAGCGCCTGGGTTTGGCCACCCGGGCCCCGGCCGGGCCGCTGCCCGCCACCGTTGCCTACACCGCCCACGAACGGACATGTGCCGCTGGGGGATCCCGATTGGTCGCCTTGGCAGCGGCTACCCCCTGCAATTGGACCTATGCGGAAATTGGCCGTTGGCTGGGGGAGGCGTCCACGTGTTTGCTGCCGGATCATCCCTATGTCGAGTGGATTGCCCTTTATGCTGGAAATGAGGTGCAGACGTTTGCCGCCCGTTGGGTGGCGTGTCTGAACCGGTGGGCGGAGGGT
>JACKPT010000025.1 GCA_024233345.1 Verrucomicrobiota bacterium
TCCGATGCCCTGGATGCGGCGCTGGCGCAGTGTCGCGTGGGGGACCGTGCTGATCTTTGGCCTGAATCTCCTGCGGATCGTCAGCTTGTTTTACGTGATGATGTACTGGCCGGCATTCATGGATCTGGCCCATGGTTTGATCTGGCAGAGTATCATGGTGCTGAGTGCCTGCCTGTTTGTCTTGTTTCAAATGAATGCCCCGGCAGCGCGGTCGCAACCCGAGCCATTGCGTCCATGAAACTTGGGGTTCAAGCCGGTCTGTTCGCCCGCATGATTCTGGCTTTTGCCGGGGTGTCGGTGGTGCTTTACCAATATCCCCAGGGGATGTTGGTCATACTGAGGCCTTTCGTCCAGCTGGTCACCGCATGGAGTTGCCCCTATCTGGGTCAGATCGAGATGGCCATGGACGGCAGGATGATTGAGGTAACCGGCATGATCCAGGTGGCGATGACCATGAGCGATGGCTCGATGGTTCCCGAGGTTTCCGGCTCCTGGGAAAAGCAGGTGGACGCCACGCTGCACCTGATGGTGATCGCCTTCACAGTGTTTGTCGCTCCCGCCCTGACTTGGCGGAGGCGTCTGCGGGCTCTTCCGATCACCGTTTTGGCGGTCCTGCTCGTCTGCTCGTTTCAACTGGCGATGGAGATTCAGGCGACCGCCTTGAAGGTGATCGGTGAATCCTGGCTACAGACTCTGTCACTGGCCATGAACGAGGCCAACCAGGCATACTTTCAGTCCATGGAGTCCTGGTATCACGGGGTGCTGTGGATCCAATCGATACTGAATGGGGGCGGGGCACTTTTCCTGGCGGTTCTGGCCGGATTCATTGGACCCATTGTACAGGGTTCGACTTATCTTCCGGATCCATCCAATCCGGATGATGCGAGGCTTGGGGGCCTGGAGAAGCCCGCAGGGAACAGGTAGCCAGATGGAGCAATCAGCCCACCTGCCATTTTCCGAAGGTTGCCGACAGGCCTGTGGCAGTTGGTGGGAGAGGTCGGTTCGCCACCCGTTTGTCCGGGCGCTTGCGCGGGGGGCGCTCCACCCGGATCAGGTGGCCGTTTATCTTGAGCAGGACCGGTTGTATTTGATCGACTATGTGCAGATCTGTCTTCGGTTGGCGGAGTTCAGTACGCAGGCTTCCGATCGGAATTTATTTATCGAGTCCGCCCGCTTGTCCGAGGAAGCGGAGGATTCCATGCAGGGGGTGTTCCGGGAGCGGCTGGGTTTGGCCACCCGGGCCCCGGCCGGGCCACTGCCCGCCACCGTTGCCTACACCACCCACGAACGGACATGTGCCGCTGGGGGATCCCGATTGGTCGCCATGGCAGCGGCTACCCCCTGCAATTGGACCTATGCGGAAATCGGCCGTTGGCTGGGGGAGGCGTCCATGTGTTTGCTGCCGGATCATCCCTATGCCGAGTGGATTGCCCTCTATGCCGGAAACGAGGTGCAGACGTTTGCCGCCCGTTGGGTGGCGTGTCTGAACCGGTGGGCGGAGGGC